>CAYURM010000003.1:0-185307 GCA_964447155.1 uncultured Anaerolineaceae bacterium
TCAGGTTTCGTCTCCTTTTTCAACCCTTTTTACTATTTTTCGGATAGGTTCTAAACTCTTCCGTCCTCCATCACCTCTACCACCTGGCCCTTGATATGAATTCGTTTTCCGATCACTGAATTCAGGTAATCCTTCCACACCTCATATGAAAAAATGAAAGATACCTACTAATGTTTCAATTATACATCTAAGAGGCAAAACGTTCTATTGGAAAAGTTGGTTGAAAAATTTCTCTCGGACAGGCTGCTAGGGGATTCCTTTCTGCTGGCGTTTCATTAGTTAAATGAATCGCAAAACGCTTATCCGTGTTATTCGCGATAGATAAGCGTTCTGTGGTTTTGTGCAGTCGGGGCGAGAGGATTCGAACCTCCGACCTCTTACACCCCATGCAAGCGCGCTAACCGGACTGCGCCACGCCCCGAATTGCTGGGTTATTATAGTCACTTCTTTGATTTTTTGCAACCCTTTGGTGGAAAAATGTTTTTTCGGGTTTGTTGCAAATTTGGCTGTTCCCGTTTAGGATTGGGGCAGATGGTTGAGATTTGGGAGGGAATGCTGATGGGAAACAGGAAAATTTATTTTATGGTCCTGATATTTTTATTGCTCCTGTTGTTCGGCTGCGGGCTGCCGGGGGTGGAGGAGGAAGCACCGGCACAACTGGAGCCGGAATCCCCCTTGCCTACGGAAATTCCGCCGGCAAGAAGGTTGCCGACGCCTGAGCCGACCGCGGTGCCGTCCTGGCGTATGCCTGCCCCCGCTGGATCGCTGCTGGTGGTGCAGGACACCGATAACGACCCGGCCTGGGAAGAGATTGCGGCGACGCAGGCGGCTGCGCTTGCCATCCCGGCGCCGTATTATTATGAGGTGTACCTGCTGCCAGCCGGGATCAAATTCCCTGAAGTGGAGGCGCATTACGAAGCAGAAATGTCTGCAAGAAAATATACACCAGCGCGCAATGAGCAGGGTGATAATCAGATGTATTTGATGACCTATCTGTATCCGTTGAACAGGACATCGAAGAATGCGGTGTTGTTCTATGCCGAGCTTTCGAATCGGGAGCCGATGGTGCTGGTGATTTATTCCCATCCGATTGAGTAAGAACGGCAGGGGTGTGACATAACAAGAAAACAGGCAGGGAGTGTGAAGCTCTGCCTGTTTTTGTTTTTTTCAAACTTGAATTTACAAACTGCGATGACGACTGAAGTCGTCATCACAATTTTTATACAATATCCATGGTATGGCTGTGTTTGTTTGGCCTGCGAAATGGGAAAATTTGCCAGCTTTAAAGATAGTGCGCAGTGATGCGGACAGGTCACGCGCAGCGCCTGTCCTTACGGCAGAAAGGGGATGATTTGTATAGAGGGATTGTGTTATGGTCAGGAAAAGCGGACAAGTCGGGAGACTTGTCCCTGCAAAGGGTGAATCAGGGCACCTGGCCCCAGGCGTAGAAGGTGGGGATATAGAGGATGCGCTCGCCGGACTGCCAGGCGGCGCGGTCGATCTCTTTCAGGTGCTGGAGTTCAGCGTTCGGGAGGGTGTTTTCCAGGTCGGCCTGGATGATGTCCCATTCCTGCTGCCAGTCCTGGGGGGTAAATTCAGCCGTCCAGTGGCCGCTGATCAGGCCAGCCTGGATATTTTGCAGACCAGCCTGGGCGAACAGGCCGCGCAAAACGCGCCCAATGGCGGGGTTTGCGCCTTGCTGGCGCAGGGCGGTCGTCTGGCGCGCGCCGAGGGATTGCAGGGCCGCGGGATGGTCGATACGCCCGGTGTGGTCTGGTTCGGCAAAAGCGATCACCCAGCCGCCGGTTTTGACGACGCGCGTCATTTCCTGCAGGGCCTGGGCGGGATCTGCCAGCCAGAGGAGGAGAAAATGGCAGACCGAAGCGTCCAGACTGTTGGCGGCATAGGGCAGGCGAAGGGCATCACCGCAGGTCAGCCGTGTGCCTGCGGTGTTTGATTGTGCTTCCTGAAGGTATGAGAAGTTGTGATCCAGCCCGTAGAGCGTCGCGGGGGTTGACTCTGCCAGACTGTGCAGGACAGCTCCGGTTCCGCATCCGACTTCCAGAATGCGGCCGGCGGTGCTGTCCAGACCGGTTGCACGCAGGATATGCGTCCGCATTTGGGCTGTCCAGCGGGCTTGCTGCGTAAAGCGGCCGTGCCAGTCCGGGACGTCAAGCGAGCTTTTGATAGATTTGCTCCCATTCGTCGGTCAGCAGGTTGCCGAGGACTTCGGTCAAGCCCTGGCTGCGGAGGACGTCGCCATCCGGTTCGACGTACATCCAGCCGTGTCCGCTGCCGTCAATGATCTGGTCTGCGTTTTCCAGTTCCAGGGCGACAGGGTTAAAGCGTGAATACGGCACGGGCAGATCCCAGACCAGGGTCAGTTCGTGTTCTGCGACAGCCTGACGCAGGTCTTCGAGAGATTCCTGCAGGGCAGGGTCACTGGCGCTGAGGGAGATGGAATGCACGCCCATTTCATCAAATTTATCGAGGAGGGCGGTCATCTCTTGCAGCTCTTCCTGCGCGTTGCTGGTATCGTTGAGGGTAAGATGGACGGTGATGTAGAGATTTTCTGCCAGACAGTCTCTCAGGGCCTCCCAGGCCTGTTCTTCATTGCGGTCAAAGATCATCATGACATGGTCCAGGCCGGCGATGAGGAGCTGGTCACGATAGGTTGATTCGGAGAGACGCAGGCCGTTGGTCAGCAGGCCGGTGACCTGTCCCAATTCTTCAGAGAGGGCGAGCAGGTCTGGCAGGTCGGGACGCATGGTGGGTTCGCCGCCGGTGAAGATGAGGTGGGGAATGCCCGCATCCCAGGTCTTCTGGATGATGGTCTGCCATTCTTCGGTGGTCAGTTCTCGTTTGACACGTTTGCCGGGGGTGAATATCTCTGCATCTTTGTCAGGCACCTGGTAGGTTACGGCGCAGTCGAGGCGATAAGGCGCCGCGCCTTTCCCGCTGTATGGTTCCCGGCGGTCGAAACCGAGGTAGGTGATCGGATCGAGGTCTTCGGTACTGATCAGGATTTCAATCTGTTCTTTGAGGCTGGCAAAGTCCTGCATGGCCTGCTGCTGAGGCACGTCATAGCGTTTGGCAACCGAGCGGGCGATGACATCTTCGGGGGTTTGTTTGATGAGGTGGTAGGCAAATTCGGTGGCGGTCTCGTTCAGGTGGAGGACTGTGCTGGCATTGATAATGAGCATGCCCTTTCCATCGGGATCAATGCGCAGGTGCAGGCGGTAAGGCTCTGCTGCATCGGGCGGTGTCTGATAAGGATACAGCCCGGGAGGCAGCGGTTCTTTCGGGGGGAAAATTTTTGAGAGAAAACGGTCAAATATATTCATGTTTAAAACCCTCCATTCATGGCTTCGGCTTGCAGCGGGTCAAAAGGATCCTTTGGGTTGGACATGCGCCCGGATTGGCGGGCCAGGGGGCAGCCGCCCCCGCATTCCTGTAAAAAGTGGCAGTGGCCGCAGGCTTCCGGCAGTGCCTTCCGTTCCCGCAGACTGACGGCATGCGGGTGTTCCCAGATGGTTTGCCACTTGTCGGTGAGCATATTGCCAAGCACGCAGTCATAGTATGCCTGGCAGGGGATCACGTCCCCGTTGGGTTCGGTGCACATATTGTAGAATGCGGCCGTGCAGCCTTTGACGCCCAGATCCAGTCGTTCGGGATCGAAATTGCAATACTGGGTGGGGGTGTACCAGATCAATTTTTGGTTGTGTGCCTCGGTTTTTTCCTGAGCCAGCAGGAGGAGGGGCGGCAGGACGGATTCGTCCAGGCCGCTGCCAACGTCCTTGCCTTTGCCGGAGTAGATGAGGGCATTCAGGCCGACGGTGGGCACGCCCAGCTCGGCCAGAAAGTCGAGCGTCTGGGCGAGGGTGTCAACGTTGTCATCCAGCATGGTAGTGTTGGTCATCATGTATAGTTCGGGCACGGCGATGACGTTGCGTACCCCGGCGACGGTTTGCTGCCAGGCACCCTGGGCGCAGACCATGCGGTCATGAATAGCGGCATCGTGGGACTCGAGGGTGATCTGGACGTGGTCAAGGCCGGCGTCAACCAACTGCTGGACGTATGCTGCGTCACGCAGCCTGCGCCCGTTGGTGTTGATGCCGGTGATCTGGCCTTTGCTTTCGGCATAGGCGATCAGTTCGGGTAAATCCTCCCGCAGGGTGGGCTCGCCGCCGGTGAAGATGATGTGCGGAATACCGTCGTCCCACAGGCGGTCGAGAATGTGCTTCCACTGGGCAGTATCCAGTTCGGGGTAATTGCGCAGGCGGGCGTTGTAGCAGTGGGCGCAGTCATTGTTGCAGCGGTAGGTCAGCGCCAGGTCCATGCGGTAGGGGGCGGAGAGCTTTGCGGCAAAGGGCTTGACGAAATCGGTGAGCGGTTCGTATAACTGGAAGGTTTGGCCCATGAAGATCATCTCATCCAGCTGGTGGGCGAGGGTATCGTAGTCGTTGGCTGCCTGTTCACCATTAACTTCGTATAGATTAACGAGGGCAGCAATGGCTGCTTCACGGGGGGCTTTATTCAGCACCAAAAAAGCCATGAAAACTGCGGTGGGGTTGAGGTGCAGCAGGTGTTTGGCATTGATCAGGATCAAGCCGCTGCCGTCCGGCTCCACGCGCAGATGGACGCGGCTTTTTTCCGCTTCGGATTGCTGAAGCTGGAAGTGGTGCACGCCAGGGGGCGGGGGAGACAGCGATTCCCTCTGGCTGCGTGATCCGGTCAACCCGTTCAATGAGGACATATTTTAGCGTCCACCGCCGGCACAGGCGCAGGCACAGCCCGCACAGGCACAGGCGCAGGCACAGCTCCGTCCGCCGCCGCTGCCTGATGAGCGGGAGGTGGAGGAGGGCTTGGGCATCGGGTTGGTTTGGTTGGTGATGCCGCTGGTGAAGCCGGTCAAGCTGCCGATGGCGCCGGCGGCGAAAGCCTGGGTGCCATTGACCACAGAGGAAGCAAAGCTGGAGCCGGGCAGGTTGGGTACAGAGATGGCCCGTCCGGTGCTGGTGCTGCTGGAGGAGAAAGTTCTTCCTGCTGAAGCGGCCGAACCGGAAGCGGCGGAACGGAAGGTTGGGTCGTAGCGTCCCCACCAGATGGGCACAAAGAGCGGGCCAGACCCGAAGCTGCGCCGGGTGCGGTCGTCGAAATCCTTGTCGAGCATCGTCCAGCCCATGTAATCGTCAAATTTCTCGATTTTGACATCGGGTGTATCGGCGGCCTCCACGTGCTGCCAGGCACGCTCCATGATGTCTTCATAATAGGCGACGGTTTCCTTGTGGCTGAAGCCTTTCATTTTGCTGGTCACTTCCTTGATCAGATTGACCATCAAATTCTGGAGTGCTTTACGACGATTTTTTTCTTCGCCTTTGAAAGCAGCCAGGAATTCTTCTTCATACGTGTGCAGTTTTTCGGGCAGCGGGTCAGCCACTTTCAGCTTGAGGGGCTCCTGGCTGATAACGGTGGCGCCGCCTTTCTTGATGGTGGAGAAGAGGATCATGGTGACGATTTTATCGAGGGGCTGTTCCAGGAGGACGGCGGCTTCAACGGCGGTGAGGCCGCGCTTGATACCGTGGCCTTCAATGGCGATCTTGGGCGGCAAGTACTTCAACTTGCGCTTTTTTGAACCGCGGACCGAGCCAAAGATGACCAGACCAAAGAAGCCAAAAATAAGAATGTTGAAACATACGCAAATCAGGTTTTCGTTTGCAAAGAAACTGGCGATGGCGGAAGGCGGTTTTTGCAGGGCGTCTTCCGGTACGAAATCCATGGGGAAGCTGGCGCCAAAGAGGTATTGGGTGTGGCTGTCGGCCTGGCTGCTGCTCCAGCGGTAATAGACGCGTCCCTGGTCATCATAGCCCGATTCCGGTTCGTCCGCACCGACCCATCGTTTGGGTTCGTGATAAATTGGCTGCTCTGGTTCCATTCCTGGCGGCAGGTACAGGGTTACGGTTAATTCTGTATCTCCGGTAACATATTCGCTGCCAAAATAATTGGGCGAGAAATTGAAGCTGGCGTAGTCTTCGACATCCGAAAGATATAATGCATTGTTAATATCGGGGATGCGCACATGTACAATGCCGGATCTGCCGGGCTGGATTTCCTGATTGCCCAGGGCAAGCTCGATGCCATCAACATAGGAAGAATAGCCAATCCCGGAGATGGGGGTACCGTCAATGTCCGCAGTAACGGCAGACAGGGGATAGGAACCGGTTGGCGTACCGACATCAATATAATCAATCGGGTCGGCAGAAGGATCGTTGGTAAAGATGAACCAGTATTCAACCAGCATGGTGCCGTCGGGATTGATGTATACATTGGCGGTGGTTTTGTTGACCTCAAAGAGATAGGTCTGTGCAGAAACGAGGCCGGGGGTTAACGCAAGTACCATTAAGAGCAGCAGCGCAATACTGATCAGCTTCTTTTTCATGAGTTTTCTCCAGATACAAAACGGAATCGCATTTGATAAACGTCTTTTACCACTTGGGTTCTTCGGTAATTTGATACGTGGTGTGGCAGTAGGGACAGGTCACTACCGGGGCGCCGGCCACCAGCTTGATGTCATCGGAATGGAGGACCCCGCCGCAGGATTTGCATTTGATGGTATCCATATTGACATTCCCGGGAAGATCGATATTCAGGGTCACATTCTCTTCCTTGCCAGTTTCTTTTGCCGCGCGGCGGGAAGCGAACAGGATGATTGCGAATCCAATCACGACCAGAATAATGCCAGTCCATACCCAGCCCCATCCACCGCCGCCGGCATCACCGGAACCGATAATAAATAACACGCCAAACAGGATGAGAATCCCGGCGGCAATATAGGCGATGGTTTTAATGCCTTTCATTATTTTTTCCTCCATGTTGGATTGTTGATTGCTGTGCGCAATTTTTCAGATGATGATCAATGATCTGTGAAAAATACCACCAACTATAGTTTAACATTTTCTGTCGAAATGAGCAATTCAAAGAACAGGCGTAATTTTGTGAAAACGGGTGTGGCAAAGACAAAACGACGATTTTTTGATTAAAGAAAATTAATGAAACACAGACAAGTTATTGGTATCATTAAGATATACGAAGAAAACTATAAAGAGTAGCGAGGTGATCCATGAATAAAAAGAAGAACAGTGTTTTGTTAATAACGGTACTCTTGATACTGGCCTGCGGGGTTTTGCCTTTTGAATGGACAGGTACTGCAGGACAGGCGGACGAGCAGCCTTCTGCCACCAACACAGCGATTGAGTTGGATACGAATGTTCCGATGAAAACCATCACACAGACAGCTGTATCGACTTCTACCCTGGCATCGTCATCTACACCGCTGCCTACCAGAACGCTGATCCCAACCAAAACGACGACGCTGACGCCGACAAAGACACAAATCCCGACACGCACGCCCTATTATTGTCCGCAAGCGGGTATCGGGACGCCGTGCCCATAAAAACAGTCTCCCGCCAGAACACACTGGCGGGATTGTTTCTTTTTTTGGTCTTGTTTGGCGTTTACAGCCTGAGTTACAGCGGGGTGCCGTCCGCGGATGATGAGCAGTTATTTGCTGTGGCCGCGATCAATGCCGCTGAAAACGGGGTGTTGTCAGCAGAACAACTGTACGGTAATTCCAGGTTAGGCGGCATGATGGGAGGTGTTGAACCGCTTCATGCGTTAGCGGGCTCCTGGGCGCTCAGGAGCGGTGTTTTTAATGCCGGCGGGCGGATGCAGGCGCTTTTTTGGTTAAATTCTCTGTATACTGCGCTGACCGGGGTGGTGCTGTTTGGGCTGGGGCTTCAACTTGGGGGGAAGAGAAAATATACCCTGATTACTACGCTGGTTTTTGGTTTTGGCACACTGGCCTGGCCGTATGCGAAGACGTTCTTCCGCGAGCCGCTGGCGATGCTGTGGCTGACGCTGGCGGTTTATCTGCTGGTGCTGGCAACGGAGGAGCGAGGCAGCTTTTGTCTTCGTGTAGCCATCGGGGTTGGGGCTGTGTTATGCTTTGGCGCTGTTCTGCTGACGAAGGTGATCCTGGTGGCGGTGCTGCCGGCGCTTTTTTTGCTGGTTGTGCTGCGGACCAAGGCGGCGGAAGACGTGCACAGGAGAAAAATATGGCTGGCAGGTGGGATTGCGTTGGCCATGGTGATTGTGCTGGTAGGGGTTGGATGGACTGGTTTGGGACTGCATGTGCCGCCGCGGCTGACACTGGAATTTTTCTCTTTGCGTTATCATAATCTGGTGGTTTTACCCCATAAGGGATTCTGGCAGGCTTTAGCAGGTATTTTCGTTAGCCCGGGGAAGGGGGTGTTTTGGTATATGCCCATCCTGACAGCTGCCGCTGTGGGCGGGTTTGCCCTGCGGCGCAAGAATCCGGTGCTGTTTTGGATTCCGCTTGTGTCGGTGATGGGCCTGACTGTGGCGCAGGCACTGGTATATGATGCCGGGTGGTGGAATATGACCTGGGGTACGCGTTTTATGCTGCCGGTGCTGCCTTTAATGACCTTGATGGGGCTGCCGGGCCTGCAATGGTTGGAAGAGAAGGGGAGCAGGGCAATGCACGCTGCGGTGTGCGGGCTGTGTGGTTTGAGTGCACTGATCCAACTGGGTGGAGTGCTGATTGCCGATCCGGTATATCTGCAGAGTCTGTATGAGCAGACCTTGCAGCCGGTGACGGAGTTGATCTTGTGGCAGTTATGCTGCGCGCCGTGGATCGGACACTGGCTGATGGTGTTTCAGGGTACGCCACTGGACCTGGCGATGTGGCGGGTGTTCCAGCAGGGAGAATGGCGTGTGCTGGTTGGCGGGGCTGTCACGGCGGCTTTGGCTGCTGGCAGCTTGTTTGCCTTGTGGCGTATGGAAAACGGGGTGCAGCGGAACAGAAGGTGGCTCGCTGCCGGTGTATTGGGCTTTGTCATGTTGCTGGTGATGGGGGTCAACATGCGTCTGAATCGGCAGGATCCGGTCTGGTATGCTGAACGGGAAGATTTCGCGGCGGCGGAGGCCTTAGTACAAACCGAGATGACTGATGGGGATGGGGTGATCGTTTCGCCATATTTGTATCCGTTGTGGTATCACGCGATGAACAGCGCGCAGTTTGGAAAGATCTGGTATTCATGGCCTGTGCCGGGGGATGAGACGGAAAGTGAGCAGGCGATGGAGGGATTTCTGCCGCTGGCGGAGGGTCTTGAACGCTTGTGGTTGATTGAAGAACGCAGCGCGGCGGGGGGGGATTTCCCTGCTGCTGCGCAGTTTGGGGAACAGTTCGCGCTGGTGGAGGAGTGGACATTTGGGGATGATGTGCGGGTATCGGTGTTTGCGGTGGAAGAAAAAAGGTAAAATTTACGCAAAGCCGCCAAGGCGCAAAGAAAAGAATCCTGGGTAAGACAGAAATTCCAGGAACAACATTGAAAAGGGGGGATCTGTTGACTGGCTGGCATTTCTGTCAATCTTTCCCATTGTAGTTTTTCCTGATTTCTGATTGACGAATTGACTAATCTCTAATCCCCGAATCCCTTATAATTAACCTATGAACGAAAACGAACTGCGCCAAGAGATGGAAAAGCTGAAGCAGGAGATACGGTTCCATAATCATCAGTATTATGTGAAGAACGCCATCCTGGTCAGCGATTATGAATATGACCAACTGGTCGACCGGCTGCGGGAGATTGAAGCCGCACATCCAGACTGGGTTTCCCTGGATTCGCCGACCCAGCGTGTGGGGGCGGGGGCAACCTCGAAATTTACCAAAGTGCAGCATCCAGCACCGATCCTCAGCCTGGCAAATGCCTTTGATCTGGAGGGGGTACGCGCCTGGGTTCAGCGGATTGCCAGACTGGACGAACGGGTGCTGACGGCGGACTTCGTCACCGAACCCAAGTTTGATGGCCTGACGGTGGTGTTGACCTATCGTAACGGCGAGTTTGTGCAGGGCGCTACCCGCGGGGATGGGGATATTGGCGAAGATATTACCGAGAACCTGCGCACGGTGCGATCGATCCCGCTGCGCATTCCGGTGTCTGAAGATGGGCCAACCCCGCCGCCAGAACTGGTGGTGCGCGGCGAAGTATTGATCTTTATCGATGAATTTGAGGCGCTTAACAAGCGGCTTGCCGAGCAGGGCGAGAAGACCTACGTGAATGCGCGTAATACGGCTTCGGGGTCACTGCGTCAACTGGATTCGGGCATCACAGCCACCCGGCCGCTGACGGTATTCATTTACGCTGTAGTGACTGCGGATGGTCCTATGCCTTCCACGCAGTGGGAGACGCTTTCCCTGCTGCGGTCGTACGGTTTTCTGGTGACGGATACGGTGGAATATTGCGAGGATATTGAAAGTATGCTGGCTTCTTGCAAGCGCTGGCTGGGGAAACGGGATGAGCTGCCGTTTGAAGTGGACGGGGTGGTGATCAAGCTGAATGACTTGAGTTTGCAGGCCAGCCTGGGGGTGGTAGGCAAAGATCCACGCGGTGCGCTGGCCTTGAAATATCCGGCTCGGGAAGTGACGACTACGCTGCTGGACATTGGGGTGAATGTGGGGCGCACCGGGGTGCTGACACCATATGCGATCCTGGAGCCGGTGGAAGTAGGGGGCGTGGTGGTCAAACAGGCGACCCTGCACAATTTTGATTTCATCGCCGAGAAAGATATTCGTATAGCTGATCGGGTGTTAATCAAAAGAGCAGGAGATGTGATCCCGTATGTGATCGGGCCGGTCGTTGCAGCACGCAGCGGGGTGGAGATGCCGTTTATTCTACCGGAGATATGCCCTGCCTGCGGGCAGCCGGTGGAACACGTGACGGGGGAAGTGGCCTGGTATTGTGTAAATGCGGCCTGTCCGGCACAATTGGTTCGCAACCTGGAGCATTTTGTTTCCCGTTCGGCGATGGACATTGTCGGGATGGGGATCAAGATTGTGGAGCAGCTTGTGGAAGAGGGTCTGCTGCAAGATGTGGCCGATCTGTACAGCCTGCAGCGGGATGATCTGGTTTCACTGGAAGGATTTGGCGAGAAGCGGACGGACAATCTGCTGGAGGCGATTGCTGCCTCCAAAACGCAGCCGCTGGCGCGTTTGCTCACTGCTTTGGGCATCCGCGGGGTGGGGGAGGTGATGGCTGCGGATTTAACCCGTTATTATCCCGACCTGGATATGCTTGGTAAGGCCAGCGTGGATGACTTGATGGAGATCGAAGGCATAGGACCGAATATTGCCGAGGCGATTGTGGACTGGTTTGCCCAGGACAAGAATCGGCAGCTGCTCGAAAAGCTGCGGGCACGCGACGTGTGGCCGGTGGCCGAACTGCGAGAGCTGGACGCGTCGGAGCAATCACTGGCGGGGATGACGTTTGTGATCACGGGAACCTTGCCGACCTACTCACGGGATGAAATGAAGGAGATCATTCAGAATGCAGGGGGAAAAGTTACCAGCAGCGTTTCGAAAAATACCAGTTATCTGGTGCTGGGGGAAAGTCCCGGTTCAAAATTTGATAAAGCCCGGCAGTTAGGCGTTTCCATATTGGATGAAGCAGGTGTGCTGGATTTGACAGGAAGAAGTAAATGAATAAAAATATTTTGACTCTTAAACCCGATCGTGATAAATCGGTTTTGCAACGCCGCCCGTGGATTTTTTCGGGGGCAGTGGCGCGCGTGGAAGGCAGCCCGGAAATGGGCGATACCATGATGGTAAAGTCTGCTGATGGGCAGGAACTGGGGCTGGCAGCTTATAGTCCAAATTCACAGATCCGGGCACGGATGTGGACGTGGGATGCTGACCAGCAGGTAGATACTGACTTCTTGAAGGCAAAAATCAGTGAAGCGATTGCGATGCGGCGGAAATTGATCCCGGTTGGTGAAACGACGTCCGTGCGCCTGGTGCATGCCGAATCGGACGGCATTCCCGGGCTGGTGGTGGATCAATACGGTGACGTGCTGGTGATGCAGGTGTTGACCGCGGGGGTAGAGAAATGGCGCGAAGAAATTAAGGATATTCTTGTCAACCTTACTGGTACAGGTGGTGTGTATGAACGCTCTGATGTGGAAGTGCGGCACCTGGAAGGCCTGGAGCCGCGGTCCGGGCTGCTCTATGGAGGAGTGCCTGATCCGCTGGTGGTTGAGGAGAATGGACTGAAATTCCTGGTGGACGTGGCCGGTGGACAAAAGACCGGGTTTTATGTAGATCAGCGAAGAAATCGTCAGAAAGTCCGCGAAGCAGCTGAAGGGCGGGACGTGCTGAATTGTTTTTGCTACACAGGTGCGTTTTCCGTTTATGCCGCGGCTGGCGGGGCAAAATCCGTGTTATCCGTGGACAGTTCTGACGAGGCGTTGGTAGTTGCCGAAGAAAACCGCAAACTAAATGGCCTGCCTGACGGTCTGCTGACCTGGCAGGCGGGAGATGTGTTCAAAGACCTGCGCACGATGCGCGACAGCCGGCAGAGCTTTGATCTGATTGTGCTGGACCCGCCAAAATTTGCGCCGACATCGGCCCAGGCCAAGCAGGCGGTGCGCGGGTATAAGGACATCAACCTGCTGGCCTTTAAGTTGCTGCGGCCAGGAGGACTGTTGTTCACGTTCTCGTGTTCGGGTGGGGTGAAGGAAGACCTGTTCCAGAAGGTGGTGGCAGGGGCGGCGCTGGATGCGGGGGTGGATGCGCGTATTGTGGACAGGATGCACCAGGGGGTGGATCATCCGGTGGCTTTGCAGTTCCCGGAGGGGGCATATTTGAAGGGGCTGGTGTGTGAGGTGAGGGAGTAAGACGGGAAAATACTGGCGAGGCATTCCGCACAGCATTGAATATTGCGCCTTGCCGGTACAGTTCTACGGGTACTTTTCAGGCAGGATGACGATGAAGCGCGTGCCGTGACCGAGACGGCTTTCGACGCGCATCTCACCGCCGTGGTTGGTGACAATGCGGTGGCAGATAGACAGGCCCAGGCCGGTACCGCTGCCGGGAGATTTGGTCGTATAGAAGGGGATAAAGATTTTGGAGAGGCGGTCTTCGGGAATGCCTGCGCCGTTGTCGGCAATCAGGGTGATAAATTCTCCATTAGCGTAGCGGGTGGTGATGGTGATCTCGAGCGGGTTGTCGCCAGCGGCGTCAACGGCATTCACGATCAGGTTGACCCACACGCTTTGCAGGTGGTCTTCACTGGCGTTGATGATGGGGATATTTGGCTGAAGATCGAGGTTGATCCTGGCATTCTTCTTGACTAACTTAAATTGGAGCAAGGAAGCAACCTTCTCAATGGATTCGTTCAGATCGGTTTCGGTGAAGGTATAGCTTTCCTGACGGGAAAACCGCAGCAGGTCGCGGATGGTTTGGGAGGCGCGCACCCCGGCCTGCTCGATCAGGTCGGCGCTTTCAAGAATGTCGGCATTGTCCTTCGCCCCGCGCATGATCAACTGGGCATTGGCGATGATGGCGGCGAGGGGGTTATTGATTTCGTGGGCCATGCCAGCGGCCAATTGTCCAACAGCGGCCATTTTCTCATTCTGGATGAGGCTGTCTTCCAGACGGCGTTTCTCGGTGATGTCGTTCTCGACCATGATAGCCTGGACGATATTTTTTTCTTCGTTCAGGACGGGATAGGAGGCGATGTCCAGAATGACGGGCTGTTCCTGGCCTTCGCGCCAGACCTGGCTCAGCCGGGAGGTGTTTTTTCCTTCCAGCAAGCTCTGATTAATCTGGCATCCATCACAAATGCCGTCACGATTGAAGAGCGCTTTATAACATTTGCGGCCCACGATGCGGGTGATGGAAACCTCCAGCTGGCTGGCGCGGTGACGGTTGATGGCGGCGATGGAGTAATCCTTGTTGACAATGTAAATGGAGATGGGAATATTGTCGAAGAGGGTGCGCAGGGTGTTGCGGGAATTAAGGACTTCCCAGCGGCTGGCTTCCAGATCGGCGATGGTGATTTGGAACTGCTGCATCAGACGGTGGTTAAGGGTGGCGTTTGCCAAATTGGTGGCAGCCATTGCCAGGAGGGAAGGAATTGGACTGTTTGGCGGGAGAATTGGTTCCAAAACGAGCAGGAAACCGAGGCTTTCCTGATTGACGATCAGTGGCGAGAAATAGACGGCCTGTGCCGGGAGATGGGGGGCAAGGGTTTGCATGGCGCTGCGAAAGACGGCGTCTTGCTGGAGGAGAATGTACTTTCCGTTGGGGGATGACTGGTAGGCGTGAAGGTCGATCTGATTGAGTGAGACGGGTTCAAGATGGTTGATTTTTCCATTGGATGAAAAACTGAGGCGTTCCGCAATGGACGGGTTTGTGGTCTGGATGGTGAAAACCACCACATTGCTGGCATGGGTGAGTTTTACGATATAGTCCAGCAAACCGATTTGAAACTTCTCCATACCGATAGCGGGATTGTGTGTGGAAAGAATGTCAAGCAGTTCCCGGGTTCGTTGTTCGATCGGGAGGGGAGAAGCCGGCGGCGTATCCTGGGTTAATTTTCCCATGCTGGGGTCATTCGGCATCTTGTGTGGGGTTGACCACTTTGTATCCATAGCCAGGGATGGTCAGGATGAATTTGGGGGAGCGCGGGTTTTCTTCGATGCGCTCACGCAGATTTTTGATATGCACGCGCACCAGGTCGGGAGAACCTGAATCAGAGGGATAATCCCAAACCTCGTCCAGCAGGCGGGCCGGGGAGAAAATCTCACCGGCATGGCTCATCAGGTGGTAGAGCAGGTCGTACTGCACGGGGGTGAGCCGGATGTCTCCATAGTGAGGTGTGGCAAGTTCAAAAGTATCAGTGTTAAGGGTATAGTCACCGATGGTCAATTCCGTGGAGGATTTCTGCTCATCCTCTGCGCGTGGGGTGATCTGGTCGCGGCTCCATTCTGAGCGGCGCAGGAGGGCACGGATGCGCAGAGTCAGTTCGTCGAGGTTAAAGGGCTTGCTGAGGTAGTCGTCTCCACCGACTTGCAAGCCGTGAATTTTTTCTTCATCCTTGGCGCGGGCAGTCAGGAAAAGGATAGGCATTTTTTCCAGGACGGGGTCTGCCCGGATGTCCTCGCAGACGGCGTAGCCATCCATGCCGGGCATGACCACATCCAGGATGATGATATCGGGCGGGTTTCTGCGGGCGGCCTTGAGGCCCTCCACGCCGGAGTTGGCGATGCGGATGCGAAATTCATCTCCACGCAGGCATCTTTCAATGGTCTTGGCAACAATATTATCGTCTTCAATGATCAATATGTTTTTTGTGTCCATCTGTCACCCTTTTGATCCATCGCTTTATTTTAATTGGGTTGAATGATTGCTGTGATGGATTAATGCGATGGGGTCTTGTGGTTCTTATTATAGCAAAACATGGGCGGACTTGCCGCAGTGATTTTCATTTGTTCTTTACGGACAGTTTATCCCGTTTCCATTAAACTTAGCTTGTTACTGTGAGGAAAGTCTACACAGCGCATCTTTTTGTTTACAGGGGTTCGTGAGGACAGGTATGCTGCAAACGGATTATAAGGAATTAACGACAACCTTGACGACTTCTTTGGTAAAAGAATTTCGTCTGTTGCAGGAATTGGTTGATACATTGCGGGACGAAAGACAGGCTCATAGCAATAGATCTGCGAATGAGATCAAGCGGGTTATGGCATTGAAGAAAATGGTGCTGAATGATTTGACGCAGAATGCTGACGAGCGTGTAGAGCAAAAGGAAACGCTGGCACGGTTGCTGGGCATGCCCGGTGAGGTTTCCTGCCGGGATTTGACCCGCGTAGTCGGCGCAGATGAGGCGGCCAAAATCCAGAATATTCTTGAGGGCAGTATTGCCCTGTGGAAAGTGGCAGATGAGACGAATAAGGCCAGCCAGCAATATTTGAGCGGGATCGTGAATATGAACGGCGTGGACGGATTTGAAAATGAAGTCTTGCTGCGGGATTCGCTGGCATTGACAGAACAAATGCAGCGTGTGATGGAGCGGATCTCGGGCAGTTATTCGTAAGTTGTGATGTAGGGGTGATTGATACGCCGGAGAACGATCTTCGGCGTATTTTTATATCCAGATAAATTCTACGCCACGAAAAAATGCTGAAAAAAATTCTGTTAATCGAAACCCTGGTTGACAAATTGACAATTGAAGTTTTCTTATTCCCTGGTTGCCAGTTGCCTTTGCCCTTTCATTGATATAATTGCAAGGTTATTACAAAGCCGGGCATTGAGCTTGTTGAAATGTGTGGCAGAAACGGGAGAAAATGCAATGAGAATGAGCGAATTGTTTGGTCAAACGCTGCGCGAGGTGCCGGCTGATGCAGAGATTGCCAGCCATCAATTATTGCTGCGAGCGGGGTATATTCAGCAAATGGGGGCGGGGATTTTCACTTATCTGCATCTGGCGAAACGTTCCATGACGAAGATTGAGCAGATCATGCGGGAGGAGATTGAAGCCATTGGGGGGCAGGAAATTTCCATGCCAGTGGTGCAGCCTGCTGACCTGTGGAAGGCAACTGGCAGGTGGTACCAGATTGGGGCTGAGATGGGGCGGATGAAGGATCGCAATGATCGTGACATTGCGCTGGCAATGACCCACGAAGAGGCAGTGGCCTATCTGACGAAGAATCTGATCCAGTCTTACAAGCAGTTGCCGCGGCTGGTCTATCATATTCAAACCAAGTGGCGTGATGACCCGCGTCCCCGGGCGGGCTTGATCCGGGTGCGGGAATTTACGATGAAGGATAGCTACACGCTGGATGTGGATGATGCAGGGTTGGATAAGCAATACCAGGCGCATTATGATGCCTATTTCCGCATCTTTGCGCGCTGCGGGCTGCCGGTGGTGTCGGTGCAGTCTGACGTGGGCATGATGGGCGGCAACATGGCGCATGAGTATATGTATCTTTCGCCCGTGGGAGAAGATACGTTGATCATTTGCCCCAAGTGTGAATATATCGCCAACCGGCAGGTGGCCGCCTTCCAGAAGGCAAAGGCTGTACCGGAAGAAATGCTGGCGATTGAGAAGGTGGCAACGCCAGCGGTGAAGACGATTGAGGAACTGACTGGTTTCCTGGGGATTGAAAGATCCCGTACAGCCAAAGCGGTGTTTATGATGGGGACTTTCGTTGATGGTGCAGAAACCAAAGAAAAGCTGGTGTTTGCTGTGATCCGCGGCGACATGGACGTAAACGAGACCAAGCTGGCGAATGTGGCTGGGGCAATGGGCCTGCGCCCCGCGGTGGATGAAGAAATTCGCGCCGTTGGGGCAGTTCCTGGATATGCATCTCCGCTGGCGGTCAAGGGTGCCATGATTGTGGTGGATGATTCAATTGTCAACTCGCCCAACCTGGTGGCAGGCGCCAATGAAGAAGGATTTCACTTGTGCAATGTCAATTACGTGCGCGATTTCAAGGCCGAGGTGGTGGCGGATATTGCCGTTGCTGAAGCAGGTCATGCCTGCCCCGAATGCGGCACTGTACTGACTGCCAGCCGCGGCGTTGAGGTAGGAAATATTTTCAAGCTGGGCACACGCTATTCCGCGGCGGTAGGCGCCACCTTCCTGGACAAGGACGGGGTAGAGAAGCCGGTGGTGATGGGGTCGTATGGGATTGGCGTGGGGCGGCTGCTGGCCTGCGCTGCCGAGGAATATCATGACGAACATGGTCTTACCTGGCCGGTGAGTATTGCCCCGTATGCGGTGCATCTGGTCTCGCTGCGCGGCGGGGAAGAGGAAGCGGCTGCCCTGTATGCGGAATTTCAGCAGGCGGGTGTGGATGTTTTCTTTGATGATCGCGATGAGCGTCCCGGGGTTAAGTTTAATGATGCGGACTTGATCGGTATTCCGCTGCGGTTGACGGTGAGCAAGCGTTCTCTGGAAGCGGGCGGGGTGGAATTCAAGTACCGTTCGGGTGAAGACCGCGAGGTGATCCCGCGGGATGAGGTGGTAGCTTTTATTGTTGAGCAGCGGGATGCGTTGTTTGCTGCGTTGGAGGGGCAGGAGTGAAGCACCCTGTAGGGTGCGGGGTTTACGAAACCCGCTTCGGCTTACCCATTCGGGTACAAGTGTCGACAGGCTCAGCCTGCGCTATCGATAATAAAAGTAAAAAAAACTCCGTGAATTCACGGAGTTTTTTGTTGTTCAGTCGGGGCGGGCGGATTCGAACCGCCGACCTCACCGACCCGAACGGTGCGCGCTAGCCGGACTGCGCTACGCCCCGAACAACGGTGCGAATTATAACGCAGGCAGGTTGGTTTGGCAAGGCGGAGAGGTAAAATGCGGGAAGGAAAAACAGGGATTATGTGTTGCGTTCAGGTTCAAGTTCAACCGGGTTGCGGAGGACGCCGATGCCTTCGATATCGATCTCGACTAGGTCACCTTCACGCAGGGGGCCAACACCGGCAGGGGTGCCGGTGAGGAGGACGTCGCCGGGGCAAAGGGTCATGAAGGAGGAGGCGAAGGCGATCAATTGGGGGATGGTGTAGATCATCTCGCGAGTGGAGGCCATTTGCCGCATTTCGTCATTCACACGGCAGGTAATCAGGGTGTCGGCGGGGTCCAGGCTGGTCTCAATCCACGGGCCGAGCGGGCAGAAGGTGTCGAAGCCTTTGCCGCGGGTCCATTGTCCATCGCTGCGCTGGAGCTGGCGGGCGGTGACATCGTTGGCGATGGTATAACCGAGGATGTGGTTGTTGGCTTTTTCTGCGGGAATCCAGCGGCCGCTTTTGCCGATAATGACGGCCATTTCAGCTTCGTGTTCGACGCGGCTGGCCTGGGGTGGAATGTAGATAGGCTTTTGGGGACCAATAACAGCTGAAGGCGGCTTGAGGAAGAGCAAAGGCAAGTCGGGGACGTCCACGTTGTGTTCCCGGGCATGGGAGGCATAGTTGCGCCCGACGCAGACGACTTTGGTGGGGAGCACCGGGGCGAGCAGTTCGACCTGGTCGAGGTCCCATTCCGGTTCCAGGCGGCGGTATTCCGAGAAGGGCGAGCCTTCCAGCCGTCCAACTTTTTCTTCCAGCACCCAGCCGAAGGCGGGTTGTTTGGTTTGTTTGTCGCGGTATCGTATAAAGCGCATGGTGTTCTCCAATTCATTCTCACACAAAGCCGCCAGGGAGCGAAGGAAAACCTGTCTGATCCTTTTGGCACTTCCCGGCTTTTTACGTGATATTATTTTTATTTGACAGGAAAAGTGTAGCATGAATGTAAGGTTTTGCGGTATAATTTGTGGGTTCCGGGCGGTTAGCTCAGTTGGTTAGAGCACTTGCTTTACACGCAAGGGGTCGTAGGTTCGAGTCCTATACCGCCCACAAATTAATGTAGAATGTACAATTCATAATGAAAAGACGCCTGCGAGGGTGTTTTTTTGTTGGGGTCGCAGGCCCCATCGAGGGATGATATTCGAGTCCTATACCGCCCACAAATTAATGTAGAATGTACAATTCACAATTCATAATGAAAAAGACGCCTGCGAGGGTGTTTTTTTGTTTAAGTTGGTAAGCCTGTAGGGGTGTAATGCATCATTTACGGCCATGTTTTTGATTTGTTGAGAGTATACTAATATTATGATGCGAATGTCGGTATTGTGAAATATCGTATGACAATTGTTTTGAGGAAGGAAACATGGGGCTGCGATTTCGAAAATCTATCAATCTTGGTAAATTTTTCCGTATCAACATTAGCAAATCGGGCATTGGCACCAGTTCAGGTGTGAAAGGCTTCCGTGTCAGCCGTGGCCCGCGCGGCACCCGCACTACGGTTTCCATCCCCGGCACCGGCGTCTCCTATGTTAAGGAAACCCGCAAATCCTCCGCCAAGATCAAACCAACCGGAACCCAGATACCGTCCCTCTCAACCAACAAACGTACTTGCGGCATCATCGCCATCGTAGTCACCACCCTCCTCGGCCTCTGCGGCGTTGGCGGCCTCATTGTTTCTGCGCTTGGCGGGGGAGGTGAACCCACCCTTAACGTCGACCAGGCTGTCAATCAGATCTATTCCACCATGACTATGGAAGCTGCCGTTCGATCCCGCCAGCTCGAACTCACCCGGCAAGCCCCAACTGTTGATCAACAGTCCACTGAAACACCAGAACCCATCCCCACCCTCGCCCCCGTCCAGGCCAATACCCTGGCCCCATCCTCAACCCCATTCCCGACCAATACCCCCGTCATCCTGCTGCCCACACAACCCCCGCCACCGCCTCCTCAACCTGCTGCAGTATGTGATTGCTCCCGGGATTACAACTGCTCCGATTTCTCAACTCACAGCGCCGCCCAGGCCTGCTACGAAAGCTGCGGTGGCAATAATTGGTCTGGCCTCGACAACAATAAAAACGGCATCGCCTGCGAAAGCTTGCAATAAGGGATAAAAACGCGGTACGATCTTGCCAACAAAAAAAATACACCCTGGGCTTCCATAAAAAGATACGTATTGAAAATGTGTGTGTTTTTTGTTAACCTAAAATGCGATAAATAACATCAAATATAGCTATTACTCAAGGAGTAATCTCATGCCAGTAAAAGGAAAAATATTTGCGCTTTGTACGGTTTTTTGATTTAATGGGAGTATACTGTTTACAACACGGCTTAACCAGAGGGAATGACGATGGGAATGAGAACTCAAAAAGTCAATAAATTTTCGACAGGCGGGAACAAACGCACTTGCGGGGTGATTGCAATTGCTGCTGTGGTGCTTTTCTTTTTGTGCGGGATCGGTACTGCGCTGTTTTCTGTTTTGGGGTTGGGCGGGGGCCGCAAAGATGATCCCAACCAGGCAATTACCGCCATTCATGGGACGATGACGATGGAAGCTGCGATCAGGGAAGAGATCGCTGAATTGACCGCGATGGCCCCCACACCGCTGCCGACCCGGGAGCCAACGCTTGCCATCATACCTACCCATACCTTTGCGCCAACGCAGACTTCCTTCCCTACCAGAACGCTGGTTCCGATGATTCTGCCGACACTGGAGCCGCCGCCGGGCGCCAACCCGATTGCGGACGGCACGTGTAATTGTGAATGGGTGTACGATTGTGCAGATTTTGCTACCCATGATGCGGCCCAGGCCTGTTTCAATAGCTGTGGGGGGAATAACTGGTCTGGCCTGGACACTGATGGAGATGGGGCGGTCTGTGTGGGATTGCCCTGAACACAGCCACCCCAGTCATGAATGACCAGGGTGGCTGCTCGATCAGAAGGAAAAACGATTCACAGGCAGAAAGGGTGGGTTGAGCCGGTGAGCCGAACTTATACTTTGCCTTGCGAGATGACTTCCAGTGCTGCAGGAACAACCGCCGGGTCAAAATGTGTGCCGGCGCAAACTTTCAGTTCTGTGGTGGCTTCATCCAGGGTAAGCGGCTGGCGGTAAATTCTGCCGTCTGTCATGGTGGTGAAGGCATCGGTGACGGCAAGAATCCGGCCGCCGAGCGGGATTTCTTCGCCGCTCAGGCCGCAAGGATAACCCCTGCCGTTATATTTTTCGTGATGTGTTTTTACCAGTTCGGCAATTTTCTTGAATCCAGAAATGGGGGTGAGGATTTGTGAACCCAGCAGGGGATGCTGCCGCATGGAATGCCATTCCTGAGGGGTCAGTTTGCCCGATTTCGTCAAGATCCTTTCGGGGATGCCGATTTTGCCGATGTCATGCAGAATGCCGGCGATGTGGATGTCGTTACATTCCTGTTTGGATAGTCCCATTGCCTGACTGATGAGCAGCGCTACGCGACCAGTGCGCGGCCCATGGCGGATGGTGCTTGAATCACAAGCGTCAATGACGGCGACAAGCGAGTAGACAAGCTGGATGTATTTCTTTTCCAGGTCTTTGTTGAGCGGTGGATGATGTACGGCTGTGGCAGCCAGCCGGGCAACATTGGCAATCGAATCGATCTGGCAGGTTTTTGAAGTGTGAGGGACTGGGTCCTGCCTGAACAGCAAAATATCGGCAATCTCTGAACTGATAAGGAATTGCAGGGTGGTGAAATTGGAGGGATGGTCATCGTATTCCAGTAATTTATTACCAAAATACAACCTGTCATCCCTGGGTGTGGTGAAATCGTTATACTCTGGCATGTTTCATTTATATTCCTGTAATCATGTGGCAGAGGGCTTCCCCTGAACGCAAACAATAATCATTTAAAGGGTATTAACAATTTAGATATTGCGGAACCTGAGTTTTGTGCTGGATTAACTGTTCGGCAAAGTCAGCCAATGAGGTGGCCTGAATATTGCTCATGCGCTGGATTTCTTCATGAGAGAAGCGAAAGGTTTCTTCGCAATATCCGGCCTTCAGGGCCTGGGCTGGATTGGTGAGCAGCAATTTTCTGAAATTTGCGTTAACCACAGCTGCGGTTAACAATCTGCTGTATTCTTTCTGACAGGGATTCTCTCGCTGCCAGTTCAGGCAATTTTCCGAAAATGCTTTGTCTGGTTCGGACATGATCCGGTTGGGGGTGTTCATAAAAGTCATTGCGATACTCCTTGTTTTCAGTAATGGAACCGCCAAGAGATCAGAAAAGGAAAACGAGCAATAAATTTACGATCTTTCCTTTGTGGAGGCTCTGAGGCCATTCATCTTACCCGCCAAAGCCGCCAACGGAAGCGGGGGATGTGTAAATGGTGGTTTTCTGGATGGTCTGTTTCATAATTGATTTCTCCTTGTATTAAAGTGATTGATATTCTTTGATAATGAATTCGTAGGCGGGATGTGTTATCCGCCGAAGCCGCCAACGGAAGCGGGGGAAGTGAAGATGGCGATTTTCTGGATGGTCTGTTTCATGATAGATTTCTCCTTGTATTAAAGTGATTGATATTCTTTGATTAATGAATTCGTAGGCGGGATGTGTTATCCGCCGAAGCCGCCAACGGAAGCGGGGGAAGTGAAGATGGCGATTTTCTGGATGGTCTGTTTCATGATTGATTTCTCCTTGTATTAAAGTGGTTGATATTCTTTGATTAATGAATTCGCGAGCGGGATATGCTATCCGCCGAAGCCGCCAACGGAAGCAGGGGAAGTGAAGATGGCGATTTTCTGGATGGTCTGTTTCATGATTGATTTCTCCTTGTATTAAAGTGGTTGATATTCTTTGATTAATGAATTCGCGAGCGGGATATGCTATCCGCCGAAGCCGCCAACGGAAGCAGGGGAAGTGAAGATGGCGATTTTCTGAATGGTCTGTTTCATGTGAATTCTCCTTAGTTAAATAGTGAATGAACAATCTGTATACTCATTATTACAAATAGCGGTCTCATAACAGGCATCAAAACGGTCTCATAACGGGATCAATTTGGTTAAAAACACAAAAAAGCCGGGATAAATGCCGACTTTTTTGAAAATGGGGTGAATTCGGGGTGATTTTAGCGGGTCAGAGAGAGGTAAAGGTCATGTGTTTTGGGGGAAGGGGGGACTTCTATCTCCTTCATTAACACATTCTTGCATTTTTCGTATTGACGGACGACACCCACGCGGTTGCCCTGGGCGGCATGGATGCGCATCGTCATCCGGTAGGCGGATTCAAAACAGGGATCGGCGTTGATGGCGAGCTGGCTGTAGTGCATGGCTTTGACAAAACTCTTTTCACCGAGAAAGTGTCCAGCTAATTTCATCAGAATGTCCAGATAGTTTTGGTGGAGATGTTCGCGAGCTGTAATGATCCAGCTATCTTCGAGTTCTGGTAGGAAGGGGCCTTGATAATATTTAATGGCCTGAATCAGATGATCGATGGCACGTTCGGGTTCAGCACTATTGCGAGCCAGCGCGATCTCTTTTTGGAAGTTTTCCAGGTCATATTCATAATCAATCGTATGATTGAAGGTGTAGTATTCTTCCTGTAAAACGACGGCGTCTTTGCCGACAGCGTGACGCATGCGGTAAATCGCATTTTTGATGCGAAATTTAATTTCGGAGGGAGAGGCATCCGGCCAGAAATAAAGGCCAATCTGATCTTTGTTCAATCCTTCGGGATGGGCGAGGAGGAGAAAGAAGAGATTGCGGGAAATGATTGTTTTCCAGTCCGTGTTGGTGATAATTTTTTCATTCAGGTGTACCTGCATTTTTCCCAAAGCTTGAATATGAAGTCTGGGCGGGGCAAGCGGCACAGCGCCGGCATACTTCCGCAGCTCTTTACGGATGTTGGGGACGCGTTGGTCAAATTCTTCAATGCGGCGTGCCAGTTCAAGCATTTGCGGGCTGGCATCACGGGTCTGGGAGAGGGCAAGCAGGGTATCCTTGATGCCCCATCCACTGGCGATGAGCGGACTTCGTTTTATGAAATTTGAGGAGGAAGCAAGGATCTTGATGAAATATTCCTCCGCTTTTTCAAGCTGTCCGCTGTTAATACAGGCAATTGCCAGATAGAGGGTTGATTTTTCCACCTGATACTGGTGGCCTTCTTTAGAAAAATATGCGGCGTCTTTAAGCAAATTATCGAGGGCTTTGCCGGCCTGGCCTGTCCACAACAGAAAGCCATTCCATTCCAGTTTAGCAATGTGTTTTTCCAGGGGGCTGCCAGAAGTTTCTGCTCTGCCGATAGCGGAATGCAGATAGTCAGCGGCGAGGTGTTGGTCATTATCGCGGGAGGCAATGGCGGCTTCTTCCAAATCCAGATAGGTGAGCAGGAAGCGTTCATTGATCATTTCGGCAATTGGCCGTGCCTGCTGGTAAGCAACAAGCGCTTCATCCATGGATTCTATCTCGCGGTAGATGTCGCCGATGCCGGTCAGGGTGTAGGCCTGCATACGGGCAAATCCGCTGACTTTGGCATGGTGATAGGCTTGCTCGAAAGAGGCGCCAGCCATTTCATATTCTCCGATCAGCTGCTGAAGGACGCCCAGGTTATTCATCAAATTGGCAAGCCAGACTGAGTTTGCGGTTCTTTCCCAGTACTCACGCGCCTGGAGGTACATTTCTTCTGCTTTTTCATATCTGCCGCGGGCTTGTTCGACAACACCGATTTCCATGGACAGGATAGATTGCTGATGTTCATCTCCCGCAGATTGAAATGCGGTCAGTGACTCATAAAGTACAGCAACAGCGTCATGATATGCGCCTTCCTGAAACAGGCTGACGCCTTTGGAACGCAGGGCTTCAGCCTGGAAACTGGTCAGTTCTCCGTCATTTTCAATCAGGGATAACACCTGATTTGCATCACTGCGGGCTGCTTCAAGATTGCCCAGCATGCGGTAGGCTGTGGCGCGGCGTATGAGTGAGCGAATAATATAGAGTTTGTCCTGGGGATATTGCATCGTATCAATGGCTTGATTAAATAATACGATGCTTTCTTGGGGATTGCCCTGTATGCCGAGTGTGGTTGCGTATAGCGATAGAAGGACGGGGTGCTGATGCCTGATATCATCGGTCAGGGCAGAAAGCCAGGTGTTGAGTAGTTCCAGTCTGCCGCTGGCGATTAACTGTGGGCCGGCATTTTCGATCAACTGCAAAACGGCCTGCTCATCTCCAAGTTGTTGATAGATGGCATAGGCCAGCTCCCATTCCTGTTGGGTGGTGTAAACCTGGGCCAGATGAACCTGGATTTTTTTTACCTCATCCGGGCGCGTTTCCTGAATACGTTTTTGCAGAAAATCCAGAAAAATACGGTGGTAGCGCAGCCAGTTACCATCCAGCCCGACCGGCATGACGAACAGATTGCGCTGGATGGTGTATTCCATCAACGTCTGCCAGTTTATTTCGGTCAAGTCCAGTGCAGGTTCAATAATCAGGCGGCAGTGGTCTTCATTAAATTCTTCAAGCAGGGAGGTGCGTAGGAGGAAGTCTTGAATGCGGGCAGGCTGTTGGGCCAGTAAAGCGTCAAAATAATCTTCTACGCCAATGCCTGAAACCCGGCTAACCACGGATTGGGAGGTACACAAGTATTCATTGATCTGGCTGGATAGAAGCAGACCAGTCACCCAACCCTCTGTCTGATCATAAAAAGATTTTGCAGTTTCAATGGGCAGGGATTGCTGCTGGTTTTGCAAATAGAGCTGCTGAATGTCTTCAGGTGTAAATATCAATTCTTCATAACTGATGCCGCCCACCATGTTTCGTGCGACAAGAAGGGGCATGTCCGGCAGGGATAGCAGCTTGCGGGATGTGATGATGACAGTACAGTTATCATCCACGCCCTGAATGAAGTCGGAGACAAATTCGCTGATGGGTTCTACATCGTCAACAAGATGGAAATCTTCCAGGGTAATGGTGAAATGTTCTGTGATATTCTCATAGGCGTCATTGATCATTGTTGAAACAAGGTAATGCAGATCAAGTGTGCCTTCCGAAGCGTTATGCAAGGCTGTCAAAGAACTTTGCCCGAAGTGGGGAAATTGCTGTTGAATGGAGGCAATGAAGTGGGCAAAGAAGCGCAGGGGATCCTGGTCATGCGCGCTGATGGAGTACCAGCAGACAGGGAACTCGAGTACATCGAGGAAATCTACCAGCAGGGAAGTCTTGCCATAACCAGCTGGCGCGATGATCAGGACAAGTTTTTTTTCCAAAAGTTCAAACATGGAATCCAGCAATCGCTGGCGGGTTAAAAGATCATTCCGCCGCCGGGGAGGTAGAATTCTTGTTTGGACAATGGGTCTGTCAGACATTCTGATACTCAATCATCATTGCGGAGTCCATGAGCATTTTCTTTGACGCATTCAAAACAATCTTATCCCATCGTAAAAATTAATGCAACCGGGTTTCTTTTGCGTGAAATTGTATCCGGATTAGAACCAATCTCTTTTGGTGAAGAATGCCACGATAAAAATCGAGATGAGAACGGAACCGAACAGAATGATCAGATGGCCGTAAGGTGAGTGTTCAAACGGCAGGGGGACGTTCATGCCGAAATAGCTGGAAATGAGGGTGGGGATGCTGAGGACAATGGTTACCGAGGCGAGGAATTTCATCACTGCATTCAGGTTGTTGGAGATGATCGAGCCAAAGGCGCCCATCATGGAGGTGAGAATGTCGTGGGAGATGTTGGTCATCTGGATGGCCTGCTGATATTCGGTCATGACATCTTCCAGCAAGTCCTCGTCCTCGGCGTACATGGTGAGGTCCTGGCTGCGGTTGAGGCGTTCGAGCATTGACTCGTTGGCTACCAGAGCGGTGGTGAAATAGACGAGACTTTTTTTGTATTTGAGCAATTCGAGCACGCCTTTGTTTTGCATGGATTTTTCAAGCTGGTCTTCCAGCGTTTCCACTGTTTTGTCAATTTTGCGGACATCGGCGAGGTAGGTGGAGGCAGATTTGAGCATGATTTGGAGGAGAAAACGGTTGCGTTTTTGGGTGGCGAAATTACGTTCAATGCCATCGGCGAAGCGCTGGATGATCTCATGCTGGATGCGGCAGACGGTGATGATGTAGTCATCTTTAACAATGATACCCAGCGGCAGAGTGATGTAGGGCACGTCGGCGTTGGTGCCCTGGAAATAGGGGACGCGCAAAACGATGAGCAAATTGCCTTCGTCTTCTCTTTCGGCACGGGAGCGTTCGTCCATATCCAAAGGATAGGTGATAAAGTCGCGGGGAATGCCCAAATCGGTCAGTGTTTTGATTTCGTGGGCATCTGGTTCCACAACATTGATCCAACAGCCTGAGGTGACCTCTTGCATTTTTTCCAAGCCAACGTGAGTAGTCTTCATGATCGAAATCATGGCGTCACCTCCTTCCTTGTGGATTTTGTGGTTTACCCGATAATTTAGCCTTTTCAACAGAATTTTGGAGCGGTCTGTTGGATTATTGTTCATCTCATTAAATACGGATACAAGTATACTCTAAATGAGTCCTGAATTGCCTTGTTTTTTATGAGCCAGAATTTGAGGGCTTCAAAAATAGGACAAATTCGGTTATAATGAAAGGGCAATGGGGATGACAGGCTTCGACGGGGGAGGCTGGTCCCGAATTGCGAGCCGAGAGGTGCCGAACTCGAAAAATCCGCACAAAAACATTAAGTGCCAACAATCGCACTTCATATGCTGCTATGCCCCTCGCCGCCTAAGGTGAGTGACTACAGCTAATCACCTCTAGCAGGTGACGTCCGCCCACCCCGATTTCCGGCCGGTGGTGGAGCCGGGCGATACAAAGCCGGAATGCTGTGCAGTTTGTCGTGGGCTGTGCAAAAGAGGACTTTCGGGTCTTAGCGACTGGCGGTTCACAGGTTTGCTGGTAATGCCTGTGTCCTGCGAAATCAAAAACCAGCTACGCTCGTAGATATTCGGTGGTCGAATCTTTCGGACGCGGGTTCGATTCCCGCCATCTCCACAAAATGCCAGGGCTCAAGCAAATTTGAGCCCTGGCTGTATGTAACAAAATGAAAAAAAATTTATCGTATTGGAGTAGAGCATGGCAGTTTATGAACCGACAATAAAGGTATTGGAAAGCGTGCCGCAAGGGCAGGCGGTGAATCTGGTGGTGCGTCATTCGGTGCGGTATCCGATATTGAAGGCAGACGATGTGCCGAGTGCGCCGTTAACACCTGAAGGAATTCGTGTAGCCGAAGAGTTTGGGGCTGTGCTGGCGAAGAATTATCGTTTGGATGGTTTGGAAAGCAGCGAGATTGGCCGCTGCGTGGAAACGGCTGCCGCGATTGGCCGGGGGGCGCGCAGGCAAGGCGATGTGCGGCTTGAACCGCGGTTTACCTATACCTATACGGATGATTTATGGCATACCCGCCGGGAGCATTTGTTTGCGCATGCACTGCCCGACGAGGTGGTGGATGTGATGGATTATCTGACCCAATTCCCGACCAGACAGCACGGTCTGAATATTTTTGTAACCCATGATTCCGTTTTGGGTGTTCTGGCTGGATACCTGTTCAGGAATTTTGTGGATGGGGATTCCTGGCCGGAATTTCTGGAGGGGATGGCTGTGTGGCGGCAGAACGGCGATGTGTTTGCTGCCTGGCGGGGAGAAGTGAAGGCGATTCGTTTATGATGCGCCATTCCTCATTCACTATGGAAAAATGAATGCGGTGTATGTTTGCCGGGCAGTTTTCTCTGTTATAAAGGACACAACCCGTACCCTTCGACAAGCTCAGGGTGCGGGTTGTGTTATACCGGCAGCGGCTCCAGGGCGGGTTGTGTTAAATCGGCGGTGGCTCCAGGGCGGTTATGTTATATCGGCAGCGGCTCCAGGGCGGGTTATGTTATATCGGCAGCGGCTCCAGGGCGGGTTATGTTATATCGGCGGTGGCTCCAGGGCGGGTTATGTTATATCGGCAGCGGCTCCAGGGCGGGTTATGTTATACCGGCAGCGGCTCCAGCGTGCGGGTTTGAGGGATTACAACCTGGGCAGCAGGATGGTTTGCTGGTGCTGGTATTTGCCTTTTTTGTCGGCATAGGAGGTGGTACAGGTTTCATCCGCTTCAAAGAAGAGTACCTGGGCGATGCCTTCATTGGCGTAAATTTTGGCAGGCAAGGGGGTCGTGTTGGAGATTTCAAGGGTCACGTAGCCTTCCCACTCCGGCTCGAAGGGGGTCACGTTGACGATGATCCCGCAGCGGGCGTAGGTGCTTTTTCCCAGGCAAATGGTGAGGACTTTACGCGGGATGCGGAAGTATTCCACGGTGCGGGCGAGGGCGAAGGAGTTGGGGGGGATGATGCATACGTCACCTTTGAAGTCGATCATCGAGCGGGTGTCGAAGGCTTTGGGGTCTACCGTGGCAGAAAAAACATTGGTGAAGATCTTGAATTCGTCCGTTACGCGCACATCGTAGCCGTAGGAAGATACGCCGTAGGACACGACGCCATCGCGAACCTGCTGGTCTTCAAACGGTTCGATCATTCCTTGTTCATGTGCCATTTTTGCAATCCAGTGGTCGGGTTTCAGTCCCATGAGTTCTCCTTGTGGTGGTTTAGAAAATGATGTTGATGAAAATTCCGTTTGTTGATTTCCATCAGTAAGCGGACAGGTTGGACAATGTGCCTGAATGGGTAACCCTGTCCCTACGAAAAAAGCTAATCCCAATCCCAGAGGCTTTCATTAAAGACAGTTTCCAGCAGGGACTGCCTGCTTTCCAGCGCCATGGGTTGGGAGTGGGCGTAGTCGGTAAATTCGATGGTGAGCAGTTCGGTAGCAATGTATTTGCCATTATAGAACACGTGGCGGTCGATGAATGCCTGGCGCGTCTCTTCGCTTTCGTAGTATTGGTCAAAGAAGAGGTTGCCGAGGCCGTAATGCAGAAAGCTGTTTTTGTACAGTTCAATTGCCTGGGGTTGGTGCGCCTGGCTGCCGCTGACGATGACGGCGCCGGCATCTGCCATCTTGCGGAAGTCCTCCTGCAGGATGGGGTGGATCCTGTAGCTGTAGTATTCCAGGTGCTGGAAGGTAACGATGGTCAGGTAGCCCTGCCGGCTGAGCTCGGTCACTTTCGCGGCCATCCAGTCCATGTCGCAGTGGATGGCGCCCGGGCTGGTCTCGCTGGCGCCGGCGTAGCCCGGGGGTTTGGCATTGCAGCCGAGGAAGGCAATTTTGGTGCCGTTAATGTCGAAGAAAGCAGGCTGTTGAGCGTCTGCGATGTTTTCACCGCCGCCATAATATTGCCAGCCGCGTTCGTTGTACATGTCCAGCGTGTACAGCATGGCATCCGCGCCCCAGTCCTGAAAATGATCTCCCGCCAGCTCTACCACGTCTGTGCCCACGTCTTCCAGCAGTTCAATATAGACGGGACGGCTGCAAAAGACGAGGTTGGTATTGACTCCGGTTGGAATGGGGCAGGAGGGGGTGAAGGGCACTTCGTTGTTGATGTGGGTGATGTCTGCTTCGATGAGGATGTCGCGGATGTCGGTGGCGGGGTAAGTCATGCCGCGCAGTTCCATCATGGCGGCGGTCGCGCGCACCAGGGCGGTAACGCCGGTCAGGTTGACGGTGACGAGCAGAGCGGGGTCGTAGTTGGCAGGGGGCAGGCTAATTTGTTCTGTCAGGGCAGCCGGGATTTCGGCGGCAGACTGGATGGCAACGGGGATGGTCAGGGGGTAGGCGGCGGGGTCAAAGCCTTTATGGATGGGGGATTGCCCGTCGACTTCAATCACTTTCCACTGCGGGTCAAGTTCCTGGAAGGGCATGATCGCCCAGTGGTTTTCCTTGCGCCAGGCGCGCTGTGAGAACTGGTCCGGATTGAGGAGGGTGACGTTCCGGGAGGCAGGGCCCCAGATGGCTTCAAAAGCGTGGGAGGTGGGGCGCGAGACGAGGATGTTTTGCAGGGGGGTATTTGTTGCCGGGCTGCCTTGCCAGATGGCTTGCAAATCCGTACTGGAAATGGTGTCTTCGACTGTGTTGAAGGGGGCGGCAAGGGCATATACCAACCGGGTGTGGGGCTGCCGGGCAGTGATGGTGATGGCGATATCGGCCGATTCGCGGTCAGTAGACAGCTTCCAGTCAGGCGGGTAGTGGATGCCCTCGCGATAGAAGGCGGGCACTGCCGGATCAAGATAGAGCAGGGGTTGGAGCGGGAGGGGTGTCATGGTTGGGACGGGAAAGATTGCATCCTGGACGGTTATTGTGCTGACCGGGGTGGGCGAAGGAGCTTCCTGAGGGGTGCATCCTGCGCAGAGGATCGAAATAATCAGGAGAATAAGCAGTGAGAAGCGAGATGACAGATGAGATTTCATAAAGCCAGTTTTCCAGCTCCCTGTTGAAAAAGAATAGGGCAATTATAATGCAGGCGGAGGGGAATGGGCGGATCGGTGAGCAGGGAATTTATTTTCATCTGACGCAAGGTCGCAAAGCCGCAAAGAAATGCTGGTAAGAGGTGAAATCATCGCTATAATGAATGCAAGCCTATTTTCTTGATAAGGATCAATCATGTGCGGACGATTTACGATGACGTTGGAAGCAGGGGCGGTGCAGTTACAGCTTGGGCTGGGTAAGATGCCGGACGACTGGCAGCCGCGGTTCAATGTGGCGCCTTCGCAGCCGGTGGCAGTGGTGATGGACGCTGCGTCGCGCGATGTCAGCTGGATGCGCTGGGGGCTGGTGCCGTTCTGGGCGAAGTCGCCTGAGATCGGCAACCGGCTGATCAATGCCCGCGCGGAAACGGCAGCAGAAAAACCGGCCTTCCGCAGCGCTTTCAAGAGGCGCAGGTGTCTGGTCCTGGCGGATGGGTTCTATGAGTGGCTGAAACCAGGCGGGCGGGGCGTACCGTCTGTGCCGTATTATTTTCACGAAAAAGACCATGCACCGTTCACGTTTGCCGGGCTGTGGGACGAATGGGAGAATGCAGAGGGCAAGCCGCTGCGGAGCTGCACGATCCTGACCTGCCCGGCGAATGAGGTAGTGCGGCCGGTGCATGACCGCATGCCGGTCATTCTGGAGGAGACGGCACGCTGGGCGTGGCTGACGAGAGAGGCTGTGCAGGACTTGCAGGCGCTGCTGGTGCCCGTACAGGAGGGTTTTCTTGGGGCGTATGCGGTCTCCCGGGCGGTCAATTCTCCCGCCAATGATTCACCTGACTGCGTGGAGCGGGCAGCAGAACAGGATCATTTGTTTTAGCGGAAATCAATTTGATGAATTGCTTGACCTGTATAGGTGGAGATGGTAAAATTCAGGCCGTTAAGTAATGCCTCCATCGTCTAGGGGACTAGGACGCAGCCCTTTCAAGGCTAAAACGGGAGTTCGAATCTCCCTGGAGGCACCTGAAATCGCCGCTTAAGAAGCGGCGATTTTTTTGTTAGTAAAAACGTGAGTCCCCGTAAGGGGATGATATCCGAATCTGCCTGGAGTGATTTGTAGGGTGCGTTGGTGTTTTTCCAACACACCAATTTATGCTGAGTGGGGGGGGATGCTGGCTGGTGCGTTCCCGTTCTGTATGGGAAGCTTGGGCTGGAAGGCTTGCCTATGCAATGGTGGTGGTTGGGGTGTCCAGGTATGAACGCACCCTACTGGAGCGATTTGTAGGGTGCGTTGGTGTTTTTCCAACGCACCAGTCTCTGCTGGGTGGGGGAAGTTTGTGCGCGGGGGTGGTTGTTGGTGCGTTCAAAAGCGAACGCACCCTACGAGGGCCAGGATGGCGGCTACGAGTACCAGCAGCGATCTGTAGTGTGCATTGGTGTTTTTCCAACGCACCCGTTTCTACTGGGTGAGGGAAGTTTGTGCGGGGGTGGTTTGTTGGTGCGTTGCGGATGAAATACCTGATAGGGTAAAGCACGCTAACGTACCCTGCGTGTGGTAAGAATGAAGGCTGGCGCAGTGTGGGTTGGTGTTTTTCCAAAGCATCCGTTTCTGGTGGGCAGGTGAATGTTGTGCAGGTTGCGCGGGGTTTACTGAGGCTGAGCGGCTTTGACGATGCTGAGCGCGACGGCTTCCGCTGCCTTGATGCCATCCACGGCGGAGGAGAGGATGCCGCCCGCATAGCCAGAGCCTTCGCCTGCCGGGTAAAGTCCGGGGAGGTTGACGCTCTGGAAATCTGTGCCGCGCAGGATGCGGATGGGGGAAGAGGTGCGGGTTTCTACGCCGGTCAGGACAGCGTCTGCCATGGCAAATCCGGGGATGTGTTGGGCAAAGACGGGCAGGGCTTCCCGGAGGGCGGTGATGACATATTCGGGCAGGCTGGTGCTGAGGTCGGTAAGGTGAATGCCGGGTTTATAGGAAGGCTGAACAGATCCCAATGCGGTTGACGGACGGCCGGCCAGAAAATCGCTGACCAACTGCGCAGGCGCATCATAGGTACCGCCGCCGAGTTCGAAAGCGCGTTTTTCCCATTTGTGCTGGAAATCGATCCCGGCCAGCGGATTTTCCGGGTAATCTGTCGGGAAGACCTCGACCACGAGGGCGCTGTTGGCGTTGCCCGCATTGCGGGAATATTGGCTCATCCCGTTGGTGACGACCGTGCCGGGTTCAGAAGCGGCGGCCAGGACGGTGCCGCCGGGACACATGCAAAAGCTGTAAACGGTGCGGCCGTTGCGGCTGTGGTGTACCAGTTTGTAGTCCGCGGCGCCGAGGATGGGATGACCGGCATTCTCTCCAAAACGGCAGGCATCGATCATCGTTTGGGGATGTTCGATGCGCAAGCCGATGGAGAAAGGCTTGGCCTCGATTTGTACACCCCGCTGAGCGAGCATGCGAAAGGTGTCGCGCGCACTGTGGCCGATCGCCAGGATGACATGATCGCTGCGGAGGGTTTCGCCATCGGCCAGGGTCACTCCGCGCACCTGTCCTGCTTCGATAAGCAGATCATCGACCCTGCTTTGGAAAAGGAATTCGCCGCCGAGGGACTGGATGGTATTGCGCATCTTTTCGATGATCCTGACCAGTTTGAGCGTGCCGATATGGGGTTTGCTGATATAGAGGATCTCTTCGGGCGCGCCGGCGGCCACCAACTCGGTGAGGACTTTGCGGCCGAGGTGGGCTTTATCTTTGATCTGGGTGTGGAGTTTGCCATCCGAGAAGGTGCCGGCCCCGCCTTCGCCAAACTGGACATTCGATTCGGGGTGCAGTTCGCCCTGATTCCAAAATCCGAAGGTGTCTGCGGTGCGTTCCCGCACGGGTTTACCGCGTTCGAGGAGGATCGGGGCAAAGCCCATCTGCGCGAGGAGCAATCCGGCAAACAGGCCGCACGGGCCGCTGCCGATGATCAGGGGGCGCTGCGCGAAACCATCCGGCGCCTGGGCGACAAATTTGTACGCTGTATCCGGGGCAGGCTGGATGGTGTTGTCCCCGTGTTTTCGCCGCAGAATGTCTTTTTCTCCCCTGACCTTCACATGCAGGGTATAGATCAGTTTGATGTCGTTTTTTCTGCGGGCGTCATAGCTGCGTTTAAAGATGGTATAGCCGAGCAGGTCTTTCGGCGGGATGCCCAGCTTTTTGAGGATCGCAGTTTCCAAATCGCTTTGGGGGTGATCGAGTGCCAGTTTGAGATGGGTAAGCCGAAGCATACTTGTCCTGTCGGGGTAGGGTAATTCTCGAAGATGGTTTAGTACAAAGATACCAGATTTTTGTGCGGATGAAAATGGGAGCAGGCAAACCGGCAGCGCCGCATGCCTGGAGGGGCTTTTTTGTACCTGTAAAGGGTTAAAGCTTGCTATACTGATAGTATCTGGTCGCACCCTATTGCGATACAGAAAGACAAGGAGCTGATAATGGCAGACAAAAAATCCCCAAAGAAAAAAGATGACAAGGTTGAGGAAAAACTGAAAGACAAACCCAAAGACAAAGATGCTGAAAAGAAGAAGGATAAGAAAGACAAGAAGGATAAGAAGGACAAAAAGGATAAGAAGAAAGATAAGAAAAAAGATAAGAAAAAGAAGTAAAGCAGCTTTTTCTGACAGACAGGTCCCCCCGGCGGTGGTAATCCTGATGGGTTGGTTTGCTGCTGCCAGGGCATTTTGTGCTGCGCGGACGGGTTTGGCGGTTTGACGGGAAAAGTTAGCCTGTTTTGATGCCTGGTATTTTGTACAATTAAGGATGGAGTGTGTATTTCCTCAAAACCAAAATACTGAAAGGGCAAACCGATCCTATGCCAACCTACATGCCTGATCTCTTGCCGGCGCAAGAGATTTACAAAGAAGCCAAACCCGGCATCCGTTATTACAAAATTATGAAAACCCTGCGGGTCATCCCGGAGGATGTTTCAACCCGTCCGTATATTGACGAGATGGACCGCATCCAGAGCCAGCTGTACAATTTGCAAGGAGACGCATCACTGTTTGAAAAACAGGGCAAAAAGGAGGATGCGATTAATCTGTACTGGCAGCTGGTTGACTCTCAATTTGACGATCCGCTCCCGTACCTGCGCCTGTGTGATTATTACACCCAAAAACGAAAACCCGAGCAGGTCAGTTATGTGTGCCAGAGCTATTTTCAGATGGCCGAATCGGTGAACGCGCTGGGGTATAAAAACCTGTATCGCGAGGAGCTGGTCGGGATGTTCAGGGATCTCTCGGGTTATGTTGGGGGTGGGGAGGGGGATGATGGATCGGGGGATTGAGGGAGGGGAATAAGGTTATAATTGCTTTTAGCCCATATCAAGAGGATGGAAACCATGAGGGACCCCCAAAAATTCGAAAAACAATTCTTCGCCGCGCTCAATGACATTTTCGTGGGTGCCAAAGTGGAAGGCGATTCCGGCTACATCAACCTGATGCACATTAAATCCCGCTACTACACCGAGGGGGTCTTTCCGCAATTGCAGCAGGATATTGAAGCCGCCCTGCAGCCCTTCCCGGGTTTTCGCGAAGAACTTTTCGACAAGCTGCACACCTTTTTCCAACGCTATTTCAGCGAAAGCGGCTCGATCTACTTTCGCTATACTCCCCTGCACCAGAAGGTCTACGAACAGGTTTATACCGATGACCGCGACGTAATCCTCTTCTGGAAGACGCACATGCTGTACTACGTCAAAACCGACCGCATTTTCACCAGCCTGAATGTAGAAGTGAACGGGGTCAGGTTCTTCTTTGATGCCAAAGACATGGAATTAAAGAAGGCGAACGAAAAGCGCCAGGTGATCTTTGGTTTTCGTCATGCTGCGGAGGACGGAACGCTGGTCTTTGATGTGGCTTACTCGGAACGGGGACGCGTCACCAAAGTGGATGACATCCTGCGGGCGGCCAAACAGGCGGGCCACGAGCTGGACGACGAGACCCTCAACCAGGCCATGCGCGTTTTTGAAAAACAAAGCGAGGTGGATTACTTCATCAACAAGAACGCCCGTGCCTTTTTGCAGGAACAATTCGAATTGTGGATGTACCAGTATCTGTTTGCGGGCAAGAATGTGTGGGACGCGGAACGCCTGGCCCAACTGCAAACCCTCAAGGCGATTGCTTTCAAGGTGATTGATTTCATCAGCCAGTTTGAAGATGAATTGGTCAAAGTATGGAACAAACCCAAATTTGTGCGCAACAGCCACTACATCCTCACCCTGGATCATATCCTGCCCGCCGCGGACCTGTGGAAGAAGATCAAAGCCCATCCCGGGATGGCCGCCCAGCTTGCCGAATGGCAGGCCCTGGGCATGATTGAGAAAGGCTTCAAGCTGGAGCTTATTACTACGCCAGACCTTACCGGCGCTCCGCTTCACCCCCAATACCAGCACCTGCCCCTGGACACGCGCCACTTCCCCGATCTTGAATTGGAGATGCTGGCGTTATTCGATGACCTGGATGCCGCCCTCGATGGCTGGCTGGTACACAGCGAGAACTATCAGGCTCTTAATACGATGCTGCCAAAGTTTCGAGGGCGAGTAAAAGCGATTCATATAGATCCGCCTTACAATACTGAAACTAGTGGTTTTTTATATGCAAATACATATTTGCATTCGAGCTGGCTAACAATGATGGAAAATCGGATTGCATGTAGTTTGCCATTGCTGTCAAATGATGGCTCATTTTTATGTCATATTGATGAAAATGAATACGAACGTTTGAAATTATTATTTGACAAATACTCTATTCCTCATGTAGGAACTATAATATGGGATAAAAAGAACCCCATGCTTGGGCGAAAAGGTATTGCAACACAACATGAATATATTATTTGGTGCTCACATCAAACATCATCTATATATTTACGAAATGATAGTATCTTGTCAATATTACAAAATGTTAAAAAAATTATTAAGAAGCATGGTGGTACAACAGAACAAGCCCAAAAAGATTTTTTAAAATGGATTAACAACAATTCTGAGTTAAGTGGTGGCGAAAAAGCATATCGATATCTTGATGAAGACGGACGAATTTTTCAAAGTGTTAGCCTAGGAGCACCTGAGCCACGAAAAGATAAGAAATTCTTTATTCCACTTCTACACCCGAAGACAAAAAAACCTTGCCCTATTCCTTCAAATGGATTTTCACGAACACCTGAAACTCTTCAAGTAATGCAAAGTAGAAATGAAATAATCTTTGGCGATGATGAGACTGGTCAACCTCGCAGAAAGGTATTTTTAACCAAAGAATCTAAACGACAAATTTCATCAGTTATCCGAGATGCAAGTCGTGGAAAAATGGACGTTGATAAATTAGGTCTTGAATTTCCTTATTGCCATCCTGTATCTCTTTATGAAAAAACTAACGGTGCCGCAACAGATTCTTCAAGTAATCAAATAGTTGCAGATTATTTCGCAGGATCAGGCACTACTGCTCATTCCATTATGAACCTGAACCGCTCCGATGACGGCCAGCGCAAGTACATCCTGGTCGAGATGGGCGAGCATTTTGAAACGGTCCTCCTGCCCCGCGTCAAGAAAGTTGCCTTCTGCAGCAAGTGGAAGAACGGCAAACCGGTGTTTGAGAAAGACGAAGGCGGGATGAGCCATTTTGTCAAATACTACGAGCTGGAGCAATACGAAGATGCCCTGCGCCGGGCCAGATATGCCGACGCCGATCTGTTTAACAATCCCTTTGATGACCCCTATCACCAATACGTGTTCCTGCGGGACACCAAAATGCTGGATTCTGTAGAAATAGACGCCGCACAGGATCAGGTGCACTTCCATCCCGAACGTCTGTATGCGGACATCGACCTGGCCGAAACCCTCTCCAACCTGCGCGGCAAGTGGATCAAACGCATCACCGCCGAGACGGTTGAATTTGCAGACGGCGAGACGATGAGTCTGAGCGACCCCGACTGGCACACGATCAAACCCCTGGTGTGGTGGTAGTTCAATGACCCGCATTTACCTGGAAGAGCTGGCCGAAAACCTGCGCCCTGACCGCCTGCCTGCCAACTGGTCGACCTTTGACCTGGCGTCCTTTTCGCGCGGCAAGCAACTGTGGGAATACCAGCAAACTGCCCTGCGCAATGCCCTGGCGGCGCTGTGGCAGTATTATCACGGTTCGGACGCTGACCTTGCGGATACACCCGCCCTGAAAGAAGCCTATCTGCAGTGGTACCGCGACTTCGGACTGGATCAAAACCTGGACATTCCGCTGGACCGTTCCAGCCGCGCCAGACGGCAGGTAACCAGCCTGCTGGAAGGCTTTTACGAAACGGACGAAACCGGTGACAGCCTGCCTTACGTGCAGTTCATCAACCGCATGTCCTTCTGGATGGCGACCGGCTCCGGCAAAACCCTGGTGATCGTCAAACTGATTGAACTTCTGCAGGAACTGATCCGGCGGGGGGAGATGCCTGCCCATGATATTCTCGTCCTGGCCCACCGCGACGATCTGCTGGCACAGTTGCACAAACACGTGGATGACTTCAACAACCAGGGCAGCTTCCATATCCATCTGCGCGAGCTGCGCGAGTATGCCGACGCCAAACATGCCCAGCCCACCCTGCTGGATGATCAGGAGCTGACCGTCTTTTATTACCGCTCCGACAACCTCAGCGACGAGCAAAAAGAAAAAATCATCGACTTCCGCAGCTATGACAACGATGGCGGCTGGTACATCCTGCTGGATGAAGCGCACAAAGGCGACCGGGAAGACTCCAAGCGCCAGCACATCTATTCGATCCTCTCCCGCAATGGCTTCCTGTTCAACTTCTCGGCCACCTTCACCGATGACAGGGACATCATCAGCACCGTTTCCAACTACAACCTGAGCGAATTCATTCGCAAAGGCCACGGGAAGCACATCACCATCCTGCAGCAGGAAACGCGGGCTTTTAGAAGAAACGAAGATTACAGCGACGACGAAAAACAGAAAATTATTCTCAAAGGGCTGATCATGCTGGCCTATACGCGGCAGTTTGAACAGCGCGTCCGCCAGGTGCGCTCCGACCTGTACCACCGCCCCCTGCTGATGGCCCTGGTCAACTCCGTCAACACCCAGGACGCCGACCTTAAACTATTCTTTCGGGAGCTGGTGCGGATTGGCAGTGGAGATATTGATCAGCAAATCTGGGAGCAGGCCAAAAACGAACTGCTGCAGGAACTGCGTGACCAGCCCGAATACCTGTTTGAAAGCCGTACGCCGCTCCAAATCCATCAGGATGTGCTTTACAACATCGATCAGACGAGCCTGCTGAAAGCGGTCTTCAATGCCAATGGCCCCGGCGAGATCGAAGTGCTGACCCGTCCCTCAAACCGCAAGGAAGTCGCTTTCAAGCTCAAGACCAGTGATGATCCTTTTGCCCTGGTGCGCATCGGGGACATCTCTGCGTGGCTCAAAGAGGAACTCACCGGCTATGAGATCAACCGTCAGGTAACCGATGAGGGGTATTTCGCCCGGCTTAACCAACCCGATTCGGATATCAACATTCTGCTCGGCTCGCGCAGTTTCTATGAAGGCTGGGATTCCAACCGCCCGAATGTGATCATGTACGTCAACATCGGTACCGGCACCGACGCGCGCAAATTCATCCTGCAATCTGTGGGCCGGGGGGTGCGCATCGAACCGCTGCGCAACCAGCGCAAGCGCCTGCGCGAGCTCCACACCAGCGGGGCACTGAACGATCCGGCCCTGTTTGACGCCGTCAAGAATAATATCCTGCCATTAGAAAGCGTGTTCATCTTCGGCACCAACCGGGAAGCCCTGGAAGTGGTCATCTCCGAGCTGGACCAGGAAAGCAAAAAAACAGCCTTCCACGAGATCAGCCTTGCGCTCAACGAGGAAGCGATAAACGGTAAGCTGCTGCTCGTGCCGGTCTATCAATCCAGTAACGTCCCCCTTTACAAAAACCGCAGCCTGTCCAAGTTTGCTCTCACCGAGGAGAATCTGGCCCTGCTGCAGCGATACCTGGCCTATGTGGACGACGACCGGGTTTTTCTGGCCTTGCATGACCACTACCAGCCCGCCCAGGTAGCCGCCCTGCGCGAAAGCATGGAGAACACGCAAGACACCTTCCGCACCGATGGCCGGCCGTTCAAAAACCTGGAGGTACTCACCCGTCAGGCGCTGGGTTACTTCTCTATTCACAACAAAGAATTTGACCAGTTCAAAGAACTGGAAGAGGAGATCAATCACTTCCGGCATATCAGAGTGACACTGGAAGAGATCGGGTCTCTGGAGCGGAGCATCCAACGGGTGCTCGAATCGGCGCACACCATCCGGGAAGCAAGAAGTAAATACGAAGCGCAGCAAATGACACTGGATGAACTGCTGGAAACCGTGCAGGCCAACCCGGATGCGGAGACCTTTTATGCGGAAGGAGCAAGCCTGGAGATCAAACGGCTTGAAAAGCATTACTATATTCCGGTGCTGCTTTCAAAGGATGAGAAGATCGCCTATATTCGCTCGATCATTCATGTAGCAAGCGAAGTGCGCTTCCTGCAAGAGCTGGAAACCTACCTGAAAAAACAAGATAACAAATTTAAGGATTTTGACTGGTGGTTATTCAGCCGGGTGGATGAACAATCCGACCAGATCAATATCCCCTACTATTATCCTATCGAAAACCGCATTGCCAACTTCAAACCGGATTTCATCTTCTGGTTGAAGAAGGGCGAGGCGTATCACATCGTTTTTGTAGACCCCAAGGGCACAGGCCGGACAGAATATGAACACAAAGTAGATGGCTACCGGAATCTGTTTGAAGAGAAAGACAGGCCGAAAATCTTCCAATATCGAGACCTTAACGTTCGGGTGCATGTCTTCCTTTATACCGCTGACAGCCAATACCTGGCTGAAGGCTACCGGCGCTACTGGTTTGACAATATCGACCAAATGCTGGAAAAGCTGTAAGCAGAAAATCATCTATCACACGATGGCATTCCTTTGTTTCAATGGTATGATTTCCGGTATCGTGCTCATCTAATCGATAGTCGAAATCAATTTTGAAATGGAGTACCTGACCATGACCCATTCAACCCTTCCCAAAGGCAGTGAACGCGAGGTGCGTTCGTTGAGCAGCACGCAAATTGACGGTGCGCCGATTGCGTATATTATCGTGATGGCGGCGGTGGTGACGGCGTTGTCGTTCATCCCGTTTTCGCTGATCGTTGGCTCGGGAGGGAGTTTCCCGCTCAGCCAGGGGGTGTTGGGGCTGGTGGGCTGGGTGCTGGGGCCGCTGGCGGGGGGGATCGCCTCCGGGGTGGGGGCCTTGCTGGGCGTGTTTCTGGCCCCGCACACGGCCGGGCCGATCCCGTTGATGCGCATCGTGACCAGTGTGTACGCCAGCTTCGCGGCGGGGACGATGGTGGTCGGGCAGAAGCGCAGGAACTGGTGGATGCCGGTGGCGGCGGTTGCCGTGCTGGCGCTGGCTTATCTTGGCTGGCGGGCGATTTTCCTGAACGGGGTGGGGGCGTGGGTGGTGCTGACGGTGACGTTTGTTAACTGGTCAGCGATCCTGCTGTTTGTGCTGCCGACCCGCAAGTGGATCGCCGGATGGCTGCGCAGTCCGAAGCTGCCGAGGGTGATGGCGGGGCTGGCCCTGGGGACGTGGATGATCTACGGGATCACGCATGTCATTCAGGCGGCGACCATCTATCATTTGCAGAATTATCCTGCCGAGGTGTGGGTGACGTTGATCCCGGTCATCCCGTTTGAGAATCTGGTGCGGGCGGCGGTGGGGGTGGTGATCGGCAGCGGGGTGATTGCCGGGCTGCGGGCGATTGGGCTGGTCAAGCCGGAGCATGCCGGGTTTTAGGGGAGTATGATTTGTGGGGAAGGTTTTGTTCTTGTGAAGTTTGCGTTTAAGGGAGGGTAACGACTAAAGTCGTTACGACAATTGAGGGTAGAAAGCCAGGATATTTCTGGCTTTTTTGTTGTCAAACAGAAGATAGCGCTTGCCGAAGCGGCGGTTTGATTGGATAATGAGGGATATGGAAAGTAAAGCGATTGCGGTGTTCAAAGAGGTTTCTTACCAATATCCGCGCAGTGCGGGGTACGCGTTGCGGGATGTGAATTTGTCCATTCAGCGGGGGGAGTTTCTGGCGGTGATCGGCGCAACCGGTGCGGGCAAGACGACGCTGTGCCTGGCCCTGAATGGGGTGGTGCCGCAGTTCTTTGGCGGGCGCTTCTTTGGCAGCGTGGAGATTGAAGGGGAGGATACCCTGAATGTGCCGACCAGCCGTCTGGCGGTGCAGGTGGGCGAGGTGTTTGAAGACCCCGAATCCCAACTGGTGGCTACGTCGGTGGAGAATGAGATTGCTTTCGTGCTGGAGAATCTGAAAACGCCGCGGGAGGAGATTACGGCGCGCATCCCGGTGATGCTGGCGGCGGTGCGCCTGTCGGGGATGGAGAAGAAGCACCCGCACGAGTTGTCACTGGGGCAGAAGCAGCGCCTGGCGATTGCAGCGGCGCTGGCGGCAAGGCCCAGGCTGCTGGTGCTGGATGAGCCGACTTCACAGCTTGACCCGCACGGGGTGCAGGACGTTTTTCAATTGCTGAAGGAGTTCCAGGCGGCGTATGGCCTGACGGTGGTGATGACCGGACATGCTGCTGAGGAGATGGCCGAATATGCCGACCGGGTGGCGCTGCTGTCAGACGGCACATTGAAGGCCCTTGGCAGCCCGCAGGAGATGTATACTGCTTTTGATCTATTGAAGGAAAATGTGCTGCGTCCGCCGCAGGTGGCGGAGACCTTTGCGCAGATCCGCCAGCGGGGGGTACGGGTGGATGAAGTGCCGGTGCGCCTGCAGGACGGGATCCGCGCGATGCGGGCATTGCAAAGCCGCGTGACGATTTGTGAGCCGGAGATCATTCTGCCAGACGATGCGCCCCGGGGCGAGGTCATCCTGGAAACTGAGGAGCTGTGCTTTCAGTATCCTGACGGGACGAGTGTGCTGCGGGACGTGAACCTGTCGGTGCGCAAAGGGGACTTCGTCGCCTTGCTGGGGCAGAACGGGGCGGGGAAAAGCACGCTGGCGCGGCATTTCCTCAATCTGTTGCAGCCGACAAGCGGCGAGGTGCGGTTTGCGGGAAAGTCGACGCGGAATTTTGCGGTCAGCCAACTGGCCGGCCGGATCGGATACGTGGCGCAAAATCCCGACCACCAGATATTCACCTCCTCTGTGGAGGAGGAGGTCAGCTTTGCCTTGAAGAACCTGGGCTATGCAGCATCCGAAGTGCGCCAGCGCACGGAAGAGAGCCTGACGGAGATGGGATTGGCGCAGGTGCGCGGGGCGCATCCGCTTTCGCTGCCCAAGGGCGACCGGGCGCGGGTGGTGATCGCCGCGATTCTGGCAATGCACCCGGAAGTAGTCATCTTTGATGAGCCGACCACCGGGCAGGATGACCAGGGCGCGCAGGCGATCCTGAAAGTGAGCGCCAAACTGCACCGGCAGGGGAAGACGATCGTGGTGATCTCGCATCACCTGTATCTGTTGCCGGACTATGCCCGGCGGGCGGTGGTGATGGGCAAGGGCAGTATCCTGCTGGATACCGATCTTCGCACGGCGTTTCATCAGGTGGACGTCCTGCGGCAAACCTATCTTGCGCCGCCACAGGCGGTGCTGCTGGCGCAGGCGGTTGGATTGCATACCCCGCTCACCCCGGCTGAGGTAGCGGCCAGTTTTGCGTCACAGGCAGGGGGGTGAGCATGGTCACGTACAAGATCCAGACGGTCGAAAAAGACTCGCTGTTCACCCGGCTTGATTTTCGCACGAAGGTGCTGATCCTGCTGGTGGTGACCTTGCTGGCGTTCCTGTGGGATGATCCGATTTATCAAGCCGTGCTGACGGTGTTGATCCTGGCGGCGTGTTTTGCGGCGGGGGTGAAGAAGGGCTATGTTGCCCTGGTATTGGCGGGCATGTCGCCTTTCCTGATCTTTATGGTCTTGACGCATGCATTTTTCAATGATTCGCAGGTGATGCGCCTGCTGGAGGCTGCGGAGCTGCATCCGTTTTTTGCTTTCCCGGCGGACTGGTGGCTGATTGGCGGCCTGGCAGCGACCTGGGAAGGGCTGCTGTATGGGGTCAATGTGATGTTCAAAACGCTGTCACTGATCCTGGTGATGCCGCTGGCGATCTTCACCACGGATGTGGACGAGATGATCACCAGCATGGTGCAGGCACGGGTTCCCTATCGGCTGGCATTCATTTTTTCGTCCACGTTCCGGTTTTTTCCGCTGCTGTGGGCGGAGTTTCAGAAGATTGTCGAGGCGCAGCGGCTGCGCGGTCTGGCGATGGAATCAATGGGACTGGCGAAGCGGGTGCGGGTGTATGCGCGGGTGGTGGTGCCATTGATCCTGGGGGCGCTGGTGCGCAGCCAGCAGTTGGAAGTGGTACTGCAATCGCGGGCGTTCAATGGTGACCCGGACCGCACGTATTTCCATGAAGTGAAAATGACGTGGGTGGATGGGGTGGTGATTGGGCTGGTGCTTGTGGGCAGTATCGCTGCGGTGTATGGGCGCGTGCGGTACGGGTGGGGGAAGTTTACGGTGTGGTTTTAGGCGCAGTCGTGCATGCTTCGCATGACTGTATCAGAATACATGAGCAAGCATGGTGTGGTTGGACGAGGTGCCTGGCAGGGTATCCCATGCCCGAAGGGAGAAATGCGGCCACAACCTGCACCGGCTACGGGGAAAGAAAAGAATAAGCGGCGAATAAACTCATCAAAATATGTATTCATAACAGCAGAGGTAACGATTGCAGTCGTTACTACAATGGGCCTGCAACAGGCTGGCAACCAAAGTTATGGCAAGCTTTAAGCAAGGAGCCGTTTTGATAGAATCCTGTAAGAACGGGGAAAACCATATATTCAGAATATGACAAATAAGGTAAAATACAAATAATATTGGTTATTCGTAAAGAGAGGCAAATGATGATGGTAACTCGTGAGAATATTCAAATCCCGTTGATTGACCGCCAAGCGCCAACGACGGTGCAAACAGCCACTTTTGCATTAGGTTGATTCTGGGGACCAGACTCCCGGTTCGGGAGTATCCCCGGTGTGGTACGCACCCGTGTGGGGTATGCGGGCGGCAAGAAAGCCAACCCGACCTATCGCTCGATCGGCGATCATTCGGAAACGATCCAGATTGATTATGATCCGCAGCAGGTGAGTTATGAGGCGCTGCTGGATGTGTTTTGGGCCAGTCACAGTCCGACTGCCCGGTCCTGGTCACGGCAGTATGCGTCGGTCCTTTTCGTGCATGATGCCGAGCAGCGTGCGCAGGCTGAAGACTCCTTAAAAAGGGAGGAAGCGAAACTCGGTCGGAAAATTTTCACGGAGATCGTGGAGTATTCCGGTTTTACGCTGGCAGAAGATTATCACCAAAAGTACCGGCTGCGCAATTCCTCGATAGAGCGGGAGTATGTGACGGTTTATCCTGATCTGCTTGATTTCGTTAACTCAACGGCAGTGACGCGGGTGAATGGGTATTTGAGTGGGCATGGCACGCCGGAGCAGTTGAAAAATGAAATTGAACGGCTGGGCTTGTCCGATGTAAGTAAAGAGAAGCTACGGCGGATCATGGCCGTTTCTCGAAGATAGGCGTCATTAATAAAAAAATCTCCTGCGCAGGATTGGCAGGAGATTTTTGAATTATAGGGAAGACGAGTTGGTGGATATACTTATATTTTCCTGACTCGGAAGGCGGGATTATCCTACTGCTCAGGCAAACAGAAATGGTGCAGTCGGATTCGCTTCGTGCGACCACAAATACAAACACTTGTTGTAGTGACGAATGAGTTCGTCAAATCCTGCTTTACCAATGGGATATGACGACTAAAGTCGTCACTACAATTTAACGCAACTCAGGTTGCGGTATGCCCTTAATCCTATTCACGGATGACGGCCATATTCCCAAGCACCCCCCATGAGCCAAAGAAGGCATCCAGGGAACGCTGGTAGGTAGTATTGCCATCCAGGATGGTGACGGAGGTCGGGCCGTAACCGATGACCATGACGGTGTGTTGGTAGCGGGCAACGGTGGTGGTGCGCCCCTGTGAATCAGTGTACTGCACCGGCGTGCCCGCCCAGGCATGGCCGATGACCCACACAATGACCGGATTCCCTCTGGCAATCTGGCGCTGTAAATCCTGGTAGGCAAAATGATGTACTGCAACGGCAGGCAGGCCGTGATTGCGCAGATTGGCAGCAATCGGGTCGGCATGCACGCCGTAGGGGTTGGGGGGAATCTGCCCCCACACGCCGTAGACGTTGCCGACAAAGCCGGTATCGGGATTGTCGGTGAGGGGCAGTTGATTGTGGAAGGTAACGTCATTGATGCGCGTGCCATAATATCCGGCCCAGTCGACGGCGGCGCTGGATTCACAGTTGAGAGGCAGGGACTGGTTGGTGCCGTAGATGTTGGCGACGGCGGCAGCCAGCGGGATGTCCGGCGTAGAGGTAGGCATCGGGGTGGGATTGGGCGTCAGGGTGGGGCGCGGGGTGGGTGTCGGCAGGGGGTTGATCGTGCCGCCCTGGCCGTAGTTGCTGGAGAGGAGGGAGAAATCGACCGCGGTGACGCAGCCGTCGGCATTGAAATCACTGCGCACGTCAAAGCCTGGCTGGCCGGCGCATTTCCCGTAAGAGGCACTCAGCAGGGAGAAATCGGTGGCAGAGACGAAAGAGTCATTATTGGCATCGCCTGCTTTGAGCATGCCAAACTGGAAGATGTTTTCTCCAGCGGTGAGGATGATGTTCCATTGCAGGGCGGGGAGATGGTTGGCGTGTTTGATCTGAAGGTGGTAAGTTCCCGGAGGAATATCTGCTTGGGAGAGATTACCATTTTCATCCGTGGTGAGTTCATACTGGAACGCGGGGTTGGTATTTCCCGGAATGAGCAGAGTCAGTTGAAGGGGAGCAGCGGTGAGACTGTTTGGCGGGGCGGGGTAGCCCTGGAAGGCCACCGTGCCATTCAGGGTTGCCAGGGTGGGGTCAGCGGCGGCTGGGTCGGGCGCCTGCACAATTTCTTCCGTGGCAGCGGGGAGGGGTGTTGGTGTCACGGTCGGGGTGGGTGTGGGCGTGTTTTCGGCGGCGGCAGTTTCCACCGTGGCGGTTATTTCCTGAAGGCGGGGGAGGGCGTCAAAATGAGCGGTCACCTGCAATCCGGTGACGGGCAGCAGGACGAGGATGAGCGTTAGCAGGAATGCTTTTAAAGCTGTTGTGAATCGGGTTTGTGAGCGTTTGTTGATTCTCATATTAAATGACCCTTCCCGGTCTTTAGCATATTGATATGCATCGGGACGATGCAAGTTCAATGCCCGTGGAACGATGGTTGTGAAAACAGGCTGCTGTAATTATAATGCGTGTGCGGGTATCTTTTGGTGGGGATTCAAAAGCGAAGTCACCCTATAGGACTGCTGGCATGATCTTGTAGTAAAATAATCTTCTCAGGAGGTGTGTGTGGTGAAAAAAACTGGAAGCAGAAATCGTAAAATATTATGGATTATCCTGGCTGTTGAGGCGCTGTGCGTGATCGGGCTGGCGGCTGTGTTTCTGCTCAACGGCGATGAAGAAGAGCCGGTCAGGGTGGATAACCTGCGAGACCTGGCTGCGGAGGCCGTGCAGGCCGTAGAGGGCAGCCCGAATATCCCCGGTTTTACGCCCTATCAGGTGCTGGCACAGATTGAGATGGAAGGTTTTGATTGCGGCATTCCGCGGGTGGACGAGAAGAAGCGCGTGATCTGGAAGTGCGAAAAGACAGAAGGCGATGTGCTCTACCAGGTGCTGGTGCTTGGGCGGCATGAGAATCGTGTGGATCTGATTGATGCGAACATCAACCAGAACGGGGAGGTATCCGACGAGACAGCCGTGCAATTCCTGTGTGAGATTGCTACACTGCCGTTTGGCGGAGAAGCCCAGCCAGAAAGCTGTCAGTGGATTGGGGAGACCTTGCCCACGATCAGCGCGGTGGGCGACTTGCGGCCGGCGAAATTTAATGGGATTGATCACCTGTTGTATGGTATACCTGAAGCCCGGTCATTGGAGCTGGGCAGCCTGCCATGAGATTGTGGTTGGATAATGAGAAAACCGCCTGTTGAGGGCGGTTTTTTGATTGGAAATATCATGGGATTTGGTGAGGTTTCCCTCTCCTGATTTCCTGCTGTGCAGGAAATCTGTCCTCCCCCGGCAAGCGGGGGAGGAGGGGTGCGATACGGTTCAGCTTGCGGTGTAGAATCGTTTACCCCGGCAGGCGGGGGAGGACGGACTGTGATGTTCTTGTGGATGCAGGGACTGGGTGCAAATCATTCCGGGTTTCCGGGTTTGTTTTTCCTTGCTGCATGGACAACGAGAATGAATTCAGCTTTGCGGCCGGCGACTTGTGCCTGGATTTGTTTGATGGTACCGCGGTGGATGGATTCGTTTGGCAGGGTCAGGTCGCAGGCGAGGGTGATGCGCCGGCCTTTGCCGTAAGCGCTGCCGATCTCGTCCAGCAGCCGGTTGAGGCGGTAGGGGGTATCCATGAGAATGATGGGATATCCGCTGCGATCCAGAGTTTTTAGTTCTTCCAGTCGTTTATCCGAATCGCGTGGCAGGAAGCCGCCAAACACAAAGCGCTCCAGGCTTTCGTCGAGCACCGAGAGAGCCGCCATCAGGGAGGATGGGCCGGGGATCGGAATGACGGGGACATTAAACAGGACGGCCTGCTGGATGAGGAGGGCACCTGGGTCGGAGAAGACGGGCGTACCGCAGTCAGAGATCAGGGCGAGCTGCTTGCCTTCGTGCAGGAGCAGGATGATCTCGTTGATGCGCTCACTTTTTTCACGTTCGTTATGCTCGTTGAGGGGCATCAATTCTTTGGCTTTGATATCCAGCCGTTTGAGCAGCTTGCTACCTTCCTTGCGTTCTTCGCAGATAATGGCATCTGCTGATTTCAGCGTTTCAATAGCGCGCAAGGTGATGTCGTGGATATTGCCGATGGGGGTAGCAACGATATATAAGCGTCCGGTTTTGGGCATGGTTATGTTTCCAGTCTGGTTGATCATGTGAGGATATTGTACCGCAGAGCGCCATTGAGGCGCTAAAGGTATCGGGTACAATTTATCATGACGGGTTTCACAGATGCAAAATTTGTTCTCTGCGGTATAATATGGTTCATGGCAAACTTAAATAATGATGAAACCATGCCGATTCCGGCAAGCAGACATAACGATGAAACCATGCGGATTCCGGCGGGCAAGAATAATGATGAAACCATGCCGATTCCGGTAAATACAAAACCAGAAGAAGGATATTTGAACATGGATGAAACCATGCCGATTTCTCCCAAACGCGATGCAGAAGAAAGCGCCTGGGATGAGACGATGCCGATGCGCGCAGTGAAAGAGGAGCCGCCAGTAATTGTACCTGAGCCAGCTGCTTTTGCAGATCCTCAGCCGCCAATTCCGCCCGACGATAAGCCAGGTGATACGCAGCCCCGGCGCAAGAAACCGCGCCGCTTTGTGTGGATTTTAGGGGGGATTTTGCTGATGCTGCTGCTTGGGGCTGCTGGCGGTTTGTTGGGGTATCGCAGTGCCATTCAGGCACGTATCCGGGCACAGCAAGATCAAATCACTGCTATTGCTACGACGCAGTATCAGCTTGGGGTTAATGAGCTGGATGCGGGCAATTATGCCATGGCGCGAAAAAGATTTGAATATGTGATTTCTATTGACCCGAGTTTTCCTGGTGCGGCAGAAAAGTTGACGGATGTGATGCTGAAGATGGCGATGGTAACGACGCCGACGCCCGTGGTGGAGGCAGGCCCAGTACCAACGGCTACCCCGGATCTGCGCGGCGCAGAAGCGATTTTCAATCAAGCTGTGCAGGTATACCGCGGGCAGGATTGGAATGCAACAATTGCCACATTGGATCGTTTACGGGATGAAGATATTAAATACCGCACGCTGGAAGTAGACGGCATGTATTACATGGCTCTGCGTTTTCGCGGCATTCAAAAAATCGTCCAGGAAGGTAATCTGGAAGGCGGGATGTATGATCTGTCTCAGGCCGAGCGTTACGGCCCGGTGGATGGTCAGGCAGACCAATACCGCACCTGGGCGCGCTATTATTTGACGGGATCCAGTTTCTGGGAAGTTGATTGGCCGAAGGTGATCGATTATTTCTACCAGGTCTATTCTGCTTTACCAAATTTGCGGGACGGCTCCGGTTGGACGGCGACGGAGCGGTATCGTAAGGCTTCCATCTTGTATGGCGACCAATTGGTTGAGGCCGGCGAGTACTGCATGGCCCGTGACCAGTACCGGAATGCGCTTGCGGTAGGAATGGATGAGCTTCTGGCGCCAACGGCCACGGCTGTGCAACTGCTGTGTGAACCGCCCACGCCAACGCCTGAACCGGCAACGCCCACACCGACGTTGGGTGCGCCGACATTGCCTGCGCCAACCATAACAGAAACAACATACCCGTAAGGAAATTGAATTGAATAAGGAAAGCCGCCCGAATGGGCGGCTTTTTTAATGTGCGAATAGTTTGGCAGGTTTTGAATTGGAATTGCCGGTTGGTGGGTTCAAAGGCGAACCCACCCTACAGGAGAGTTTCTTATTTTGTTGGCAATTTTGCGATCATGTCATGAGGGAGGGCATCGGTAAATTGGGCATTGACGATTGTGCCCACGGGCAATTCTTCCCCATCAATGATCACCAGGCCGTCAATTTCAGGGGCGTCGCGGTAGGAACGTCCGACGGAGACGCCGTCGCCATGGCCTTCGATGAGGACGGGCAGGGTTTTGCCGATCCAGGCCTGGTTTTTGGCAAGGGAAATTTGTTCCTGCAGGAGCATGATCTGCTCCCAGCGGTACTGCTTGACCTCCTGCGGGATCGGATCGCCCAGCGGTGCACTGGGGGTGCCTTCCTCAAATGAGAAGGTGAAAGCACCGAGATGGTCGAACTGCATTTCCTGAATGAAATCGAGCAGGAAGTTGAATTCTTCTTCGGTTTCGCCCGGATAGCCAACGATAAAAGTTGTGCGCATAGCCAAATCAGGCATGGCGCTGCGCATGCGGGCGATGGTTTTATACACCCACTCCATATTGGAAGGGCGGTTCATGCGCTTGAGTACGTCCGGATGGGCGTGTTGTAAGGGCAGGTCGAGATAGTTCAGAATTTGGGGTTGGGCTGCCATGAAGTCAATCAGTTCATCGGTGACGAATCCGGGGAAGGTGTACAGGATACGCAGCCAGGGGATGTCCGGTACGGCCGGGACGAGCTCCTTGAGCAGGGCGACCAGCCCATTTTTCAGCTTGAAATCAGCGCCATAATCTGAAGTATCCTGGGAGATGAGCACCAATTCCTGGACGTTCATCTCTTGCAGGGCTTGAGCGTCCTGAATGATGTGGTTAATGGGCCGGCTGACCTGGGTGCCCTTGATGAGCGGGATGGCGCAGTATGCGCAGGAACGCCGGCAGCCGTCGGCGATCTTGAGGTAGGCGCTGCCCCCCTGGACGGCGGCGCGCAGGAGGCCTTCTTTTTCCTTCCCGATGGTTTTTACATCAGGAAGATGATAAAGCGGTTTGGGCTGGCGAGGTTTGCCGGCAGTTTTTGCCACCTGGACGATGTCCATCCAGCGGCGGGTGCCAAAGACCCCGTCGATTTTTTTGATCTGATCGGTGACCAAATGGGGAAAGCGCTGGGTGAGGCAGCCAGCGCCAATCAGGATCTGGCCGGGCTGCTTCTGGTCGGAGAGTTCCTGGAGGACGTCCAGGGATTCCTGGCGGGCATCATGGATGAAGCCGCAGGTATTGACGATCAGGAATTCGGCTTCCAGAGGATCTATCACCGCCTGATAACCTTCCCGGTTGAGGAGGATTGCCATCGATTCCGAGTCGACGGTGTTCTTGGCGCAGCCCAATGAAGCAATGAAGTAGGTGCCTTTTTTCATACAGAAATCATTCCTAAGGAATAAACGGCGTTACCGTTGGGGTAGGCAGGACGGTTTCGCTGGTTGGTCCGGGGGTGGGGGTGGGTGTGACCGGAGTTGCGGTGGGGGTAGGCGGTATTTGAGGAGTGGGGATGATCATTCCTGCAGCGGTAAAAGATACTGCGACGACTTCGCCGACCTCACCGAGGATTCCGACCTCTGTCTGGTTGAAGTAAACTTTAATCCCCGCGCCGTTACCAGTGAGCAGGTCGATTTTCTCTCCCGCGGAATAAGGGTAAGCATTACCGGGAACGAGACGGCCTTCGTAAACAATTTCTTCATCGGCGGTGACGCGCACCCAGGCGCGCTGGGAAGCGACCAGGTAAAGCTGCAAGGGGGAGTTGTCCAGTACAGGGATGGACGCTTCGCCTTCGCCAGATGCAGGCGCCTCACTGTTGGCCTGAGGGTTGGCCGCATTGTTTTCCTCAGGGGAGCGGGTGACTTCAATTTCAGCGACCCTGGGAGTGGCGGAAAGCATAGCGAGGTTTTCGGCAAGCAGCATTTCAGAAATGGGCGGGGCGGTAGGTTCGGCAGTTAACTCTCTGGTGGCAGTCACCTGAGAGATGCCCCAGACGACGATCACCACCAGCAGGGCGATTGCAGATACCCCAACGATCATGTCGGGGGTGATCCATTTTCGGATAGCGGGGGGAATGATTTGGGACAGCAACTTTAATTTTGTTTTCGTGGGTGGTGTGTGGGATGCACTTGTTGTGTGCGGCGCCATATTTTCCAGGCGGCGGATTTGCAGACCGTCGGCGTATTCCAGCAAAACGGCGTCCGCATTCATGCTCAAAAATTGTGCGTAGTTTTTCAACATGCCGCGGGCCTGGGCGGGGCTGGGCAGGTTGGCAATCTCTCCGGTTTCCATGGCCTGAATATAATGGCTGCGAATATGGGTATGATTTTCAATATCTTCAATGGACAGGCTGAGGGAATCGCGCTGCTGGCGCAGGGCGTTTCCGATGCGTTGGAAGATTTCTGGTGAAGTATCCCGCGCGGCCGAGGGAACGGGAACTGTGTCCGCAGGGTCGCCAGCAGATTGAAGGTGAGCGGGCGTATTTTCTTCTTCTGGACTGCCGGGGGCAAACGGCGATGGGACGACAGGGGCGTTCCCCGTTTTTTGGGGAATTTCTTCTTCCGCGACGAGCTGGTCAGGCCAGGCATCCAGCAGAGGTTTTACCGGCAGTCCCAGGTATCCGGCGTAGAGACGGAGGAATCCGCGTCCCTGGGCTTCGGAGGGCATGATCTCGGGGCGGTCTTCTTCCAGTGCCTGCAGGTAATGCAGGCGGACGTGGGTAGTATGGGCAATCTGCTCAAGAGTCAGTTTGCGTTCAGTGCGGCTGCGTTGTAGTTTTTGACCTACTGTTTCGGGCATATTCTTAACCGTGGAGGGATAGGGATGATTGTGGTACTCTATTTTATCGTATTCCAGGCGGGTGTGTTCAGGATATTCATTCTGGGAGCGATCAAAAGATGCAGGAATTATCGTTCGGTCACCGCTTCGGCTCATCCATTCGGGTATGCTGTCGACCCTAAAGGGCAAGTGCCAGCTCAGCCTGCGCTTCGTAGTTGATTTGCAACGATCAGGCAGTCAGGTTTGAGAATTTGACAAAAAAACCGGCCGGATGCCCCCGAGAGGTTATCCGGCCGGAAATGGTGCTTAGCCAGTTGGATTATTCGAAATCTTCGAATTCATCTTCCTCTTCTGCGGAGAAATCGACTTCTTCCACTTCTTCAGCGGCAACTTCTTCTGTCTCTTCGTCGGTGACTTCTTCAACAATTTCAGGTTCTGCTTCAGCTGATTCGCCTTCGCGGTGGACGATGACTGTCATGCTGGGGATGAGATCCATGGTCAACCGAACGGTGATCTCGTGTTCACCGAGATTACGGATTGGTTCGGTTTCAATGTTGCGGCGGTCAATTTCAAAGCCGAGGGCAGCTTTGATGGCGTCAGCAAGCATCTGGCTGGTAATGGAGCCGTAGAGTTTGCCGGTCTCGCCAGCTTTGACGGGGAAGGTCAGGGTTTGGCCTTCAAGTTTTTCGGCAACGCCGGACATCTCACTGTTCAGCGCGGCACGCTGGGTGGCGGCGGCGGCACGGATGTGGTCAACCTGTTTCAGCGCGCCGGGGGTAGCCAGCACGGCCAGACCTTGCGGGATCAGGAAATTGCGTCCGAAACCATTGGCAACTTTCTTGACATCGCCAGCACGACCGAGTTTGTAAACATCTTTGATCAACAATACTTTCATTTTCTTCAAGCCCTTTCTTTTCATTACTTCTGATTTTTTTAGCGCCACGAAGGGTACTACGCGGCGAACCAAAGAATTTTACCAGAGGGAGGGGGTTACGTCAATGTGTGGATGACAGGTGGGGAGAGACAATGTACAATGTAGAGTGTCCAATTTGCTGGTAATGGAAAGGGTTAATTCCTTTTGAAACACGGCAAGATGTTATACTTTAAGCGAATGGCTGGCATGGAATATTTTGCGGTCTCCGGTTTTTTTATCTGAGCATTCTTCGAATGATCCCTCCTGAAAAGAGGAAAAAGGATAGTTGTATGACGATCAAGTCTGAGCAGGAACGATGGGAAAAAGAGGTGCTGAAACGTGTCACGGATCGTTTTCCCGAGCGTATCTCCAATGTTGAGAGTTCATCGGGTATCCCGATTCCACGGGTGTCTTTGCCAGAAGAACGTGATTATGCAGAGACACTCGGTTTTCCGGGACAGTATCCGTTTACCCGCGGGATTCAACCGACGATGTACCGCGGACGCTTCTGGACGATGCGCCAGTACGCCGGGTATGCCTCGGCGGAGGAGTCGAACGCGCGTTATCGCTATCTGCTGGAGCAGGGGCAGACCGGCCTCTCGGTGGCTTTCGATTTACCCACCCAGATTGGCTATGATGCGGATGATCCCCTGGTGATGGGCGAGGTCGGCAAGGTTGGTGTTTCTATCTCGACGATCAGGGACATGGAAGCCCTATTTGACCAGATTCCGCTGGATAAAGTTTCTACCAGCATGACGATCAATGCGCCCGCGGCGGTGCTGCTGGCGATGTATATTGCTGTGGCGCGGCGGCAAGGGGCGCAGCCGGCCAAATTACGCGGTACGATCCAGAATGATATTTTAAAAGAATATGTGGCGCGGGGGACGTATATTTTCCCGCCAAAGCCCTCCATGCGCCTGATTACGGACGTATTCCAGTATTGCGAACGCGAAGTGCCGAACTGGAATACGATCAGTATTTCGGGGTATCATATTCGCGAGGCTGGTTCTACGGCAGTGCAGGAAGTGGCTTTTACCCTGGCAAACGCGATCGCTTATGTGGATGCTGCCATCGTTTCCGGGCTGGAAGTGGATGAATTTGCCAGCCAGTTGTCTTTCTTCTTCAATGCACACAACAATTTTTTGGAAGAGATTGCCAAATTCCGCGCGGCCCGCCGGATGTGGGCGAAGATTATGAAAGAACGGTTTGGGGCGCAGAATCCCAAGTCGATGATGCTGCGCTTTCATACGCAGACGGCTGGTTCTACGCTGACCGCGCAGCAGCCGGAGAACAATGTGGTGCGGGTCACCCTGCAGGCGCTGGCGGCTGTATTGGGCGGGACGCAGTCCCTGCATACCAACAGCATGGATGAAGCCCTGTGGCTGCCGACAGAGAAGGCTGTGCGGGTGGCGCTGCGCACGCAGCAGATCATTGCGCATGAGTCGGGGGTGGCAGATACGATTGATCCGATGGCCGGTTCGTATTTGATTGAATCCCTGACCGATGAGATCGAAAAGAAGGCCAGTGAGTATATCCAGCAGATCGATGCGCTGGGCGGTGCCTTGCAGGCGATTGAGCAAGGCTTTATGCAGAACGAGATACAAAACGCTGCGTATGCGTATCAAAAGGCTGTCGAAAGCAATGAACAATTGGTGGTGGGGGTAAATGTCAATGAAGTAGAAGAGAAAATTGACCTTGACAAACTGGAAGTTGATCCGCGAATTGAGCAGCAGCAGCGCGAGCGCCTGGCTGCGCTGCGCGCTGGACGGGATGCCGTGAAAACAGAGGCTTTGCTTGGACAGCTGGAAGCGGCTGCCAGGACGGATGAGAACTTGATGCCTTTGCTGATTGAATGTGTGGAAAATGAGCTGACACTCGGTGAGATTTGCGGGGTGCTGCGCAGCGTATGGGGTGAATATCAACCCCCGGCATGGGTTTAGGTTGAGAGGATGGAGTGAATGGCGAAGATTAGAAAGATCAACCATGTGGCGATTGCAGTCAATGATTTTGAAGAAGCGTTGACCTTCTGGCGGGATGCGCTGGGGTTGCAGTTGGACCATATTGAGGACGTTCCCAGCCAGAAATCGAAGGTTGCTTTTCTGCCGGTTGGGGAAGGCGAAATTGAACTGGTGAAACCGACCGAAGCGGGTACCGGGGTGGCGAAATTTTTGGAGAAGAATGGACCGGGAATGCATCATCTGTGTTTTGAGGTGGACGATATTGACGGGATGCTTGCCAATCTGCAAGAAAAGGGCGTGCGTCTGATCAATGCCGAGCCGCTGGTGCTGGAAGGGCGCAAGATGGCTTTTATTCACCCAAAAAGCGCCAATGGGGTGCTGGTGGAGCTGTACGAACTGACCTGATCTTGCTCATCAGGTCGAAAGATTGCAATCTATTAATTGAGGAGCCGCATGAGCAGTCTCAAAAATTCAGATGAAATTCTTGATAAATTAAGTGCTGATCTGAAGCATCAGATTGACACATTCCAGCCAAAATATGAGGTGCGGGATGTAGGGACGGTTTTGTCCGCCGCCGACGGCATCGCACAGGTTACTGGCTTAAACAGCGTCCATTCACAGGAGATCGTGGAATTTGCCAATGGTGCGTTAGGGATAGCCTTTAATCTGAAGAAGGATCAGGTTGGTGTGGCAATTATGGGGGATTATGCGATGATTGCCGAGGGGATGATCGTGCGTTCCACGGGCAGGATTGTGTCAGTGCCGGTTGGGGAGGGGCTGATTGGGCGGGTGATCAATGCTTTGGGCACACCGCTGGATGAAGTCGGCTCGCTCAATTTTGACCATTACCGACCGGTGGAAAGTCCTGCACCAGGGATTATTGACCGGCAGGATGTGGATTCGCCCATTCAGACGGGGATCAAGGCTATTGATGCGATGATTCCGGTTGGCCGCGGTCAGCGTGAGTTGATCATTGGCGATCGTCAGACAGGCAAATCGGCGCTGGCGATTGATACGATTATCAACCAGCGTGACAAGAATGTAATTTGCATTTATGTGGCAATCGGACAGAAGAAGTCTTCAATTGCCCGCACGGTGGCCGTGCTGGACCGGCATGGAGCGATGGATCATACGATCATTGTGGCCGCTTCTGCGGATGATTCGGTAACCTTGCAATATATTGCTCCGTATGCGGGGTGTGCGATAGGGGAAGCCTTCATGGAAAACGGACAGGATGCGTTGATTGTCTATGATGATCTTTCCAAACATGCCTGGGCCTATCGTGAGCTTTCGCTGCTGATGCGGCGGCCGCCCGGACGGGAGGCGTATCCGGGGGATATTTTCTATTTGCACTCGCGTTTGCTGGAACGGGCAGCGCGGCTGGCGGATCGTTTTGTGATTGTGCCACAGGATTCACCCGAAGGCCTGGCTGAAGCGTATGCAGGCGTGGATGGTAAGGTGTATGGCGGTCCGTTGTCCAGGACGGAGGCTGAAGCAGCATTGGCGGCCATGCCGGACAGCGGAACATACCGGCTGGCAAAGGTACGCGGCAGCGGCGGGTCATTGACTGCACTGCCCATCATTGAGACTTTGCTTGGAGATGTGTCGGCTTATATTCCCACCAATGTGATCTCGATCACCGACGGACAGATTTATCTGGAAGGGGATTTGTTTTATGCTGGTTTGCGGCCGGCAATCAATGTAGGAATTTCGGTTTCACGGGTGGGTGGTTCCGCGCAGACTGAGGCGATGAAGAAGGTCAGTTCCCGGCTGCGGCTGGAGATGGCTGCTTATCGTGAGATGGAAGCTTTTGCGCAGTTTAATTCTGATCTCGACAAGACCAGCCGGGCACAGTTGGAGCGCGGTAAGCGCCTGCAGGCGATCCTCAATCAGCCGCAATATGCGCCGGTGCCGTTGGCGGACCAGGTGATGGTCTTATACGCCGGGACGCATGGATATGCCGACCCCGTGGCGATAGATTCAATCCGGGAATGGGAAGCGGATCTGGTTTTGTATATGAAGGCGCATTATCCCGGTTTGAGAAAGACGATTATGGAGACAGCCGATCTCACCGATGCAGATGAGAATGTGCTGATTCAAGCCCTGACGGAATTTGCTTCCTCCTGGACGTCCAAACATTAGAAGAAAAAGGATCTATGGCATCTTCAAGAAATGAAATGCGGTTTCATATTCGCAGCGTGGGGAATATTGCTCAGGTAACCCGCGCTTTGGAAGCGGTGAGCATCAGCAAGGCACGTAAGGCGACAAAATTATTGAAGGCTACCCGTCCTTATGTGGAGCGTGCCTGGAAGATGGTGCTGCATATTGCCCGGCAGCCGGAAGGGGAGCGTGAACATCCATTATTGATGCCCCGCCCCAATCCGAAAAAAACGTTGGCAGTTGTGGTTTCCAGCGACCGCGGTTTGGCGGGTGGTTATAATATGAACGTGGTGCGCACAACTCTGCAAACCTTCAAATCCATCAAGCGGCCAGTCTCCTATATTGCCATTGGTGAACGCGGGGCGGAATTGCTTGCTCATCGGGACAAGGATTTGCTGGCTGCCTTTACGAAATTGATTGCCCCGGCAGATTTAAAGGAAATCACGTCGATTGCCCATTTGGCAATGGAGAAATTTCTGGATGGTTCGTATGATGAAGTGTACCTGTGTTATACAGAATATATCGACCAGCTCTCCCAGAAAGTCGTGATTCGTAAGCTCTTGCCGCTGAAAGTTGTGTATGATGACAAGGATGAGGAAACGTATAATCTGACCCATCCAACACGGGCAAGTTTTATTTATGAGCCGGATAAGGATCGGGTGGTTGATGCCATTGTGCCGCGTTTTATCGGTCTCCAGGTATACGCTGCGGTGCTGTCTGCGGAGGCAAGCGAGCATACCGTGCGGATGACAGCGATGCATAATGCGACGGGAAATGCAAAAGATATTATGCATTCATTGCAGATGGATTACCATAAGACACGGCAAAAAGAGATCACCAATGAAATTTTGGATATTTCCGGCGGCACAGAGTCGCTTCAGGAAAGCAGCGGCGAACGCTGGTAAAGTTCCCCGCTGCGCAGGGACTGCATGAAGACAAAAAGAAAGTATTGGAGTGATCAATGGAGCAAACGGCAACTGGGTCTGTTGTCCAAATTCAAAGCAGTATTGTAGATGTTGAGTTCCCGGAAGGGGATCTGCCATTCATATTTGAGGTGGTAGAAGTGCTGCGCCCCGATGGCCCGCCGCTTGTGCTGGAAGTGCAGAAGCATCTGGGCGAGAACTGGGTGCGCTGTGTGGCGATGGGTTATACTGAGGGTTTGCAGCGCGGCGTGCCGGTAAAACGCACCTTCCAGCCGCTGCAGGTGCCGGTGGGAGACGTGACTCTGGGGCGTATCTTTAATGTGCTGGGCCAGCCGATTGACGGCAAGGGTGCTGTGACGGCGTCATTGTATTATCCTATTCATTACCACGCGCCGCAGATGCACGACCAGGTTACCCGTATCGAGGTGTTTGAAACGGGGATCAAAGCGATTGATCTGGTAGCGCCTTTCACCAAAGGCGGCAAAACCGGCGTGTTTGGTGGGGCGGGGGTTGGCAAGACCGTCATCATTATGGAGTTGATCCGCTCGATAGCTACGGTGCACAAGGGCACGTCCGTGTTTGCCGGGGTGGGAGAACGTACCCGGGAAGGTACCCAGCTTTATCGCGAGATGAAGGAATCTGGCGTGTTAAAAGATACGGTGATGGTGTTTGGACAGATGAATGAGCCGCCAGGCGTCAGACTTCGTGTAGCCTTAACGGGGTTGTCGATGGCAGAGTATTTCCGTAATCAAGGGCTGGATGTGCTGCTGTTCATTGACAATATCTTCCGTTTCATTATGTCTGGGGCAGAGATTTCAGCCATGCTGGGCAGAATGCCCTCGGCGGTGGGGTATCAACCCACACTGGCCTCAGAAATGGGTGAATTGCAGGAACGGATTACGTCCACTCGGTATGGTTCGATCACATCGATGCAGGCGGTGTATATTCCGGCGGATGATTATTCTGACCCGGCGCCGGTGGCGACCTTTGCGCATCTGGACGCTACGGTTGCATTGGACCGCTCAATCGCGGAAAAAGGAATCTACCCGGCGGTGAATCCATTGACTTCTACCTCCCGAATTCTGGAGCCGATGATTGTGGGCAAGGATCATTACCGCACGGCGCGAGACGTGCAGAAAGTTTTGCAGCGTTATAAGGATTTGCAGGATATTATCGCGATTTTAGGGATTGATGAATTAAGTGAAGAGGATAAGGTAACAGTTTCACGGGCGCGCAAGATTGAGCGTTTCTTTTCACAACCGATGTTTGTGGCGGAGAAGTTTACCGGCATCAAGGGCAGCTATGTGCCGCTGTCGGAGACGGTGCGCGGGTTCCGCGAAATTCTGGATGGGGTGCATGATCATTTACCGGAGCAGGCTTTTAGCATGGTGGGTACAATTGATGACGCCATTGCGAAAGCAAAAACAATGTGATGATGAGGCGAGACAGCACCCATGACAATTTATTGTGAGATTGTGACGCAGGAAAAGATTGTGTTTCAGGGCGAAGCCAACCTGGTGAGCCTGCCTGGAGAGGCCGGCGAGATTGGGATTCTGCCAAAACATTCCCCCTTGCTAACTATCTTAAAATATGGCATTATCAAGGTGCGCTCGGCTGGAACGGATAAGGTATTTACCGTTTTTGGCGGTGTGGCTGAGGTACAGCCTGACCAGATCACTATTCTGGCGGATGCTGCTGAAGATCTGGATGAAATTGATATCCACGCAGCAGAGGAAGCCAAACGACGAGCCGAACGAGCGCTAAAGAGAAAAGACCGGCTGACAGAAGATGCCGAGATGGAAATGTGGGAAGCACTGCGTCGTTCCAATGTGCGGCTTGATGCAGTACGCCGTTTCCGGCAGGGCTGAGATTAAAACAGGAAGGATTCAAAACCGAATGCCATTATTATCGCGAGACCTGGGGATTGACCTGGGTACCATGAACGTCGTTATTGCTGAAAGTAATCGTATTTTGCTTCAGGAACCGACGGTTGTGGCGATTATTGTTGAAGAACAGAAACTTGTTGAATGGGGGCAGGCAGCCAAGGATATGTCTGGTCGGGTGCCGGAGAGCATTGAGGTGCTGCGCCCGATGCAGTGGGGGGTGATCGCTGAATATGAGGTCACCGAAAAATTGTTGAGTTTCCTGATCAAGAAAGTCAGTGGGCCGATGTTGTTTTTTCGCCCGCGGGTGATCATTACCGTGCCGTATGGGGTGACGAGCGTAGAACGACGGGCAGTACATGAAGCTGGGTTGGGTGCGGGCGGACGCGATGTGTATTTGATCCAGCAGCCGCTGGCAGCGGCATTGGGGGTTGATCTGCCGATCGCTACGCCTTCGGGTAATATGATCCTTTGCCTGGGCGGGGGGACGGCCCAGGCGGCTGTGCTGGCGATGAACGGGATTGTGGCTGCGGAAACCAGCCGCTCTGGCGGGCTGCGTTTTGATGAGGCGATCGTTTCTTACGTGCGCAAGCGTTATGGTCTGATCATCGGTCAACCGACTGCCGAGCAGTTGAAAATCCGCATTGGTGCAGCTGTTCCTCAGGAAGAGCAGGGATCAATGGAAATCCAGGGGCAGGATCAGGTCTCCGGTCTGCCAAGGCCGATCACCCTGACCACGGATGATCTGGTGGAAGCGCTACAGGAGCCGCTGGGCGAGGTGGCGGAAAATGCGAAGAAGGTGCTGGAAAAGACACCGCCGGAATTGATCTCCGATATTATCGACCGTGGCGTGGCCTTATGCGGCGGAACGGCACTGCTGCGGGGGATTGACAAGTATTTGACCCGGGCGCTGGGTATTCCCGCTTATCTGGTGGATAATCCTACTACCTGCACTGCGGAGGGGGCGGCCCGGGCGACCAGCCAGCGTGATATTCTGAAACGCAGCCTGACGCAAGGCTGAACGGCAACGTATTATGCTTAATGGACAATTTATCGAGATCGCGCAATCAGAAAATGGTTGCGCGATCTGCTTATTCGTCGAAGTCAATGTCGTTGAGGTCGTCCTCGTTCCATTCGCCGGCGCTGTAGAACTGAATGTCGCCAAAGAGAATTTCTTGCTCGGCTTCCACGATATGGCGCTTGATTAGTTCCAGCAGGGCGAGGAAGGTAACCACGATTTCGATGCGGTTCTTTTCAGAGAGCATGTCGTTGAACGTGGAGGTATCTTTAATTTTGATGATTTCGAGAATACGGTAAATTTTCTCGCGGATGGTGATGCGGGACATGGTTACCACTTTGCTGAGACTGGTGAGGGAGGGTTTGTTGGCGAGGGCGTAGCGCGCGGACTGGATGAGGTCCTCCAGGGTGATGCCACTCATGTCCAGGGTAGGTTCAACCTTGATATCAAGGGGGGCGAGGCGCAGGTAGGTGCGCAGGTTTTGTTCTTCACGTTTGCGCAGATCGCTGGCGATTTCCTTGAAACGTTTGTAGAGGATCAGTTGCCGTGCCAGGGCTTCGCCAGGATCTTCCTCTTCATCGGAAAGGATGGTTTCTGGCTGTTTGGGCAGCAGGGCGGCTGATTTGATCTGGATCAGGCGTGCGGCAATGACCAAAAAAGCGGAAACTTCTTCCGGGTCGCGGTTTTCCAGGTTTTTGATATGTTCCAGATATTGATCGGTAACCTGTGCCAGGGCAAGGCTGGTGATATCCAGCTCGGCGCGTTCAATTAACTGCAAAAGAAGGTCCAGGGGACCTTCGTATACATTGGTGCTTACCTGGTATTTTTCAGTTTGGTGTTCAGCTATGTTCAGACTCACGTGCGGTATTATAACAGAATCCCTGCGGGGCAGGAAAATGTGATCAGGGAAAAAATGGCGAGCACCCAAGTTCAACAGGATCGCCCCACCATACTCTTTACAGTAACTGCAAAGCGCAGGATGAGCCTGTGGAAGCGGAAGCCGTGCGCATGGATTACTGCCAGGCTTCAGTCATAATGAAAATCAGAATGGTGTTTTCTAGATCTTCTGACTGCTCCCCAAAAAAACAGTATCATTTCACAAGCGGGATGAAAACGATTATAATTTGGGAGGTTACCAGGAGCGTTTGATTTTATGCAAATTCGCTGTACCGATTGTTCATGTTCATATCCTGAAACGGGCCTGCCTTATGTATGTCCACAATGCGGCGGGCTGTTTGATTTTGATGGGCCGCTTGAATTTCACCTGGAGAAGGTGGAGGTTGAACAGCCAGGCATGTGGCGGTACCGGCATGCTTTTGCCTTGTTTGATGATGCGCCTCTCGTTTATCTTGGAGAGGGAAATACGCCCCTGGTGTGGCTGGATGTGGAAGGGAAGCAGGTCGGGGTTAAGGTGGAGGGACAGAATCCCAGCGGGTCTTTTAAGGACCGCGGGGTGGCTGTGACCACCAGTCAGCTTGTGGCGCGAGGTATTACTCAGGCCGTTGAGGATTCTTCCGGCAATGCGGGCGCTGCGTTTGCAGCCTATGCTGCAAAAGTGGGGATTGGGGCGAAGGTGTTTGTGCCGGAATATGCCAGCGGACCGAAAACCGGGCAAATCGAAGCGTATGGCGCGGAGCTGGTACGCGTGCCGGGGCCGCGTTCGGCGGCGGCTGATGCCGTGCTGGCCGAAGTACGCCGGGGGAAGGCGTATGCCAGCCATGCCTGTCTGCCGTTTGGTCTGGCGGGGTATGCAACGATTGCTTATGAGCTGTACGAAGCGATGGGGGACGCACCAGGGACGATTGTGGCGCCGGTGGGGCATGGGGGCTTATTGCTGGGCCTGATACGCGGTTTCAGGGCCTTGCAGACTGGCGGATATATTGCGAAAATGCCGCTGTTTCTTGGCGTGCAGGCCGCCAATTGCGCTCCGATATGGACAGCTTTTGAAGATGGATTGGCAGCGGTTGAAACATTGGTGACGGAGGGAACGGTGGCCGGCGGGGTAGCGGTTCGCTATCCCAGGCAGCTTCCGGCGCTGATGCGCGAAATGCCGGTTGGCTCGCGTATGGCGGCTGTGCAGGAAGAGGATATCCTGCCTGCTGTGCAGGCACTGGCGCATCAAGGCCTGTATGTGGAGCCTTCGTCTGCGCTGGTGTGGGCGGCGATGATGGAATGTTTAGAGGATTTATTAGAGCCGGTTATGCTAATTTTGTCCGGTTCCGGTTTGAAGTATACAAAAAAATAATGTGAAAGTGAACTGATGGAATGTGAGCTACCTGGCAGCAAAACCGGCGAGGTGGTTGACGCTCCCTGAGTTCCGGGAGGATGATTTGGTGAAGAAGAAAATTCAATTTAAACCTTTGGAAAGCCCGCGAGAGCTTGCGGAACGCATTAATCTGCCTTTTAATGACAATCTGTTGCTGGGCCGGGCGTTGACCCACCGGTCGTATTTGAATGAACACACTGAAGCACTGGAAGATAATGAACGGCTGGAATTTTTGGGGGATGCGATTTTGGATTTTGTAGTGGGGGCGTGGTTATACAACCGCTACCCGGAAATGCCGGAAGGCGACCTGACCCGGATGCGGTCTGCGCTGGTGCATACCGAGCAGTTGGCGGTGTTTGCCAATCAGATCCAGTTGGGCGATGCGCTGCGTCTGGGGAAAGGCGAATCACAGGCTGGCGGCCGGCAGCGGCCGGCGCTGTTGTGTGACGCATTTGAGGCTTTGGTGGGGGCGGTATACCTTGACAGCGGTATTGAGGCAGTATGGAAGTTTATTTCCCCTCTGCTGGAAGAATGTGCGGATGAGATTCTGATCAATCATAAAACCGATGATTCCAAATCCCTTTTCCAGGAATGGGCGCAGGCCCAGGGATTCTGTACACCGGAATATATTACCCGCAAGGCAACCGGCCCCGACCATTCCAAGGTATTTGAGGTAGATGTGTTATTAAACGGGGAAGTATATGGGAGCGGCAGCGGGCATGGCAAACAGGCAGCTACAAAAGCTGCGGCACATGATGCGCTGAAACGATTGGGGATGGTCGATTAATTCGTGCAACCTCATTTTTAGCAGGGTAGATAATAGTGCACAGGAAGGTTTATGGCAACGAGATTAAAGTCTCTTGAGCTGCAAGGGTATAAGACCTTTGCCAGCCGGACAAAATTTGAATTTCCGGGAAATATTACCGCGATTGTGGGGCCAAACGGTGCGGGCAAGTCGAATGTTGCGGATGCACTGCGCTGGGTATTGGGCGAACAGGCTTATTCCCTGCTGCGCGGGCGCAAAACTGAAGACATGATTTTTTCGGGGTCGCAAATGCGTCCCAAGGCCAGCATGGCGATGGCTACGATTACATTTGATAATGAGGATGGCTGGCTGCCGATTGATTACTCTGAGGTTTCACTGGCACGCAGGGCGTATCGGGATGGGCAAAATGAATATATTCTCAATAATCACCGGGTGCGCCTTAAGGAGACTTCAGAGCTATTGGCGAAGTCCGGGCTGGCTGAACGAACGTATACCATTATCGGCCAGGGCCTGGTGGATGCGGCGCTATCGTTGAAGCCGGAAGAGCGCAGGAAGTTCTTTGAAGAAGCAGCCGGTATTGGACTGTACCGCAGCCGGCGGGAAGAAGCGTTGAATCGTTTAACGACCACCCAGCGTAATCTGGAACGGGTGCATGATATTCTCAGCGAATTGAAACCCCGTCTGCGCAGCCTGGAAAAGCAGGCACGACGGGCGAAAGAATATGATCAGATCAAGGAAGACTTGCATGCTTTGTTGCGCCAGTGGTATGGGTATCACTGGCATCACACACAAGCAGATCTGGAGCGCGCAAAAATTGCGCTGCGCGAACAGACAAAACTGGCAGGCAATGCACGACAGCAGCAAAGCACAGTGGAAGCAAATATTGATTCACTGCGTATCCAACTGCAACAATTGCGCAGCGAGCTGGGTACATGGCATACTGAATTATCCGTGATCCATCAGGAGCGGGAGCAGCGCAGCCGCAGCCTGGCAGTGCTGGAAGAACGTCAGCGGGCGTTGAGCCGTCAAAGTGCCGAGTTGGAGGATGAAGCACTGCGTTTGTCTGATGAAGAAAATGACCAGCAGGAACGGGTTAGCCGTATGGTGGCCGAGAGTGAACAACTGCGTCAGGAATGGAATGAAGCACAGGAGCAGGTGCAGCAAGCAGGTAAATTGCTTCAAACACAGGAAGAATCGCGCAGTGCGGCGTCACAGGCATTGAAGGAAGCACGCGAGCAGCTCGTTGCCCGCGAGACACAGAAGGTCGCTTTTCAGGCGCATTATAACGAACTGCTCAACCGGGTTGAGTCTTTGCGGCAATCCTTCCAGACCCTTTCGGAAACAGAGGCCAATGAAACGGCGGCTTTCCGACGGGCGGAGGAGGACTATGACACAATTTCCGATACGCGGAATGAGAAAGAGATGGAAGTTCATGAGGCGGAGAAGCGGCTGAAGAATTTGCAGCAGGAAACCAGTGCTCTTGAAGAGGATTACACTGGGCTGCACCGTGAGCGCACCCAGATGGAAGCAGAGCGCATCAAACTGCAAACCCAGTTACAGGTGCTGGAGCAGGCAGAAAATTCTTTGAGTGGACTGAATCAAGGGGCCAAGACGGTGCTGGAGGCTGCACGCAAGGGCAAACTGCGCGGACAGTATCAGGCAGTCAGTCATTTGCTAGAAGTGCCGGCTGCTTATGAGACGGCAATTGCTTCTGCATTGGGCGATTTTTTGGATGGAGTGGTGCTGGAAGAGAATGCCAGCCTGGAAGAGGTGCTGGATCTGCTGGAAGCGGGAGCACAGGGGCGGGCGGTAATTCTGCCCGCAGCGCAAAACACCGCCGGTAAAAAAAGCAAGGCGATTCACCAGACAGGCGTGGTTGGCAATGCCATTGAGCTGATCCAGTCTAACAGCCCGTTGGCAAAATTTGTGGAGGTACTGCTTGGCGATGTGTATGTGGTGGAGGACAGGAATGCGGCCAGGAAAATCATGCCACTGCTGGGAACAGGGGGCCGGGCAGTAACCTTGAAAGGGGAAGTATTCTGGGCGAACGGGGTTGTGGTGGCTGGCAAGGATAACCGTGCAGCGGTCATTTCCCGGCCACGACTGAAACGTGAGTACCAGGATCAGATTGAAAAATTGGAACGCGAACTGGAACAACTGTTGGTACAGGAAGAAGAACGGAACGAGGAAATTGTAGAAAAGCAGACGCAGGCCGCACAGCAGCAGACCAAACTTCAGGAAAGCCGCAATGCGTTGAACGAGATTGCGCGGACGTTTCAGAAGACCGACCTGGCGCTGGAACAAGCACGCCAGCGCAGCACGTGGCAGAAGAACAAGCTGAAAGAAACAGAAACCGAGATTGAGCAAGCCGAAAAGGAAATTCGCGAGTTGCAGGACAAGCAGAAAGCGATTGATACGAAAATTATTGAAAGTCAGGCTGTGGTGCGGGAACGTAACCGTGAGATGATGTCTTTGCCGCTGGAAGAATTGCAGTCGCAGATGGCGCATTGGCGTACCAATGCCGCTGTGGCTCAGCGGGCAGTGGTTGAGTCTGAGAAGCGGTTGTCGGAACAGCGTGAGTTATTGGAAAACAATCAACAGCGCAGGCAATCGCTGGTGCAGCGGAAGAGCAGTAATCAGGAAAAGCTGGCTGCTCTGGAAGAGGAGAGGAGCGGGCTGCGGCAGCAGGAAGATGAATTGAACGTTAAAATTGAAGCCTTAACGGCAAAGATCGAACCTGGTGAGGCTTCCTTGAAGAAGCTGGAGCAGGAGTATTCTGTTGTGCAGGACCAGCAGCGCACCATTCACCAGGAAACCTCGATGGCTGAACGGCATGAGTCCCAGGCTCAACTGGATGTAACTCGCAAACGGGAATCGATCACCAATCTGCGCGCGAAAATAGAAGATGATCTTGGATTGGTCAATCTGGATTATAACGAAAATGTATCTGGTCCGAATCCGCTGCCCCTGGATATTGTCAAGCAGCTTGTTCCGGTAGAAGAACTTTCTCAGGGGATGGATGAGGAAATCAAGCGGCAGCGGGCGTTATTGCGCCGTTTGGGGGCGATCAATCCGGATGCGCAGGCGGAATACCGCTCGGTATATGAACGGCATGAGTTTTTGACCACACAAGTAGCCGATCTCAATCAGGCAGATGCTGACCTGCGCGAAGTAATCAGTGAGTTGGATGAGATCATGCGGCTGGAGTTTCGCAAGACGTTTGACAAGGTTGCTGTGGAATTTAAACAGATCTTTACCCGGCTGTTTGGCGGCGGTACTGCCAATCTGGTTTTGGTGAACGAAGAGACACCAACCGAAGTGGGTATTGATATCGAAGCGCGCCTGCCCGGGCGGCGCATGCAGGGCTTGTCGCTGCTATCTGGTGGTGAACGCAGCCTGACGGCAGTGGCATTGATTTTTTCTTTGCTGCGGGTTTCGCCGACGCCGTTCTGCGTGCTAGACGAGGTGGATGCGGCTCTGGACGAAGCGAATGTGGGGCGGTTTTGTGAGCTGCTACAGGAGCTGAGCAAGGAAATCCAGTTTGTGGTTATTACACACAACCGCAATACTGTACAGGTGGCGGATGTGATCTATGGAGTCACGATGGGACGCGACTCGGCCAGTCAGGTGATCAGCCTGAAACTGGACGAGGTCAGTGAAGACATGGTGCGTTGATTGGAATTGCGACGAAAAAAACGACACAGCTTTTGGATGTGTCGTTTTTTTATGTTTTCGTAACCAAGATCTAATTGTGTTATTCCTGCGGTGCTTCTTGTTCAATCAGATCTTGACCGGTGAGGATCAGCCAGGTATTTTCATTCAAAACGGGTTCTTCGGGGACAATTTGTACCCAATTGTCCGAGATATCAATGTCTGCGGCTTCTATGACCCCAGCCAGCCAGTCCTGGAATGTGGCGGCGACTTTGTTGTCGTATGTTGAGGCGTCCAGCGGGCGGTCTTCTTTCCCAAGCAGTTGGATGATATGAATACCGAACTGGGTCGTGACGGGGTCACTGATTTCGCCGATTTCCAGGGCAGAGGCAGCTTCCCAAAATTCGGGCACCATCTGACCGTCTGCAAACCAGCCCAGGTCACCGCCTTGATCTTTATTTGCGGTGTCGAGCGAGAGGGTTGCGGCCAGCTCGGCCCAGTCTTTGCCTTCGGCAAGGCTTTCGAGGACGATCTGTGCGGAGGCGTCATCCGCAACCAGAATGTGGCGCGCCCAGACTTGCGGTTCGACTTTCTTCACATCTGCGGTGACAGCTTCGCGGACAGCTTCGTAGACAAGCTGGTTGTAGATCAGCTGGCGCAGGTCTTCTTCGGTGTAACCGAGGTCAAGTTTGTTGAGCTTTTCGAGGTAGTTGCTGCGCTGTTCCACATAGGCTGCTTCAGTGTAAGCGGTCGCCGTGGGTTGGGGTTGTGCCGTGGGTGTTGGCTGGGCGGCTTCTTCGGCGGCTGTTTCCTCGTCAATGGCCGGTTCTCCTTCAGGAACTTCTGTCGGGGCTGCCGTAGGGGTGAGGGTAACAATCGCGATTTGTTCCGGTGAAAGGGTTGATTCGATAAATTTGGTTGCGGTAGCTTCCGGGGTGGGGGTGCCATTGGAATAGTACCCGAACACATTCTGGAAAGCTTCGTCAATTTCTGCTTCGGTGATGACAATGCCCATTTTTTCGGCTTCCTGCTGGATCAAAATTTGGTTGGTGAGTTGATCCAGGACTGTGCTGCCGATACTGACGGCATTTTCGGGAAGCAGCTGTTTTTCGATTTCTTGCAGGGTTTCGGTGAATTGCCCGCCCATCTGGGGATCGCTGCCAAACATTTGCGCCAGATTGGAATACTGTAGGTATTGTTCCATCAATTGGTAGCGGTTATAGCGCACCTGCTTTTCAAATTCAGCAGGCATCAGTTTTTCACCATTGATGGTGGCTACCGGACGGTTGTATTTGAGAACATATTCGTTCAACAGACCAAACGCAATCGAGCCGAAGATCAAAACGGCCACGATAATGAAGGTGGTCAGAATGATTTTTTGCTGTTTTTTCTCTTGTCTTGAGAGATGGGCGTGTTTCTTGTTGCCCTTGATCACTTTTTCGTTTTTAGACATAATTGCCCCGGTGTACAAGAATTAAATATGGAGCACAGAGCAACTTTGATCGCTCCGCGCTCCATTTTCAGATTTGATCGTGTGCCTTAGCGGCGGATTGCATCGTCCCAGGGTTCAGCTGTGAACGGGAGCAATGCAATGTGGCGGGCGCGCTTGATTTCCTGCGCCAATTGGCGCTGGTGCTTGGCGCACGTGCCGGTTTGGCGGCGCGGGCGGATCTTGCCCTGTTCGGTGATGAAGCGGCGCAGCAACTCGGTGTTTTTGTAGTTGATGTCTGTGCCTTTTTCAACGCAGAATTGGCAAATCTTGGGGCGAGATACGTACCGCCGTGAACGGCGCTGTTGAGGCCGTTGTGGACGTGAATTGGTTGTCATTTTTCAATCTCCATAATTAATACGGGAAGTTGTGTTCTTCTTCCTCTATCGATTCATCTGAATCTGGTTGGTCCGCCTTGCGGCGATCACCCAACATGATCATCTCATTTGCTACAATTTCAATGCTGTTGTGTTTGTTGCCACTGGAGTCTTCCCAGTTGCGGGTTTGGAGCCGTCCTTCGATGTAAACCTGCTGACCTTTGGCAAGATGTTCTTTGCAAACTTCGGCAAGATTACCCCAGGCAACAATATTGAACCATTCCGTTTCTGTATGGGATTCGCCGTCATTTGACGTCCACGAACGATTTGTTGCTACAGAAAACGTTGTTACCGGTCTGCCTGAAGGGGTGTAGCGCATTTCAGGATCGCGGCCGAGGTGGCCGATGATCATTGCTTTATTCAGTCCACGGCTCATGTAACCTCCTTGGTTGCCAGCAAAAAACCAGCATTGTGCTTATCATATCAGGTATTAGGCGGCCTGGATGACCATGTAACGCATGACGGATTCTTGAATCTGCAGATTGCGTTCGAGTTCGGTGTTGAACTCTGCCGGAATCTGGGCATTGATGAGGACATAGTAGCCATCACGTTGTTTACGGATCTGGTATGCCAGGCGGCGCTTGCCCCACCGGTCAACTTTTTCCACAACGCCACCAGCATTCGTAATCCAGCCCTGTACCTTTTCGATCAATTCCGTGTTGGCGTTGTCATCCAGATCGGGTTGCAAAATAAAGATCACTTCGTATGTGTGCATTGAGAAAACCTCCTTTCCCTGGGATTGCCCGCAGACAGTACCGTAGGTGAATGCTGCGAGCGGAAAGACAACAATAGACTATTGTTGTGCAATCAAACCTGATTATTTTATCACAGGGAGGGCATGGCGTCAAAGGGGAGTTTCGTCAATCAGGAATTCAGGGAGCAGGGATTAGGCAGCTTGAGGAAAGGCTCAATCAGCTTGTATACCAAGGAGGGTATCTGGTTTGGCTGTGGCGTAGAAGCGGCGGTAGGCGGCGGCTTCGCCTTGCAGGTATTGCAGTTGGGCGCTGAGTTGGGCGATTTTGTCTTTGTTGGCCGCGGTTCCGCCGCGGGTGAGCTGAATGTTGTCCTCTTCCCGGTTTAAAAGGGTTAGGTTGCCGTGCGCGAGGAAGAGGTCGAGCAGGGTTTGAATAGCAACTGCAGTTTGGGCGCTGAGAGCGGCCAGTTCTGAAATTGATATCCAGCCTTCCTTATTGGTGAGCGCAGCTTGAATGCCTGCTTTGACCATCGAGATGGTGTCCGTACCAGGCTGTTGGTTGAAAAGATAGATGCGTACCGGGGAAACGATTTTGCAGACCTGTTCCAGCACAGCCCGTGCGGGCGGGGTTGTCCATACGACCAATGCATCGGCTGCGGTGAGTTGCTGCCGATCCACAGCAGAAATTTCCTCTGTCTGTATGTTTTCTCCCCAGATGAGCAGGCTGCTTTCCTGCTGCCGGATGGCGTGCAGCGCTTGCAGGGGATGGGGATGCTGGCGGTAGTCGATGATTTCGCTGATGGCAGATTGGGTTGGCCGGGTTTCTTGTGCTTCTGGCTGATGCAGGTGCTCCACCCAGGTAAGCTGGATGTCCTCGGTACCGCGAAAGGTAGAGGGGCGCAGGTTGTAGGCCAGATCAAAGGGGCTTTCCGGCAGGGGATAATCTGCACTTTGCCACCACAGGAATTTCAGTGCGGTGCCATTTTCGTTCCCGACGGTCATCTGGCGGTGTTCCTGGTTTTTGCCGATCTGGCAGTGGTGTTGCAGGTGAAGACCCTGACTAAGGAAGTTAAGGGGGGGATTGCCGTTGCCGAAGGGCGCCAGACGGTTGATGTCCTTCGCCAGTTCCAGGGTCAGCTCTTCGAGCTTGAAGACGCCGTCAATCGGGATGGTTTTTTCGAGGGGACGGTCGCCAGCTTGCTCACGGACGGCATTGCTTAACATACGGCGAAATTCGGGGATTTTTTCAGCGGGCAGGGAGAGACCGGCAGCCATGGGATGGCCGCCAAAGCCGTTGAGCAGGCTCTGGCAGGCCGCGATGGCCTTTGTGATGTCAATGCCTTCTACCGAGCGGGCAGAGCCGCTGGCGGGCCTGTCAGGCGGCGTGGTGAGGAGGATAACCGGGCGGTTGTAGATCTCCACCAGGTGGCTGGCGACGATGCCGACCACGCCACCGATCCATGCGGGGTGCCCGAGGATGAGGACGGGAAAATCGAGGACGTGCGGATCCTGCTGGATAAGCCCCTGGGCGCCAGCGAAGATTTGCTTGCTTTGGAAGCGGCGTTCGCCGTTCAGTCCTTCCAGGCGGGCTGTCATCACCTGGATGAGCTGGTCATCGTCGGAGAGGAAGAAATCCACCATGGGATTGGCATCTCCCAGCCGTCCGATGGCGTTCAGACGGGGAGCAAGCTGGAAGCCGACATGGCCTTCGTCAAACTGGGAGAGGTTCACCTCGGCGGCGTTGATGAGGGCGAGGATGCTTTTACGGGGCGCTTCACGGATCTGGCGCAGGCCGCGCTGTACCAGCCAGCGGTTGTCGCCATACAGTTCAGCCACATCGGCGATGGTGCCGAGGGCAACCAGGTCGAGGAACGGGTCGGTCTGGTGTGCAGGATCAGCGGCCATTTCTTCGTACAGGGCACGGATGACTTCATAGGCACAGCCGACGCCGCACAGCGGGTGCAGAGGGTGGTCGGGCGGCAGGCGCTGGGGGTTGACGGCAGCCAGGGCGTTGGGCAGCGTGGAAGCCAACTGGTGGTGGTCGGTGATGATGACAGGGACGCCACGGCTATTGGCATATTCAATGGCTTCGTGAGCGGTGATGCCGGTGTCACAGGTGAGGAGGAGCTGCACACCCTGGTCGAGAAAGGTCTGCAAGAAGGGAATTTTGATGCCGTGGGATTCTGTGGCGCGTACCGGGATATGAAAGATCACGTCTCCACCAAGCTGGCGCAGGGCATCAACGAGCAGGGAGGTGGATGTCTGGCCGTCTACGTCAAAGTCACCCCACACGCCGATCTTTTCGTTGTTTTTCAGGGCGGTTTTGAGGCGCTCCACGGCGATTTTCAGGTCGGGCAGGTCATAGGGGTTAGCGGGGGTGTATTGGTCGGGATCGAGGAAGGCGTCGGCGGCTTCAATGGTGGTGATGCCGCGGCGGTAAAGGGTTTCGGCGACGATGGGGTGCCCGCCGATGTGTTGGGCAAAGTCTTCGGGTATTTGTACCGGCTCAGGGAAGTTCCACACAATTTCAGGGGTGTTCAAAAGATGATGTCTCCAATTTGTTCGATGTCCAAAAAGCCCTGATCTGGCGACGAAAAATCAGAATCTTCGGCCTGTTTCCAGTCACCGGCTTCAACCTGACGTTCACACAGGGAGCGGTATTGGCAGTATTTGCATTTGCTCTCGTCAGCGGTGAGGAGGAAGCGGCCATCCGGGGTATTTACAATCTCGGAAAGCAGGCCAGTGAAGAATGCTTTATTTTCTTCGTGCTGTTCTTTCGTGTAGCCAATAATTTCTGGTTTGTCAGGCGCACCGGGGAACCAGTAGCGCATTGTGATTTGCTCCGGTTCAAAGGGGTGGCCATTGTTCAGCCGTCCGCCGGCGAGGACCAGCAGGAAGGGATACAGGCGGCTCTGGATGCGCTGCTGGAGGTTGATGGATGAAGGACGGTGGGCGGAGGTCTTCCAGTCGATGATGACGGCGGATTGGCCGGGATCAATGCTGAGCAAGTCGTATTGGGCAACCAGGCGCTGGCCTGCAAAGGCGGCAGCTAACCGGTATTCGGGCAGATAGGGATGAGGCAGGTCCTTCAAGGGGGCGTAGCGCCGGAAAACGTGCCACCATCTGAGCAGGTCGGGGTCGGCGATGCCGGCTTCGAGGACGTCATCCGGGATGCCGAGGATGTGCTGCTGCACCAGGCGATGGAAGCGGGTACCGATTTCCATGTGGCGCTCAAATTCGATCACCGGTTCGGTCTGGATGGCAGGCCATTTTTGTTTGAGGATGTAGCGCAGCTCAAAGCGGCGGGGACAGTCGAGGTAGTCTTGCAGGCTGCTCTGGCTGAATTGAAAATCAGTTGGAAGCGGCATGGTTTTCCTCCCAGTAGGCATGCAGGGCGACCAGTGGAATGGCGGGCAGGGCCTGCCCGTTCCTGCCATTGTTGGCGATGATGACCAGTTCTTTTTTGGCGCGGGTGATGCCGACATATAACAGGCGCAGACGTTCCTGGGCGTATTCCCGGCGGGAATCAAGGGTGGCAATGCCCGGTTCCATGTAAATACCGGTCAGGTCTCTGGCGGCAAGGGCTTTCAGGCGATAGAGGGTCTCGGCTTCCAGATTGAGTTTGTCTTCGATAAACCAGCGCTCGCCGATGAAAGAGTCGTAGGGTTCGTCGGAGGGAAAATCATAATTATTGACCGAGAGCAGGTAAACGCGGTCCCATTCGAGGCCTTTGGCCTTGTGAACGGTGGCGACAACGACTTTGCCGCGGTGCTGTTCGGGATCAAATCCGGTATCTTCTTCGGAAAAGCCGAGGAATTTACGGTTGTTGCGCACGATGGCTTCCAGTTCGATGATGTATTCCGGCAAATGGCTGCCAGGGCGGTTGGTGGCGACGCTCTCAAGGAAAGCGGCTAGCTTGTGCGCAATGGCGAGGTCGACCGGATGGGTGAAGATATCTTGGGCGATGGTCAGGACGAGCTGGTCGATGGGCAGCAAGGAGGCTTTTTGCCAGCGGGCGGTCAGGGCGCGCAGCCAGGTTAGTTCTTCCATGTGTTCGTCGGAAGTATCCTGCGCGCGCAGTTCTGCCAGCCAGTCATGGCCGGGGACGGGCCACAGGTATTCTTCCGGTTTGGCACAGGTGCGGATGAGATTGGACGTTTTCTTGATGAAATCTTTATCTTGTTGCTCATTCGTTTCGATGCGGGCCACCAGGCGGTACATCTGCGCCAGTTTGGTGGATGATGAGGGCGTGGAGAGATGCTCCAGGATGGACGAGAGAATGGCGGCGGCATGGCGGGCTGACACCGATGAGCGCAGCAGTTCCACCGCTTCAATACCGTTTTCTTTGAGAGCTTCGACCACTTTGGCGCCGCGGTCATTGCGCGGGACGAGGACGGCTACGGTGCTGTCCTGGTTGTCCGGCAGCCATTTCTTCAGCGAGTTGACCACCATTGCCACTTCTTTCTCCGGCGAGATTTTCTTGTTGATGGAGAGGTGAATGGCGTCGGGCTGGTCTGGCGGGTTGGGCTGTGGGTCCCCTGGCGGGGTAGGCAAGATATCGTTTGGTTTCAAGGCATCCCGCAAGGAGAGGTTGGGGTGTTCTTCGCGCGTCCAGTGAACAAGATGGTTGGCAAGGTCGATAATACTGCGGGTGGAGCGGCCTGAAATGGGCAGCTTGCTGGATTGCACATCCGGCTGGTGAATGAAGTCCATCAGGAATTGTGGGTTAGCGGTGGTAAAGGTTTCGAAGATGGCCTGGTTGGGGTCGCCGACGCGCACCCAGTTGTCGTCTTCACCAGCGATGAGGTGGAGGATTTGTTCCTGCAGGCGGGAGCTGTCCTGGGCTTCGTCTTCGAGAATATAGGGCCAGCGGAAATGAAGGTAGTCCAGGTAGGCGGGGTCGTTGCGCAGGCAGCGCAGAGCCAGGCGGATGAGATCATCAAAGTCTACCGCACTGCGGTAACGCAGGCCCTGCTGATAGGTGGTATAGATGTCGACGCCCATACGCAGCATGGGATGGTCGACGTCCAGATCATCGATGATGTCCATCAGGTCTTCGGGGGCGGCTTGCAGGTCTTTTGCCAGGCGGATGAAGCTGCCTGCGGATTGGACGATCAGCTTCTGCCAGTCGCGCTGCAAGCGGTAATTGCCGGTGAGGTCCTGATCCTGGCTGGTGTACATTTCCAGAAAATCCGGGTTGCTGCGCATCCAGGCCGAGGCAGCGGCATCGAGGATGCTGGCAGCTTCACGTTCATCCACGATCTGGAATTGCGAATCCAGTCCAGCCAGGTCGGGACGTTCGCGGACGATGTCATGCGCCAACCCGTGCAGGGTACGCACGCGGTACCCGCTGCCGGGAATGTAGCCGTATTGTTTGAGAAAGCCCTCGATTCGGGAGGCGAAATTATTGACTGCTGAATTGACCAGGGTAACGATGAGGACTTCCTGGTCTTCGTTAATACAGTTATCGCGAATGAGGCAGGAGGCGAGATAGGAGAGGGTCTGGGTTTTCCCGGAACCGGGTACGGCAGCCACGCCCATGCGGCCGTGACGGAAAGCGACGACCTCATCCTGTCCGGGTCGGGGATTAAACATGGTCACGCTCCGCGGAATGGATGCGGCGCATGAGGATTTGGACAGCGTGAAGCAATTCACTGCGCTGTTCTCGGCCCTGGTCGTCCATGCTGGTGGTGTAGAGGTAAATGCGGTCGCGGCAGCGGCGGATGAGGCCATTGACCAGCCTGTCCAGAGAGTGGCGATTGGACGCACGTTCCTCGACATTTGTCCAGCCTGATTGGCCATCCCATTGACGGCTGAGGACAAACGGATGGGTGAGCGGCTGGTAGAGGCGCTCCCACCAGCCCATGCTGCCGATTTCCAGCCAGAACTGGATCTTTGCTGGTCGGTTCGTCATCAGGAAGGTGTAAGCGGGGGCGAGGAGGACGGCGTCTTCCTGCGCGTCCTGCCAGTCGCCGAGGTATTGGGCGGCCATGATGCCGCTTTGTACCATCTGGATATATTCCTTCCCGGCGGGATAAGGCAACTGGTCTGTATCGAGGTTGATCACGCGGCGGAATTTCTGGATGGATTCGAGCAGGCGGGCGGTGATGCCGGCTTTTTCAAAGCTGCCAGAAAAGCCAAAACCGGGCTGAGAGAGGAGGTCCCCGAACAAGCGGGAGAGGCATACGTCTAATTCAGGGTCCGGGTGCTGCTGGTAGTTACTGATCCAGTTTCGCAAGGCTGCGTAGCGTTCACCGATCTGGTAGGTGATGCGTTCCTGCATGAAGGGCTGGATGTCGGCGAAATCTCCCAGGCCATTTTCGGGTTGGGTGTCAGAATAAGCGATGCGGGCGAGCAGGTCGGCACGCACCAGGTCCAAGCCATCAATGGCCTGGATGAGCATGGTGCGGATCTCGTGCTGGCGGGGGTAGAGCGCCCATTGGGGGTGGGCCAGCCGGGCGATGGTCAGCAGGCAGTTGGTGGCAGGCTCGTCCTGCAGGCTGCGGGAAGGGCGATGCGAGCGGCTGGGAATATTCAGCTTTTCCAGGCTGGTGGAGATGGAGAAACGCAGGGCGTCTGACATGAAGGGCGCCAGGATGGCAATGTCGCCGGGTTGGTATCCGCCTTCGGTGACCAGGGAAGCGATCTTGTTGGTGATGTCTGCCACCATTTCGGGTTGGTAATTCAGGTAATTAAATTCGAGGATGTCGCGAATGTCCGGCGATGGAACAGCTTCCTGGCGATTGATAATGGCAGAAAGGGTGTGGCGCAGGTTATTCATTACGGGGGGCGTGACGAAGGACTGATCGAAAGTAAATTGTTGCGCAGATTGCTCTTTCAGGCGGTATCCGCTGGCAGGGTCAGCGCCGAGGAAGGAACGGTAGCCGCCATCGGTGTCGAAGATGAGCAAACTGGAGTCCATGTCCGGCAGCAGACTGCTGACGATCTCATGCACAACGGGTGTGTCTTCTTCGAGGTTGTCGAAGATGAGGTGGCGGTAGGAACGCAGGAAGTATTGGCGGAATTCCTCGGAGGGGAAGAGGATGGAATGGAAGATTTCCAGCTGGAGGGAGAAATCGAGCAGGTTGTTTTCGAGGCAGTAGGCACGGAAAAGATTGGCACATTCCTGGGCTTCTTCATATACGCGGAGCTGGGCGGGTTCACCGACCCAGGCGGTTTTCAAGCGCTCGCCGATGGTGTCGTGCGGGATGCCGATGGCGGCGGCTTTGTTGAGGTTGTCAATGATCTGGCTGAACAGGCGGTTGCGGTCAATGGTGAGGGAGTCAAAATAGCCTTTTTCCAGCAGGGGGGTGACGAGGTGGGCCATGTAGTATTGGGAGGTTTCGAGGGTGAGGAAGGTGGGTTGCCCGTTGGGATTCTGAAAACCGGCCTGTGCGGCGATCAGCGGCCAGAAGAGCTCGATGGAGCGGCGGGCGATACCGCCCAGGGTGGCAACGGTCGGCAGGCCGCCATAGGGCAGGTCAGGGCTTTCCAGTGCCTGGTAATAGGGGAAGGCCAGGGTGCGCTGGGGAACGAGGACAAGGATTTCCTGTCCATCGATGCCATTGGCGAGGAGGGTGAGCAGCCTTTCGACACCGGCGGTGGTTTTGCCGGTGCCGGCGGGGCCTTCCAGGAAGGCGGAAGCGTCAAGCGCAAGGCTGGCGATGGCGGTTTGTTGTTTGGTGAGTTGGATGGGATAGTCCACTGTTTCCTCCTGGGTTTATTTTAGCGCAGATGGGAGGATTTTGGGGGGAAAAGCCCTCTCCTGATTTACTGCTGCGCAGTAAATCTGTCCTCCCCAGGCAAGCTGGGGAGGAGTGGATGAAATATGGATGCCCAAAATCTTCGACGGAAAAATCAGGAGGCGCTTTTCTTCTAAAAAGTGACAAATTTGACTGTGGTCTGGCATGCAGCAAGAATATTACAAACGTGCTGCTCTGCGTTGTTTCTTTTTCTCTCGCAGCCATTTTTGCAGGGCGGGGATGCGGAAGACCATCAGGGTGATAAAGATGATGGCAAAGACGAGGATCAGCCGCCGATCGTATTTTTTGGCCCACCAGGCATGTACCAGCACGGAAACCCCGGCGAGGTAAATAAAGCGGTGAAGGGTCTTCCATCGGGTTTTGAGCTTTTTGATGCTCCATTTATTGGACGTGAGGGCGAGGGAGAGGAAGATCAGGAATCCCAGCAGGCCGGGGAGGATGAAAATCTGGAAGCGGAGGTTTTTCAGGATGAAGCCGATTTGCAGGCGGTAATCCAGTACGACGAAGGTGAGCAGGTGCAGGCTGGCATACATGAAAGTGTACAGTCCCAACGGTCTGCGAAATTTGCGGGCAATGTCTACGCCCAGCAGATAGAGCGGGGTGCAGGCCAGGGTGAGCAGCAGCCCTGATATGGCAAACCTGCCGGTGTATTGGGTAGTGGCCTGGATGGGGTTGGCGCCCAGATTATTGGCAAACCACTGGATGACCAGCCACAGCAGAGGCGCCAAAGATACTGGATGCACAATCCAGAGCGGCACAGATTTTGATTTTAATACCATAAGCTCAAGTCCATATCTTTGTAGAGATGAGCAACTTCTTCTTCATATCCATTGAACAGGAGGGTGTCTACGCGGGCATTGCTGCCAATGACACGCTCAGAAGCCTGCGACCAGCGAGGGTGATTGACGTTGGGGTTGACGTTGGCATAGAAGCCATATTCGTGCGGGGCAACATTCATCCACAGCGAGATGGGCATGTCCTTGACCAGTTCGATCTTGACGATGGATTTGATGCTTTTGAAACCGTACTTCCAGGGAACGACGACCCGCAGCGGGGCGCCGTTTTGCGGCAGGAGCTGCTTGCCATACAGGCCGGTGGAGAGGAGGGTCAGGTCGTTCATGGCTTCGTCAAGGCGCAATCCTTCGATATAGGGCCAGGGGAACATGTCCGAACGCGCGCCGGGCATCTGATCTTTGTCCAGCAGGGTGACAAAGCGCACGTATTTTGCTTCAGAGGTGGGTTCCACTTCTGCGAGGAGTTTGGAGAGGGGGAAGCCCAGCCAGGGGATGACCATCGACCAGGCTTCGACGCAGCGCATGCGGTAGATTCGTTCTTCCTCATCGAATTTGGTGATGAGTTGATCGACGTCATAGGTGCCGGGGTTATTGACCAGACCGGATACTTCTACAGACCAGGGATTGGTCTTGAAGTCTTTCGCCAGGCGGGCGACTTCTTCCTTACCGAGGCTGAATTCATAGTAATTGTTATAGGAGGTAATATCTTTAAAACTGGTCAGGTTTCTGCCCAGCTCGTCTGTGGCGGCACTGGCAGCCGGCTGGGTGGCATCTGAAGCGGGCGCGGTGGCGGTGATACCGTTGATCACGGCAGCGGCATTTGGCTGGCAGGCGGCCAGGAATCCGGCGCCAGCTGTCACCATTGCAGCTTTTTTAAGGAAATTCCGGCGGGAGTAAACTTTTTCCGGGGTGATTTCAGAGGAGGGTATTTTATTCATGGTATGACTCACTTTCGCAACAATGATAAATGTGAATTAATTAGATATATTATATCATTATAGTCAAAATAAGTTGCTCAGGGATTAGGAAAAGGCCCCTGATATTCTGTCTTAAAATTTTGATGGGGTGATATCGGGTTTTCTTTCTTTGGTAAGGCAAGAAATTGGTCGTTTCGTCAATCCAGGGTCGGGGAAAAATCGATGATGGTAGAAGTGAAAAAGCAGGTCAGGTGTGCTAAACAAAACCCCTGCCAGCGCCTAAAGGCTGGCAGGGGTTTTGTGAATTCGAAAGGTTTTATTTGCCGGTGTAACTTGCCATAAATTCGAGCAGGGCACGGGTGAGCAGGGTATCGTCGGCGGCGCGGTGGCTGTTGGGCAGGGGGATGCCGCAGTCACGACCGGCATTCTCCAGTTTGTGGTATTTGTAGGTGCGCCGGCGCGGGTCAATTTGTCCAGCGAATTGGGCGTACATTTTCATCACGCAGAATGTCTGGAAATTTTCTTTCCAGGGCAGACCGACATTTTGATGGGTCTGGCGGATCATGCGCATGTCAAATTCTTCGTTGTAAAAGCCGATGACGCGGCCAAAGAGGATGCTGCGGATGATCGGCCAGTGGACGGCCCAGGTTTTCGCGCTGGCAACCATGTCGTTGGTGATATGGTGAACGGCTGCCGCGTCCGCCGGGATGGGGCGGGCAGGTTTGACCAGCTCATCAAAGAGAATGCTGCCATCATGATCGATGATGGCGATTTCGACGATTTCCGCGGTTTTATCCAGACCGGTAGTCTCCGTGTCAATGTAAACAGGCTGTTGAGCCAGGCGCTGGCGGGCGATGGCAACAGCTTGCTGGCGGGGTGTGAGTTGGTGAAAATCCATAAGGTACTCTTTCGTTGCTGGTTTTAGGGAAGTTTCCAGTATGCAATTTCATCCACGTCAACAATCAGGCCGCCGGAGGTGCCGGCAACGAACAGTCCATAATGGCCGCTGCTGGTGATGGCGGAATCACTGACTTCCTTGATCATTTTATCATTGACATAGATTTTAAAGGTGGTGCCTTCGGCGCGGATGGCGAGACGGTTAGTCTGACCTGCGCCGCCGAGGATGGCGGGGTCAGAGCCGCTGGCAATGGTATTCACGCCGCCGCTGTTCCAGCGGGCGAGGCGGTACTGGCTGTCACAGGTGATCCCCAGGTAGTAACCATAACCGTCCGTGTAATCTGGCGCACGCAGAACAAGGCCATACTGATCCTGTCCGGAGCAGGATTTGACGTTGAAGATGCCTTGCAGGTAGATATTGGCCGGTATCTCTGATGTGAGCCGCCAGCCGCGATAGCCGGCTCTGTTGAAACTTTTCATGACCATGACCCCATTGGCGACGGCAAAATAGGAATTTGCGTCTTCATAGGGTGTCTGCAAACCAAAGGGGATATTGCTGTCCATCGGATTACGCAGGGTGGGGTTGCCCAATTCGAGCGTAGGGGTAATGGTGGGGGTTGGGGTGGCCGCCCCGGTCGGGATGGCGGTTGCAGCCGAAGCCGCGGTCTCTGCGGCAACCTGGGTTTCAGATTGGGGCTGCACCTCTACCGGTCGATCGGCAGAGGGATCGCTTTGAGCAGCCTCGCTGGTTTTGGCAACGAGGGTTGCAGCGACTGAGGTGGCGACGGGGTCTATTTCGCTGATCATCTCTGCGGTCAGTGAAGCGGATACTTTTGTGGCGATTGAGTCCGGGGTTGGTGCTTGTTCTGCGCCGGGGAAATTACAGGCGCTCAACAGGAATGGCAAAAGGATGATGAAAGTCAATGGTTTTCTCATTGGCAACGCTCCTTAATCGGATAAAAGTACGTTGATTTATTATAAACCAGAATAGAAATTCGTGATGAGGGATTGGTGATTAGGGATAGAGACAAGAATTGTGTTAACGCACGCAAGACCGCCAGGCTGTAAAGAACTACAAACACATGATTGCTGCTTTGACGCAGAATTTGAAGCTCAAAAAGGGGGTTGTCATGTATAATTTCAGATAGATGAAAACACATGTGGTGCAGTTGGAACGAGAGGATGATATTGTATCGGCCCGCGATAAAATGCTGTGGAGCAAGGCGCCGCGCATTCTGGTGGTGTGGCCGCGGCGCGGAAGGGTATTGAATCGAGAGCTGGATATTTCCTTACTGAAGCGGCAAAGCCAAAAATTGGGGGCGGAACTGGCATTTGTTACCCTGGATGATGATGTGGTCCTGTATGCCGGTGAGATGGGTATTCCAGCATTTGATTCTGTTTCACGGGCACAACGCAGTATTTGGAAAACTTCCCGGCGGGAAGCGCTGCCAGCTGAAAGACCGCGCCGAGATCATACGCTGAAGGAACTGGCCGAATGGAATAAAGCGGTAAATCAACCTGCCAAGATGAAGGCACCGGTACGGATCGGGGCGTTTTTTGTGGGGGTCGCAGCAGTGCTGGCGTTGGGTTTGTTTTTGCTGCCGGGGGCAAAGGTAACTGTGCAGCCTGCTGAAGAAGTGCAGACAGTGAATTTGAATGTGCGGTCTAACCCGGCGGTGAAGGCTCCCACGCTAGCAGGCGCCGTTCCGGTCAGCGGTATGACGATGATCGTGGAGGGCCAGGATCAAATTCCGGCAAGCGGTGTATTGAAATTATCGGACAGCTACGCTGAAGGAGAAGTAGAACTAACCAATTTGACGGATGAAACTGTGACGGTGGAGGCCGGGACGATTGTCCTGACGACCAGTGAACCGCCGGTTCGTTTTCAGACATTGAAGAATGTGACGGTAAAAACAGGGAATGAAGACACGGTTTTGGTCAAGGTGCAGGCTGTTATCCCTGGAGATGCTGGCAATGTGGCCGCCGAAACGATTTTGGCAATGGAAGGGGTTTCCGGTCTGGCGCTGCGGGTTTCCAATCCAGCAGAAACGACTGGCGGCGATAACCGCAACGTGCCTACGCCGACCGAGCAGGATTTACGCCGGGTGACGGACCGCTTGCTGCTCTCGCTGCAGGAGAGTGCGCGAGAGGATATTGAACGCGTGTTGGGAGAATCGGGCATTCTGATGGCAGAACCTTTGCAGGTGGGGGAGATCCTGGCTACCCAGCAGCAGCCCGACCTGGGAGAACCGGGAGATGAATTGACTTTAACGTTGCAGATTGAGTACAAAGCCCGCTATATTAAACGGGAAGACCTGGTGCGGGTTGCGGTTTTGGCGATGGATGCCGGGCTGCGGCCAGGGTATGAGCCGGTGCAAGGGACGATCGAGATTGTAGAAGTTCAGCAGACCAATTCGGGCGAAGAGATCGGCGAGTGGCGGGTGGCAGCAGCACGCACGGTTCGTGAAAATTGGCAGCGTGATGCCGTGATCCGTGCTCTGCTGGGCGCAAAGCTGGATGAGGTTGCAGAAATTTTGGCAGCGGAACATCAACTGGCTGGCCCGCCTGCGGTACAAATGCGGCCGGGATGGTGGCCGCGGCTGCCGTATTTGCCCTTGCGGATCGAACTGGTGGTACAGTGAACGGGCGCGTGTTAGGCGTTGATCCCGGCGAAAAGCGCCTGGGGATTGCGATCAGCGATCCTTCCGGGACGATTGCTGGTCCGCTGACGGTGGTCAAGCATGTAGCGCGGGCGGTGGATGCGGCGCGGATTGCCCGGCTGGCGGCAGAGCAGGGAGCTGTGTTGATTGTGGTAGGGCAGCCGCTGGATGCGGAGGGTGAGGTAGGCCCGCAGGGACGAAAATCACTGCGGCTGGCGGAGGCAATCCGGTCATGTACAGACCTGCCGGTAGAACTGTGGGACGAGAGCGGCAGTACACAGGCCGCAATTGAAGCACGGCGGGCGATGGGCGCAAAACGAAAAAAACGCAGCGGTCATCTGGATGACCTGGCGGCGACATTTTTGCTGCAAGCCTGGCTGGATCAGCACGAGTGAGTGTGGCAGCGGGGATTTGCTGAGGACTGTAATGACAGATAAACGATCTCAGGTATCGCGACTGATGGTGATTTTGATCATGGCTTTGCTGTGTGTTTTTTTGGGGCTGGCTTTGTTCTTCACGATCTCTCTGTTGGCGAAGGTGGAAGATACATTTGGGCCGCCCACAGATTTGGGCGTCCCGCAACGGATAAGCTATACGTTTGGTTTGTTACGCTATGAAGACGATTTACTCACTCCCGTTGATTTTTCTCTGGCAGAAGAATATAAATTTGAGATTGGTGCGGGGGAGGCGATTCCTTCGATTGTGAATCGTTTACAGGCGAAAGGGGTGATCCGCAATGCGACGGCCATGCAAACTTATTTGATCTATTCCGGGCTGGATACTACCATTCAGGCTGGCGTGTACAAAATTCCGCCCGGTTTGAATGCGGTGCAAATCGCACAGCTTTTTCAGGACGCCACGCCTGCCACGATCAGCTTTGGGGTATGGCCCGGGTGGCGGTTAGAAGAGATTGCCGCAACACTGCCCTCCTCCGGACTGGCGATCACACCGCAAGAATTTATTCAAACAGCCAATTTGCCTGCGACACGTGCGGAGTATAGCTGGGCAGAAGCCGCAACTGTGGAAGGATATTTTCTGCCTGGTTCGTATGAGATCGAGCGGGATGCGAATGTGTTTGATTTGCTTGAGGTGCTGCTGGGTGCATTTGATGAGCAGATCAGCCTAGAGATGCGTGCAGGTTTTGGTGCGCAGGGATTGAGCCTGCAAGAAGCGGTTATTCTGGCTTCCATCGTGGAACGGGAGGCCGTGATTCCAGAGGAGCAGCCCGTGATTGCTTCGGTGTTCCTTAACCGGCTGGCGGTGGGGATGCCTTTGGAGAGTGACCCGACAGCACAGTATGTGATTGGGTATGTGGCGGAACAAAACACCTGGTGGAAAAATCCACTATTGGCGGCAGACCTGCAAGTCCATTCGCCCTATAATACGTATGTGGTGAGCGGACTGCCCCCCGGCGCAATCTGTAATCCATCCTGGGGCGCATTGCAAGCGGTGGCTGCGCCGGTGTCATCGGGATATTATTTCTTTCGGGCGCGCTGTGATGGATCGGGGTATCATCATTTTTCGACGACGTATGAAGAGCATTTGCAATTCGCCTGTCCATAGTGGGCGACAGGATGTTAAATTAAATTATTGAATGGAGGAGAATATGAGCAAGTGGGAATGTTTAGATTGTGGGTATGTGTATGATCCCGAAATTGGCGATGAGGAGAACGGGATTGCTCCCGGAACGCCTTTTGCTGACCTGCCAGATGACTGGGTATGCCCGGATTGCGGCGCACCCAAAGACAATTTTGAAGAGTTGTAGGTGATGCGCTATGTGATTGCAGGTGGTGGTGTGGCCGGGGTAACCGCAGCGAAAGAGATTCGTAAACTGGACCCTGAAGGACGGGTTGATCTGTTTTCTTCGGAGTCATACCCGTATTATTTTCGTCCCAAGCTGTGGGAATTTATTGCGGGAAGGATTTCGCCGGAAGCGACTTACTATCGGCCTGAAAGCTGGTATGCAGAACAAGGGATTAACTTGTATTTGCATACGGCGGTGACGGGTTTGGATACGAATGAAAAGGTACTCACCCTGGCAAATGAACGGGCGGTGTCCTTTGACCGGCTGGTGATTGCCAGCGGCGGGCGTTCCTTTGTGCCACCGGTGGAAGGCGTGGGACTGGATGGGGTGTTTGCTCTGCGTACGCTGGATGATGCCAAAGCGATTGTCACCTGGGCGGACACGGTCCAGTCAGCGGTGCTGATCGGCGGCGGTTTGCTGGGGCTGGAAACAGCGAAGGCATTGGCAGATCGCGGGTTGATGGTGAGTGTGGTGGAATTCATGCCGCGTTTGCTGCCGCGCCAGCTTGATGAGCCGGGGGCAGATGTTTTGCAGGCTTATCTTGAGAAGCAAAGTCTGGGGATATACCTGGATGGGATGACAGAAAAGATCATTTCTACGCCTGGAGGATTGACCGTGCAGCTTGGTGACGGCAGGCAAATTGAGACCGGCATGGTGGTCTTTTCTACGGGGATTCGCTCCAATATTGAACCGTGGCAGTCCTGCGGGCTGCCGTCCGATCGTGGGGTTCAGGTGGATGACTATCTGATGACCGCGCATGCGGATATCTATGCCGCCGGAGATGCTGCTGAATATGATGGAATTGTGTATGGGATTATCCCCGCTGCTACCGAGCAGGGCAAGATTGCCGGCGCCAATGCGGTATCCGCCCGAAGTGTGGTCTATACAGGGACGATTCCCTCCACGCGGTTGAAGATCGCGGGAATGGCGTTTAACGCCTATGGGGATTCTACCCTGGAGGGAGAGGGGATAGTCGTGCGGCGTGTGGTGGATGTGGCTGCGGGCCGGTATGAACGGGTTGCCATTCAGAAGGGCGTTATCCGCGGGGCGATTATTCTGGGTGATTCCAGGAAAGGGTTATCCCTCAAGCGCCTGATTGAGGTGGAAATGGATGTTTCTGCCCATGCTGACCGGCTGCTGGAGGATGATTTTGATCTTAAATCGCTGGCATCTGCCTGAAACTTAAGCTATGATATGAGTAAACAGTATGGACTGTGATTATGTGAACCGTTTAGAAAAGTAAAGGAGTTGGATAAAATGATTGGTGAATTGATTCAAACGGCTGATTGGAAAAAGGAAAAACATGCGCCGGTGATTGAATGCCCGGATCAGGTGAGCGCCGAACAAGAATTTGTGGTGGAGGTGAGCATCGGTAAAGAGATTCCTCATCCTAACACCACTGAACATCATATTTCGTGGATTGATCTTTTCTTCCATCCCGAAGGAGATAAATTCGCTTATAATGTGGGGCGGTTTGAGTTCGGCGGGCACGGCGAATCGGTCAAAGGGGCAAATCAAGGCCCTGTGTATACTGAACCTAAACTGACGATCAAGGTGAAATTAATGCAGGGCGGTGTTTTCCATGCAGTTTCCCAATGCAATATTCACGGCCTGTGGGAAGGCGAAAAAGAAGTCAAAGTCGTTTAATTCAGCATTACCAGATCAATACGCCCCCGGAGGATATCCGGGGGCGTAATTTTTTAGCGGATTAGGCGGCCGCAAAACGTTTTTCGACTTCCGGCCAGTTGACAATCTTCCACAGATTGGAGAGATAGTCACCACGTTTGTTCTGATATTTGAGGTAGTAAGCATGCTCCCAGACATCAAAGCCCAGAATGGGGGTGAGGTTTTCCATTAAGGGGGCGTCCTGGTTGGGGGTGGAATGTACGACCAATCCGCCGCCGGGCTTCTTGCTTAGCCAGGCCCAGCCGCTGCCGAAGCGGCCCGCACCGGCTTCTTCCACTTTCTTCTGGAAGGCTTCAAAGCTGTCAAAAGTTTTTTTGAGCGCCTGAGCAAGTTCGCCGCCAGGCTGGCCTCCGCCAGAGGGGGAAAGGATTGTCCAAAACAGCATGTGGTTGTAATACCCGCCGCCATTGTTTCGAACGGCAGTGCGAATTTCTTCGGGCACCTGGTTGAGGTCTTTGAGAAGCACTTCAATGGAGAGGTCTGCCAGTTTGGGGTGCTTTTCCAGGGCGGCATTCAGATTTTTTAAATAGCCGGCATGGTGCTTGGTATAATGGAGCTCCATCGTTTGGGCATCAATGACCGGTTCAAGGGCATCAAAAGCATAGGGTAAGTCGGGCAATTTGAAAGTCATTATTTTCTCCTTGTTGGTGTTTTGCAACAGGATTAAATCCTGTAAATAAGATAAATATTATCATAATTATACTTATAATACTAAGGAATGTCAAGTCTTATGGACAAGATGGCGGAAAATGAACGGGATTTATCCCCGGTGATCGGGATGCTTGCCGCGGTATTAGCAATCTCGACGGGTTCATTGTTCATTCGGCTGATGCAGGCTGAAGTGCCTCCGCTGGTGATCGCTCTGTACCGGCTGGGAATTTCCTCTTTGATTTTGCTGCCGTTTGCTCTGCTGCGGGGGGATGAAATTGCCCGCCTGGATCGACGGCAGTGGCTGCTGTTGCTGCTGGGCAGCCTGGGGCTGGCGCTGCATTTTGTGACGTGGATTTCCTCGCTGCGTTACACCTCGGTATTGAGGTCAGTGGTGTTTGTGAACACTTCTCCGTTGTGGGTGGCGATTTTGTCGCCAATTGTGTTGAAGGAAGCTGTTTTGCGGAGGACGAAGATTGGCCTGGGTCTGGCTTTGCTCGGCATGCTGTTGGCGGCGGCCAGTGGAGTGGTGCAGATTACGGGCGGGGAAATCGTGTGGCAGGGGTTTCAGGGCAGTGCCGGTTCGCAGCCTATATTGGGGAGTTTTCTGGCGATGCTGGGTGCCTGGTCGGCAACGGTTTTTTTGATGGTGGGGCGCAAGCTGCGCAGCAATTTATCGTTGCTGCCGTATACATTTCTGCTCTACGGCATGGCCGCGGTGCTGGTGCTGGGCATGGTGATGCTGACGCGGCAGCCGATAGGCGGCTATTCGCGGATGACGTATGTATGGCTGGCGGGGATTGCCCTGATCCCGCAGCTGCTGGGTCATTCATTGGCAAATTGGGCGCTGAAATATGCCTCGGCGGCGTATGTGGCCGTGCTGCTATTGGGAGAGCCGGTGGGGGCGTCTTTGCTGGCGCTGATATTTTTGAGGGAGGTGCCGGGTGCGGTTGAGATGATAGGGGCGGGTGTGATCCTGGCGGGGATTTATGTGGTCACGAAAAATGGTGGGCAGTCAATCAGGGATTAGGAACAAAGGAACGATTAAGTTTGCAACATCCCCGTGGCAGGTTAACCCTGCCACGGGGATGTTGCTTTGTTGGGAGCGCTTCGGCAAGCTCAGCGTGCGGCAGGCTCTGTGCTTCGGCAAGCTCAGCGTGCGGCAGGCTCTGCGCTTCGGCAAGCTCAGCGTGCGGCAAGCTCAGCGGTCGTAGACGGTATTGAGGTTCCTGATCTCGTTTTTCAGGGCGGGGGTGAGGGCGTCGGCGGACATACGCCAATCCCAATTGCCTGAGGCTTTGCCAGGGAAGTTCATGCGAGCCTGGTTGCCGAGACGCAGGAAGTCCTGCATGGGGGCGATGGACATGACAGCTACAGAGCTCCAGATACTGCGGATCATATCCCAGGCAATGTCTTCCCCGGAGCGGGCGAAGTAACGCCGCATAAAATCTTTTTCGCTTTCGGGCGCAGTGTGATAGTACCCTACCACGGTATCGTTGTCATGGGTGCCGGTGTAGGCAACACAATTCTTGATGTAATGATGCGGCAGGAAGGGATCGCTGGCATCATTACCAAAGGCAAATTGTAAAATACGCATGCCGGGAAGATTAAAATCTTCACGTAATTTGATCACGTCGGGGGTGATTTTTCCCAGATCTTCGGCAATGATCGGGAGGTCATTTAACGCTTCCTTCAAAGATTTGAAAAAAGAACGGCCAGGGCCTTTGACCCACTGACCAATTTCGGCGGTGGGATTGCCATAGGGTACTTCCCAGTAGCCGGCGAAGCCGCGAAAGTGGTCGAGGCGGATGATGTCTACCATTTGCAATGTGGCTTTGAAACGTTCAACCCACCAATTATATCCAGAGGCTTTGTGTACTTTCCAGTCATAAATCGGGTTGCCCCATAATTGGCCGGTAGGGGAGAAATAGTCTGGCGGTACTCCCGCAACGACCGTGGGCAGGCTTTCTTTATCGAGCTGGAATAGTGCCGGGTGTGCCCAGGCATCGGCGCTGTCATAGGCAATGAAGATGGGAATATCACCGATGATGTGCACACCACCCTGATTGGCGTAGCTGCGCAGGGCAGACCACTGACGGAAGAAGAGAAACTGGCGGAAAATATGACGCTGAATGGCTCCGGCATTCGCGCGAGAGAAATTCTGAAGGGCAGTGGGGTCGCGGTGGCGTAAGGGAGCAGGCCATTGATCCCAGGAAACGCCGTTCAGGGATTCCTTGATTGCCATGAAAAGCGCAAAATCTTGCAGCCAGAAGGCTTGCTGTGTGGAGAAAGTATTTACTTCGCTGGTGAGTTTCCTGTCTTTGCTTTGTTCGTATCGCGTAAAGGCGCGGTCAAGAACAGTTAATTTCCAGGGGATGACCTTGCCAAACTCAACCTGCCGGGCTGGAAATTGAGGGCGGTCTGCCAGATCCTGGGGGGTGAGCAGGCCTTCCTCAAGAAGCTGGGTGGGGCTGACAAGAAAGGGGTTCCCGGCAAAGGCTGAAAAACACTGATAGGGGGAATCGCCATAGCCGGTAGGCCCCAAGGGCAGAATCTGCCACAGTTTGCTGCCTGAATCCTGCAAAAAATGTACCCAGCGGTAGGCTTCTGGCCCAAGATCGCCAATGCCGTCAGGGCCGGGAAGGCTGGTTGGATGGAGAAGTATTCCTGATGATCTTTCAAAATTCATAAGACTGTCTCCGGGTGATAAGGGTTTCATCTGATTTCACTGTTTTTTTTGTATAATCGGAAGCAATTAAATCGGTGCCGAGGATGCCGCCTGCTTCAATGATCGAATGGGGTGGGACGATCGAGTTCTTTCCCACCATGGTTATTTTTATATCGCCGGGGGTAATGTCGCCAATGCGGGCATTCTCTCCCACAAGGACGCGCTTGTCAAGGATGGCGCGGGTGATGGAGGCGTTTTTCTCGACGACGCAATCGGTGAAGAGGATGGCTTCACGGATGACTGCGCCGGAGTGAACGTAAACGCCAGGGGAGAGGATGCTGTTGATCACCTGCGCACCGGATTCAATTGTGCAGCCATCGCAGATCATACTGTCCGCTACAATCGAATTTTTGTGCAACATGACGGGCGGGCGTTCTTCGGTGCGGGTGTGCATAATCCAGGAGCGGTTGTGCAGATTGATAGATGGCGGTGTTTTGAGAAGCTCCATGTGTGCTTCCCAGTAGGTGTTGACTGTGCCGACATCGACCCAATAGCCATCATAGGGATAGGCAAAGACTCTGGCGCCATTGTGTACCAATTCTGGCAGGGCATCTTTGCCAAAATCATGGGAGGAGTCTTTTCGGAGGTGGTCTCTCCACAGGGTATCATCGAGGACATCGCGATTAAACAGGTAAACGCCCATGTTGGCGAGGTTGGAGGGGGGATCGGCCGGTTTTTCAACGAAGGAGGTCACCCGGTGATCAGCATCGACGCCGACGATGCCAAAGCGGGAAGCCTCCTCTATGGGGACCCTGATGGTCGCCATGGTTAAATCCGCTTGATTGTTAAGGTGATAGCGGATTAAGGCGGAGTAATCCATGCTGTAGATATGGTCACCGGAAAGGATGAGAATCAAATCCGGATCTGATCGTTTGATAAAGCGGAAGTTTTGCTGCACGGCGTCGGCAGTGCCGGAAAACCAGCCAGCGGTTTGAGATTTATAAGGGGTGTAAATGCGGATACCGCCGGTGAAATCGCGGTTGAGGTCCCAGGGGGCGCCGGAGCCGAGATGCTCAATTAAAGATTGGGGGCGGTACTGGGCGATGATCATTACATCGAACAAGTCCGAGTTGACGCAATTGGAGAGGGTGAAGTCGATGATGCGGTATTTTCCGGCAAAGGGCACAGCCGGTTTGGTGCGTTTGGCAGTCAGTACACCGAGACGGGTGCCTTCGCCGCCTGCGAGAATGATGGCGCGAGTTTTCACAACCTGTCCTTTCGCAAGTGCTGGTAAATGCCGGCGTATTGCAGGGCGGAGCGCGTCCAGGAGAAATCCTGGTTCATCCCGTTGATTTGCATGGTATGCCAGCGGGTTTTATCCTGGTATGCATCCAGCGCGCGCTGCACTGCGAGGGTCAGTTCGCCAGAGTGGGCTTTTTCAAACAAAAAACCTGTGTTCAACTGCTGTTGGTCGGGGTTGTCAATAATGGTGTCCTTTAGCCCTCCAGTGGCCCGCGCGATGGGGAGGCAGCCGTAGCGCATGGCGATCATTTGGGAGAGGCCGCAAGGTTCATAGCGCGATGGCATCAGGATCATGTCTGCGCCGGCGTACATCCTTCTGGACAGAGCAAGATCAAAGCGGATGGCGGCGCGTACTCGATCGGGGTAGTCCTTTTCCAATTCCCGGCAGGCTTTTTCCAGGTTTGGTTCCCCGGTGCCGAGGATAATGGCCTGCCAGGGATGATCTGCAAGGTTGCGCAGGGCGGATAAGGCGAGGTCAATGCCTTTCTGGTGGAAGAGGCGGCTGACGATGATGAACAGAGGAAGATCCAGATCAGGCTTGAGGTTGAACTCTTTGAGGAGGGCCTGTTTGTTGGTCTGGCGGAGGTTCAGGGTTCTCCATGAAAACTGAGCAGGGATGCTCTGGTCAGCAACGGGGTCCCAGTTTTCAGTGTCGAGCCCATTAAGGATGCCGGACACCTGGCTTTTTTTAAGTTTAATAAGATCCTCAAGGCCACAGCCGAATTCAGGGGTCATGATTTCGAGGGCATAGGTGGGCGATACGGTGACGATGTGGTTGGCAGTGAATATGCCGAGGGGCAAGGGCTGCTTGCAGCCCCAGGCGGGCATGGCAGAGGTATGGCATTTTGTTAATTTGTATTTCGTCAGCGCCGGTTCAGCTTCGGCGCCCATGAAGGGCAGGTTGTGAATGGTGAGCACAGATTTGGTCTGGAAGAAGGCAGAAGTGAAATGCCGTGAGGTATGCATGGCATAGATTGCGGCGGCGGTATGCCAATCGTTGGCGTGCAGGATGTCGGGGATCCAATTATTTTTACGCACCATTTCCAGCAGGGCGAGGGAGAAAAAGATATATTTTTCCCCATTCAGTTCCAGATCGGTATCATAAACCCCCGTCGTTTTTCTGACGGGATCACCATCGATCAGGTAATAGATCAAGCCATTGATTTGGAGTTGATAGGCTTCGGCCGGGATGGGGCCATTCACATTTTGGACGGTGAAACTGGCTATTTTTTCAAGGGCAGGATATTTTTCTTTCAACACACTATGGAAGGGAATGACCATACGGATGTCTATTTTTGAGAGATGCCTTGCAGACAGGTCTTTCAAGGCGTTCGGGAGTGAACCGGCTACATCTCCCAGGCCGCCCACTTTGACAAGTGGGTCTGCTTCTGAAGCAGCATATAATACCTTCCATTCTGTTTGCGAAGCAGGAGAATTATTTGTCAAAATAGCCTTCCCTGTGTGATGATAAGGTGGGGATTGGTTTTCAGGAAGCCTGAAAACCAATCCCGCGGTTTATGTCTGTATCTGTATTATAGCATTTCTACGTAATCTTCAACCTGGGTTTGTTCCGGTGCGGCACCGAGGAAGGCAACCAGTTTGGAGATCAGGTTGGCCTTTTCGTCAGCATCCCGCTTGCTCCAGGTGCGGGTTTTGACTTCAAGGAAGTGACCGAGATCAGGTTTGAGTACGGTGTCAAGGTTGATGTAGAATTCCTCATTTTCAAAGGTGATCAGGAAGCGCAAGCGGATTTTATTGACCTCTTTTTCAGCAGTTGGCGTAAAATATTCACGGTAGAAACGTAAACTCTGGTTGGCTGGGGCAAGGTAGCGGCTGCGGTTAAGTATCGCTTTTTGCAGGAAATGACGTTCTCTGGTCTGGCCGATGTGGGTCAGGCGGGAGCGAACATGGGTGACTTCTCCAGCGTCATTGACGAAGTGGTCTTCGCGGAAGCGGATCATGCCCTGTTGGGGATCGTCAAACATGAGGTAATTATCATACTCTTTGTAGTGTCGTTTGTAAGAAATGGTGATGCCGTCTTTGTGCAGAGCCTCAAGAATCGGCTCGATATTCTCTATGGCGACTTTGGCCTGAATTTCATAGCTTTCTTCTTCAGATGCACCGCCAATGGCAATCAGCTTGGCGAGGACGGACTGCTCGCGCACCGTGAGGAAGGCGTCCACTTTTTCAGCGTAAAGTCTGGCTTCATTGAGAATGGCTTTTTCATCAATGGTGAGCAGCTGCTGCCCGCGCATGAGCCATTTTCCGGCGACCATGACATCGGTTACGTCGGATGATTTGCCTGCGTAAACAATCTGGGCATAGATACCGTTCTTGTCCCGGCGGAAGCGGGGAGAATTATGCAGGCGGTTAATATCTACCAGAATCAGGTCGGCCTGCTTTCCGATTTCCAATGAGCCGGTGGTATCGGCGATGTGCAGGGCTTGCGCTCCTATGCGTGTAGCCATAAGGAGGATGGTGTCAGCAGGCAGGGTTGTGGGATCGCTGGTGCTGACCTTGCCCACGAAGGCCGCCAGGCGCATTTCTTCGAACATGTCCAAATCGTTATTTGATGCGGTGCCATCCGTGCCGATGCCGACATTCAAACCGAGTTCTACCATCTTGGGGATGGGCGCTATACCGGAGGCCAGCTTGAGGTTCGAACTGGGGTTATGGGCAACGCCGGTATTGGCGTGCAGCAGGGTGTACATTTCGCCTTCGTCAATATGAACGCAGTGGGCGGCGATAGCTTTGGGCTTGAGCAGATTTTGTTTTTTGACATAGGGTACAACCGGCATTTCTTTTTCGCGGCGCAAATTTTCCACTTCAAGGGCCGTTTCGGCAATATGGGTATGCAAGGGGACGTCATATTCGAGGGCCAGTTTGGCGGCCAGCTGCAGGGTTTCTTCGGTGTTGGTGTAGGCCGCATGGGGGGAAACGACGGGGGTAATCAGAGGGTGGTCTTTCCATTTCTCGATGAATTTACGGGTGTATTCAAGGGCTTCGTACGGAGAATCTGAGTCCGGGCTGGGGAACATGAGGATGGATTCGCCCAGCAGGGCGCGCATGCCGATTTCGGCAGTGGCAGCGGCAATATCATCTTCAAAATAGTACATATCGGCAAAAGTGGTGATCCCGCTGCGGATCATTTCTGCGCAGCCGAGGCGGGTGCCGAGGCGTACAAAATCCGGTGAAACGAATTCGCGCTCGACTGGCATACAATAGCCCATCAGCCATACGTCCAGGCGCAGGTCGTCCGCCAGGCCGCGCAGAAGGGTCATGGGCACATGGGTGTGGGCGTTGATCAAGCCAGGGAGCAGGACGCGCTGTCCGCAGTCAACGGTTTCACCTGTATCCCATGCTGCGGTGACGTTTTCTTGCGGGCCAACGGCGACGATTCTTGTGTCTTTGACGGCTACGGCGCCGGGTTCATATTGATTGAGCTGCTTATCCATCGTCAGTACGATGGCGTTGATGAAAATTGTATCGGCAGTTTGTTTCATGAGATCCACTCCTTCTTTGCTTTGATAAGTTTAGAAAAAAGTCAGCCCAGTTTCAGCAACTCACGGCGCAGCATATCCAGAGCGCTGTTGACGGCCCATTTTGCTGCCAGGGAAGACTCGCCGAGATATTTTCTGGTTTGGTTTAATTCCTGTTCAGGGGTGAGCAAGGTGAGGGTTAACAGCGTGCCGTGTTCCCCTGGCTGAACCATAACGGCAAGCCCGTATTGGGCATTCCGTTCAGCGCGTAGTTTGTCTAGTGTATCGTGAATATCTGTCGAGAGAACCGTTTGTGTATTTTCTGGTGCGATCCCCACGCTTTGCAGGCATTCGGCAAGGCTGTTGTTTAGTCCATGTTCCAGGGTTACCAGGGTGAGCTGGTAGGTAATCAGCAGTTGTGCGATGGTTCCTTCGAGGGTATCCTGATCAGCGCCGAAGATATGGTCACCGAGGCGTTCACGCACTTTCTTTTCCACCTTGCGAATCATGCGATCGGCTTCCAACAGGGTGTCTGCTTTAGCGGTGATGCGGATATCGGTGTTGCCGGGATGGGCGAGCAGGCCGACAGTGGGGTTTGACAAAGTTTCCAGGTCGTCTACCAGGGCATCTACCTGTGATTCACCGATGCCAGAGGTATGGAGAACGCGGGCTTTGATGGTGCCTTGTAAATTAAAATGCTCTTTGAGGAATGGGATGACGTGCGTTTTGATGAGCAGTTCCATTTCGCGGGGAACCCCGGGCAGGCTGATGACGACCTGCTCATCGGAAATGCAGGCAAAAGCCGGCGCAGTACCAACCGGGTTATCAATCGGGGTGGCGCCGGCAGGGATGTAGGCCTGACGTTTATTATTTTCGGAGGGTGACCAGTTCATCCGGCGGAAATGGGCTTCAATATTTTTCCATTGGTCGGGGCGGAATTGGAGCTCAACATCAAATGCAGCGGCTACCGCCTGGCGGGTGGGGTCGTCCACGGTTGGCCCGAGGCCGCCGGTGGTGATGATGATGTTTGTTCTGGTACGCGCTTCACGGATGATCTGTTCGATTCGATTGAGGTTGTCGCCAACGATTGTGGTGCGATAGATATCGACCCCAATGTCTCGTAGTTGACGGGCGATGAAACGGGTATTGGTGTCCTGGCTTTCACCGAGGAGAAGCTCAGTCCCAATGGCAATAATTTCTGCGGCAGGCATCAACACTCCTTGTGGTGGTACGTATTTCCAATACAGCCTCCACAAAGGTTCTGAACGTCGGGATGTGGATTACCTTTATTCTACCTGCTATGTGAAGAACTAAGCAAGGCATCCCTTAATTTCAGGTCAGTGTTACGGATTTTTTGCGCCAAATCAGCAGCCAGGTTGAACATGACCCGATACCCCAGTTCGGGGTAGGTCTCGCAGAGCATCATTAATTTTTTACGGGGCAATAACAGGACGCGGGTTGACCGGTCGGCTGCGCGAACGCTGGCCGAGCGGACGCCGCCGTCAACGAGGGCCATCTCGCCGAAAGACTGGCCGCGCTGCAGGATGGCGATTACGCGGGGAGAATCATCGGGTACGACGGTGGTAGACACCATGCTGAGGGTAACGACGATTTCAACCTTGCCCTGCAGAATAAGATACAGGTCACTTTCTTTTGAGTTTTCGTCAAAGACGAACTCACCTTTTTTGAAGGTCAGTTCCTGACAGATACTTTCTATCAATTCAAACTGCACGGGTGAAAGGTTATAAAAAAGGTCAGATTCTTTTAAGAAGTTGGTATACTTTCCCATAGCATCCTCCTGTTACACGGTAAGTGTAGCACGGATTATTGGCAAAATAATTTTTATCATTATACTCTAAAGAATCGGGATGGCAGAATGAGTGATCGTCAGGCAATTGGGCGTAAAGGGGAAGATCTTGCCGCGGCTTACTTGACCCAGCGGGGCTGTGTGGTGCTGGAGCGCAATGTACGTACCGTGTATGGTGAGATCGATCTGGTCGTGATGAAGGGAAAATCCCTTGCTTTTGTCGAGGTAAAGACGCGCACCAGCCGTTTGTTTGGTTATCCTGAGACGGGCATTACGGAAGCGAAAATGATACATATGATAAATTGTGCTGAAAATTATCTGCAACAGCATCCAGAATATGACATGCCCTGGCAGCTGGATGTGATTTCAGTGGAATTGGGAAAAGATGACAACTATCGGGTTACCTGGTTTGAAAATGCAAGTTGAACATGAAGCACCCCGTGTGGTGGCGATTGTCGGTCCAACAGCCGTAGGTAAAACGGAAATCTCGCTGCAACTGGCGGAGGCGTTGAATGGGGAAATTGTCTCAACCGACAGCCGGCAGTTCTATCGCGGCATGGACATTGGTACGGCCAAAGCTACGCCGGAGGAACAGGCGCGTGTGCCCCATCATTTAATTGATGTAGCTGATCCAGATGAAATTTGGAGTCTGGCAGTGTTTCAGAAGGAGGCGCAGCGGGCTATTGGTGATATTTCCGGGCGCGGCAGGCTGCCGTTTTTGGTGGGGGGAACCGGTCAGTATGTGCGGGCTGTGCTGGAGGGGTGGGATATTCCGGCGCAGCCTCCGGTGCCGCAGCTGCGCGATGCGCTGGAGGCATGGGGAGAGGAAATTGGGGCGGCGGCTTTGTATGAAAAACTAAAGCGGATTGATCCTGAAGCAGCAGAAAAGATTGATGCCAATAATTTGCGGCGGACGGTACGCGCTTTGGAAGTGATTTTCCAGACGGGACGGAAATTTTCGTCCCTGCGCAGGCGAAAAGCCAGCCCCTATATTTTGAAATTTGTTGGTTTGCAGCGTTCACGAACCGACTTGTATGCGCGCATTGACACACGGATTGAAGCGATGATCGCGAGTGGCTTTCTGGATGAGGTGCAGACCCTGCTGGACAAGGGCTATCGTGCCGATTTGCCGAATATGTCTGCGATCGGCTACCGCGAGATGGTGGGTGTTTTGCAGGGGGAGATGAGTTTGGAAGAGGCAGTACGGCGGATGAAACGGTTGACGCGGATATTTGTACGGCGTCAGGCAAACTGGTTTAAGGCAGATGATCCCAATATTCGCTGGTTTGATGCGGATGAAGATGCTGTTGAGCAGATGATTGCCTACGTGAGGAACGAAGCAGGCTGGATTTATCCGACACAATTTGAAACAGATTGAAGGGGACAGGGGGAACTAAACCGTGGCTGACGCAATATGACAGGGGCGGTCTTTTTTTAGACATGCCTGGGAGAGGGAATTGAAAATCTCTCTCCTGTCTGCGCCATTTCCGGGCGCCAATACGGGAGAGAGATTTGAATTCCGTTAAGCAGAAGTCTATTCGACGACCATCAGCAGTGGTGTACCGCTTTTCTTTTCCACGGGGGCGGGGAAGATTTCTTCAAATTCTTTTTTAGAAATGGTTTCTACTTCCAGCAACCGGTTCGCAATTGCATCCAGTTTGTCGCGGTATTTAATAAGAATCGCGGTTGACTGTTGATAAGCTTCATTCACCAGACGTTTGACTTCTCCGTCGATTGTTTCAGCAACTTTTTCAGAGTAGTCGCGCTGTTCGGAGATTTCGCGTCCGAGGAAGACCATTTCTTCTTTCTGTCCATAGATCATCGGTCCCATTTTTTCGCTCATACCGAGTTGGGTGACCATGTTGCGAGCGATCTTGGTTACGCGCTGGATATCATTGGATGCGCCGGAAGTGTAATCGTCAAAGACGATCTGCTCGGCGGCACGCCCACCCATCAAGCCGATCATTTCAGCAACCAACTTCTTGCGGGATTGCAGGGTTCTATCTTCTATCGGGAGCGCCATGGTGTATCCCGCTGCCATGCCGCGGCCGATGATGGTTATTTTCTGTACAGGATCGGCCTCCGGCAGGGTATGCATGACCACTGCGTGGCCTGCTTCATGGTAGGCGATGATGATACGTTCTTCATCACTGATCAGGCGGCTCTTCCGCTCTGGCCCGGCGATCACCCGTTCGACAGATTCTTCAAGTTCGGGTTGGCCGATCACTTTTTTATCCCGGCGCGCGGCCAGAATGGCGGCTTCATTGACCAGGTTTTCGAGGTCTGCGCCGACAAAACCAGGTGTACCACGGGCGAGGAGGTTGAGATCTACATCGGGGCCAAGCGGCTTCCCGCGCACATGCACTTTGAGGATGGCTTCGCGGCCAACCATATCGGGGCGGTCGAGAACAACGCGGCGGTCAAAACGACCGGGGCGCAGTAAAGCAGGGTCAAGGATGTCGGGGCGGTTGGTAGCGGCCATGATGATGACGTTGGTATCTGTGCCAAAGCCGTCCATTTCGACAAGGAGTTGATTGAGGGTTTGTTCACGTTCGTCATGACTGCCGCCGAGGCCTGCGCCGCGATGGCGGCCGACGGCATCAATTTCATCCACGAAGACGATGCAGGGGGATTGGCGCTTGGCCTGTTCAAACAGATCGCGGACACGGCTGGCGCCGACACCGACAAACATTTCGACAAATTCTGAACCAGAAATGGAAAAGAAGGGTACGCCTGCTTCTCCTGATACTGCTTTGGCGAGCAGCGTTTTACCTGTTCCCGGAGGGCCAACCAGCAAAACGCCTTTAGGAATGCGGGCACCTAACGCGATGAATTTTTGAGGTTCCTGCAGGAACTCAACGATTTCCAGTAGTTCTTCTTTTGATTCTTCTATACCAGCCACATCTTCAAATGTGACGGTGGGCTGATCGCCGCTGAACATGCGTGCGCGGGATTTGCCAAAGGACATGGCAGAGTTATTGCTGCCCTGTGCCTGGCGGAAGATGAAGAAGAAAGCGCCCGCCAGCAGCAGCATGGGAAGAATATAACCAGCGGCGGAAAGGATGCCTGCCCATTTGCTGGGGGCTTTGATCTCTATTTTGACGTTGTCGGCGTTCATCTGCTGTGGGGTTACCCCCAGCTGGCCCAATTGTTCCACCAGGGTTGCAACGGGTTCTTTTGTTGATTCTTTCAGCGTTCCATCCTGCATGGTGATGGTGAGGAAGCCTTCGTCTTCAACAATTTTTTCCACCTTACCCGCCTGGATTTGTGCAGCAAGTTCATTAATGCTCAAAATGCTGTCGCTGTTCTCCTGTGCGTTAAAACTATATACAAGCAGTGCGATGACAGCCATAAAGAGCAGTACATATATGACGTAAGATTGTTTTCGTGAATTCACACATACCTCCCAGGGTATTGTAATAGGTCAAGTTTATGATAAATCCAACCAAAATTATACCAATTTATTGGCAGGCAGACCAGCCAGAGCAGGGCTGGGGAGCGGTATTAAGATAAATCTTATACCGGTGGAGTTGAAAGGACAAGGAAATCATTCCTCATTGGTATTCAGGAAAACTTCCGGGATGGGATGGCATTGACCGCAGCCGATTTCCGGTTCTTTGACAGCTTGTTGGCTTTTGGTACACCAGGCGCTGATTTTCATCTCTTTGCCAAATATCAGAAAGCGAGGTTTGATTTCAGCCCGCAATTCCATGGTTGGGCAGGCATTTGCAAGCAGGATGCCGGGAACGGGGCAAGTGCGGCAAAGCGAAGACTGCCATTGGGCTGCGTCAGGGCTTCCTTCGAGCAGGCGGCATTCTTCCTGAGAAGCGCCGCGGTAATAGTTCCCGTAGAAATATCGACATTCCTTGCCATCAGGTGTGCGCATAGATTAATAGTCCGTGTCGTTCAGCTAAAGGTTTCGGGTAGATCTTGAAAAAAATCAGATCCTTGCGTATCCGTGACGAGGTTTTAGGCCCGCGTGATATATTCTCCGGTGCGGGTGTCCACCCGGATGGTATCTCCTTCGACAACGAAGCTGGGACAGCCAACTTTTAGGCCAGTTTCCACGGTCACCAGTTTGGTGACTCCGGTGGCGGTGTCACCGCGGACGGCAGTAGAGGCTTCGGTAACCAGCAGATCAACAGAGGTGGGTAATTCTATTTCGATGGCTTCCGTTTCATACAGGGTGAGTTTTACGACAACTTCCCCTTTCAGGAAGCCAGCCATTTCCCCAATGATATTATTGGGAACCAGATGCTGTTCGAAAGTTTCCTGATCCATGAAGTAGAAAAATTCCGCATCGCTATACAGGAATTGGACGTTGTGGTAATTCAAGCGGACGTCTTGTACGCGGTCGCTGGAATTGAAAGTCATATCGACGTTGGAACCCGTGCGCATATTGTATGCTTTAATGCGGATGGTGGCTTTGCCCCGGCCAGGTTTATGATGGTGGTAGTCTGTAACCTTGAACAATGATTTGTCCTGCTCAAATACAACACCTTTGCGAAGTTCGTTTACATCAATCATGTTATCAGCCTTTAGTATAAAGATTTTTAGCTTTGTGATTATAGCGTAAGGTTGCATTCATGACAAGGAGAAGTTTTACGGCGGCATGAATGGATCCTGTTACGTATCAAAACTCCCCCCGCAGGGGATCCTGTGGGGGGAGGGGTACAGGTAAGTGTTGGATTACACTAGCAGGGGTTGAATTAAGCCATAGGTCCCGTCTCGTCTGGCGTAAAGGACATTAATGGCGTTGGTTTCTGCATTAAAGAAGACAAAAAAGTTTGCGTGTCCGAGGAGGGTCATCTGTTCAATAGCCTCCATTTCATTCATTGGAATGAGGGTGAACTCTTTGCGGCGAGCGATGACCGGTTCTTCCTGGTCTTCCTCGTCATCAATTTTTAGCGCAAAGGCTTCTCCTAACGGGGTGCCATCCCCGCGTCCACGGCGGCGCTTTCCTTTATAGCGTTCAATTTGGCGATGGATTTTTTCGAGAGATTGGTCAATGGCAGAAAAGAGATCATCGCTTCTTTCCTCCGAGCGGAGAATGAACCCTTTGCCGCGGATCGTGATCTGGGCAACATTGCGGTCATTGGCATTTCGTGCAGATTTTACAAATGCCAGATCAACGCGTACCTCTTCAATTGTGTTAAGGTATTTGTCGAGTTTTGATGCTTTTTTCTCCACATAATCGTGGATATTATCGGTTATTTCCATGTTACGTGCAAAGATATCAACTTCGAGTGCCATAACAGTTCCTCCAAAAGATTGACATAAAAAGAATAGTGGATTTAAACCTGAATTTTATTCTTTTTCACCTCCTGAGTTAGCGTTTTTGAAAACTGCACGGGCAAGAGTGAGGGCATAGACTTGTTTGGCACCGGCTGCCAGCAGTGCCTGGGTGCTGGCGGTGAGGGTAGCTCCTGTTGTTGCCACATCATCCACAAGCAGAACAGATTTGGCTTTTACAAATTTTGGGCTGGCGCTAAAGGCTCCGGTAACATTCTTTCTCCGTTCCGGCGCGTTTAACCCGACTTGAGAGGGAGTGTTTCTGGTGCGTTTGACAGCCTGCGGCACAAATGGAATGCAATGGGTTAAAGCAATGGGCCGGGCCAGCAGGTATGATTGATTATACCCGCGTTCTGTGATGCGCTGGCGACTAAGTGGGACGGCGGTGATCAGATCCACCTGCCATTGCAAATGTTCCAGCAATGCACTCATCGGTTCAGCCAATAAGGTGCCCAGCCCCATATTTTGTTGATATTTAAGGCTGTGGATGGCTGTACGCAACGGGCCGGTGAAGGTTGCCCAGCTGCGCATCGCTGTGTATGGCGGGGGATGCTCCTGGCAGGCGGTGCAGGTGGAACAGCCTTTGGACAGGATTTGTCCGCAGGAGGAACAAATTGTATTAAGGGGGATGGGGTGTGAAGCCTTTTGACAGTCAGGGCACCACAGTGCCCCAGGGTTTCCGCATCCGGCACAATATGGGGGATAGAGCCAATCCAAAGTAATCCAAAATCCATCGTAGAGGAGTTTGACTGGCTGGTTAACCCAAACAGGATGGCGCAATGCTTTTTTTAAGTTGATCGATTGGTCGTCTTTATTTCCACCCGGGGATACTGTTTGGGCTGAATCCGAACATGTCGCCAATCCCGGATCCCAGCATTTGGAAGCCGGCCGGGGCCATGAGAACGATGATGAGGGAAGGGAAGATGAGTAAGGTCATCGGGAGGAGCATTTTGAGCGGGGCCTTGTGGGCTTCTTCTTCGGCGAGCTGACGGCGTTTGATGCGCATCTGATCAGACTGGATGCGGAGAACTTTTGCAAGGCTGACACCGAGTTGTTCGCTTTGGATCACGGCAGCAACGAAACTGGACAGGTCGCCTACCCCAACCCGGTCGGCCATGTCGCGCAGGGCTTCGCGGCGGACTTTGCCCAGCTGGATTTCGCGGATAACGCGGGCAAAGGCGAGGGAGAGTTCGGTTTCCCATTTTTCGGCGACTTTTGCCATTGCGGCGTCAAAGCCGAGGCCGGCTTCTACACAAATTGTGAGGAGGTCGAGGGCGTCTGGCATGGCGCGGCGGATATCCAGTTGGCGGCGGTCGATTTTTGACTTCAACCACAGGGAGGGGAAGAAAAACCCCAGGATACCAAAAACCAAAGCAAACAGGATGGTGCGGCCAATCGGCCAGCCATTGGCGCCGAGGTTAGCGACGGCAAAAATGCCGATGCCGAACATAGCCATCAGGATAAATTGCAGCGAAAGGAATAAGGTGGGGTCAAGTTTTCCTGGATTTCCTGCCAATTCCAGGCGTTTGGCAATGGAGGTGCGTGCATTTTGCGGTGTGAAGCGGATGGCAAGCTCACCCAATGAGCGCGCAAGGGGATAGATGACCCGTTCCGTGAAAGGTTGAGACATCTCGAGTTTTTCGAGATCGATCTCTTCTCCTTCCTGGTTGAATTCTTCCAGGCGCTCCTGCAGGGCGCGGTCACCACCGCCAGCGGAGGGATTACGCAGGCCAATTACGATAAGAGCAATGGCACCGCCCAGCACCAAAACTGCAACAACAATAATGGGGATCACATTTCCCATAGTGTACCTCCGATTTTAGATGTCCACATCAGCCAACTTGCCCATGACGAAAGAGCCGGCGCCAATTAACATGGCTGCGATGCCGAGAGGGATGTACCCGCAGACGCCGTGCAGAAAGAATTCCATCATGTATTCGCGGTTGAGCAGGTAAAGGATTGCCATAACGCCCAGGGGCATGAAGGACAGCATTTTTCCTGAATAGCTGGCCTGGGTGGTTAATACGCGAATCTCGCCTTTAATACGGACCCGCTCGCGGATGGTGAAAGAGATTGTATCCAGAATTTCTGCGAGGTTACCGCCAACTTCGCGCTGCACGTTGATGGCAGTGATGACGAGGTCGAGGTCTTCACTGGGGATGCGGCGGAGCAGGTTATCTAATGCTCTTTCCATGGGAACGCCAAGCTGCATTTCCTGCACAACACGGTGAAATTCATCACAGATGGGGGGAGGGAGTTCTTTGCTGACCGCTTCCATGGCTTGCATGGTGGAGAAACCTGCCCGCAGGCCGTTGACCATCAAGTTGAGCATATCGCCTAATTGATTGTCAAATTTTTGTAAGCGCTGCGTTTGCTGCCGTTTTACATACATACCAGGCAGAAAACCACCGAGCATGGCGCCCAGCAGAGCGAACAAAATGGCAGGAAGCCCGCTGCCGCCGCCCAAGAAGAAAGCGATAAAGGCCGTGGCGATTGAGGCAATGACGATAAGGCCGATGTATTCACCGGGTTTCATTTTAATGTCAGCACGGGCCAGCGATTTTGCAATGCGTTCGCCGCGTTCCGAGGTTTCTACTTTGGCATTGACCCAGTCTGTAAGGGGGGTGCGCTTGATGCGCTCCATTTCTTCTTGGGTTTCCTGGTCAATGTATTGACCGAGGCGTTCTTCAACTGCTGATTTGTCTGATGAAATCGTTGAAACAATGCCGATAATCAGCATGATAACGGCCAGAACACCGCCTACTGAAAGAATGAGAATTGGGCTTATATTCATAAACTTTCCTGGCAAAGCGTTGATGCAATGCTAATTTTGTTGCCCTCTGTCATATCCATTTTACTATAACCTGCGGCTGCCGACGCCAAAAACAGTGGGCGGCAGGTTAATGCCTGCTGCGGCAAACTTGTGCATGAAGCGCGGACGCATGCCAGTGGGGCGCAAGCGTCCTACCACGCGATCGTTTTCAAAGCCGGTTTGTTCAAATACGAAAATATCGGTCATGGTAATGACATCACCTTCCATACCGGCAACTTCGGTGATGTTGGTCACTTTACGGGTGCCATCACGGAAGCGTTCTTGATGGACGACCACATCGACGGCAGAAGAAATCTGTTCGCGGATGGCGCGTACCGGCAGTTCCATACCCGCCATCATCACCATGGTTTCGATACGGGCAGCCGTGTCGCGCGGGCTGTTGGAGTGAGCAGTGGTCATGGAGCCATCGTGACCGGTGTTCATCGCCTGCAACATGTCGAGGGCGGCTTCATCGCGAATCTCACCGACGATGATCCGGTCGGGGCGCATACGAAGGGTATTAATCACAAGCTGGCGAATGGTAACTTCGCCGCGGCCTTCAATATTAGGCGGCCGGGATTCGAGGGTGACTACATGTTCCTGACGGAGTTGAAGTTCAGCCGCGTTTTCGACGGTGATAATGCGTTCATCGCCTGGGATAAATGTAGAAAGCACATTGAGCAATGTGGTTTTACCGGAGCCAGTACCGCCGGAGATGACGATATTGAGTCTCGCTGATACGCAGGCTTTCAGAAAATTGACTGCTTCAGTGGTGATCGAACCAAAGTCGATCAACTGTTCAACGGTGATGGGGTCCTTGGAAAATTTACGGATCGTGAGGGTGGGGCCGATCAGTGAAATGGGCGGGATGACAGCGTTAACACGAGAGCCATCGGGGAGACGGGCATCTACGTAAGGGCTGGATTCATCGATGCGCCGGCCGAGCGGGGCGACAATGCGTTCAATCACGCGCATCACATGGTCATCATCTTCGAAAGTGATGGGAGCGCGCACGATACGTCCTTTGCGTTCCACAAAGATGTTTTTAGGGCCATTGACCATGACTTCTGTGATGTCATCCATTTCCAATAGAGCCTGGATTGGGCCAAAGCCCAGGATTTCGGCGGTGATTTGTTCAAACAGGCGAGCGCGCTCGGGACGGGAAAGAACGATGTTCTCTTCGCTCAGGATTTGTTCGAATAATTCCTGGATGGTTTTGCGTACTTCGGCTGTCTGGCTGATGTCAAGGGTGGGGTCAAGGCCAGCGAGCAATTTGTTTTGTACACGCGTCTTGAGATCCTGGTAGGTCGTTTGTGCTGAGGATGTAGCCGGTGCAGACACTCTTCGTGATTGCAGCCCGGCAGAGCCGCCGCGTTTGGCGCCATCCTCTGCAGTATGTTCTTGATCGCCTTGAAGCCGTTTTAATATGGACATTCGTTATACCAACTCCTTACGAAATTTACGCTTCGTCTTTCTGACTATTTGCCAGAATCTTTTCTGGTATTTTTTCTGCGATTTCGATGATACTTTTGCTGACTGGCAATGTTCTGTTTTCCAGAATGAAAGGTTTGCCCTGGTTGATGGCATTATCTACGACTTTATCATCATACGGAATGACTGCTGCAATTTCTTGACGCAGGCTTTCCCCAATTCTTTCTGGCGATATCGCAATTTTCTTGTCGTATTTATTCAAAATAAACATAATGCGGTTTCGGGGAATTCCGGATGCATCTGACAGGTTGAAGAAGTAGTTTGCGTTTTTGATGGACGGGATGCTTTGCGAGGTAAGCAGGAGGATGAGATCAGCCTCATCCAGTGCTGCCATGACTGCCCCGGTGAGGTAGGATGAGGTGTCCACCACGATGTATTTGTAGATTTTTCGTAGATATTGCAGCAATTTTCCGAATTGTTCAGCGGTGACACTGTCTGCCAGTTCGGGCCGTGGGGGGGCAGCCAGGATATGCAAGTCTGAGATGCTGTGCTTTGTGATGACATCTTCAATGACTTCAATGTCAAGGTCGTCTACTCTTGAAGCTAATTCGGTAATTGAATTCCGTACCTGTTCGTTGAGAAAGACGGCAACATCGCCATATTGCATACTGCCGTCAACGAGAAGGATTTTTTCGTTTGGCGATTTTCGTCCCAGAGTTAGGGCAAGTGCCAGGTTGGTTGCGAGGGTGGTGCATCCGCAGCCGCCTTTGCCGCTGTAGATGACGATGATGTTGGATTGCGCAACCGGTACACCGCCCACGGCTGTGCCGGAACCATCTGCCGCCACAGAGAATGCGGCAGATGCTTTCTCCCGGGCTTCATGGGACATTTTGCCTGCGCGGTTGATGGCAGAGGTTAACTCATCAATGGATGGAGGCTTGGTAAGGTAGTCTCTGGCCCCGGCCATCATCGCGCGGCGCATATAATTCTGGTCGCCTTGAACAGACAGGATAACGACTTGCGAAAAAGGGTTTTTTTGGCGGATGGCTTCTGTGGCGGTGATCCCGTCCATGTCTGGCATGTTGATGTCCATGATGATGACATCGGGATCGATTTTGCTTGCTACAGAAAGCGCTTCTTTCCCATCTTTGGCAATTCCAGCGATTTCAATGTTCGAGTCAAATTGAAGAAGACGTCGAATATTTTCTCTTGTTTCATCAATATCGTCAACAATTAATACTCGTATGGTTTGACGAGGCGGCATAAATACTCCAAAATATCCTATCTGTTTTGCAGCTTATTTTTTATTTGCTTTCAGTGTGTCAAAGTTCAGTTGCAACGTTTATTATTGTACTGGAGCCGGTGCAGGAACAGGCGCATTTTGCCTTTCCATGGTGTCAAAGCCAAAATCATCGGCGGGTTTTTCCATTCCATAGGGCAGTTTGGTGGGATAGGGGATATTGTATTGGTCCATGATGAACTGTAATGTAACTGCCTGGGTATCCGCTTGCTGTTCATCTCCCGTGCTGCGCAGCGCAAGGCTTAGTTCTGCTTTGGACAGCATCAGGTAGTTCAAGGCGACGGCATCCTGCGGCAGCACAATCAGGGTAATATTGGCCGGTACGTTTGTATCCACCGGGGCGACAGCAGCAGGATCTTCAGCAGCTTCATCTGTTACAACAACGGGTGCGTCGCTGAAAATGTTGCCGTCCAACGGGAAGTCTCCTACCCACAGGACAATTGCGTCCTGAACGATGGATTGGGTTACCAGTCTGGGGCGTTGTGCTTCAGAAGGGATCACATACAATGGGCCGGTCTCGCCAAGTGCGGGGTCAATTTCAATGCGGCCTACAGGTGAACCTGCACCGGCAATATCGACGGTGATGGTGTTGGTCGTAATGGTAGTTTCATCGGTTTCACCAGTAGCGGTACGAGAAACTGCGCCAGGGGCATTGACCACGGTGTTGAGGTTTGGCAGAATGCTCTGATAGTCGGCATCCAGGTCAACGAGATTAAAAGATGCGATGATGTTAACGTGATCACCAGGCTGGAGGCCATAGGACACCGAGGTGAGTTTGCTGATCGGCATGGAAATGGCAACCATTCCGGCAGGGATTTGGGCCGAGGCGTAAGATCCCAATGGGATTTCGGTGAGGGAATTCATGGTTAAGGGCATACCATTGACCAGATCTGTTTTGGCAAATTTGCCGGCGACGTCCTGGCGGCTGGTGATGAAGAGGCCTTCGCGCATATCTTCCTTGGGGTAGGGGATCATTTCCAGCATATCATCAGAGATTGCATCCCCTCTGGTAACCGGTTGTGTTAACACAACGATGTCAACGGTTTCCTCTGGCTGCTGTACGAGAACGGGTTCTCCATTCGCTGTCTGGGGTGCTGGTGACAAGATACGATCTCTCATCAAGAATGCGACGACAGCAAGAATCAAAATCAGGACAAGCGCGAGAACGATGAATAACCGTCCGCTTTTTTTACGACCACCTTTTGCCATGTGGGCCTCCTCCAGTTCCTTTTGAACTATCCGTATTAATGGAAATTCTTTTCCATGTATTCTATTTTATTATACGGCAAAATGAAATCTATGGGGCAGATTGCACTTAATAAAATAGTAAGGTGAATTAAGAGTATTCTCATTTATTGTTGCAATAAACAGGCCAGCGGGCGGTGAATTGCATATTTCGGGAGGATATGAGTTGAAAAAGAAACAGCCCTGCAGTTTTTGCAGAGCTGTTTGCATGAAAATTTAGCTGGAAATTAGACTGCCATGACCACGTTGGAGAAGATCTTGCCGATGGCCGGCCCAAGCAGAGCCAGGATAACGATGACGACGACGGCAACCAACACGAGGATCAAAGCATATTCTACCAAACCTTGACCTTTTTCTTTCGGAGCGAATAACATGTGATTTTTCCTTTCAAATAAAAAGTGAAGCTAATAAAATTTGGATTTCCGAGTTTTTGATTTACGATTGAAACTAGACAGCCATAACGACGTTGGAGAAGATCTTGCCAATGGCCGGTCCAAGCAGAGCAAGGATCACGATGACAACAACTGCTACCAGGACGAGGATCAAAGCATATTCTACCAAACCTTGACCTTTTTCTTTGGGTGCAAATAACATGGGTAACCTCCTTTTAGAATGTAGTGAAATTTTGAAGTTCTTTATTGAACTATCCTTATTATAGGCAATCTACCGGAGATTTCAAGGGCTTCGGCATTACAAACACCTTACAGCCAGCGTAAAATTTATGTTAACGCGAAGGAGAACTGATGGCCTGCTTTAGTTGTTTCCTGCTTAAAACAAGCTATAATTATGATAACAAATCAATAAAGCGTGAATTTGACGAATGGATTAAGTGATCCCTTAAGGAGGCGTGATGAACGACTTGTTTGACCGAGTGACTTCGGAACAGGACATATTCAAAAAATTGTTGGGCAAGATACCCGGATTTAAAGGGTATATCGAGCGATCGAATCGCCGCGCATCGGATAAGCTGCTGCGCGATTTGATCGCGGATCGCTTTGAAGAGCAATGGAAAGCGATTTCAGCTTTGCAGCGTCAGGTGATCAGTGAAGGTGCAATTGAGTATGTGGATGATCTGGAGGGCGCAGCAATTAAATTGCGTCAGTTCATTGATCGGGTCCGGAATGCTGCTTATGGTTACGCGGCCTTCTTTGATGCTGTCAAGGTAAATGAAGAAGAACTGGCAGAGCTTTATCGATATGATCTTGGTTTGCTGGAAATGGTGGACGAAGTTAAGCGCAGTGTTGGCAATGTTGAGGCTTCGCTGGGCACTGACGGGCTGCCTGCTTCCATTCGGCATTTGACCAGTGTGGCAACCGATTGTGTGGAAGCCTTCAACCGCCGGTCAGAAGTTGTGTTGTCGGCGGCGGGTGAAGAAGACGGCAACGAGATTGTCGGGGCATGAGGGGAGATCCTCGGCAGCAAAATTGCTGGATCGTTTAGATAATTATTGAACGGGAGTGAAAAAAATGGCAAGAATTTTTGATGTTGTTGAATACGCCAGCGAGATGAAAGATGAGATCGTTCACCGGTTTCCTGAACAGGGTGTGGCAGATTTGCGCATCGGTTCTCAGGTGATCGTCCGGGAATCTCAGCGGGCGGTGTTTTTCCGTGATGGGAAGGCGCTGGATGTGTTTGGCCCCGGCCGGCACACGATTGCTACGGCGAATATTCCTTTGTTGGTTAATTTCGTTGGCAAGGCATTCGGAGATCGCACGCCGTTCACCGCTGAAGTGTATTATGTGTCTGTGAAGGAATTTGCTGATCGCAAGTGGGGTACCCCGCAGCCGATCATTGTCCGCAATCCAGGGATGGGGCTGGGTGTGGCTTTGCTGCAAGGTTTTGGCACGTACAGTTTTCAGGTGGCAGATCCGATTCAGTTCGTAGCCCAGCTTGTTGGGGCAACCGGTGTTTATCGGATGTCCGACATCGAGACCCGGCTGCGTACGATGATCCTCTCAAAGCTGCAGGACTTGCTGGGTGAGACTGCGGCAAACAAGAGCGTGGTTGAACTGATTGGATTGACTGAAGAGTTGGGCGCTGGTGTGCGCGCCAAATTGCAGGATGATTTTGCGGCGATTGGGTTGACTTTGAAATCATTCTATATTGGCAATCTGAAGCCTTCCGATAAGTCGGCGGAAGAACTGCGGGCGATGGGTATGCTGGATATGCAGACGTATACCCAGCTGCAGGCGGCAGATGCGATGCGGGACGCTGCCCAGAATCCGAGCGGCGGTGCTGGGCTGACAGCCGGCATTGGCGCAGGAATGGGGATTGGCAACGCATTGCAGCAGTCCATGTCCGGGATGAATAAATCATCCGAGGCCAGTAGTGGCGCTGCCTCAACAACCCCGACAGCCGGCGCAGTCATGACCCCGGCAGAGGCGGCAGCAGTCATGCGGGTTTCTGAGGAAGATGTGATTGCTGCGATTGCTGCTGGTGATTTGAAAGCGCGCAAAATTGGGGCTGCATACCGCATCAGCAAGGCTGCTCTGGATGAGTTTTTGGGCGGATAGTGAGATTTGTTTTTGGATGGTTTAAACAGGCCGGCGATGAACGCCGGCCTGTTTGTTGATATTGACGATTGCGGCTGTCGTTTGGGGAGGGAAGCCGTTTTCATATCTTTTTTACCGACTGGGAACAGGCCGCGTGTTATAATCTTTGTGCTGATCTGAAATTTCATCAGGAGTTAGAATGAGGCTTTACGAGTATCAATCGAAGCTGATACTTGCTAAATACGGAATACCCATTCCGCGGGGGAGAGTTACATCAACTGCAAGTGAAGCAAGGCAAATCGCAGATGAGCTTGGCGGAAAAGTAGTTGTTAAATCACAGGTTTTGACAAGCGGGCGCGGCAAAGCAGGGGGGATTTTGCTTGCCAAAAATTCACGCAAGGCGCAGCAGTTTGTTACCCAGTTGCTTGATATGGAAATCAGGGGCTATCCGGTACGGCGTGTGCTGGTGGACGAGGCTGTGCAGATTGCGGATGCGTGGTATGTGGCGGTTTGTATTGATCGCAAGATGCGCGCGCCTGTTTTGCTCGCTTCCAGTTTGAAAAATAATTCCAATGGCGATGAGATGGAAGCGCTGTTGACTCTTCCTATCAATCCACTCCTCGGGATCAAGGATTATCAAATTCGTGATATTGCTGCCAATATTGGCTTGCCAGAAAAATTCCAGAAACAGTTTATAAAGATTGTTCATGGACTTTGGCACGCATTTTTTCGCATGGACGCTACCTTGATTGAGATCAAGCCGCTGGTGGTGACGGATGATGGCCGGCTGCTTGCCCTGGATGCGTTAATGATCGTTGATGATAATGCCAGTTTTCGTCATCCTGAATTTTCGGAATATTGGGATCTTGGTCTTGCGCCTCGGCCTGAGGTGGAAGCACGAAAACATGGCCTGGACTATGTTAAGTTGAAAGGGGAGATTGGCTGTATGGTCAATGGGGCAGGGCTGATGATGGCGGTCATGGATATGATTGACCAATTTGGCGGTCAACCAGCCAATTTTTTGGATGTTGGCGGCGGCGCTGCGCCGGAGAAGGTGGCCGCCGGTTTTCGTCTCCTGCTGTCAGATGATGACGTAAAGGCTATTCTTGTTAATATTTTTGGCGGCCTGACAAGTTGTGATGATGTGGCAGAAGGTATTTTGATCGCTTTGCAGGAAAGAAAGCTGCGCGTGCCGATTGTCGTACGGATGGAAGGGATGAAGGCGGGCGAAGCGAGGAAAAAACTGGAAGATGCACATCTTGTTCTGGCGGACACCTTGATGGGTGCTGTCCAAAAAACGATCGCATACAGCACTGGAGGGTGGAATGGGGATCTTGCTTAACGAAGAAAGCCGAATTGTTGTTCAGGGGATTACCGGTTTTCAGGCGGGGGTGCAAACATGGCAGATGCTCGATGCAGGTACCCGGGTTGTTGCCGGGGTGACACCCGGCAGAGGCGGCGAATGGGTGATGGATGGCAAAGTGCCCGTGTTTGCTTCGGTGAGGATGGCTGTTGCGGCCACGGGGGCAGATGTCAGCGTGATCTTTGTGCCCTCTCATTTTGCACAGGATGCTATTTTTGAAGCGATTGATGCCGGGGTGAAGCTTATCGTTTGCGTTACGGAAGGGATTCCTGTTCATGATATGCTCCAGGTAAGGCACTATTTGGATCGTCAGGATGTGGTGCTGATTGGACCGAATTCTCCCGGGGTGATGACGCCAGGGGAATCTTACGCTGGTGTGATCCCGGCAAATATTGCTATTAAAGGCGGCGTGGGGATTGTTTCCCGTCCTGGTTCGCTGATGTATGAAGTGCTGAATGTGCTCAAACGCGACGGGGTTGGGGTGAGTACTTGCGTGGGGATTGGCAGTGATCCGGTGAAATGTACGGGTTATGTTGAAATTTTGAAGCTGTTTGAAAATGACCCGCATACGGAAAAGGTGGTTTTGCTGGGAGAAATTGGGGGAATTGAAGAAGAAGAGGCGGCTGAGTATATCAGCGAGATGACAAAGCCTGTGATTGGGTATATTGCCGGAAAGACTGCTCCAGTGGGAAGACGGATGGGGCATCTCGGGGCGATCATTGAAGAGGATGTTGGGACAGCGCAGGGAAAAATTGACGCCTTGCAACGGTCAGGTGTGCAGATTGCAAGACACCCGGAGGAAATTCCTCAGCTGTTGACAAGGTAGACTGCTATATCTTTATGATGCTAAAAAAAGTCCTGCAAGCTTTGATTTGCAGGGCTTCTTTTTTATAGCCAATCAGAGGTTCAATTAACTGGTATGTTTTTCGATATAACTGACTGCATCCGCAACAGTTTTAATCTGGCGGGCTTCTTCGTCTTCAATCGAAATATCGAATTTCTCACAAAAACCATCAATGAGGAAAAACTGGTCCATTGAGTCCGCTTTCAGGTCTTCAATCAGACGGGTTTCGGGTTTAATTTCATCACCATCGATTTTCAATACATCAACGATCACTGCTTTTACTTCTTCAAATGTTGCGCTCATGATTTATTGCCTCCAAAAAAGGGATAGAAAGATTGCTATTACTTCTGATTTTACCCGTCCTGTGCCGGGTGTCAAGTACAAATTAATCACCGGCTCCGACAAAAATATGTTGTCAGGATAAGTTTGGTATACTTTCAATATTATACACAAAATCTGTTTTTATCAAGTTGCCAGGTATGGACAGCAAAAAAAACCTTCCGAAACGTAAAGCGGATCATATCCGTATTAATCTGGAGCAGGATGTCTCTTCCAATTTGACCACTGGTCTGGAGGCTTATCAGTTTGTGCATCAGGCTCTGCCAGAGATTGATCTGGCGCAGGTTTCTTTGCGGATTGATTTATTCGGCAGAATGCTTGGGGCACCGTTTTTGATCTCATCGATGACGGGGGGAACGGACGAGGCGCTGCAATTGAATCGGCGGTTGGCTGCCGCAGCGCAGGAATTTGGTTTTGCGATGGGGGTAGGATCACAACGGGCAGCCATTGAGAATCCGGATCTGGCTGATAGTTTTCGTGTGCGGGATTTTGCGCCTGATGTTCTGCTGCTGGCTAATCTGGGGGCGGTCCAGCTAAATCGGGGATACAGCCTCAGCGATTGTCAAAGGGCAGTGGAGATGATTGAAGCCGATGGGTTGATCCTGCACCTTAATCCATTACAGGAGGCTTTGCAGCCTGAGGGCGAAACAAATTTCAAGGGCTTGCTGAAGAAAATTGAGGCGGTTTGTAAAGCTCTGTCCGTGCCAGTGGTGGTGAAAGAGGTGGGTTGGGGGATATCGGAAAATATTGCCAGGATGCTGGTGGAAGCCGGTGTGGCTGCGATGGATGTGGCTGGTGCGGGGGGCACCTCCTGGTCTCAGGTTGAGATGTACAGGGTAGATGACCCGTATCAGGCGCAGGTGGCCGCTGCCTTTCGTGATTGGGGCATCCCGACTGCCGAGTCTATTCTGGCTGTGCGCCGGGTAACACAGGATTTGCCGGTAATTGCCTCTGGCGGCATCCGGAATGGTGTGGATGCTGCCAAATGTCTCGCGCTGGGGGCAGATCTGTGCGGGCTGGCAGGTTTGTTTCTGAAGGCTGCGGCAAAATCGGATGAAGACCTTCAGCATACCGCGGAGATGTTAACCCGCCAATTGCGTATAGCCATGTTTTCTGCCGGTGCGGGCGAAATATCTCAACTACATACAAAATTATTACAACAGCATAAAAGGTGATTTGTGGAACTTACCCAGGCATTTGAGGAATTCCGGCCAGAGATTGAAAAAGAGCTGAAAGATGTGATACAGGAATCTGTCAGTGAGGAGTATCCTGTGCTGCGCGAAATGCTTTCTTATCATATGGGCTGGGAAGGCGAGGGCGCAGGTCAACAGGTGCAGGGAAAGCGGATCAGACCCATGCTGCTGCTGTTAAGCGTGGATGCAGCAGGGGGCAATTGGCGGCAATCTTTGCCGGCAGCGGCGGGAGTGGAACTGCTGCATAATTTTTCGTTGATCCACGACGACGTGGAAGATAATGGTGAGCTGCGTCATGGTCGGCCAACACTTTGGGTGAAGTGGGGCGTACCCCAGGCGATCAATGCCGGAGATTTGATGTTCACCGTTTCTAATCTGGCGATCCTCAAATTGAGGCAGTCTTTCCGTGCAGCGGTGGTTTTGCAAGCACAGGAATTGTTTCAGCAGACTTGTGTAAAGCTGACCCAGGGCCAATATCTGGATATGTGGCATGAGCATTTGGACGACCTGCCGCTGGATGCGTATTGGTCGATGGTGGCAGGCAAGACGGCAGCTTTGCTAGCCTGCTGCACTGGAATGGGGGCGCTGCTGGGCGGCGCCGATAGTGCGATGTGTGCGAAATATGGTCAGTTTGGGCACTTGCTTGGCATGGCCTTTCAGGCGCAGGATGACTTGCTGGGTATCTGGGGGAATGAGGAAGTCATCGGAAAGTCTACGAGCAGTGATCTGTATACCAAAAAGAAAACATTGCCTGTGATTTTCGGTTTGCAGCAAAACGGAAAATTTGCAGAGCGGTGGCTTTCGGGAGATGTGCGTTTGGAAGAAGTGTCCGAACTGGCAGTCCTGCTGGAACAGGAAGGCGCCCGCAGATATACGGAGCAGGTGGCTTTTGATCTGACGGCGAAAGCCCGGAAGGCGCTGGAAGAGGTGCTGGGAGGTCACCAGACCGGGAAAGCTTTGCAGCAATTGACGAATCGATTGATCGGGCGTCAATTTTGATGAAGCTGATTGCCGGGCTGTTTTTTCTGGCGATGGGCGTATATTGAAGGATTGGGATCGTTGATATTATTTTTTCTCATAAAAAGGATGACATGATGGGACTATTTGAAAAATGCATAAATTATACGGACGCCAAAGATGCAATGGCGCATGGGATTTATCCTTACTTCATCGCATTGGAAGAAAGCGAGGGCACGGAAGCGGTGTGTAATGGAAAGCCGCTGATCATGTGCGGATCAAACAACTATCTGGGGTTGACGACGCATCCCAAAGTGCGTGAAGCGGCCTGCCAGGCGATCAATCGTTATGGCACCAGCTGCTCCGGCTCCCGATTTCTGAATGGTACCCTGGCACTGCATGAGCAGCTTGAAACAGAGCTGGCTGAATGGGCAGGCAAAGAAGCAGCGCTCACGTTTACCACCGGCGTGTTGACCAATATCGGCACGATCAGTTCGATTGTTGGCCGCGGCGATATTGTCATTCTGGACAAGGATGACCATGCCAGCCTGGTGGACGGTGCGGTTTTGAGCGGGGGGAAGATCGAGCGCTACCGCCACGCCGATATGGGACACCTGGAGCGGGTGTTAAAGTCCTTACCGGAAGAAGCCGGCAAGCTGCTGGTGGTGGATGGGCTGTTCAGTATGGAAGGAGACCTCGCCAATTTACCGGAGATCGTCCCGCTGGCGAAGAAGTACGGTGCGCGGTTGATGGTGGATGATGCTCATGCTATGGGCGTGATTGGCGGCGGGCGTGGTACGGCTGCTCATTTTGGCGTCACGGATGATGTAGATATCATTATGGGCACATTCAGCAAGTCTTTTGCCTCTTTGGGCGGGTTTATCGCCGGAGATGAAGCGGTCGTGCATTACATCAAGCACCATGCCCGGGCGTTGATCTTCAGTGCCAGCATTCCGCCGGCGAATGCGGCAGCGGCTTTGGCGGCACTACATATCATGCGGGAAGAACCGGAACGGATACAGCGCGTGAATGACATCGCAAAGATGATGCGTACGCGTTATCAGGAATTAGGGTTCAATACCGGGCATTCGGTAACGCCGGTCATTCCAATTATCATCGGCGATGATGAAATGACTTTCAGAATGTGGAAATGTCTTTTCGAAAACGGGGTGTTTGTCAATCCGGTTATCTCTCCGGCGGTTGCGCCAGGGCGGCAGCTGCTGCGCACGAGTTATATGGCGACGCACACGGATGCACAACTGGAGCAGGTATTGGACATTTTTCAGAAATGCGGCAAGCAATTAGGGCTGATTTAGCATTTTGTTGGTAAGATTAACACCGGCGCTGGAAACAGCGCCGGTGTTTTTGGATGATCGCGACTATATTTCGTGTAGCGATTGATTGATGTGACGTGCAGGTGATTGTAACCACATCAGAAGTTGTGTGCTGGCCGGGATAACGACTGAAGTCGTTACTACAAAAGGTGAATTTATTTTTTTGCGGAGGGAATGTTTGGAAACAACGATTTGTTTGTTTGATATTGACGGTGTGCTGGTGCAGCCAGCGGGGTACCGGGCGGCGGTGAAGGCGACAATGGATTATTTTCTTGACCAACTGGGCTTTCAGCAGGAAATGTATGGCGAGGAAATTGCGGTTTTATTTGAGTCGCTGGGGGTCACCAGTGAATGGGATATGATGCCGATTTCCCTGGCGATTGTGCTGGATGCTGCATTTGCCGCTCAGCCGCCTGCGGAAGCGCTTTCCAGCCTGGAGGCAGTGCTGGCCTGGGGACAAGAAGGGCGGACCGATGTCCAGGTGGATATGCGGAAAGCCATTAAGGCTTTGGCCCCCAGGTTTATGAATGCAGAAATCCCTGCGGAAGCACTGCTGCGCAGCCTGGAAGTAGACCGAAAGGGTGCCTTGAGTCATCTTTCTCTTGAGCTGCTTGAGGAGATGCTGGGGAATACGCGCAGCGTGGAGAAATCGGTGATCACCCGCATTTCCCAAAACATCATCCTGGGCAACGAAGATTTTGAGGCAGTGTACGGGCTGGCCCCGCTTTTTTTCGGAGAATCTTATTTAAAAACCCGTGACAGGCTGATGCTGGAACCGGGATTGTATCAACAAATTCGCGCGGCAAAACAGGCTGGAGGGTTCTATTATGCGGCCTATACAGCGCGGCCGTCCTTCCCGCCGAAAGAGATCAAAACCAACCTGCTGGGCTATTCGCCGGAAGCGGAGCAGGCGCTGGCGCTGCTGGATGCGGAACCGATTCCCCTGATTGGGTATGGACGGCTGAATTATCTGGCTGAGCAAATGAACAGCAAACCGGACGCGATCCTGAAGCCGGCCCCACTGCAGGCGCTGGCTGCGCTGGCCGCCGCGGTGACCGGGACGGAATATCCGTCCTTATTGTGGGCGCTGGAGACTTATTCCCGCTCCAGTGCGGGAAAGGTGCAGCCGCTGGATGTGGAAGGTGCGCAAGATGTAGCGAATCAACTGCCGCGCAAATTCAGCCTGCATGTTTTTGAAGATTCATCGGTGGGGATCACTGCCGGGCATAAGGCAGCGGCAATCCTGAATCAAGACGGATATGAGGTGGAATTCCATGCGTGGGGGGTGGCTACGGAGGAGGATAAGAAAGCGGCGCTTGCCCAGGTGGGGGCGCAGATTTTTCCGACCGTAAATGAGGCGGTGCGGGCAGCGTTGAATTTGGATTGAGGATTCATTTCAGAGTCATTCAAATCAACGGTGAGTTTTGGTGCGTTCAACTACGAACGCACCCTACAACTACCTGCCTGAGCAGTTACGAAAATTATTAGCAAATGAGGGGTAGTGTATGAAAAAATATTACAAAATTCTTATTCTTGTGGGAATTGCTGTCTTAACTGCTCTTTGTATATTGCTTTCAGTAAAGTTGTATGATGAGTTGTATGATCTGTTCGGTCCTCCAAGTGATGAAGTAGCTGTGGGAATTGCGGCGCGAATTGGAACTGAGCCAAATTGGGAAGAGATTCGATCCTATATGCTTGAATCAATTGAACCCGGGATGACAAAAGAGCAAGACCATGCTGTTTTTGACGAAATTGGCTATTGGGAAATATATTTTGCAGATACAGAAGAAACAAAAGGTTGGCATCCTGACTATGATACGTATAGTTATCGGGAGCACATTGAATTTTCAGAAAGAAGCAGGCGTATTGCTTTAAAAGGATGGTTGTTTCAGTATGATGAAAATGACATTCTATTACAGTGGGCGTTCGCTGGTTTGTAGATAGCCATCAGAATGAAGAAGTATGGAAAACAAACAGGGCAGCCGATTGGCTGTCCTGTGCTGGTTTAATACAAAAAATCTAGAATAATCCCCAGTCGGCGGCGATGCCATCCTCCAGCATGTTTTTGTCCCAGGGTTCCATGCCTAATTCGACGATAACGGGGCGCTTGATGGCAGCTTCTGCGGTTTCGGTGACTTCATTAATCATCGCCGGGCCATACGGGCAAAACGGGGTGGTGAGGATCATTCTTACGTTGATCTCCTCGCCGTCCTCATTTGCGTCCCGGATTAATCCAAGGGCAATCACGTCCAGGCCCAATTCAGGGTCGATGACCTGGCGAAGAGATTTTCTCAGTAAATTTGCAAGTTCAGGATTGGTATTTTCCAACTGCCATTGTGTATTATTATTTTCTTTTTCCATTAATACTGTACCTCTAAATGATTATAAAGTTGCGTCTGCCACGAAAATTTTGTAGGTTCTGTAAGACCTCTCATCTTTTACACGGATGATCCTGTCTTCCGGGACGCCGAGAACAGAAGAGATAAGAATGGTGTCGATCTTGCAGATTTCCGGATGAAATTGGCTGATCTGCTGGAAGGGGCAGGTCATTTCGCGGATGAAGATGGCATCGTCTTTCTTTTCCCAGTCGACAAGGAAGCCTTGTTCAACCAACAATTCTGTCATAATGGGCATGCGCTCCATTAACGGTAATCCAGCTGCTTTTGCCACGTGTTCCTGTGAAAGCTTGATGGCAATTTTTTCAAACAAATCCTGCATTTGTTTATCCGTCAGAATATGTTTCAATTCATCAATCAGCAGATTGGTCAGACGTAGATAGCAGGTGGGGAAGGTTTCCATGCCTTTTTCGGTAAGGTAATACACCAGACGAGGACGGCCAACACCGTGGCGCTCTTCATCTGCTTCAATGATTCCTTCCGATTGCAGATTGGTGAGATGATGGCGCACGGAGATGGCATTAATCCCAATTGCATCCGCGAGGTTGTTAATGCTGGAGCGGGGGAATTTCAGGAGGTGTTCGACAATTCTGTCTTTTGTGCTTTTCATTTTTTCACCGTTTTTCATTTGCAATAAAATAATACTAATTTTATAGTAATTCTAGTATATCATAAGGAGAATAACCCTGTCAATATATTATATTTTTATATAAAATATTGACTTAGCGCAGTGATATGGTATAATTCGGATAAATTATAGCTTATTTGTACAGTATCGGGCGGGTGCCTTGTGCTGTTTCCAAACCCTATTTTGTACACCATTTTGGGTGTGCCGTTTCAGGAGAAAAGTTGATGACGGAATTGATTATTCGCGATCTGCATGTCAATATTGAAGGAAAAGAGATTTTGAAGGGATTGAATCTGACCGTTGCTCAGGGCGAGATGCATGCCATTATGGGGCCGAACGGCACGGGGAAATCTACCCTGGCGAATGTGGTCATGGGAAATCCCGCTTATGAGGTAACGAAGGGTGAAATCATCTTTCAGGGTGAGGACATGCTTGCATTGGGGCCGGACGAACGCTCGCGGATGGGGTTATTTCTGGCATTTCAGTACCCGGTTTCCATTCCTGGGGTGACGGTTGCTAATTTCTTGCGGGTGGCATTAAATGCCCGACGCAAGCAGGCCGATCCGGAGGACAAGGGAATTCCGATTCCTGAATTCCGCAAGCTGCTGGTAGAAAAAATGGATTTGCTGCAAATTGATCATCAATTTGCCGGGCGTTATTTGAACGAAGGTTTCTCAGGCGGCGAGAAAAAGCGCGCGGAAGTACTGCAAATGGCGGTATTGAATCCGAAGATTGTTATTCTGGATGAAACTGATTCCGGGCTGGATATTGATGCTTTGAAGATTGTCTCGGCCGGGGTGAACACCCTGCGCGGGCCAGAGCTGGGCGGGCTGATTATCACCCATTATCAGCGCATTCTCAATTATATTCAGCCTGATTTTGTGCATGTGATGGTGGATGGACAGGTAGTGGAGTCGGGCGGGCCGGAATTGGCTTTGTACCTTGAAGAAAATGGATATGAGAAATACGAGGGTGCAGCTGCATTCTCATAAGATGGGCAGTTAGTTGATGTAAGTGGAGTAACGAAATGCAAAAAACAAACGAATCACAATTGGTGGCCTTGATCGGTGAGAGCGATGACCAGTACGGGTTTAGCGATCCTGAGAGTTATGTTCTTAAAAGCAAGGAAGGGCTGGACCGTTCGGTAGTGGAGCAAATCTCACATTCAAAAGGCGAGCCGCAGTGGATGCTGGATTTTCGGCTGCGTGCTTTGGATCATTTTGAAAAACGCCCGATGCCCAACTGGGGACCGGATATTACCGGTCTTGATCTGGACAAGATCTTTTATTATGTGAAGCCCACCGAACTTTCGAGTGGATCGTGGGATGATGTGCCGGATAATATCAAGAAGACATTTGACCGGCTGGGCATTCCGGAGGCAGAACAGAAATTCCTGGCGGGTGTCGGGGCACAGTATGAGTCCGAGATGGTCTATCACCAGGTGCAGGAGCATCTGGAAAAGCAGGGCGTGATCTTCCTGAGTATTGAAGACGGCTTGCGTCAGCACCCTGACCTTTTCCGGGAATATTTCTCGACCGTTATACCGATTGAAGATAACAAATTCGCGGCATTGAACAGCGCAGTCTGGTCGGGCGGCTCGTTTGTGTATGTGCCGCCGGGGGTGAAGGTGGATATGCCTTTGCAGGCCTATTTCCGGCTGAACACAGCACGGATCGGGCAGTTTGAGCGCAGTTTGATCATCGCTGACGAGGGTGCGCAACTGCATTATGTGGAAGGCTGTACGGCGCCGCAGTATACGACGGCGTCCCTGCACAGCGGCGTGATCGAGATCATCGTTAAGAAGGGCGCGCGGATGCGCTATACGACCATTCAGAACTGGTCGAAAAATGTATACAATCTGGTTACGCAGCGTGCTGTGGTGAATGAAAATGCGACGATGGAGTGGGTGGATGCCAATATGGGTTCTCATGTGACGATGAAATACCCGTCCTGCTATCTGGTGGGCGAAGGTGCTCATGGTGAAAACCTGTCGATGGCTTTTGCGGCAGAAGGACAGGTTCAGGATGTGGGCGCGAAGATGCTGCATTTTGCGCCCAATACGAGCAGCAAAATCACATCCAAGTCGATCAGCAAGAGCGGCGGGCGATCCTCTTACCGCGGCCTGGTGAAGGTCAATGAGGGTGCGGTGAATGTGCGTTCAAATGTGGTGTGTGATGCATTGCTGCTGGATGCCGCCTCCCAATCAGATACCTATCCGTATATTGAGGTGGATGAAAAGGATGTCTCCCTGGGGCATGAAGCCTCCGTTTCGCGGGTGGGGGAAGAGCAGTTGTTTTACCTGATGAGCCGCGGATTGAGTGAAGAAGAAGCCAATACGATGGTCGTCTCCGGATTTATTGAGCCGCTGGTGAAAGAACTGCCGATGGAATATGCGGTTGAAATGAACCGCCTGATCCAGCTTCAGATGGAAGGCTCAATTGGATAACCTGACATCGTTGGGGTAACAAGGAAACAATGACATGATAATTTCTACACCCGTGGTAACACGTGTTCGTAAACAAAAAACGGACAAGAAAAAAGAGTTTGGATTCATTCCAGCCTATCAACCTGATGATACGAGTGACAGTTGGGCCGGGAAGTTTCGTGAGCAGGCGCGTGAGCGGTATGCGGAGCAAAAATTTCCCACTATCCGTGATGAAGCCTGGCGGCGTACAAGTATTTCCCGACTGGATTTTGATTCCTTTCGTCTGGTTGAATCAGGCGCCAAACAGGGCGACGTTGATGTGCCGGAAAACCTGCTGGAACCGATCGCTGACGGGGCGCATGGCGGTGAGATCGTCTTGCTGCCTGGCGAGGCGCGCGTTCAATTATCAGCGGCCTTACAGGAAAAGGGGATTATTTTCACTGATTTGAAGACAGCCGAAAAGGAACACCCGGCACTGCTTAAAAAGATGATGGGAAAAGTGGTTTCTCCGGAAGATGGGAAGTTTGCTGCCTTGGCAGAAGGCTATGCCCAGACCGGGATTGTGTTATATGTGCCGAAGGGCGTCCAGATTGAGGAGCCGCTGCATAGTTTGTTCTGGGGGCCGGGCAGCAAGCTGGCCTATGTTTCTCATCTGATCATCTATCTTGAAGAAGGCGCGTCGGTGACGTATGTGCATGAAGCGGCTTCACCAGAGGAAACCAATGGACAAACGCTGCACGCCGGTGCGGTGGAGATAACTGTTGGCAAGGCGGCTTCGCTGCGGTTTGTGGAATTGCAGTCGTGGGGCCGGCATGTGTGGAATTTCAGCCATGAGCGTGTGAAAGTGGAGCGCGATGGGCGGATAGACTGGATATTCGGCTCTTTGGGCAGCCACCTGACCAAAAATTTCCTGGATCTTGATCTGGCTGGACAAGGCAGTGAAGGCCGGATGAGCGGGTTCTATTTCACCGATGATTCCCAACACCTGGATCATGACACCCAGCAAAATCACCTGGCGCCAAACACGACCAGCGATCTGTTGTTCAAGGGCGCATTGATGGGAAAATCACGTTCGGTGTGGCAGGGGATGATTTATGTTGCCCCCGGTGCTGACAAGACGGACGGTTACCAATCCAACCGGAATCTGATTCTGAATTCGGACAGCCGGGCGGATTCAATCCCCGGACTGGAAATTAAGGCAGATGATGTGCGCTGCACGCATGGCGCTACGGTGGGGAAAATTGACCCGGAGCAGGTGTTTTATCTGCTCAGCCGCGGCATTCCGCAGGAAGAGGCAGAGAAGTTGATTGTGGAGGGATTTTTTGACCCAATCATGCAGCGTATCCCGTTTGAGGGGGTGCGCAGCCGTTTTCAGGATGCGATCCATACCAAGATGATGGGATTGACTTTGTAAGTTGTAGAGGCAGGGGTTGTCGTGATAGAATTATAGGGGGAAAAATTTCTTTAAATTGGAGAAGATACTATGGCGTCAATTCCGTTTATGAAGGTGCCGGAAGAAGAAGTACAGTATGAAGTGGGTAATTCTGCAGAAGTATTTTGTGACCATGATGACAAGAATGGAGACCGTATACGCGGTTGGCTGAAAGGGGTGATCGTACAGGTTGATGCGAAAATGGTGGCCGTCCAATTTCAGACGAATGTGTATTTGACAGATGGCTGGATGGTGCCAGATCATATCCTGTGGTTTCCAGTCAATTCGAGCAATATTCGTCCGGTTGGACGACGAAGATCACGTTCATAGCCAGCGCGTATCTCTTAAAGACGATGAAAGATTGCAAGCAAATTATTGGTGAGATGGATACTATAAAAGAGACATTTCCTGCGCTGGGGAGGCAAACTACCTCTGGAGCGGATCTTGTCTATCTGGATTCAGCGGCTACGTCCCAAAAACCGGAATGCGTATTGCAGGCGATGGATGACTATTATCGCCGGTCCAATGCGAATATTCACCGGGGCATTCATACGCTGGCGGAGGAAGCAACCGCGGCTTATGAAGGTGCGCGCCAACGCATCGCAACATTTATTGGTGCGGCGAGCTATAAGGAGGTCATCTTTACCCGCAATGCAACCGAATCGATCAATTTAGTGGCCTACGCGTGGGGACGAAAAAACCTGAAAGCGGGCGATGTAGTCCTCTTGACAGAGATGGAACATCACGCCAATCTGGTTCCCTGGCAGATGCTCGCCGAAGAACGGGGCATCCGGCTGGCGTTTATTTCGGTGACAGAAGAGGGATTGCTGGAACTGGATCAGTATGAAGAAATGCTGCAGCTGGAACCCAAGCTGGTTTCGTTCATTCACATGTCGAATGTGTTAGGGACGATCAATCCGGCTAAAGAGATGATTCGCAAGGCGAAGGCTGCCGGCGCGGTCACGCTGCTGGACGGGGCACAGTCGGTGCCGCATTTTGCGGTGGATGTGCAGGATCTGGATGTCGACTTCTTTGCTTTTTCGGGACACAAAATGTGCGGTCCCACTGGCGTGGGGGTATTATACGGGCGCGAGGCGCTGCTGCAAGCGATGCCGCCATTTTTGGGCGGCGGCGATATGATCCGTAAAGTACATTTGCGATCTTTTACGCCGAATGAATTGCCCTACAAATTTGAAGCAGGTACCAGCGCGATTGCCGAGGCGATTGGGCTGGGGGCGGCGGTGGATTTTCTGGAGAAGATCGGCATGAGCCACGTCACTGCGCATGAGCGCGAGCTTACCCGGTATGCGATGCAGGTGATGGGAGATATTCCCTGGATCCATATTCTTGGGCCAGGTGCAGAGCAGCGCGGCGGGGTGATTTCTTTTACCCTGGATGGGGTGCATCCACACGATATTGCCCAACTGCTGGATTGGGACGGGATTGCGGTGCGGGCGGGGCATCATTGTGCGATGCCGCTGCATGAGAAATTCAATATCTCTGCAACAACCCGGGCAAGTTTTTATATCTATAATGATCTCAGTGATGTGGATGCTTTGGTGGCCTCACTGCGCAGGGTAAAAGAAAAATTAGGATAGGAATTTCATGGACGATCTGTATCGGGAACTAATCATTGAACGCAATCGCTCTCCCCATTATCGCGGTGAGCTGGATCCTAATGATTACACATTCCAGGATGAAAATCCGCTGTGCGGAGACAATATTCGCATTGATGTGCGTACGGATGATGCGGGGATCATCACGGAGGCCGCGTTCAGCGGACATGGCTGCGCCATTTCGCAGGCTTCCTCTGATCTGCTGATTGAATTTGTGATTGGTAAATCGGTTGAAGATGTGAAAAGATTGACCAAAGAGGATGTTTTGAATTTGCTTGGTATTCAACTGGGGCCGGTACGTTTAAAATGTGCTTTGCTGCCTTTGAAGGTGATCAAGGCGGGCGTATATGGCCTGACCGAAGCAACGGATGATCTGGTGGAAGGAGCGTGAGGATGAGTCAGGAAAAATTTGATGCGGCGAAGTATGAATTTGTTCAGATTACCAGTGTGAATGAAATGGAAGACGGCGACCGGTTATTTATTGAACTGGGAGAGCAGACGCTTATCTTGCTGGCGGTTGACGGGGGATATTATGCTGTACGGGATGTGTGTACGCATGATGATGGTCCGCTGGGTGACGGCGAACTGGAAGGCTGGCAATTGGTGTGCCCGCGCCATGGGGCACGCTTTGACATTCGCACAGGGGAGGCGCTGACCCTGCCGGCAGTGGTAGATGTGCCGGTGTTTCCGGTGCGCGTGGTGGGCGGGATGATTGAGGTAGGAATTCCGAGAGATAACGCATAATTGTGGGATATAAAACTTAAATAAGTTTGAACAACGTGATTTGTTCATCCTGACTGCATATTAAAAAATGAAACGACTCAATAAAACAAAGAGGCTGTCTGTTTTTGGGACAACCTCTTTGTTATTTCCAACGGATACTTGTTTAGGACATCAAGACTGTATGTGCGCCGCGCAATAAGCCGGTAAGCTTCCAAGGGATTAACGGCCTGTTTCCCTGGCTGTCTGCGCAATTTGCACTGCTTCTCTCACCATCTGGTTGGTAAATCCCCATTCGTTGTCATACCAACTGAGGATCTTGACCAGATCACCGTCCACGACCCGGGTCATCTTCAAGTGAATGATTGAGGCGCGCGGGTCTTTGATGATATCTGCGGAGACCAGAGGCTCTTCAGTTACGCCGACGATATTCCGATAGCGGTCACTGGCGGCTTCTTCGATAAAGATTTGATTGACTTCTTCAGCAGAGGTTTGCCGCTCGGCGACCAGGACAATATCAGCCAATGAACCCACTGTGACTGGGCCGCGCACAGCGATTCCATCAAACCGATCTTTATACTGTGGCAGGGCTTTGGTGGTAGCAACAGCTGCGCCGGTGGAGGTGGGCACAAAATTGGCGGCACCAGCCCGGCCTCGTTCGAGACGTTTATTCGGGCTGTCTACGATCGCCTGTGAGGCGGTATAGGCATGCACTGTCGTCATGATGGCTTTCTTGACCCCAATCCGGCGGCCGATGATCTCGATTACGGGGGTGATGCAGTTGGTGGTACAGCTTGCGCAGGCAATGATGCGTGTGCCCTCCTCTGCCGTATTGACTCCATGTACCACTGTGACGACATCTTCACCGGTTGCTGGTGCGGATAGAATGACGTATTTGGCTCCGGCCTGGATGTGTTTCTCCAGATCTTCCCTTTTTTTGAATACACCCGTGCACTCCAGCACGATGTCTACTCCCAGGTTGGTCCAGGGGAGGCGGGTTGGATCTTTTTCACGATAGTATGGGTAAGATTGTCCAGAGATGACCAGGTTCTTGTGATCATGCTCAACGGTCTTTTCATACCTGCCGTAAGCTGTGTCGTACTTCAGCAGGTACACAACATTTTCAATTGGAACAATATCGTTGACGGCGACCAATTCCAATTGGGGTGTTTCTAAAACGATTTTTAAGGCAGCCCGGCCAATTCGTCCTAAACCATTGATCGCTATTTTGGTCATTTGAACCTCCTTTTTTCAGCATCAAAAATTGACAGGTTTCTCTCAGGAATAATCAGAAAGTTATTCCGGTTTCTGCAAAACGCTCTCTTATTCGTGTTTTAAAACCTGTTCAAATAAGGAGCGGGTAGCTTCATAGCAGTCCTCACCGCAACACGGCAGCTTTCCAACCGACAAGATCTTTCCATCCTTCATCCTGGGATAAGCGATGGGGTGGCGCAATTTCTTTCCGTCGGCCAGCATGACTGTTGGGGTGCCATGAACCTGATAAACTTCTTTGCCCAGCCGCCCTTCTTCAAGAACGGCTATCCGGGGTTGATTACTTTTGAATAACTGGCTAAAATGTTCCATATCCAGCCCCGCTTCGCGGGCCAGTTCCAGGATTACCTCAGGGCATCCAATATTGCGACCTTCACCGAAAAAAGCGCTGCGAAGTCGGAGGTCAAAATCCAGACCAATCCTCCCGCCTTGCTGGAAAGCGCACCATGCCCCTTCAAAAGCGGGCAGGGTAGTGGCAGGCCAATCGTCTTTAAACGGTTTGAAGACAGCTTCAGGTTCCTGCAAGGCTGCCAACCAGATTTCCGATTCCAGTTCCTGCCGGTTGGGCGGACCTCCGCCATAGATCTCTAAAGGGAAGGCCCTCGTTCGCAAGCTTACCCGTCCTTGATATTCGGGCATTATTTTATGCAGGCGCACGGCCGCAAGGTAACACCACGGTCAATAATACTCAGCCCATTCCCACAATTCGGGAATATTTTTTTCAACCATTCTATGCACTCACTTTCATTTCTTGCAATTTGCCGATAGCAAGCACTTGGAGTTCCAGAGACGAAATATCCGCACAATGAGCCAACGGGGTGAGCCAGCCTGGATTAAGCGGCCCACCCCCTTGATGTTTCCACTAAATGGGCATTTAGGTTAAGCTAATCTGGCTGTCAGTTTCATATCTACAGCCGAAAGAGCCTGCGAAACCGGACAGCCTGTTTTTGCTTGTTCGGCGAACTCTTTGAAAGTTTTTTCATCGATCCCTGGCACCTCTCCGACTGTGGAAAGTTCGATGAGGGTAATTTTGGGGCCTTCGCCAAGATGAACTTTGGCAGTTGTGTCGATCTGGGTGGGGGTATGATCTGCTTTCGACAAGATCAATGCGAGATACATGGAAAAACACCCCGCATGAGCCGCAGCGATTAACTCTTCCGGGTTGGTTCCAGCGCCATCTTCGAAACGAGATGCATAACTGTAAGCGCCTTCATATTCACCGGATCCCAGGCGTAGGCCGCCTTTTCCTTCTGGCAAGTTGCCTTTCCAGGTTGCAGATGATTTGCGAATAGTCATTTTGTACACTCCTTTTAGAAATTTTAGATTAAGATATGGGTTGTCAATACTGGCGCCAGATAAAATGCCTGATTTCTCCTTATTCTCACGCCAGGTGCGTCCTGTAAAAAGTCAACAGAAGCTGCTTCATCCAGAGCGCGGATACATGCTATAGTTTACCAATCAGATCGGCAGATTTAAACGGGCCTGGTTTGGCAAGCAGGGCGCGTGCAGCGGGTATCTTCTTCCATACGTTCCATAATAAAACGCCGCGCACCCGGCCATCTTGTAAATAATAAACTACGCCTTTTTTGAATGGTTCTTTCCAGTCGATTACCGTTTCCAGCTTGCTGTTCAATTCTCCAACAGCTTCATATCCCAGTTCAAACAAGTCTGAGTAGAACATGGGCACATGCGTATAGGCTTCGTTTGCGCCTGCCATATTTCGTCCGGCCAGTTTCCCCATGTGAAGCGCATTGTCTTCGTGTTCAACGCGCACACGTTTGCCAAGTGCGGCATGATAGAAGTTTGCCACATCACCAGCTGCATAAATATCTGGTGCTGAGGTGCGTAAATGATCATCAACGGTAATCCCGTTTTCTGTCTTCAAACCGGCCTGCCGGGCAAGTTCAACATTCGGATGAATTCCAATTCCGGCTACAACACCATCTACTTCAAAAATGCGCCCTGTGGGGGTGCGAACCGAGATGCGATCACCCGTTTGCTCTATGCTGTCTACGGTTTCTCCCGCTACCACCCTTACGCCTTGCTGTTGATAGTAGTCATTGATAAAATGAGCCAGATCAGCAGGATATACTCTGGCGCCAATCGCATCTTCGGGAAAGACCATGATGACTTTCTTGCCGACCATTGTCAATGCCGCGGCAATCTCGGAGCCGATAAAGCCGCCGCCAATCACCAGAAACGATTCCTTGTGCTCACTGAGCACTCGCAGACGTTGATAGTCCTGAAAGTCTCGGTAATAAATGATGTTTTCCTTTCCAAAGGGCAGTTGATTGGGGGAGCCTCCCGTAGCGATCAGGAGTTTATCGTAGGTATATTTATTTTCCTGATCATCATGGATTGATTTACCCTGGGGATTGAGTTGGACTATTTTGCGCCCCAAGTATAATTCAGCACCTAAATCCTGCGTGTTGCGCCAGATCTTCTCAACCGGACGACCTTTCCATAGACTCTTGGAGAGATTGGGCCGTGCGTAGGGCGGGTCTGGCTCAAAACTCACCATGCCAATTGCGCTTTCTGCGTCCAACTCGCGAATACCGCGGACTGCTGCATCCCCCGTCAGCCCGCCGCCGATAATCAGATAAGGGTAATGTTTCATGGTTACCTCCTCATTTCAACAGTTTGTTCCAATACTGAAACCACTCCTCAGGCATTAGCTCAAAATGGCTTCAAAGAGCGTTTCTGCCAGACACCCTTTGAGCAGAAAAGTGTCCACCCCAGCCTCAAGGGCTGCCTGGCGGATGTCTGGAAACATGGTGAGTGTTACGATTTTCACATGAGGCCATTTGCGTTTTATGGTACGAGCAGCTTCCAGTCCATCGCTGCCTGGTATAGAATCACCCATGATGACAACCTCCGGTTGGAGGCTCTCCACCAGACGCACCGCTTCAGAGCAGTGGCGTGCTTCCCCAATCACTTTAATGATTGGCGAGAGGTCATCCTCCCAGGAAATTTCACGAGTAAAGAGCAGCGCCTTGAGCGCTTGCCGAACTCTGGCTTCGTCGCCACAAATCAGAACTGTTTTAATGTGCCCTTCATTCATTGAGTTTTGTTCCAAGGATTGTTCACCTCTGGATTCGAAATTGGGAAAGCATCTATCTTAAATAGAGCATACCTTAAGCTGGCTGCCTTGTCATCCGAGAAATGTGGATTTTATATCCGTATTTTTGGGGATATTCGCTATTTTTCTTGTATTAAAGAGAATTACGGGCCGCCAGGCTGGCAGCCCGTTATGAGTGAAAGGCTTCTTTAGCGGGGATCAGTGCTATCGATTTCATCCAGTGAGGTCAACCCTACCCGCAGTGCATAGAGTGTGGCTTGAACACGATTGGCTACGTGAAGCTTGTTGAGAATATTGCCTACATGGGTGCGGACAGTCGCCTCTCCAATCACAAGCTCTCCAGCGATTTGGCGATTGCTGAGACCTTGTGCAACCAGGCGAACAACGTCGACTTCCCGTTCTGTCAATGGGTCCGGCGTCAGTGGCTGCTTTGCCGGCTGGCCCAATTCTTCGAGCAGCATTTTTGCTACGGCAGGGTGCAGGGATGGTTCACCGCGATTCACATTTCGAATTGCAGTAATCAACTCTTCAGGTTCAGAGTCCTTAAGTAAATAACCCACTGCGCCCGCTTTGATGGCAGGAAAAACTTTATCTTCAGCAACAAAACTGGTGAGGGCAATAATACGCATGTGGGGCTGGTGCGTCACAATCTGTTGGATGGCGGTGATGCCATCCATCCTGGGCATCACCAGATCCATTAAAATCACATCCGGGTTAAGCGTTTTGGCCTGCGCCACAGCTTCCTCGCCATCAGAAGCTTCACCGATGACATCAATGTCATCTACCTGCTCCAGCAAGGCGCAGATTCCTTTGCGCACAATGCTTTGATCGTCTACCACCAAAAGCTTGACCGATGTTTCGTTCATATTGCTACCTCCCGACGTTCTCGACTGGTGTATTCAAATCACTGGTACTGATGGGGATGGTTATTGTTAAACGCGTTCCTTTTCCGGGCGCACTTTCGATTTTCAGGCGTCCACTTGACTGCTGAACTCTCTCCTGGATCCCCTGCAGTCCAAGCCCGCCGCTTTGCCTGGCATTCTCTGGATCAAAACCTAAGCCATTATCGATCATTTCCAGCCGAACGGTATTCTCATCATATTTTAGTTGAATTTGAACGGTGGTGGCCTTGGCGTGTTTGACCACATTATTTAAGCCTTCCTGGGCGATGCGGTAGATGAGTTCTTCGGTGCCAATTTGTAATCGTCGTTCTCCCTCTACGAGAACCTCGGTTTTCAGTCCGGTACGGGCTTCCACTGCAGCCAGTCGGGAGCGCAAGGCTGAGACTAAGCCTTCCTGCTCCAGCATCAACGGACGCAGTTCAAAGACCAATAAGCGCATATCATACATTGCCTCGCGGGCCATGGTGCGCACCTCGAGCAGATTTCGTTCCAGGGCTTCCCATCGCTTTCTTGAGAATGCCAATAAGCCAGCATCAGCATATAAGGTTACGCTATAAAGCGCCTGCGTAACCGAATCGTGCAGCTCACGTGCCAGGCGTTGGCGTTCTTCCAATACGGCGAACTGTTCTGCCTGGTGTTGTAAGCGGACATGCTCAATAATGATCGCCGCCTGGTCCGCAAACAGATCAAGGATTCTCATATCCTCCTGGGTGAGTTCCCCTGGTTTATCGAGAATATTTAATACGCCAATCGTTTGGACATCCACCTTCAAAGGCACGGACAGCATAGAAAGAAGCCCCGGTGTCCAGGGAAAGCCTTGCCATTGGTCCGTTGTTTCATCCGGGTCGCTTTTTTGCCGATTCGCCCACACGTAGCTGCCCGTTTGAACTGCCCGGCCGGCAAGCGATCCTTCCACGGGCAGGCGATCCAGCGTGTACATGGGTGAACCAGCGCGGTGGGTTAATCTCAGCCAACCTTGCTCATCAAGGAGCAAGACAGCACTTCCTTTGGCGTTGGTCAATTGCATTGCTTCTGTGCAAACGATTTCCAATACTTCGTCAAGGCCGATCTTAAGTAACAAGCCTTTTGCAATTTTCTGGATCCCTTCACTCTCTGCCAATCTCTTGCGGATATCCTCTTCGATCTGCTTTTGTTGTGTAATATTTGTGGCTGCGCAGGTCAATCCCGTGACGGAGCCATTTTTATCAAAGAGAGGATTAAAAGTCATATCGTAGAATAAAATTTGTGAGCCCACGGTTATTGATACCTCTTCGCGGGTCAACAAACCTGACTCAATTACCCGACGTTTTAAGGCTGTTAATCGCATCGCATCTTCTGGAGAGAATAAATCGGCATCTGTTTTACCGACAATCGGCGGATCTGCATAATTTTGAGGGTTATAGATCCAGATATAACGCAGGTCAAGGTCCTGGTTGAAAACAACAACTGGCGTATCCACCAACGCCACCCGAAAACGCTGTTCATTTTCTTGTAGAGCTGCATTGGCTTTATCCAGTTCGTCATTTCTCTCCTGGATATTTTTTTTCAGTTCGCGGCAGGATTTTTTTTTGTTTCTCCAGTTGTTCTTGCGCAGCCGTGTTCGCTCCGATTAAAACCAATTCGTTGAGTCCCTTTTCTGCCAGCTGCTGGAAAAACTGAACGAGTAACACCAGATATCCTTCCGCCTGTTCTTTCGTTACGACCGGCACTGCGCGAACTGCCTCCAGATAGGCTGACTCATCCAAACCTGCTTCTCGGGCCAGCAGACGGAAACTGTTTTCATCCGGCTGTGCATGAAAAACTGGGCCAAGCGAAAGTAGCGCTATATCCTGGTTTTCAATACGAATCGTGCAGCCATAACAGAAAAGTCCGTTGAAAAGCTCGAAACGTCTCAGCGGTTTTTCGCTGCCAGCTGGCATGATCTCTTGATAATCCTGCCAGCGCTTTTGTTTAAGGGGAGGGATAGTGTTGCGGTACTCGTCGAAAATCGTACTGCCGGGGGAAGAAACTACAATTTGATCGTCCAGATTCAATATTTCAGTGGATATGCCGCTGCCTGAATGAAACGATGTAAGGATTTGTTGAATGTCTGGAATGACAATCAGGTCAACAAACTGATATGGCATGGAAGCTTCCTCCAAGATCAGCGATCATAAAGATTTCAGACCTTGCGGGAAAATCGATGCCAGGTTCTGAAGGCCTTCTTTGATCTGAATGTGAGCATGCTTAACCCATTCTAACGCAGAAACGCTTTACGATGTTTGCGTTATCCGCGAGGGGAGCAGTCACAAGACACAGAATGAACGGCTCAGTCTTTCATTTTTTTTCCAGATAGGACTTGAGCACCAGGGCATTATTGTGTTCGGTATCCCGGCTGGAGTAAAGCAGGGTTACCTTGCCTTGCCGGGATGCTTCTACCAAGGGCTTCCAGGCATCTGGATTATCATCCAGTTCCGCCTGATAACGGCGCTGGAACTCTTCCCATTTGTCCGGGTCATGCCCAAACCAACGTCTCAGCTCCGTGCTGGGCGCAACGTCTTTGTACCAGGCATCCATGGCCAGGTCTTCTTTTTTCATTCCACGCGGCCATAGCCGTTCCACCAGGTAACGAGCGCCGTCGTCGGCAGCCGGGTCTTCGTAAACTCGTTTTAAAGTAAACATCATGCCCTCTTTTCATTACTAACGAATCCCTTTTCCAAGAGACTCTTCAATAATAAATGGAAATAGATCAACCCGCCATATCCCTCCCACCCGTAAATCGCCTGATGTACGCCACTGTAATCAAGGCGTTCCGGAAGATCAAGCCAGTCTTGCAAGTTGTTGCGCGCGCCAACGTCATCCCCCGGGAAGATATGGGTTCGACCCAGCCCACGCAGCAAAAAATATTCTGCCGTCCAACGCCCCACCCCTTTAATCCGGCACAATTCAGCCACGGCCTGTTGATCGGGGAGGGTTTCAATCTCCTCCAGGTTAACTTGCTGGTCGACGATCGATCTCGCCAGACCATGCAGATATTCCCCTTTCCGATAACTGAATCCCAGATGGCGTAGTTCTTCCAAATCTGCATCAACCAGGTCCTCTGGACGAGGAAAGGCGTGGAAGGTACCTGATTCCATGGGAAAAGCCAACCCATAAGTCTGCGATAAGCGATTGAGCAGTTGAATTCCGACGTTAAGGGATAGTTGTTGGCAGGCGATCGCATTGAGCATCGTCTCGAAAAGCGTCGGAAATCTGGGTGGTTTTGCACCACGAAATGGGTCGGCAAGCATTTTTAAATGAACGCTCGTCTCCGAAAATCGATAGAACTCCGTCAGATCTACCTGGATGCCCAGCAATCGCTCCAGGGAATTTGTGACCTGGGCTTCCATGCTGGATTTGACACCTGCCCCGTTCAGTGAGATTTCCAGCTGAGGGGCTTGTGACGTTCCGATCTGCGTCACGCTCATGCCAATCGGTTCATCATCCAGTACGAGAATGCGGTGATAGGCCTGCCCATCCCAGTGATCGATCTGATTGTCCGGACGGCGGCGAAGAATCCAGACTGTCAGATCAAGCCGGAAAGGGGGGAGGGGTTCGAGAGTAAAAGAGTATGTTGCCAAAGGGTTAACTCCTCAGAGAATTAACGACTTGCGGGGATTCACTACAGCTCCATTTTATCGCTTATTGTCTGGTTGCTCGCTGGTGGCTTACCGGAAGATCTGACAGATACGAGCCGGGTGGCGTTCGAAAGCTGATCGCCAGACGATTCCAGGAATTAATCGCAATCACGGCGAGTGTGAGGTCTACGATTTCTTTTTCAGTAAAATGTTGTTGGGCGTGATCATAGATTGCATCAGGAACGTGGTTTTCGCTGATCCTGGTTACTGCTTCCGTCCACAATAGCGCCGCCCGCTCACGTTCCGTATAGAAAGGTGTCTCCCTCCAGGCACTCAAACCATACAGACGTTGTTCGCTCTCTCCCCGGTTGCGAGCATCTTTAGTGTGCATATCAATACAGTATGCGCAGCCGTTGATCTGAGAAGCACGCAATTTCACCAACTCCAACAGATCAGGCTCTAATTCTGTGGCTTGAATATATTCCTCCAGTTTTCTTAAGATGGCGATACCACCAGGGGCAACCTCGGCATAACGGATGCGGCCTTGACTTGTTTTTATGTTTTTTGTATTCATTATCTACCCTTTCAGGATCTTTCCTGGAACCGGGTTGAAAAAGGAAAAGTTGAGATTTCTTTTCTTATCCAAACAGGCGTCATGCGCGACAGATGTGCAGCGGTATCTTTGAGATAGGCGCCCGTCTTCGATTGATATTTTGGGAGAATTTCCGCGACAGGTACCGCACAATGAGCATATTGCCATAGGGCCGCATCCAGCACGTGTTGGTCGAAGAGAATGAGATCAATATCTATGGTGCGTGGGGCATTTTTATCCGCGGTACGTACGCGACCCAATTGCACTTCCATGGGACGCAATACTTGCTCTTTGAGACTATCCGCATTCAGTTGTGTCAGCGCCAATACCGCCGCGTTGAGAAAGTTTGGGCCTTCAGAGCCAATGGCCTGTGATTCCCACACAGAAGAGGTCTGGATAACCGCCATTTGCTGCTGTAACAGGTTAACGGCTCGGGGAAGGTATTTTTCTGGTTCGATATTCGACCCCAGGAGCAAGCAGGTGGAATACTCGGCCAGATTCATGCGAGGTCCTTTTGGGTACGCTCGATCACAACCCCTACGGAACTTGAAAATCGCACCGCGCCAGGTTTTTCGAGCTGTACGCGAACCTTTTGGACACCCGGTTCATCCAGACATAAGCGAGCCAGATCTGCAGCCAGTGCTTCCACCGTATACCGCTGGGCGGTTTCGGCGTGTTTTAGCAATTTTTTCGCCACCGTCCGATAATTGACACTATCCCGGACATTATCACTCACGCCGGCTTCGTGCAGGTCGGCAAATAAAACTACATTAATTAAAATTTCCTGCGGTTTATCACGTTCCCAATCGTTAACCCCGACAATTCCGCGGGCGACCAGGTTCTTAATAAAAATCTGATCCATCGGGTTTCCTTTCTAAAACAGATGACGGCCGCCATCAACGTAAAGAATCTCCCCGGTTATGTAGGCTGGCCCCTTCAATAAAAAAATCAGTGCCTGATTGACTTCCTCCAGACTGGCCCAGCGTCCAGATGGGACTTTATTCAGTATGTTTTGGGCGGGGCTTCCGTCGGCGGGGGGCAAGACAGCGCCCAGCGCCAGGCCATTTACGGTTATCTGCGGGGCCAACGCCGCTGCAAGGGAGTGAGTTAATGCTGCCAGTGCGGATTTGCTGATGCTGTATGGCAGGTGGTCTGGGCCAGGCCGCAAAGCACGCCAATCCAGCAGGTTGATGATTCGCCCTTCCTCGCCAGAAGGCAGCGCACGAGCAAATGCCTGGCTGAGCAAAAATGGAGCGGTGAGATTAATCATCAGATGCCGGTTCCAATCTTCGAGACTGGCGCTATTCCAATCCAGATTTTCAAAAATAGAGGCATTGTTGACCAAAGCGATTAATGAGCCGTGTTCCAGGATACGCGGGATCAGCCTGTCAACTTGCGCTGGCTGTGAGAGATCCGCTTGCAGTAAAATCGCTTTTCTTCCCAAGGTTTCAATCTCTGCCCGAACGCTTTCAGCTTCAGACTGAGAGTGTCCGTAATGAACAATTACATCGGAGCCTGAACGCGCAACGGCCAGAGCAATGGAACGCCCAATCCGGCGAGCAGCGCCGGTAATTAAAACAAACTTATCTTCTTTCATAGCGTTGTAATCCACAGGCCGTAAAGAATTCCGACCGCAAAGTTGAATCTTTTTCATAGGAGCCGCGCCAGACAGTCGTTCGTGTCAGCGGCGTTATTTCCCGAACGCCGCGCATCTCCATGCAAAGGTGGTGCGCTTCCAGATAAATTGCAATCCCATCGGGATGGACCATCGTATCCAGCATATCGGCAATCTCCTGACCGATCCGTTCCTGAACAGCAAACCTCCTTGAAAAAAGACGTACCATCCGGGTGAGCTTGGAAATTCCGATAATCTGCTCATGGGCAATATAACCAATATAAGCCATTCCATAGAATGGAAGAGCATGGTGTTCGCACAGGGCGTAAAAAGGAATCGGTCCCTGGATCACCTGACTGAGCTTACAATCAGGCCGGCTGTTGCATTCGGTATCAAAGGCTCGCAGCAGCCTGGGGTCACCGTCATAGCCCTCCGTGGCATCAAACAAGGCTTTGATAAAGCGTTGGGGAGTGTCTTCCGTGGCTGATGTATTTAAATCTAAACCAAATGCAGTAAAGATTTCCGCCGCATACCTTTCAAACCTGGCAAACTGTTCATCTGAAATGTGGCGCGGCTGCAATTTCATCGCCTTACGACATGCGAGATCACCTAAGTCATCGTGAATATTCATAATCATTTTTCCGAAGGATTCTGCATAATCTGCAGCAAGATAATTTCAGGATCACTGAGACTCGCAAATGTACAGACTGGTGACAAGGCAGTCCACGTATGTTGAGGTAGCATCCTTTGATACATAAAAACACCTCCAAAAGGCTATCTTAAAAAATCGATCAGGGTGAGATGAAACTGCAACAGGCCATTTATTAAACAATTTTGCCTTTAATAATTAATATACCTCATCGATAACAAAAACAGAACCACCGAAGTGCGTAGATGAAATACGCACTTCGGTGGAATATTTGATATTTTGGCAAACGGTCATTGTTTTTGTTATTTCATGCCGAAACAGGAGACGATGCGCAAGATATCAAAGCCTTCGGCGTATTGTGAGTCGGCGAAGGCGCCATTTCTTACGAGGATGGAGCGGGTCAGGTCAGCCGAGAAATAATATTTATCGGCATAGGTTTTGTATTGAGCCAGGGCATCGATTTTGCGCTGCACATCCTCTTCTGTGACGGATACGAGGAAGTGTGGAAAGAAGCCGTAGCTGCTGCGGATGACGTCAAAGCCGAGGACGGTGATACCGCGAAAAGCGCGCAAGACTTCTTCAGTGACCGTGTTGTGATCCTGGTGGATGTCGTTTTGGGAATGGGTGAAAACAATATCCGGCTGGAAATCCTGGTTCAGTTTGAAAAGGTATTCCAGGATCTCCTGCCGGGCCTGGGGAAAATAGCGGGTCACAAAAGGTTCCACTCGACGATTCTCAGGAGGCACACCGAGAACATCCATGCTGTCATGGTGCTCGTTGACCACGTTGGTCAATGCAGGGTTTTTCTGGTTATCGGAAAGGGTCACGCACATTACATCGGCACGGTCAGACAGATTGGAGATCAGTGCGCCAGCGCCGATCTCGATGTCATCCGGGTGTGCACCGATGAAGCAGATACGCTTGCCATAAAACAACATGCCTTTTTTGTCCATGATTATTTCGTGGCGATGAAGCCGCCGACCACTTTGGTCATGACCAGCTTGCCTTCTTTGGCAACGCGTTTTTCCGCGACGGCTGTGATCTTTGCCATGACATCCTCAAAGCCGGCTTTGTCGGTGAAGAGGTCGTTCCACAGCTTGCGGTCTTCCGAGAGGGAAGCGCGGGTGTAGGCGACGAAAGGTTCTGCGCTGGCGAAGGTAAGGGGGTTCTCGAAGATTTCGATGTCCACTTTTTTGAAGGTGTCTTTCATGGCGCCGAGGATGCCGGTAGAATAGCGCGAGCTGCCGGGCATGGGCGGGATGGTGGCGCCGGTGGCTTCACGGATGATGTCATAGAAGAGTTGTTTGTTCTCGGGCATGGGGCCGGAGGAGAAGAGTACGCCGCCCGGTTTGAGAACGCGGTGCATTTCACGGATGGTGAATGGGATATCTTCGGCGTAGTAGATGGCGAAGCAGCAGGAGGCCATGTCAAACTGGTTATCGATGAAGGGAAAACGCTTGTTAAAATTGAGTTCCATCAGCGTGAAGGGGGTGCCGATTTCGAGGTTGCGTTCCTGCGCCTGGGCGAGTAATTCAGCAGACACGTCACCGCCGGTGATATTGCAGTTACCGTTGAGGTGCTTGTGATAGGAGGTACATTGTTTGCCTGCGCCGCATGCTACGTCCAGAATTTTCATACCCGGTTTGAGGGGCAGGATTTCCAGCATCCATTGGTCAATATCGCGGCCGCCGAATTGATTGTGAATGTCGATGCGGGTGGCGAGATCACTGGTGGTTTCTTTATAGTTGATTTTCATGGTTCCTCTTCTGTAGATTTTGATTGAGTTGTGAATAGTTATTATAAATGATTTTTTTGATCATTTTTTCACGCAAAGCCGCTAAGCCGCAAAGAAAACGGGTATTTACTCAAGTAACTTTATGACATGGGCAAAGATGAAAGGTTTTCAGTAACCACTTCAGTGGTTACTGCCATTTGATCGGCTGATTGCTGCGGATATTTTGGTAACAACTTTAGTCGTTACTATTAGCAGATGCGGGGAAGCATTTCGCCGGCCATGACATCCAGCAGGCGGGTGCCGCCGATGACGGTTTTCAGGAGGACGCGGTCGATGGGTTCTGCTTCCACTTTGCCAATGATGGCGGCATGTTCGCCGTATTTGCTGCTTTGCATGGCTGTCAGGGCGGCGTCCGCTTCATTGGCCGGGACAATGGTAATCAGCTTGCCTTCATTGGCGACATAGAGGGGATCAAAGCCGAGCATTTCGCAGGCTGCCCGCACGGCAGGCTTGACAGGCACGGCTGCTTCGTCCAGACGTATGCAGGTATGGCTTTGCACAGCAATTTCGTTCAGGGTGGTGGCCAGGCCGCCTCGGGTGGGGTCGCGCAGGACATGTGTGTGCGGTGCAGCCTGGAGGACAGCCTGGATCATGTGATTGAGCGGGGCAATGTCAGACTGGATGTCGGTCTCGAAACCCAGGTCACCGCGAGCGCCGAGAACGGCGATGCCATGATCGCCGAGGTCACCCGAGACGAGGACAACATCACCTGGACGGGCCTGTTCGCCGCCAATGCGGTGCTCTGTGGGAACCCAGCCGACGCCGGTGGTGTTGATGAATACGCCATCGGCATTTCCTTTTTCAACGACTTTGGTGTCGCCAGCCACGATCTGTACGCCAGCTTCTTCGGCTGATTGCTGCATGGAGAGAACGATCCTTTCCAGCTGATCCATGTCGAAGCCTTCTTCGAGGATGAAGGCAGCGGTCAGGTAGAGCGGAACGGCGCCTGACATGCTAACGTCATTGACCGTGCCGCAAATGGAGAGGCTGCCGATATCACCGCCGGGGAAGAAGAGAGGGGCAACAGCGTGAGAATCAGTGGAGATGGAGAGATAGCCGTTCAGGTTTGATCCAGCAGGCAGGGAGACCTGGGCGAAGTCGTTGGCGGCAGCCAGGGGAGCTGAAACAAGATGGGGCATGAAGATGTTTTTGATCAGGTCCTGGGTCATTTTTCCGCCGGAGCCGTGACCCATGACGATTTGTTCGTTATGTCGTAACGGCATGGGGCAGGAAGCGGTTTCGAAGGGGGATATTTGTTGTTCGTGTTTGATATTGCGTGTAGTCAAGTAATGCTCCTGGGCAGGTACAAGGAGGAACAGGTTAGTCTCAACGGGATGCTTTGCAAAACCTGTCCTGCGAAAAAAAAATTAAGCTTGTCGGGTGCGGGCGCGGCCGTAACGGTAATAGGCGGCACAGGCACCTTCGGAAGAAACCATGGTTGCACCCAGCGGGTTGGAGGGTGTACACAGGGTGCCGAAGGCCGGACATTCTATTGGCTTCTTCAAGCCTTGGAGGATTTCCCCGGCAATGCAGATTTCGGATTCCTGGGTATTGATATCACCGACATCAAAGCGCTGCTCGGCATCGAAGGTGGCATATTCCTGGCGGAGTTTCCAGCCGGACATCGGGATCATGCCGATGCCGCGCCACTGCTGGTCGCAGGGTTCAAAGACGCGCTCGATGGCCTTTTGGGCGGACAGATTTCCTTGTTTCGTAACCGTGCGCGGGTAAGCGTTTTGCACTTCGTGTGTGCCGGCTTCCAGTTGTTTGACGAGCATTTGCAAACCGCGGCTGAGATCAAGCGGCTCAAAGCCAGTGACCACGATGGGCAGGTTGTATTTTTCAGCGAGCGGCAGGTATTCCCAATAGCCCATGACGGCGTTGACGTGACCGGCAGAGAGGAAGCCCTGCACGCGGTTGGCCGGTGAGCTGAGGATGGCTTCCATGGCTGGCGGGACGCGTACCTGCGAGACGAGGACAGAGAAGTTTTTCAGCCCCAGGGTCTGCGCCTGGATGACGCTCATCACATTGGGCAGGGCGGTGGTTTCAAAGCCGATCGCAAAGAAAACGACCTGTTTGTCAGGGTTCTGGCGAGCGATCTTGACTGCATCCAGTGGGGAGTAGACGATCTTGACCTGGCCGCCGGCGGCGCGCACGGCGAAAAGGTCTTTTTCGGAGCCGGGCACGCGCAGCATGTCGCCAAACGAGGTAAAGATCACGTCAGGCTGAGAGGCGATAGCGATGGCTTTGTCGATCAGTTTCAGGGAGGTGACGCACACCGGGCAGCCCGGACCATGCACCAGCTCGATTTCCGGGGGCAGCATTTCATCCAGGCCGTATTGGAGGAAGGCGTGGGTCTGCCCGCCGCAGATTTCCATGATGGTCCACGGTTGGGTGATGGTGCGGCGGATTTCGTCCAGCACGCCTTTGACCAGTTTTGCGTCGCGGAATTCATCGACGTAGCGCATGATTATTCTTCCTGAACAGAAGCGGCGATTTCGTCCATTTCATCTGCCAGCATGGACATTTCGTTGAGGATGCTGAGGGTTTCCATGGCGTCTTCTTCACTGAGGATGCTGAGGGCGAAACCGGCATGGACGATGACGTAATCGTCTACCTTGACTTCGTCAACGGCTTCCAGACAGACTTCACGGGCTACGCCGCCGAAATCAACTTTGCCCATGCGCATTTCGTTGTCGGTATAAACTTCGGTTACTTTTCCTGGTATGCCTAAACACATAATATTGTCCTTTTTTGCGGAGAAAGGGATTCCCCGTAATGGTTGTTAATTTTTTTATTCAGTAGCTGGCATGATTTATATCTGCATTGACCATAATCAAGGTGGCCGCTTGGGCACATGGCATGCGCCCCTACATTTAGTGATTTGCTGCGATCAGCAGTTGGCCGAGGGCGAGGCCGCCGTCGTTGGCGGGTACCTGTTTATGGAGGAGGGTGTTGAAGCCGCTTTCTGCCAGCAGGGTGACTGTCTTGTCCAGCAACAATTGATTCTGCCACACACCGCCGCTGAGAGCAACGGTGTTGCAGCCTGTCTCTTCGCGGATCGCCAGGCAAAGCTGGCGGCTTAAAGCCGCGATGCCGTTGTGAAAGCGGGCCGAGAGGATGGCAGGCGGGGTATTGGCGTGGATGTCTGCCAGCATGGCCGGCCACAGCGGCGCCGTAGAGATTTTATCCTCTTCGATGGAGAAGGGATAGGCTCCGGTTTCATCGGGATCAGCCAGTGCTTCGAATTCAATGGCGGCCTGGCCTTCGTAATTGACTTCCTGACGGACACCGGCCAATGCAGCGGCGGCGTCAAAGAGACGTCCCATGCTGGATGTGAGGGGGGTGTTGATGTGGTTTTCCAGTTGGGCACGCAGGAGAGAACGTTCCTGGGGGCAGAGGGCCTGCACGGGAGCAAGATCGAGATCCCACTCCAGCCCGGACTGCCAGAGGTGGGCCAGCGCCATGCGGGCTGGCTTGCGGACGGAGATGTCACCGCCCGCAAGAGGGGCAGTGGCAAGGTGATATACCCGCTGGTAGTCTGCATACCCGCCGAGGAGGATTTCGCCACCCCAGATGGTGCCGTCGGTGCCGTACCCGGTGCCGTCGTAGATGAGACCGATAACGGGTTCGTCTGAATTCCAGGCGTTGTCGGCCAGACAGGCAGCCAGATGAGCGTGATGGTGCTGCACCTGGATCAGGGGGATGTTCCCCTCGCTGGCGCGCTGAATGCCGTAGCGTGTGGCGAGGTAGTTGGGGTGCAGGTCAACGGCGATGGTCTGCGGCGTGACGTGAAAAAGGTTCTCGTAGTGCTTGATCCCGGTTTCAAAGGAGAGCAGGGTTTCGTAATTTTCCAGATCACCAATGTGGTGGCTGAGGAAAGCGTATTGGTCGCGGCTGAGGCAGAAGGTGTTTTTCAGTTCTGCGCCGGCGGCCAGAATGGATGGTAAGGGTGCGGGAAGCTGAATGGGATCCGGTGCATAGCCGCGGGCACGGCGGAGAATCTGTGGGCCAGTGGTGAAAACGCGGGCGACAGAATCGTCCACGCGCATGTGAATAGGGCGATCATGCAGCAGGAAACCATCGGCGATGGGCGAAAGGCGCTGCATGGCATCTTCGTCCATGTAGGCGACGGGTTCCTCGCTAAGGTTGCCGCTGGTCATCACCAGTACTTCGGGGAAGCCGGGGGCCGGTTCGAGGAGAAGCAGATGCTGCGGGGTGTAGGGCAGCATGAAGCCGAGGGTGTTCTGCCTCGGGGCCACGGCTTTTACAATGGATGAATCTGCCAGGCGATTCAAAATGACGATTGGGTGCTGGCGGGAGGTGAGTAACTGCTCTTCGGCTGAACTGACCTGACAATGCGGCAGAATGTGCTCGATATCATACGCCATCAAGGCGAAGGGCTTATCAGAGCGTTTCTTGCGGCTGCGCAATTCGGCAACGGCTTCGGGATTGCTGGCATCACAGGCCAGGTGATAGCCGCCAAGACCTTTGATGGCGAGAATTTTGCCGTCTTGCAGCCAGGCGCGAGCAGTTTGCAGGGCGTCTTCTTTATGGGTGAGGACTTCACCCGCCGCTTCAAACCAGATGTGCGGGCCGCAAACCGGGCAGGCGGTGGGCTGGGCATGAAACCGCCGGTTAAGGGGATTCTCGTACTCGCTCTGGCAGTCAGGGCACATGGTGAAGCCGGCCATTGTGGTTTTGGGGCGGTCGTAGGGGGTGTCTTTGATGATGGTGAAGCGCGGCCCGCAGTTGGTGCAGTTGATAAAGGGATAACGATAGCGCCGGTCAGCAGGATTGACCAGTTCAGCGGCGCAGTCTGCGCACAGGGTGACATCGGGAGAAATGGGGATGAACTCACCGGGACAGGGCTGGCTGGGGATGATGTTGAACTGCGTGTAGCCATCAGGCTGACAGGGGAATTCGCTGATCCTGTCGATGCGTGACAGCGGGGGCGGGTTGTTTCGCAAGGCATCGGAAAACGCGTGAACAGCCTGTGCAGCGCCATTGATCTCAATCTCAACGCCGCTGGAGGTGTTGCGCACCCAGCCGGTGAGATGGTTGTGCACAGCCTGGGCATACACAAAGGGGCGGAAGCCCACCCCTTGTACAATGCCAGTGATGCTGTATTTGCGTCCGATCATTTCAGTCATTCAAGATCCTGCCTATCAATGCCGGTTTCTGGTGGATAATCATCGACATTCTTCATTAGCCGGAGTTGCGGATAAGAAATCAACACCGTATGTCGTGACGATTCTATTCGTCGAACCAGAGTTTGACGGGTTTGTATAACGACTAAAGTCGTTACTACAATCGCCGCAACTCAGGTTATTTATTATTTATTTCGCCAGCTCTTTTTGCTGCTGGATACGGTTTTTGAGCCAGCTTGTCCATTCCGAAACCCCTTCGCCAGTCTTGCAGGAGATATTGAAGAAAACGGCATCGTTGTTCAGGATTTGAACGCCTTTGCGGAAGTAGTCCATGTCAAAGTCTACATAGGGAAGCAGATCCATTTTGTTGATGATCATGACTTCAATGCCGCGATAGATGTTGGGGTATTTGTAGGGTTTGTCATCGCCTTCAGGGATGCTGGCGACAACCACATTGGCATGAGAGCCGAGCATGAATCCAGCCGGGCAGATGAGGTTGCCGACGTTTTCGATAATGAGCAGGTCGATGTTGGCGAGGTCCACCTGTTCGAGACCGCGGCTGAACATGGGGGCGTCCAGGTGGCAGCTTCCACCGGTGTTGATCTGTACGGCGGGGATGCCGAGGGCTTTAACCTTGTCCGAGTCAATCGTGACGGGGGCGGTGTCGCCTTCAATGACGGCGATGCGGACATCGGGGGCCAGGTCTTCAATGGTGCGCAGGATGGTGCTGGTTTTGCCTGATCCGGGGGAGGCCATGATATTGATGGCAAACACGCCGGCATCATCCAGCTTCTTGCGGTTGATCATGGCAATCTGATCGTTGGCATTCATGATCTTTTCAACAACAGGAACATTTTCAGTGGTCATTTCTTTCTTACTCCTTAGCGTTCAATTTCGATACTTTCCAGCCAGAATTCTTCGCCGCCTACCACTTTGATACGGATACTGCCGCATTTTGGGCAGGGGGATAACTCATCCTCAATCGTATAGGTATGGTTGCAGTCCTGGCAGGTGAGTTTGGCTGGCACTCGTTTGAAGTGTAGTTGGGCACTGGCGCAGATGGTGTCCTGGGTGATGATGTCCCAGTAGAACTGGATGGAATCATCCACGATGGAGGAGAGGGCGCCAATGACGATGTGAATATCGGTTACCTGTTTGGCCTTTGCTTTTTCGGCATGGTTCTTGGCGATATTCAGAATACTTTCGGTTACGGACAGTTCATGCATGTGTTTATTATACCAATATCAGTGAATTCAGGTAAAGATGGTAAGAATATTTATATTTTTCTACGAAAAGAGGCAGCGTGGCTGGTTTATTCTTTTTCTTGATTGATCCAGGCCAGGATTATTTCGATGGCCTGGTCACAGAGGGCTTGCGTGCGCTCGGAAAGTTCGGATTTGAAGCCGAATTGGTAGCCGCGCACGGAACACAGGACGGCTTGAGGGACGCGCCCGTACAGGGTTTCGACGATGCTGAGAGCAGTCTGCGGGGTCATGTGGTGGGTGAGCGGTGATGGCTGGAAGGCAGAACTGATTTCGGTGAACTGGATTGGGTCAGCGATGTTCTCGGTATGGGCATCAACGAAACAAATTCGTTCGAATTTGGCGAAGCCTTCAGTCATTTCGGGCATCAACTGAAAGGAAAAAATGAAGGACGGGGAGCAGTCACTGGGTTCCAGACCTTCGTCTGATGCGGGGATTTCCGCGCAGCCAAAGCGGGGGGCGAGGGCATTGAGAATGTAATAGGCGGCGCCGTCGTCTTCGCGATCAGGGTTGCCGTAGCCTACGATGAGGGTTGATTTCAAGTAAACTCCTTTTAACGACTGAAGTCGTTACTACAAAGGTGAATTGATTTTTTTGACAGGTTTGTCATAGATGGAGGTTTCATGATTTCTGTTTTCATTGATACCAGAGGACTGGCAGATTGGTTTTTTTTGTGAGGCGGACAGGTTGGAAACCTGTCCCTACAAAAAAAACTACTTTAATCCGGAGTGTATTATACTCCCTGAGCCAAGGAAAGGGTTTTTGCAAGAATTCTGCAAAAACCCTTCTTGTATCTTAAGAAATTCTGGTGACGATCAGGCGTCGCGGCGCAACTGTTTGACGGTCTTGTCGTTGGCGTCGACGATGTCGATGATGATGGGCATCTGGCCGACGGCGTGGGTAGAGCAGGACAGACAGGGGTCGTGCGCGCGCACAGCGGCTTCCACCCGGTTTAAAAGGCCTTCGTGAATTTCGGGCCCCTTGATGTAGGTTTTGGCAACCGAGTCCACGGCTTCGCTCATTGCCCAGTTGTTATGGCCGGTGGAAACGATCAGGTTGACCTTTTCCAACTGCTGGTTTTCATTGGCAATGTAGTGGTGAATGAGTGTGCCGCGCGGGGCTTCAATGATGCCAACGCCTTCGCGAACCGGGTTCTGGCTGGTATTGAGGATATCCTTGCTGAGGATATCGGGATCGTCCAGCAGGGCTTCTACGCGTTCGATCGAGAAGAGTACCTCAATCAAGCGGGCATAGTGATACATGAGGGTCGGTTCAACCGGTGCGCCGTCTTCATTTTGGGCGCGGTATTTGATCCACTCTTCCTGTGCCAGCGGCGTATCGAGCTTTGTGACGGCATTCAGGCGGCCCAGCGGCCCAACCCGGTAGACGCCTTCGGGGTAGCCCATCTTTTTGTAATAGGGAAACTTGAGGTAGGACCAATTTTCAACATGCTCGTTAATGTAGTCCAGGTAGTTGGCGCCATCAAATTTTTCGAGCTGGTTTCCTCTTGAATCCACCAGGCGAATTTGGCCGTCATAGAGTTCCAGGCCATTATCCGGGGTCACCAGACTCATATAACCGGTCTTCAATACGGCAAATTCATTGATCACATCCTGGTTTTTGGCGGCCCAGTCCTGCATGATCTGGATGCCAAGCAGGGTTGTTGCTTTTGCATCAGCGACACCAGCCAGGATGGCTTCACGATCTTCTATGGTAAGGGCTTTATTGACACCGCCCGGAACAGCAAAAACGGGGTGGATGCGGCGCCCGCCGAGGATGCGGATGATTTCCTGACCAAATTTGCGCAACTGGACGGCTTTAACCGCTACATCCGGGTTGGCCTGGATCAGGCCGATGACGTTACGGATGGCAGGATCGGCATCAAAACCAAGCAGCAGGTCGGGACCGGCCAGTTCGAAGAAGTGCATTCCGTGGCTTTGGATGATCTGGCCCATGTGCATGAGTTCGCGCAGCATGGAAGCAGGGCGGGGCGGGGGTGAGCCCATGATCACATCACCGGTCTTGGCGGCAGCCAGATGATGGCTGACCGGGCAAATTCCGCAGATGCGGGGGGTGATGGACGGCATTTCAAACACCATGCGGCCTTCACAGAATTTCTCGAAACCGCGAAATTCGTTGATGTGTAAATACGCATGTTCAACAGAGCCGTTTTCTTTGAGGCGAATGGTGATCTTCGCGTGGCCTTCAATGCGAGTTACTGGCTCGATGGTAATCTTTTGCATACCCATAATATTAATCTCCTCCAATCTAATGCCAGTGTAACAGATTATTGTCTTTGAGCTGTGGCATACGGCCATTCGCCAGCTCAACCAGGACATAGAAAATTGCGTCTGCGTCGGGCGGGCAGCCCGGCAGGAAGACATCCACGGGGACAACTTCATGAATGGCGCGGACGCGGGTTTGAACACATAGTTCCGGGTCACTGGGGATCATCCCGCTGGCGTCATTTGACGGTGCTTCAATATAGGCACGCCGCAGAGTTTCATCAACGGTAAAGAAATTGCGCATCGCAGGAACACCGCCAAAGACGGCGCAGTCGCCGAAGGCTACCAGAATTTTGCAATGATCGCGCATCCAGTGGGCCTGTTCTTCGTTGGCTGTGTTGTTGACGGCGCCTTCCAAGATGCCGACATCCACACCGCTTGCGTCAGCGCGTTTGAGATCGGTAATGGGGGTGGCGCGGATATCTACTAATTCGGCGACCTGAATAATTCGTTCATCCATGTCGAGTAAAGACATGTGACAGCCGGCGCAGCCTGCCATCCAGTCCGTTGCTACTTTTGGTTTAGCCATATTTTGACTCCTTATTCTTTCAACCAGATAATTACTCAGTGATGATTGCAACAGGCACCCGCTTGAGGAGTTCATCTTTCCAGCCAGCGGCGTCCAGGTGATACCCGAGGGCAGCAGCCAGTTTCTCAAGGACGGCGGCGTTGGTTAAAACGCCTTCCGGGGCAGCTATCGGTTGGACAGCCGTTTGGAGCCTGCCGTCAAGATTGAGATAAGAACCTTCCTGTTCTGTCCAGTCGGTAACAGGCAGAACCACATTCGCATGGGCGGTCAATTGCGAGCTATAACTGGCCTGGACTGCGATGAACGGGACGTTTTCCAGCCGTTTGATCAATTTCTGGCTGGGGCAGTCATCTCCGAGGGCGATAAAGACAGCCTGTTCGTCAGAGATTTCCATTGCCTGCTCAAGACCGTATTGGGCGGCGGCCATGCTGTTGGCTTTGCCTTTGACGCTGACGAGGGCATTGCGCTGTTCACCAATCGCGCCGGAGAGATGGCCCAGTTCAACGAGGGCTTTGAGGGTGTTTAGGGAGGCATTCTTCAGCAGCGCTTCGCCGTAAACGATGGCGGGGAAATTGGCAGCGGCCAAAATCCGGGCTGCTTCTTTCACCGCAGCTTCGTCTACACCGGCGGCTTTTGCCAGTGCGGTGACCGGTTTGTCAGCCAGGGCAGCGCTGAGGGCCTGGATCAGATTGTCGTAGTTATCCCCACTCGGTTTCAGGACGACATCGGCGATGTCTGCAATAGCGTTTTCAGCGCAGCCGGCCGAGATGACCCGCGTGCCGTGGGGTACATTGCGCTTGATGAAGAAGCTGGCAACTTCGTGGTCTTCAACGAGGTCTGCGCCGAGGACGAGAACACAATCGGCTTTTTCAAGTTCGCTGAGGGAGCCTTCAAAAGGTGAACCGAGGTCGGCCGCCAATTGGGCAGCCAGTTTGGTGTTTGCGCCTTCTTCGATGCTGGTCACGGTGTCAGCCTGGAGTTTGTCCCCGAAAAGCTGTTTGAAGAGATACAGTGATTCTGCCGGCAGGCGGGTGGAAGCCATTGCCGCAGTCCTGGAGGATTGCTTCAACTGGTCGGCGACTGCATTGATCGCGTCTTCCCAGGTGGCGGCTTTGAGTTTGCCGTCTTTGCGTACCATGGGGGTGTAGATGCGGTCCCAATTTTCGGCTTCATGGGGCAGGTAACGACCGACTTTGCAGAGGACGCCATGATTGACACTGGCGTCCCAGTTACCTTCAATGCGTACGAGGCGGTTATCGCGGCTGTAGATGTCGATGCCGCAGCCAAGGCTGCAACCGATACAGATGGATTCAGTTTTGTCGAGTTGCACTTCATGGCCCAGGTAGGCGCTCTTCTTGTCGATGAGGGCGCCGGTGGGACAGACCTGAACACAGGCGCCACAGGAAATGCAGGTGCTTTCGCCGAGCGGTACGCCGAGGTCAGCGACAATGGAGGAATCTGCCCCGCGCTCTTCAACGCCCAGGGTGAAGTTCCCGATCAGTTCGCCACAAGCGCGCACGCAGCGGCGGCAGAGGATACAGCGATCTTGTTCCAGGATGAAGTACTCGTGCGAGGCGTCCAGATCATACTTGTTCCAGTTGGGCTGCAGGGGCCAGTGAGTCATGTCCTGCTCGTATGCGGCGTTTTGTAGTTCACAGTCGCCGCCACTGACCTGGCAGTAGGGGCAGAAGTGATTACGCTCACTGAACAGCAGGGTCAGCACAAATTTGCGCGCTTCGCGAATACGTTCGTTGTCGGTGGTAACGACCATGTTGTCGGTGGCAGGCAGGGTGCAGGACGTTTGCAAGGTGCGCGCGCCCTTCACGTCTACCAGACACAGGCGGCAGCCGCCAAAAGGTGTCAATGCCGGGTGGTCACACAGGGTGGGGATGTGGATATCAGCCTGTTCGGCTGCCCGCAGAACAGTTGTGCCCTCTGGAACCTGGATTTCTTTTCCATCAATAGTGATATGGACCATTATCAGACCTCTCTATGCTTGTTCTAGTTGTACAAGTTTTGTTTTAGGATAAGCTTTTTTGCCGCTCATCGGGCAGACACCCGTTGGGCAGACTTTCAGCTTGATGTGCGCTTCAACTTCGGGCATGAAGTATTGGAGGATGTTCTCCAAGGGTGTGCCAGCAGTTGTTCCAAGGCCACAGTTGGAGAGTTCGATCAAATTCTTGCTGAGGAATTTCAGGTCTTCCAGGTCCTGCATGGTGCCAACGCCTTCGGCGATATTTTTCAGGATCTGGTAGGCGCGCTCGGTGCCAATGCGGCAGGGATTGCATTTGCCGCAGCTTTCTTTGCGGAAGAAATTCATCAGTACGATCGCCAGGTCTAGGGCGCAGTTGTTTTCATCACAGATTAATAATGCGCCAGAGCCGAGGGAGACGCCGTTTTCCTGGTAGGATTCGAAATCCATGGGCGTGTCCTGCAAGGTGCTGGGGATGACGGATCCGCTGGAGCCGCCGGTTTGTGCCATTTTGAAATGGGCGCCGTGGGCCATGCCTTTACCGTAGATCGAAATGATTTCGCGCAGGGTGATGCCCATGGGAACTTCGATCAAACCGGTGACATTGACGTTGCCGAGGATGGTGCAGACTTTCGTACCGGGACTTTTTTCGGTGCCGTAGCCGCGGTACCAGTCTGCGCCGTTGAGCATGATCGGGGGGATATTTGCCAGCGTTTCAACATTGTTGACCAGGGTGGGTTTCCCCCACAGGCCGTTGGTGGTGGGGTAAGGCGGGCGGGCACGCGGTTCGCCGCGTTTGCCTTCGAGGGATTCAATCAATGCGGTTTCTTCCCCACAGATGTATGCCCCGGCGCCGCTGTGGACGTGGAGCTTGAAGTTGAAGCCGCTGCCGAGGATGTCTTCGCCGAGCAGGCCCATCTCTTCGGCTTGCTGGATGGCAAGACGCAGGCGTTTTTGGGCCAGCAAGTATTCGCCGCGTACGTAGAAATAGCCTTCGTCCGCGCCGACGGCATAGGCAGCGATTGCCATCGCTTCCACGATAGCGTGGGGGTCGCCTTCGATCAGTACGCGGTCCTTGAAGGTGCCGGGTTCGCTTTCGTCCGCGTTGCAGATGACGTATTTCTGTTCGCCGGGTGTGCTGGCGACGAACTGCCATTTGAGGCCGGTCGGGAATCCTGCACCGCCGCGTCCGCGCAAGCCGGATGCTTTGATTTGGTCAATGACCTCTTTGGGCTGCATATTGGCGAGGATGTTTGCCAGGGCCTGGTAACCGTCATCGGCGATATAGTCTTCGATGCTGGTGGGGTCTATCAGGCCGGCGCGCTTGAGGATAATGCGCTGTTCAGCTGGCAAAGTGCCCTGACGGGCAGAAATCCAGGCGATGTGACCGCTGAGTTCGCGCACGGGGGCTTGCAGCCCGGGGGCAATGCGCCCCTTGTAGAGATGTTCTTCCACGATAGTGTGTACATCTTCAAGTTTAAGTGGCCCATAAATCGTTGCTTCTGGATATACCACCGCCAGCGGAACGGCGTCGCTGCGCCCGACATCCTGCATCCAGGCCAGGGAAACTTCATTTTCCAGTTCCAGGGCATTGATCTCCCGCTGGAATTGATCGTAGATTTCCCGGGCGCCGCGTTCCATACTGCGCGGGTCACCAGATACAAGCACCATTGATCGGTAATTCATTTTCCGCCTCCGTTAGCTGTATCGGGCCAGGATTTCGGGAACCTGGCTGGGAGTAACATTGCCGTACATGTCTTCGTCAACAAGCATGATCGGTCCGACACCACATAGCCCGAGACAACTGGCTGTGATCAATGTCCATTTGCCATCTTCGCTGGTCTCACCATCTTCGAGACCAAGTTGATCCTGAATGGCCAGCCAGACTTCGCGCCCGCCGGCCACATGGCAGGGAGCGCTTTCGCAGAATTGAATGACATGCCTTCCGCGGGGTTTGGTGGTCATCATTGTATAAAAGGTGGCAACAGAGGAGACCTTGCTTTTCGGCGTCTTCACCAGACGTCCGATTTCTTCAAGCGCCTCCTTGGGCAAATAACCAATGGTTCGGTTGACATCGTTAAGGATGGGGATCAGCTCTTCGGCTTTACCGCCATGTTCCTCGACGACACCGCGAACCACCTCCAGCACATTCATGTTGTCAGGGGTCATCTTCCTCTCCAGTCCAGATAGATCGTTGGTGTAACTATCATTAACTACTTAATGGTTACAGCACTAAAGTTGCAGACCTGCAAGCAGATACCGCAACGGACACACGTATCAGGATCGATGATATGGGGTTGACGACGTTCGCCGTGAATGGCATCTACAGGGCAGTTGCGGGCGCATACGGTACAGCCCGTACACATGTCTTCAAGGATCTCGTAGCGGATCATTGCCCGGCAGACTTTGGCAGGACATCGTTTTTCATAAATATGGGCTTCGTATTCATCACGGAAATGCTTCAGGGTGCTTTCAACGGGGTTGGGCGCGCCCTGGCCAAGACCGCACAGGCTGTCTTGTTTGATTTGTTCGCAAAGCATTTCAAGGGTTTCAATATCGCCGTCCTTGCCTTCACCTTCACAGATTCGGGTGAGGATTTCCAGCAGGCGGCGGGTGCCGACACGGCAAGGCACGCATTTGCCGCAGCTTTCTTCCTGGGTGAATTCCATGAAGAAGCGGGCGATGTCGACCATGCAAGTATCTTCGTCCATGACGATCATACCGCCGGAACCCATGATGGAGCCAGCCTGACCGAGGGATTCGTAATCCACGGGCAGGTCCAGGTTAGATGAGGGCAGGCAGCCGCCCATCGGACCGCCGGTCTGGATGGCTTTGAAGCCTTTGTCATGCTTAATCCCCCCGCCGACTTCAAAAATGATTTCGCGCAGGGTAATGCCCATCGGAACTTCGATCAGGCCGGTATTTTTGACATCACCAGCCAAAGCAAAGGTCTTGGTACCTTTGCAGTTTTCAGTGCCCATGCTGGAGAACCACTCTGCCCCTTTGAGAAGTATCTGGGGAACGGTGGCATAGGTTTCAACGTTGTTTACGTTGGACGGCTGCCCCCACAAGCCTTTGACAGCCGGGAAGGGCGGGCGGGTACGCGGTTCGCCGCGTGACCCTTCGATGGAGGCTATCAGGGCAGTTTCTTCACCGCAGACGAATGCGCCGGCGCCCATGCGAACTTCCAGGTCGAAAGAGAAATCGGAGCCGAGGATGTTGTCACCCAGCAAACCGAATTCGCGGGCCTGTTCGATCGCAATTTTCAGGGTGCGGACGGCTTCGGGATATTCGGCGCGGCAGTAGATGTAGCCCTGGTTTGAACCAATGGCATAAGCGGCGATCGCCATCCCTTCAAGCACAGCATGGGGGTCACTTTCGAGGACGCGGCGATTCATGAATGCACCGGGGTCGCCTTCATCTGCATTGCAGATGACGTATTTGGGGCTGCCCTGGCTGGCGCGTGCGAACTGCCATTTGCGACCGGTGGGAAAACCCGCGCCACCGCGGCCGCGCAGGCCAGAATCCAGGACGGTTTGGATGACTTCTTCAGGAGTCATGTCCGAGATGGATCGGGCAAGGGCCATGTAGCCATCCACGGCGATGTAATCCTCAATATTGTAGGGGTCGATTACGCCGCAATTGCGCAGCACAACGCGCACTTCTTTAGGCTTGGGAGGGCCGAGTTCGTCGTCGGATTTGGGGATTTGCTTGACAACGAATTTGTCGACCACGCGGCCTTTGAGGAAGTGTTCCTTGACCAGGAAATGAATATCTTCCGGGGCCAGTTTTGCGTAATGAACGCCTTCGGGGTAGACCATAATGTCTGGTCCGTAGATTTCCGGATCACCGATGCGTGAAGTTTCGAGTACCTGTACTTCATCGATTAAACCCTGGGCGACAAGCTCATCATTCAGCGCGTCAATGATTTCATAAGCGCCTTTGGCTTGACTGAGCGGGTCAATGGATACCAGTATATGCGAACGAAAAAAAGTCATAATCTACTATCTTCCAAAACAAAAGTTTTGGATAGCTCCTTATTCTATTGAATTTCTATTACGTATTCTTTGACAATATTCCCGTCAATCACATGTTCTTTCATGATTTTGCGGGCGACTTCGGCAGTTACCTTTCCGTAGGAAATGCCGGGTTCATCATCGACGATGACTTGCACGATCGGTTCCCATGAATCCATGCCGATATTGCTGGTTTGACGGACGGCAATGTCCTGCAAGTCTTCCTTGGCAATAAAATCCAGAATGGCTTTCAGGGTTTCGCGCGCGCCGGCAACGATGCCAACGGTGCCCATTCCAATAACGATCTGGATTCTGCTGGCTGTATTTTTGGCTTCCTGTTTTTTCAAAGCTTCTTCACGGACACGTTTCAAATCTGCGAGGGACTTGACTTTACTCATTTTTTTCTCCCGTATAAAAGTTGAACAATTGAATGGTTCAGTTTGATGTCCTGTGGTTCTCAGGCGATTGCTGCTTGCGCATTTTCAATGCCGGATGCTATATAGTCATTCAAAAAGCCGAGGACACCAGGGTCTGTTAAGGAAATACCTTCCAATTCTTTTTTGATGGGCGCATCATCAAATTCGAAGATGTTCCCATTGACACCATACTTTAACACCCAATGCACATCCGGATAGCCAATTAACAGGCTGATCAGTGTGCTTTTCAGGTCTCCGAGGGGCATGCGGTCAATATGGCTGTTTTGAAATCTTGCGGTGACAAGCGTGCCCACTCCCGGTGTGGATTGAATATCAAATGATCCGCAGCAGGATTCTGCTGCGGCCTTGAAAAGCGGGATGCCCAGTCCAACCTTGCGGGTGGTACGGCTGGTAACGAAAGGATCTGTGATCCGGATCAGCCGTTCGGCATTCATGCCTTTGCCGTCGTCTTTGATACTCATTTGTAAAAGATCTTGTTCTGTATCCAATAATACTGTGATGGTAATGTTTTTAGCATTGGCTGCCACGCTATTTTCGGCAATATCCAAAAGATGAAGTGCCAATTCTTTCAACGCTGCAGATCTCCTTACTCGGTGATCGAAGAGAGAATCTTGGGTAATTTGTTTGGCGCTACCTGCCCGAATATTTCATCGTCTACCACAACGACCGGGGCCTGACTGCAAACGCCCACACAGCGGCAAAGTTCAATGGTGACTTTGCCGTCCGGGGTGGTTTCGCCAGGCTCAATGCCCAGCACCTGTTTAACTTTGTCAATCAGTTGGGGGGTGCCGCCGACATAGCAGGCAGTGCCCATGCAGAATTTGACTGTATGTTCGCCGCGGGGGGTAGTGGTGAAAAAAGAGTAGAAGGATACCACGCCATGTACGACGCTGACAGGAATGCGCAGTTCTTTGGCAACATAGGTTTGCATAGGTTCAGACACAAAGCCGATCTGGCTTTGGAGTTCGTTGAGGATGATCATGGTTGAACCGGCAGTATCTTTGTTGTCTGCGATAATCTGGTCAATAAGTTTGACTTGTTCCGGGTTTTCCAGCGGTTTTTTTTCGTTGAGGTTTGCTGACATAATTTTCCTTGTGGCTCCAATATTTGTCGTATTAAACTGCGCCTCCATTCTAACACGACTTGTGAAAAAATGCACGAATTAATCGGCACGATGTGAAGCATTCAGACAAATTGTTTATATCTTGCCGGGTTATATGGGGTGAGGGAATGCTAGGCGGCAGGTAAATTTTCCAAAGAGCGTCCGTCCAGGTTTTTCAGAGCCAGGCGGATTTCTGCGATGGTAGGCGCGGCGATGTGGAGCAGGGTGACGCCCAAAAAATCGGCAAGGAAATGAACGTCGCCATTTTGGATGAGGGCATATTCTTGGATACCGGGGTATTTCTGAACAGCTTCCTTCAGGGAAATGTGCCGGGAAACTTCGAGAGCATCAATGGTCATGTCATCGGGGAGCATGCCGAGATGGGAAAACAAGCCAAAGGCTTTGCGGTTGATGTGTGCTGGAATGAACAGGCCGTCCAGACCGGCTACGATTCGTTGAGCTTCCTTGAGGCTGATATTTGCGGAAAGGATGAGGAGCTGCTCCTCGCGGCGGATAAAGTCCCCAGTTTCGTCGACCATAAACTGCTCGCCAAAGAAATCCGGTTTGTTTTTGATGGGCGGCAGTTTGGTATTGATATAGGCTTGAAACGCCTCAATTTGTTCCAGGGTGTCAAACAGGCACAGGCTGTGAACGTCTTCTTCGGTTTGCAATTCCATGCCAGGCAGGACGATGAGGGGGGTGTTTTGGGCTGCTTTTTGTACGGCGGCAATATTGGCGCTGGCGTTGTGGTCGGTGATGGCGATCAGGTCAATGTTTCTGCTCAGGGCTTCCTGGACAATTAACGGGGGAATCATTTCCACCCCGGCACAGGGGGAAAGCACTGTGTGTACGTGAAGGTCAGCCCGGTAGGTTTTCATCAGGGAGCTTTATTCATGGGGCCAGGGTTCGTCAAACCGGGGTTATGCTGCTTTGATGCCCATTTCCCATAATTTTCCAACGATGTGGTAGGTGGGATCAGGGGTGGTAAGCAGGGTGATGTTTTCTTGGTTCGCCTTGGCGATGGTGGCTTCGTCGGGCTGGGCATCCTCGGTGATGATTACAGCAGCCATGCCGACCAATGCTGCCACGGCGACAATGTTGGCATGGGCTTGCAGGGTTACCCAGATGCCATTTTCACCGGCACCGGCCATCACACAGCTTAACAGGTCAGAAGCATACCCGTTGGAGGGGGTGATTGCGGCGAAATGCCTGGAGCGGGTGACGAGGGTCAAGTCAAGTTCCTGAATGATTTCTTCAAGATTCATGGGGACTGTCTCCATTTGTTTGATTATTCTTTGCCGACAATTTTTGTCTTATCCAGGTGGATGCGCATTTTCAAAAGCGTGCCGTTTTCCAGACTGGGTTTAATGATCATTTCGTCTACACAGCGGGAGATATTTACCAGCCCCATGCCGGCGCCAAAGCCAAGCTCGCGCACTTTCTCGCTGGCAGTGGAAAAGCCAGGTTTGAGGGCTTTGTCGATATCTTCAATGCCGGGGCCGTCATCTACCACACGGATAGAAATTGTGTACGGTTCGATTTCCACACGGATCACACCGCCGTTGGTGGTGTGGATGATGAGGTTCATTTCGGCTTCATAGACGGCGATGCTGCAACGCCGGGCGAGCTGCGGGGTGGCACCAAGGCGCAGCAATGCTTTTTTGATATTGCTGGAGGCTGCGCCGCCATTGGTAAAGTCGCCTTGCTTGATGTTATACCGCAGGATGAGGCTGCTGCGGTCCGATTCGATATCTTGGAAAAGATGGCTGGCGCGGTATTTGCGCAGCTCTTCGCTGGCATAATCCTGCTGAAGAGCTTTCAGCAAACCGCGGCTGACGTCGCCTTTGGTGAGGATGCCGGCCAGTTTTCCCTCTTTGTCCACAACAGGCAAGCGTCCGATACCGGTATTGACAAAAACTTTTAAAGCTTCTACCACCGGGTCAGTGGAACGTACGGTGATGACATCGGGGGTCATATATTTGCTGGCCGGGGCATCCACATCCTGGGTATAGAGGGCATGGATCAGATCTTCCATACTCAACACGCCGATCAATTCTCCGTTTTTGGTGACAGGGGCGCCGGAGATGCGTTTTTCACGGGAAATCTCGAGGACTTGCTCCATAGGCATGTTTGCATCAAAGGTGATGATATTATGGGTCATCACCTCGTCAACAATAAGCTCATATCCGAGTTCTTCAACGCGGGTGATATATTTGGCTGTATTGTCGTTGATGATCTGGCGTTTGTCAAAACCGGCAGGCGTCATCATTTAACTCAGTTCGTGTCGTTGGTGCTGCCGCAAACGATTTCTTCCAGGCTGGGAAGGTTGAGACAGTTCAGTCTGCCGCACAGGGCATACATGCCAAGCTGGGAAGTGATTAAGGGAATTCCCTCTTCTTCTGCCAACGTAATCGTGCTTTCATCGGGGTTTTTGCCGCGCACGAAGACGATGGCAACCACATCAGCCATGTGCGCAGTTCGGACGACTTGTGGATTACATAAACCAGTAAGTAAGACCGCTTCCGGTTCAACGGAAGCGAGGACATCACTCATTAAATCTGCGGCAAAAGCACCTTTGATTTCTTTGGTGAGGTCTGCTTCTTTGGTAATTAATCTGCCATCAATGGCCGCAATTAGTTCTTGAATATTCATCATATACCTGCCAGGTTATCCTTGTTATGAGTGCATAAAATATATCACATTATGTAGAAAAACTTGCCGGAGGTTCCTTCCGATCTAACAAATCAGCATTCTATGTTAAAATGCAGTGGGAAACCAAAAAACTTAACAAGCAATTCATTGCCTGAATTGTATCTCAAAATGATCATGGAAAGCAAAGTTTTATGAAATCAATTATCAAAACGGTTAAAGGGACGCGGGAATTTTATCCTGAAGAAATGGCGGTACGCAACTGGTTGTATGAACAATTACAAGCGGTGTCTAATTCATTTGGGTATCAGGAATATGACGGGCCTTTTCTGGAGACGATCGATCTGTATGCGGCCAAGTCTGGTGAAGAACTGGTTAAGAAGCAATCTTTTGTGTTTGAAGACCGGGGCGGCGATGAGGTTACCCTGCGTCCGGAGCTGACGCCCAGCCTGGCGCGGATGGTGGCACAAAAACAGCGCGAGTTGACTTATCCGTTGCGCTGGTGGTCTTTTGGCCCATTCTGGCGCTACGAGAACCCGCAAAAAGGCCGCACGCGCGAATTTTTCCAGTGGAATGCAGATTTGATCGGTGCTGACAGCCCGGAAGCAGATGCTGAAGTGGTGGCAATTTGTGTGAATTTCTTTAAGCGGGTTGGTTTAACCCCCGATCAGGTAGAGATCGTGGTCAATGACCGCCAGTTGGTGGATGCTGAACTGGACAAGATCGGGATTGACCAGAAGCTTAAGGCAGTGGTGATCCGTCTGGTTGACCGGCGTGACAAGATGCCAGCCAGGGCCTGGGATGAATTTGCCCTTAAATCAGGGTTGACCCAGGCACAGCTTGATGGGTTGAAGATGATGCTGTCTAATCATGATTTATGGAAGCATTCCGAAAATCTGACCCGTTTTTTTGCTGCGCTGGTCTGGATGGAAGTCGATGGGTATGTGAATTTTGATCCGCAGGTCATCCGCGGGCTGGATTATTACACCGGGATCGTTTTTGAAGCCCGGGACCGTGACAAGGAAGGCCGGGCCATCCTCGGCGGTGGTCATTATGGCAATCTGGTCGGGGATGTCGGTGGTGATGCGCTGCCTGGTGTGGGTTTTGCAATGGGGGATGTGATGATGACGCTGGTATTGGAGAAGTACGGCTGCATTCCATCCCTGGCAAAGTCGCCCGTGCAGGTGCTGGTTACAGTGTTTGACGAAGAAGGCATGGCAAAAGCTTTTGCTTTGGCACAGGAATTGCGTGATGGGGGGGTTCGTGCTGCGAGTTATCTTGAATTTGCCAAATTATCCAAGCAGTTTAAGTATGCTGACCGAATTGGCGCGAGGTTTGCTGCCATTGTTGGCCCCGATGAAGCAGCGCAGGGACTGGTGACAATCAAGGATATGCAAACGCGTTCTCAGGTGACTGTGCCGGAGGGTAAAATGGTGCAACAATTGAAGGAAATGCTTGCGGAACAATCGCCCGTGTGATAGAATTTGGTCTCGATATGGTGGCTGTAGCTCAATGGCAGAGCTCCGCACTGTGGATGCGGTGGTTGTGGGTTCGACCCCCATCAGCCACCCCATATGAAAATCAGACCTGCGTTTTGCGGGTCTTTTTTTGTTAGGAGGATCGATTGGTTGATCCATAAAAATGGGTATTTGCATTTGTTGATCGTGTGAATTCAGCCAGCGTATCATCATCCTGTTCAGGCTTCTTATGATAAAATTGATTTATCAATGAAAACTACCCAAAATTAAGAAATATTACAAAACAATCTTAATAAAAAAGAGGAGAATCCCATGCCTGAAGTAAAAATCGTTGTTACCCATAAGGTAGGATTACACGCTCGTCCGGCTGCAATTTTTGTAAAGGCTGCCAACAAGTTCGCAGCGGATATTCAGGTCACCAAAGATGACCGTACGATCAACGCCAAGAGTATTTTGAGCGTGTTGACCCTGGGTGTCAATCAAGGCTCTGAAATCACGATTCATGCTGAGGGTGAGGATGCTGAGGCTGCATTGCAGGAACTTGTCGCTTTGGTCAAAGATGATTTCGGAGAAAAATAATGATCAAACTTGAGGGAACGGGGGCCTCGCGAGGGATTGCCATTGGTCCAGTCTTTCAATTCCGCCGCATTAAATTGGTTGTTAGTCCTCGTGAGGTTACAGATATTGAGGCTGAAATTCATCGGTTGAACGATGCTATTGATCTTGCTGAAGAGCAGCTGAAGCAGGTGCATGAAAAAGCAATCAAAGAGGCGGCAGCAAGTGAGGCTGAAATTTTCGAAGCACATTTGATGATGCTTCGAGACCCGGAATTGTGGGGTCAGGTGGAGTCTTCTGTACAAGCTGAGGGTATCAATGTTGAGCAGGCGCTGGTGAATGTGACCAGTACCTTCACGGAGATGCTCAAAGTGATGGACGATGAGTATTTTGCTGCCCGCGCTTTGGACGTTCAGGATGTGTCAGACCGGGTATTACGGATTTTGCTGGGTGTGGCCGAATCTCCGACGGCAGATTTGAATGAGCCATCCATCATTTTTGCGGATGATTTGACCCCTTCTGATACGATTTTACTGGACAAGTCCCTCGTGTTAGGTTTCTGTACTGCCGAAGGTTCGGCTACGTCTCATTCAGCTATTCTGGCACGCGGTCTTGGGTTGCCGGCGGTCGCCGGGGCCGGCAGGGCTGTGCTGGAAATTGAAAATGGTACGCCGCTGGTGATGGATGGGAGCAAGGGATTGTTGCTGCTCAATCCTGATGAAGATACCGTGAGGGTGTATCGTGAGCGCGCAGCATTGGTGAAGATGGTTCGGGAAAATGCATTGAAGCAAGCAGCAGAGCCTGCCATCACTGCTGACGGACGTGAGGTTGAAGTTGGCGCCAATATTGGTAACGTTGAGGATGCTCATTCAGCAGTGGAAAATGGAGCAGATGGCGTTGGGTTGCTGCGCACTGAATTTCTTTATCTGGAACGCGCGTCTTTGCCAACAGAAGATGAGCAGTATGATGCTTATCAAGCGATCATGGATGTGATGGGAAAACGTCCACTGGTTTTGCGTACGCTGGATGCCGGCGGTGACAAAGAGATCGTCTATCTGGATATGCCCAAAGAGATGAATCCTTTCCTCGGCGAGCGGGCGATTCGACTGTGTTTTGCTCATCCAGAATTGCTGAAAACGCAGCTTCGTGCTGCGCTGCGCGCCAGCGTAGGGCATAATTTAAAAATCATGTTTCCGATGATTGCTACCCTGGATGAAGTGCGCCGCGCGCGGGCTATTCTTGAAGAGTGTCAGGCAGAACTGCTTGCCGAGGGGAAAGAGGTGGCAGAGGACATTGAAGTGGGGATCATGGTTGAAATTCCTGCTGCTGCGGTGATGGCAGATCAGCTGGCGAAGGAAGTAGATTTCTTCTCGATTGGTACGAATGACCTCAGCCAGTATACTCTGGCTGCTGACCGCACCAATGCCCGGGTGGCTCATCTTTCGAATGCTTTTCAGCCGGCTGTACTGCGTTTGGTCCGCGATGTGGTGCGCGCGGCGCACGCTTATGATAAATGGGCGGGGATGTGTGGAGAGTTGGCCGGTGAACCGCTGGCAGTACCGCTTTTGATTGGTTTGGGCCTGGATGAATTCAGTATGAGCCCGCCGATGGTGCCGTTGGTCAAGCAGATCATTCGCGGGTTGGATGCGGAAGATATGCGCGGTTTGGCGACTGAGGCTTTGAATCTGGAATCGCCGGAAGCCATTAAAGCGCTGGTGAAATCCAGGGTACCGCTTGCGAATGTTGAGATGTGAGCAGATTTGTTGTTGAATATAAAACCGGTCACTGAACAGCGACCGGTTTTTTTATTGTGGGGGTTTATGGGTGTAAGGGATTCTTCATTAGCGCCTGGCGGCTATGGGCGAGGCATGCGTTGGTACTACGAAGGCGGGGTGGGGATCAAATATGCTCGCTGTAGACCAGCTTGCTGCCGACCGGCAGACCGGTAATATCGGCGACCATGGGGCATTTGACTTTGAACAGGAAATAGACATTGTAGTGTGTGCCGCCCAATGATTCGAAATTGGCCTGGCCTTTGGCAATGATGACGGGGGCAGAATTGAGCAAGTCCAGGAATTCTTTGCTGGAACGCTGCGGTACAACACCAACAGCATCGACGCCGGTTTCGTGGATGGGCACAATCTTGTCCAGGCCAACCGCTTCGGCATCTTCGCGCAGGGCGTCGTTCAGCACAGGACCGCTTTTGACCACATAGCGCAGGTCTTTGTGGCGAATCGTTTCGATAAAAACACGGTCAAAGACCGTCTCGCCAGCATTATCGGCCAGGTAGAGCGCCCAGGGGGCTTTTTCCAATTCGGTTTTCAGATGGGTAGTGTGGTCTACGGTGAGGGAATCGGCCAGGTCTTTTTCGATATCTTGATCAAGATTGATGGTTTCGGCAGCCCCAAAGTCAATGATATTGCCAATCACTGCAATGCGGGCTGCCATTTCAAACGGATCTTCAGATTTGGCAACCATTTGCTTAAGCATTGGGTAAAAAGCCATTGCCTGTTGCGTGCTGGTCTTTTTGACTTCACGATAATTGTCGCTGCAATGGGTTTCTTCGCGGATGGCGCGATGGATGGATTCGCTCATTTGGGGTGGCGTGGCGTCAGCAGGCGAGTCAGCCAGGATTTGCATGGTGCGCAGCAGGGCCCGGCGCTGGGTGGCTTCGTCTGCCCCAGAGAAGCGGGCGGCTTGCAGGGTCTGGCGCATGAAGCAGGCATAACAGTCTAAATGGAGTTTCAAAGTTTTTTCCTGTCTTTCAAAAATAAGGTTTTTTTCAATCTGTGTGTGTTTTCTGTGAAAACCATCACAATCCATCCCTGCGAAGGGTTCCTGTTTTACGGTTTGATCACAAAACAAGCAGGAAGGTAGTCGATTTTTAGGATTGTGTTATTCATTTTTCATGATGATCGCCTGGAAGCCGAGGGACTGCCAGGACTGCATGAATACCGGATTGCTGCGCTGGTAGAATTTGCCGCCATCCAGGATGGTCACGCTGGATGGATTGTAGCCAATCACTATGACAGCGTGCTGGTAGGGGGCGACGAGGGTCCTGTCACCTTCCGAGTCAAGATAGGGCACAGAGGAACCGGGCTCGACCAATCCTGTGACCCATACAATCACGGGGCGTCCCGCTGCGACTTCCTTTTTGATGCCGTTCAGGGAGAAAGCGTGTACCGCATGCGCATTGAGGCCGTATTGCTGGAGCAGCTTTGCCACCGGTTCGGCGTGGACGCCGTAAGGGGCGGGAGGGATCTGTCCCCAGGCGCCAAATACGCTGCCCACAAAGCCTTTGTCGGGGTTGTCAGAGACGGGCAGGCGGTCCTGAAATTCATATTCATTGATTTTGTGTCCAAAATAGGCTGCCCAGTCCGTGGCCGCGCTGGCTTCGCAGCTCAGGGGCATCTTCTGGATGTCTCCGGTGATGTCAGTGATATGCGCCTGTGCGGGCGGGAGCAAGGGGTAAATGGTTGGCGAAACCGTGGGTGTCGGCGTTGGTTGAGCTGTCTCGGTTGAGGTGAGCGTGATGGTAGCTGTCGCAGTTGGTGTTGGGGTATAGGTTGGGGCAGGGGTAAACGTCAAGGTTGGCAATGGCATTTCGGTAGGCAGCAGCGGTTGAAAGGGTGTGGAACTGGAACCAGCCGCCAGGACAGCAGAGTGTGAAGCTTGGGTGCTGTTGATGACACGAGTGGATGTGCCCAGGTTGGCGGCGAAGACTTGTATGGCCGGAGTTTGGCGCCAGAGGAAGATGCCGCCTGCAACGAAACTGAACAGGCCAACCAGGATGAGTGTGAGAAACAGTGGAAGGAACTTGTTTTTCTTTTTTTGCGCAGGTTGTGGCTTGGCTGCGATGGCAGGTTGGGTTTGCAACGGCACAGGCTGTCTGTTGTTCAACTCCGCCAGACGTTTTTTCGCAGCCCGGTTATTGGGCTGCGTTTTGAGTACACGTTCGAGACATTGGATGATTTTCTGTGGGTCATCCAGAAGGAGAGATAAAAGATACCATGCGCGCGGGTGGACGGGATCGAGCTTCAATGCTTGTGCCAGGGTACGCCTGGCGGCATCTTTTTGCCCGTGTCTGGCTTGTTGTAACGCTTTGGCGACAAGTGTATCGGCGTTGATCCCGGTTTGCACGATCTTTAGCCTGCCCTGTCGGCACGGGCAATCGCCAGCATACCGTCCAGGGCGATTTGGATGGTTTGGTCCTGGCCGCTCTGGTAGTCGGCTTGACCCCATTCCGGTTTGATCTCGGTGGCGGTGCCGTCAGAGGTGAACATAGCAGCAGTGCGCCAGCGGCGGTATGTGCCGAGGATGAAAAGGGTGTCGCTTTCCATCTCGATATATACCGCGCCAATTTTGCTCCACAAGGCATGGATATTGGCGTCATTGGGGGCGTAGAAAGCGTCTGTAGTGATGCCTATGCCGACGGTGGGGAGAATGCCGTGGTTTTCGGCAGCCTCGACCAGGGCGCGTGTCATGGCGAAATCAGGGACGGCGGGGTATGCTAACGGCAAGTAGGCATTGGCTGTGCCGCCAAAGCGCACGGTGCCATTGGAGATGATCACGTCACCAGGTTTTTGAAATTCCTGAAACACGCCGCAGGAGCCAACGCGCAGAAAGGTGTCTGCGCCCATGTGGGCCAGTTCTTCCAGGGCAATGGCAACGGCCGGTCCGCCCATACCGGTGCCAATGACAGTCATAAAAACACCCTGATATGTGCCGGAGAAAACAATATAGCCGCGGTTTTCAAGGATCAGCCGGCAGTCATTAAGCTGAGCGGCGATCTTGCGGGCGCGTGTTTGGTCACCAGGACAAAAAACATAACGGGAAATATCGGAGGGATCGCAAGGCAGATGGTGTTCCATAAATGGCTCCTGATGGAAAAAAACTTAAAACATAAACTGGCGAATGGCTTTAATGACTTGCTGCTGCATTTCTGGTTCCAGGCTGTTGTGGAAGGGAAGGCGTAAAAGCCGGTCACTGACATTTTCAGTGATCGGGCAGTCGCCCGGCTGGCCACCGAATTTTTGGCCCATGTCAGAGAGGTGTAAGGGCAGGTAGTGGAAAACAGTAAGGATATGGTTTTCTTTCAAATACGACATCAACCTTGTGCGGATTTTCAGTGAGGGCAATAAGATGTAGTACATGTGATAAGCCTGCTCGCAGTGTTCGGGGACATGGGGAAGCTGAACACCGTTGGCGGCTGCCCAATCTGCCAGCCCATTCTGGTAGGTATCCCAGATGAGTTTACGTTTGTTCTGGATGGTTTCGTATCTTTCAAACTGGGCATAGAGCAGGGCAGCGAGGATATCGGAAAGCAGGTAGCTGGAGCCGACATCGACCCAGGTGTACTTGTCGACCATGCCGCGGAAGAAGCGGCTGCGGTTGGTGCCTTTTTCGCGGATGATCTCGGCACGTTCGATCAGCGCGGGGTCGTTGATCAACAGGGCGCCGCCCTCGCCGCAGGAGAAGTTCTTGGTTTCATGGAAGCTTTGGCTGGCAAGGCTGCCAAATGTGCCCAGGTACTGGCCCTTGTACTTGCCGAACAGGCCGTGAGCGTTGTCTTCGACGACGGCTATGTTGGCGTCGTTGGCGACCTCCAGGATGGCGTCCATCTCGCAGCCTACACCGGCGTAATGCACGGGGACGATGGCTTTGGTGTTGGGGGTGATCAGACCGGGCAGGAGGTTTTCGTCAAGGTTGAGCGTGTCCGGGCGGACGTCAATAAAGACGGGTTTTGCGCCGCGCAAAACAAAGGCATTGACCGTGGAGACGAAGGTGAAAGACGGGATAATGACTTCATCCCCCGGCTGGATGTCAAGGAGGAGGGCCATCATTTCCAGCGCGTGGGTGCAGGAAGAAGTCAGCAGGGCTTTTTTGACGCCGAGTTTTTCTTCCAGGAAGGCGTGGCAGCGTTTTGAAAATTCGCCGTCGCCGGAGACATGCGCGTTTTTATATGCCTGGGCGATGTATTCAAATTCTTTGCCAACAATGGTTGGCTGGTTGAAGTCGATCATGATCCTTTAAAATCAGCTTTCTTTTCTGACGATGATGGTGAAGTCATAGAGGTCGTAATCATGCAGGAGGGCTACATTTTTGGAGAAATGGATCTTGCAGTAATCAAACAGGAAAGAGGGATCAGCATAATACAGATCTGGCCGCATCCGGTCGGCATCGGAGTATTTGGTGAGGAAATTGGCAGAGAAGCCGCGCGAGCTGAAATCGTTCATTTCCGTCAAAGAATTTACTACAAATTCTGTCCAGGTATTGTATTCCGCTTCCAGTTTCATATTGAAAACACCGCAGGCGAGAGCATAGTCAACCGGGGGAATATCGCTTAATTGGGCAGTAAACGAAACACCCGGAACGCCGACAAAACGGCGCCGGGCAGCCAGCACCATATCTTCAACGATGTCGTAGCCGATATAGTCGGAGACGGGAATGTGTTTTGCCATAAAATAATCCGCCAACGCACCGTATCCGCAGCCGTAGTCGAGAACGGAGACAGGTTCCTTGTTGGGGGCGATGACTTTGGCTAGCTGATCGAAACGCGGCTCCCGCGCTTCTTCGCTGTTCCAGTCCACGCCTTTTGGGGTGGTACCGTGTGTTTTCAGGGTGCTGCTAAAATAGTCGCGTACGTTGTTTAAGCTGTCATTATTTTCCATGTGTGCCTCTGAAAATTATAGAATGTAGTCTATTGCTTTTGGCCCGTGCATGAAGAGCAGATCCAGCACGCTGACCTGCGGGTCAAATGGCGGGTAAAGCTGCTCGTATTTGGGGTAATCATACCTCATATACTCCAGCGAGATACCGGCCTGGGTGAATGGTTCAGGATCGATGTAGTCTTTTGCCGAAGGGCCGGAGATGTAATGGGTAATGCCCAGTCGGGTGAGAATTTGGATGAGGCGATCTGTTTTTTGACCGCTGATATGATCCAGCTCAGATGAGCGGGTAAATTGTGTGGACGCGATCCCGATTGCCCGGGCCAACTGGATGGTGGTATCGATGGTGAAGTCGGCCAGCAGGGTTGGATGGCTCTCGTAAAAATTGGAGATGAGGGGGGCGAAATGCTCAAAATAGGGCGCCTTGGCATACGCCAGTTCCAGGGCGGTCCAGTGCTTGCGGTTCCAGTTCTGATTCCAGTTGATCTCGATCTGGTTGACAGGAGTCTGGTTTTTCTCAACCCCTTTGGAGAAGACGGGGATGGTCAGCCATTGTGAGCCGGACGGGGTTTTGATGCGGTTGCGGTTGCGCCAGCCGTGTTTGTCATATTTGACATCGTCATAAAAAACAAAGACATCCGCTTTGGCGATCTGGTGGAAATAACCGCGCCAGGGGATGTAGGAGGGCTGGAGAATAACACCGGTTTTACCGGGCATCAGTCTGCTTCCTTGTTTGGCGTGGTTTCACCAATCACGTAAGTGGGCTGCTCCATGCTGCGGTCAAAAATGCGGGCCAGGTATTCCCCGAAGATGCCGAGGGTGAAGAGCTGTACACCGCTGAAGATGAGGATGGTGGAAGCCAGGAAGGTGAAGCCGTCGATTGATCCGCGAATGAAGTAGCTGCTGATGACGTACAGGAAACTGAGGATGCCGAAAATGGTAGCGCTGAAACCGAGATAGGATGCCAGTTTGAGAGGGGCGGTGCTGTATCCGGTAAGGACAAGAAACGCCTCATGGACGAGTTTGATGAAATTGTAATTGGATTCACCGATTGTGCGCGGTTCTTCATCGACCAGGACGCTGGTGAAGCGGGTAGTGCCCCAGGAGAGGAGGGCGTCCAGAATGACGCCGGCGTTCTGATAATTATCAAAGGCGCGGCGCAGGCCGGCGCGGAAAGCGCGGAATGCCGAAATTTCCTTGACGGTTTTGACACCCATCACGAAGGCGAGGATGCGTTTGGTTGCCCGTGAGAAGAAATTACGCACAAAGGAGTGTGGTAATTTGGTGGGATAGCCATAGACAACATCGTACCCCTGGGCGAGTTTTTCGGTGAGTTTGTGAATTTCTTCGGGGGGGTGCTGCAGATCATCATCTATGGTGACGATGATCTCATAATGGGCAGCGCGCACCCCGCACAAAGTGGCGTTGTGCTGGCCGTAGTTTCGCATCAGTTGAATGCCGTGCACGAATGGATATTCTTCGTGCAGGGCGATGATCAGCGGCCAGCTTTGATCCGGGCTGTCGTCATTGACGAGGATTACCTCGAATTGGTCCGCAATGGATGGCAAGGCGGCGGCCAGACGCGCCACCAGGGTGCGCAAGGTTTGTTCACCGTTGTAAACGGGCACAACTACAGATATGGAGGGACGGGCATTGGTCATTGTTAATCTCTAGGTTGGTAATGCGGGTAATAGTCCAGACAGTGCAGTTTTTCGTACCAGATATTTTCAAATTCTCTTAAGGTTTCAGGTTCCGTGACGGGCGATTCTGCGTATAGTCGATTGAGCAGACTGCATGAATGCTGGGTCAGGTCAGGTTTGCCGAGAATTTTGACATCCTTGATGAGTACCAGCGCCCGCGGCCAGTTGCCGGTTTTTGCATAGCCCTCCACGAAGGGATACAATTCTGTCAGTTCTTCGGGATAGTATTTTTTTGCAAAAGCTTCGTCGCCCACAGCGATGACAGCCTCCCAATCTTTATATTGACGGGCGAGATCGGCTTTTTGATAATAATAACACCAGGTATGTTCCGGTTCTGCACCAAAAATATGCTGCGGCGGAGCGGCTGGCTGTGCCGGGTCACGGATGATCTGTGCCGGGTGGGTGATGGGAAAAGCTTCGGTAAGTTGATCAGGATAGATGGGGAAATCGGTATTGTAGTCAGGATCAATAATTTTTAGACATCCGGGTGGGGAATAAGAGATGACCACAGCTTTTGAGGTGGTGCTGGTAAAGCTTGCGCTGCGGTAGTCCTGATGGATGGGCAGGGCGTCTTCAAAGGCGGGGATACTTTGGCCTTCGCGGACGGTGGTGAATCCCATGTAGTAAGGAATGTCCGTGTTGTGGTTGTCAGGCGCATAGACCCAGTTGAGAGGCGCAGTGAGAGAGTTGTCGCTGTAATAGTTGAGCGGCAGCTGGTCGGTGAGGATGGCGGTGCCTGGTTCCAGTTGGGGCGCACGCCAGGTGAGCTGCCAAAAGAAGTCATTGTGGGCCAGCCAGTCGCGTCGGAAAGTATTGCCAGTTTCAAAATTTGCGCCGCTCGCCATGCCGATGATCAGGCCGAGGAGGATGACTTTTTGAATGCGTTTTCTGAGCAGCCAGTCGATGAAACCGGTCAGAAAAATGGCACTGCCCAGCATGAAAGAAAGGGTGAAGCGGTCCCAGGGGAAGCGTAACTGCACTGGCAGGCCGGATACCCAGTACGGGGCACCGCTAAAGAGCAAGGCGACGCCGCCCAGCAGCATGGCCTGATGAAACCATTTTGTCTGGCCGGCTTTGTGTATGGATTTTTTTTGTTCGGGGTGCAATTTGATCAGGTATATAATTGCCAGCCCCGAGGTGGCAAAAATAATGCCCCATACAAGCATATTGGACTTTGACGTCAGGTTTGTCAGGGATGGAAAACGGAAAATACTGAACCAGGCCCGCCAGCCGGAGGTGAAAATGTCCTGGATGACGGTATTGACCAGTTCCAGAGTGGATTGGAGCGGATTAGCGGATAATTCTTTCAGGGTTTCAGGCGTGTAAGTGGGGAAAGCGAAGATGAACACACGCCAGACGAGGTAGATGCTGATGGTGCCCAGATAGGGAGCCCAATGACGCAGGGTGTGCAGCAAGTGTTGTTTAATATTCTGCCTTGGTTTGGCAATGACAAACCAGACAAGGAGCGGGCGGATCATTTCGAGACCGATGTAATATTCGGTGGAAAAAGAGCAGGCTGCCAGACTGAGCATGCCTGCGGCAGTCAGCAGCCAGTATTTGCGCTGCGATTGCGTTTTGATGGCTTGCAACATGAGGCCAAAGGAAAGGAATTGTGCTGTGAGCAGGAAGAAACCATTCGAGTAGATCACGGCAATCGATTGTTGTTTGAAACCCGGATAGATGGCAAACAGGAGAGCGATCCAGGCCACCTGCTCTTCATTGTCCGGCCACAATTTTTTTAATGTCCACCACAGGGTAAAGGCGGTCAGCCAGCGGCTGAGCAATGCCAGAATATGCCAGGCGCCAGGAGTGGAGCCGAGGATGCTGGTGGTGATCAGGTAGATGCCGGCCAGGAAGGGACGGTCGCTGGCAAGAGCGTCAATATAGCCTGATGTGCCGGTAAGATGACCAAACCAGATCATGGGCCAATCATCCCAGTAGAAACCCAGAGAGGGGATCAAGACACCGAAGGAAGCGATCATAAAAACAAGAATCGCACAAGGTGTGTATTTGGTTTTAGTTAATCGGCTTATAAAGTTCTGCACGCGGAAAAATAGCTCCTTTGCAGGAAGAAATTGTTGTGTTTTCTGTGGGCACAGCAGAGAAAAATGCTCTGTAAAGTTCTCGCCGAATTGTACCATGAGACAAACAGCAAAGCCGCCCACAAAGGAGCGGCTTTGCTGGAAACGGATCTACTGATATGTTTATTTTTTCTTGAGGATGACGCGGGCGTCAACAACCTTGAGGCCCTTGCCTTCTTCGTATACCAGGAGGGGATTGGCGTCGGTCTCACTGATCTGATCGGCCAGTTCAAATACCATCTGGGAGTATTTCATAATCGTATCCAGCAGGACTTCGCGATCGCGCGGCGCTTCGCCGCGTACACCATCCAGAATGGGCGCGCCATTGATCTCGGTGATCATCTTCTCAGCCTGACGGGTTGAAACCGGGGCAACACGGAAAGTGACGTCCTTGAGGACTTCCACGAAGATGCCGCCGAGGCCGAACATGATTGTCGGGCCGAAGGTGGGATCGTTGACGGAACCGATGATGACTTCAGTACCCCAGGGGGCCATTTCCTGGATGACCACACCGTGGATATCTGCATCCGCTCTGTAGGCTTTGGCATTGCTGATGATGGTGCGGTATGCTTCGCGGATACCGGCGTCATCTTTTATGTTGACTTTTACACCACCCGCATCGGATTTATGCAGGATGTCAGGGGAGACGATCTTCATGACTATCGGATAGCCGATTTGGTTCGCCAGTTTGACGGCTTCGTCTTCCGAGGTGGCGAGCAGGTTCTGGGTAACTGGCATGCCATAGATTTTGAAAACGAGTTTTGCTTCCACTTCAGTGAGGGAATCGCGGCCATCGGCACGGGCGCCTTCAATGATTTTGAGAGCGGCTTCACGATTGCCGCTGTCGACATATTCTGTTGCGGCGGCTACATCCTCTTTGATTTTTGCAAATTCACGTAAGGCGGCCATCGCATTGATGGCGGTATCGGGGGCATCATAAGCGGGTACACCATTTTCGACGAGCCACCGGATGGCGGCATCTGAACGTTCGCCGCCAACAAAGGAGATGGTAAGCGGTTTGTCCTTGATGCCAGCCTGGTCGATCGCTTTCTTGACGCCTTTGGCAATGTCCATCGGGTCGGTCACGGCGGTTTCACAGTAGAGAACCACCAGGCCATCTACCCAGGGATGGGTGATGGCATAGCCGCAGGACTTGACATACCACTCTGTGCCGGCCATACCGGTAACGTCAACCGGGTTCTTGGCAGAACCAAATTCGGGCATGTGCTTTTTCAGTTCAACCTGCACATCTTCGGGAGCGAAGGCCAGCGGAATGCCGAAACGCTCCGCTGCATCTGTTGCCAGCACGCCGACGCCGCCGCCATTGGTGATAATGAGCAGGTTGTCACCTTTCAGCGGCGGCTGGAGGGTAAGGGCCAGAGTACGGTCAAAAAGGTTGTTTAAGTCAGAGGCCTGCACAACTCCGCCTTGCTGAAAAGCGGCGTTGTACACTTTGGCTGCGCCCGCAAGGGAACCGGTGTGGGAAGCAGCAGCGGCAGCCCCGTGTGCGGAGATACCAGCTTTCAGCGCAATGATTGGTTTTTTGGCTTTCTGGGCGGCTTTCATGAATTTGCGCCCATTTTTATTGCCTTCAATATACAGGGAGATGGCAGAGGTGTCTTTGTCTGCATCCAGCCAGGAGACGCAATCACCAAAATCAACGTCGGACATATTGCCGATGGAGATCAGTTTGTCGAAGCCAACGCGGCGGGTATAGGTGGCAGTATCCATGGCAATGAGCAGCGCGCCACTCTGGGAAACCAGGGCAGCACCGCCAGGCAGGGGCAGGCAAGGGGCGAAGGAGGCATTCATGTGGTTGGCATTGGAGAGGACGCCGACGATGTTTGGGCCAAGGACTCTCACGCCGTATTGATGGGCCATGTTGACCATATCCAGTTCAAGCTGCTGTTTTCCCATTTCGCTAAAACCAGAGGCAATTACGATCAAACCCTTGACGCCTTTTTCACCGCATTCTTTGGTGACCTGCAAAGCGAATTTGGAGGGGACGACAATCACAGCGGCCTCGACATCGCCAGGTACATCCAGAATGGATGCGTATGCTTTTTTGCCTAATACTTCTTTGTCTTTGGGGTTAATGGGGTATACGGGGCCTGCATACTTGCTATCGACGACCAGATTTTTCATGACCGAATAGCCGATTTTCCCCTCTGTGTTTGATGCGCCGATCACTGCGATTGATTTGGGCTGGAACAGTCCGTCCAACGTTTTCAAAATGTCCACGTTTCATCCTCCTGGGTGAATTTTTTTAGAAAGCCAGTTTTATTACACCAAAATGGTAATTACCAGAACAACAGTAAAGTATACCGCAAAGCGGAGAAATTTCGTGCGCCAAGCCATTGAACAGGATGATTGTACAGAAAAATAGTTACATTCTTACCTGTTGAGAATATGTTTCGACATGAGAATTTGTGCTGTCTGCGCACATTTTATCTCAAAGGCACTTCGCGGTACAGGGTTGAGGTTGGTTAATTGGTGGCCGGTTCAATATTAATCACTTTGCCGAAAGCGTTGGTCGATAAAAGCCATTCCGAACCAGGCCGGCAGAGTAGAAACTTGCTTTCAGTGGCCGGGTTGTATTCAAGAATGCCTTCATCGGTGGCAAAATAGACGACGTAATTTTCTTCCCGCTCGCCAAAGCGCTGGATATCTGATAGCTGGGCATCCGGCCAGGCAGGATTCAGGCTGGTACCCTGGATGGTGAGTTCATCAAATGTTTCCCAATCATTGATCTGAAATTCGCAGAAATCGAGGAATACCCGGTATTCACAATCCTGCACTACTTCCCCGACGCCGGTGCCGGAATCGATGGTATAAGGGGTGCCGCAAACTTCTTCTGCATTGGGGGAAGGGTGCTCCTGGGTATGATGATATTGCAATTCGCAGGAACCGAGGATGGCATCCGGGGGAATTTCGTCACGCCAGGCTTCGCGGGTGACCAGCTCGTATTGTTCGACGAGGATGGAACGAGTCCAGGCGACATTTTGCACAGTGCCGGTAAGCGTGTCTTGCTTTCTGGTGAGGGCGAGGATGAGGACGATACATAAAAGCAACAGGGCGAGGGCGATCGCGCCGATGATGATCCCCGTTCTGGATTTCGATTTGGGTTTTGCCCCGGCGGATGTATCTCCCTGGGCGGCGGCAGGAGGCGCTGTAGGCGGTGGTTCAACGGACAGACTACCGCCGCAGTTTGTGCAGAAAGCCTGGTCTTCCAGATTGGATTCGCCGCAGTGAGGACATTCAACAGTTTGTGCTTCGCCCTGCTTGAATGCTCCAATTACCCGGCCGGTTTGGCGCCGGGCAGCGCCTGTCAGATCTGCGCCGCATTGTACACAGGTGATATTTGTGGCAACATTGCGGGCGCCGCAGAAACCGCAGTGAAAATCAGCGCCGGCTTTGGCCGCCTGGATGAGCTGTTCATCTTCGATAAATTGCTGGGTTCTTCCCTGCTGGAATTGCACGGTTTCGGGCTGGGGAGCGCCGCAGCTTGTGCAGGTTTTTTGGGTTCCCTTATTTTTGGTCATGCAATTTGGGCATGTCCATTCGAGCTCTGTGTAGCCCAACGATTTTCGCGCCATAATATCTCCTGTAGCGTTCGTAAAGAGTTATGTCAATCATCTGAATTATATGGCAAAAGGGGATGGAGATGCAATCTTTTCATGAAAGTGATCAGGGAATCAGGCCGTAGGGATCAGAAAAAAACCACACAATCTCCGCGGTTTGGCCGTAGGCTGTGTGGGTGTGCTGTCGTGTTATTTCAGGGCTGCGTTGATGATGTCCTGGATGCGGCTGATCATGCCGGCTGGATTAGGATGCAGGCCTTCAATGAGCAGGGCATTCTCAAATATTTGCGTGATGATCGCAGCCCGCAGGGGATCATCATCAGGATGTTTCATTAAATTGATCAGAATGGGATGGCCGGGGTTGATTTCCAGCACTTTCTTGGGAATCTCAAATTCCTTGTCGAGTGCCTTGTAAACATGCTGGAGTTCAGCATTGAGGGCACCTTCGGCATCTACCAGCCTGGCCGGGGACTCGACGAGTCGTTTGGTGGTACGTACATCTGCCACCTGCTCGCCAAGGGCTTCTTTGAAGAGGTTGACCAGTCCGTTATGGGCGTCCTGAACGGATTGATCTGCTTCCGGGGTTTCTGCTTCGTCTTGCTCTGATTGGGGCAGCTCCAGCTGGTCACTGGCGACGTTGACCAGGGAAAATCCCTGGTACTCTTTCATGCGCAGCAGAACAAAGGGATCAACCGGGTCGGTCATCAGGAGGACATCAATGCCTTTCTCGCGGAAGATTTCCAGGTGAGGACTGGTGCGGATGGCGTTTTCATCCTCGCCGAGGATATAGTAGATTTTGTTTTGCTCCGCAGCGAATTTCTCAATCGCCTGGTCAAGGGACTGCCAACTTTTCCCGTTTTGCAAGGTGTGATAGCGCAGCAAGGGGAGAAGATCATCGTAAATTTCTGCATCGGTGGCAACGCCTTCCTTGAGGTACATGCCGAAGGTTTCCCAGAATTTCTGGTAGGTTTCCGGCTCTTTTTCAACCAGTTCATTCAACCTGGTGATGATTTTGCCGGTGATGATCTGTTTTAATTTGGCAATGATGCGATTGGACTGGATCGTTTCGCGGGAGACATTCAGCGGCAGGTCTTCCGAGTCAACCACACCCTGAATGAAGCGGAAGGAAGGCGGCAGCAGGTCTTGACAATATTCCTGAATGAGTACCTTGCGGGCGAATAATTGCAGGCCGTCTTTCTTGCGCGGGGTAAGCACATTATGGTCGCCGGAAGAGGGGATATACAAGAGGGCGTAGAGCTGCACCGGGGCGTCAATGATGATGTGGGTATGGGCCAGTTCTCCTTCAAAATCGAGGGTGAACTGCTTGTAAAAGTCTGTGTATTCTTCTGCTGTAATCTCTTGCGGGGACTGGCGCCAGATGGCGGTTTGACGGTTGACCTGTTCATCTGTATCACCAATATAGATTGGATAGGGGATATAGTCGGAGTGTTTCTTGATGATCTGCCGCAGGCGGTATTCCTGGGTATATTCCTGGGCGTCTTCCTTGAGTTTGATGGTAATTTCAGTACCGCGTTCCTTGTTTTCGGCAGGTTCAATGGAGAAGGTATCGCCGCCGGTGGAAAACCAGCTTGTGGTGTCTGCATCGGGATGGTAGGAGCGGGAAGTGACCTTGATCCATTCAGCCGCCATGAAGGCCGAATAAAAGCCGACGCCAAACTGGCCGATGATCTCGGTGATTTTCTTCTCCCCTTTTTGGGCAACTTCCAGGAAGGTGCGCGCGCCAGAATGGGCAATCGTACCCAGGTCTTCCACCATCTCGGATTCGGTCATACCGATGCCGGTGTCGCGGATGGTAATGGTGCCTTCTTCAGGGTTGGTAGTGATCCAGATTGCGAGTTCAGCATCAGGATCTTTCACGTCGCGGTTGGTGAGCATTTCAAAACTCAAGCGGGTAAGGGCGTCCGAGGCATTGGAGATGAGTTCACGGATGAAGACGTCGCGGTCGGTATAGAGGGAATGGATGAGGATGTCGAGCAGTTGGCGGGTCTCTGCCTTGAAGGGGATGAATTGGGGTTGGTGTGTTTTTTCCTGAGGATTGTCGGTCATGGGGTGTCTCCAAAAGGGGTGAGAGATTGTATATTTTGTCGAACGTGTCGCACGTTTGTGCAGGTACTGGGTCTTCTCCGTTTGTTTACATGAGAAGGGTGTGTGATTAATATACCGTATCAGGATAAGAATCATATCAACAGACGAAGATTTTCATCCCCGCCTGTTGATTGCGTGTAGCCATTCAGACGATTGGCTGGTTTGGAGATTACTTGTCTTGGTAGCGCTGTTTGATCCCGGGGATCAGGTATTCTTCAAAGGCACGCTTCATGTCATAATCAGGTTTCCAGCCCCAGTCCTGGCGGGCAGCGGCGTCGCAAATTTCTGCCGGCCAGGAATCGACGATATTCTGGCGGCTTTCATGAGGTTTGAAGGTGATTTGCGCCTGGGGGAAGGCTTTGCGTACCTCGCGCTTAAATTCCTGCGCGGAAGGGGAGAAGCTGGTTACGTTGTAGACCAGTTGTTTGAGGGAGTCTTTGGGAGCTGCCCACAGGTCAACCAGCGATTTGACGGCGTCTGGCATTGCCATAAATGGTAACCGTGTGTCCGGGCGGACAAAACATTCATACGGTATACCTTGTGCGGCGTGGTGGATCATTTCGGGGCCATAGTCACTGGTGCCGCCGGTGGGGATGGTGACGGCGCTGATCAGGCCGGGAAAACGGAGGGCACGAAAGTCGATGGTATGCAAATTTTTATCTGCAGCGAGCTGTCGGTAGAAGAGCGTGTAGTAGCGCCCCAGCCGTTCGCAATAGAGTTTGTTGCAGCCATACATGGTGTTGGGATCGAGCCACTCGTATTCCTTGATCTTCCCGACCTTGTTTTTGGTTTCCATATCCGGCAGCCCATAGGCGGCGATCGAGCTGGGGTAGAGGAATTTAACGGATCTGCCTTGCCAGCGGGCCTGTTCCACTGCCAGGCGCAGCAGGTTCAATGTGCCCTCCACGTTGATGCGGTGGGCGGCTTCGGGGTTATATTCTGCTTTGGTTGACAGGATGGAGGCCAGGTGATAAATGGTTCTGATTTCATATTCTGCAACGAGCCGGCCGAGGAGCATGTTGTCGAGGATGTCTCCCTGAATGAAGCGGTGGCAGTAGGGCTGTAATTCGGGGTCCAGCTGTTGAACATCCAGAGCGAGTATTTCAATATTTTCGTTTTCTTTGAGGTGCATGATCAGGCCGTGTCCAATCTCTCCATTTGCACCGGTGATTAAAACAACTTCTTTGCGCATTTATTTTTTCCTCTCGTTGAAAATTTGAAAAAACATGGTGAAGCCAAAGGTGAAATGATGATTTTATTTTATCGTTAATTGGGGGGAATCAGGTAATTGGTCAATCAGGCAACCAGGGAATTAAGGGATTGGGTTAGAACAGACAGGAAGAAAGAAAGAACCCCTGATTTTTCAGGGGTTCTTTTGTTATTTCAAAAAGTTATGCAACTGCTTTGTTCTTCTTGAACCAGGTTTTCCATTCTTTCTTTTCCCAGATTACAAGGATGGGAGCAGCGATGAAAATGGAGGAGTAGGTTCCGCTGAACATGCCCACCAGCAGGAGGATGGCGAATTCCCGCAGGGTCAGGCCGCCGAAAAGGGCCAGGGCGAGGAGCATGAACTCCGAGGTCATCAACTGGGTGTTGATTGAGCGGCCCAGGGTTTGGATGATGGAGTGATTGGCGAGGGTTTCAAAGTCCAGTTTGCGGTAAATATTGCGGTTCTCGCGCATCCGGTCGAAGACTACGATCTTGTCCTGCACGGAGAAACCAATCACGGTCAGCAGAGCGGTCAAAGCCAGTGAGTCGAACTGCCAGCCCCACAGTTTGCCGCCAATGGCGGACAGGGACAAGACAATCAGCACATCGTGGATCATTGCCAGAATGGCACAGACGCCATAGCGGAAAGCATGCTCGACACCGCGGAAGGCGAAGGTCATGTAGAGGATCACGCCCAAGGCAGCCACAGCCACAGCAAGGAATGCGCGGCTGGTAACTTCCTGACCGATGGCGGAGGAGACGTTATCGAAAAGCAGCACGGTAACGGTATCCTCAAATTCAACCTCCATTGCGTCAACGATCTCGGCTTGCTGCTCGTCCTCCAGTTTTGCAGATTGGATAATGAGCACATTTTGGTCGGTCGTGGTCTTGATTTGAACGTCTTCATAGCCGAGGTCGTTGTACAGGGCAATCACCTCTTCCGTGTTGGGGGCACTGCCAGACTCAAATCTCACTTCGAGCAGGCTGCCGCCAGTGAAATCGATCGATAAAGGCAAACCACCGCCAGTAATCAGAATGATCATACCGGGGATGATCGCCAGAAGTGAAATGGCAAAGAAAATGTAACGTTTTCCTAGAATATTCATAGCGTCATCCTTTATCCAGCACCAAAGCGTTTCACGTTTTTGTCGTGATCGGTGGTGTTGATAAGTTGTAAGGCAACATCAAGATAGGTGCGGGTGACAAAAATCGCACAGAACAGAGAGACGACTACACCGATTGCCAGCGTGACAGCGAAACCTTTCACCGTGCTGGCGCCGAAAGCAGAACCGAACCAGAAGAGGATCAGCGAGGTGATCAGGGTTGCCAGGTTTGAATCGCGGATGGAGGGCCAGGCGCGCTGCCAGGCGAGCGTGACTGCCTGCCCCAGTCTGCGGCCGGAACGAAGCTCTTCTTTCAAGCGCTCAAAGATGAGGATGTTTGCATCCAGTGCGCCACCGGTAGACAACATGAGACCGGCGATGCCAGGCAGGGTCAGGGTGACGGGGATGAGTTTGAAGAGCGCCAGGGTGATGGCGCCGTAGGTGGCGATAGAGAGCATGGCAATGACGCCCGGCAGGCGATAGTAGATGACCATGAACAAGGTGATGATGATCAAACCAGCGATACCGGCAATCAGGCTCTTGTTGAGGGAATCGATACCGAGGGTGGGGCCGACCAGCCGGCTTTCAACGACTTTGAAGGGGATCGGCAAAGAACCATAGCGCAGCTGGACAGCCAGATTATTGGCAGTTTCAATGGTGAAGTTACCGCTGATCGTGCCTTCCCCGCCAGTGATGGCTGTCTGGATGCGTGGAGAAGAAATGACTTTCTTGTCGAGGACAATTGACAGGGCTTTGCCGACATTGTTGGTGGTGTGATTGCCAAAGGCTTTTGTGCCCGCCGGATCCAGTTTGAAGGCCACCAGAATTTCTCCCAGCTGGCCCTGGGTAACCGACACATCCTTCAGATTGGCGCCGGTGATGACAGTATGATATACAACGGGCACTTCGCCGGTCAGGTCTGCGGGCTGGGTCAACTGGGGGGCGTTTAGGTCGGTGATGATTTCTGTGCCAGGGGTGAAGAAGTTGTCGCCGGTGTCCACAAATTCCAGTTGGCCGGTTTCCTTAAGGACGGCAATCACCTCTTCTGTATTTTCGAGGCCGGGAAATTCGCCAACAATGCGGTTTGAGCCAGCTACCTGGAAGGTAACTTCGCTGACGCCAAGACCATTGCTGCGGTTTTCGAGGATCTGGCGGGCAGTTTGCATGTCTGCGGGGTCGATTGCCGTTTCAGCGGGCAGGTCGGCTTCCAGCAGCACCTGCAGACCGCCTTGCAGATCGAGGCCGAGTACGGTGTCCAGATTGCGATCGATGCTGCCGAAATGGATTCCCGGGTTGTTGGGGAGGTCAATCCAGATGACAACAGCGAGCAACAGGAGGATCAAGATTAATTTGACATATCTTTGTTTCATTCTTTCAAAGCCTCCGAATAATGACAAATGCCAGCCAGTGGCTGGCGTTTCGTCAAATTATACCGCTATTTTTAAAATCGTGGAAAAAAAGAAAGATAAGAAGAGGCTTGATGGGAAGTTAGCGCATCTTATTAAAGCTTGAAACGGCCGGCTGGCAATGACGGCTGAAGTCATCATGGTGATTGGGGAGGATGTGGAGATGGGGGAGGTGCTGAAGCGTCGATATATTGCAATACTTTTTCAAGCACTTCTTGCGGGGTAAGACTGGTGGTATCCACGTAAAGGTCGGCGTGCTGGCGGGCATGACGCAGACGACGATGCTGCTCCTGGTAGTCTTTTATCGACCAGTTCTGTTTTCTGCGTTTCATCGATTCTTCAAAGGAAACATCGAGAAATATGAGGATATCAGGGGATGTCAAACGTTTCCACATGGCGGGAACGAAAGAATGCTCCTGAGCAATATGTTTCGCGATAATGTCCGGTCTGGTTAATTCTTTAATGAGCGTGGATTTTCCAGCCGCGCAAGGCCCTACAATACCGATGATTGTATGACCCGTTTGGCGTGTCATGTTAACAGGGTCTTTGCAGCGGCGGAACCGGGAGACGGACGACCATTCGGCGTACCGTGTCCGTTTCATCCGGGAGAACACGCAAAACAACCACGCTGATATCGTCATTGGGGCGATTCTGGTCCAGCCGCATGGCTTCGGTGAGGATGTTGTCGGCCATGTATTGTGCTGAGGGTTCCATTTCTTCGAGCATGGATTCCATCAAGGTGCTGACATTCATTTCAAGTCCATAGCGTTCACCGGCAAAGATGAGACCATCGGTGAACAGTACGAGGGTGGTGCCGCAGCGCAGGGAAAATTCGGAAATCGAAGGACGGATGTTACGAGAGGAGCCAATGGGCTTCGAATCCGAAGAAATTTTATCAATTTTGTCCTGATAGGCTACATAGACCGGGGTGGGGGAATTGCGGGTAACGACAATTGTGCCGGTTTCGAGGTCTACCGAGAGGATGCTCAAGCAGGCGGTTACTTTACCGTGCTTCTCGGTGTAGAGATTATCGGATGCGGCGCGGGCTGCCGCGCCGTCACGAACGCCTTCGGCCAGGAGGGACAGCACTTTGCGGACAACCATCGTAGAGGAAGATTTTGCTCCTCGGCCGGAAGATTGCCCGTCTGCGATGACAGCAGAGATGCCGCCATTAGGCCGTTCGACAATTTCAATCGTGTCTCCGCTGTCGGACGATGCATATTTATTGATCTTGGCAACTGCGATTTGAATTTCCATGCTATTCATTTTAATACAGTTTTTGTAATTCGGAGAGGCAATTTGCTAAATTTTGGTAATTGCGTGTGGGTGGGCTTGCTCAAAGAAGTCCTTTTCCAGAAGATGGCATTTGAGGTTCTCAAAGTGTGTCAAACTCATCCTTGACCTAAGGGGGTTTCTTTCGTATAATTGGCAAGCTTGTTTAAAAAATAAGAAATATGTAATCATTTACAGGAGTAAATAATGGGTCCGCTTCCAAAACGAAAAATTTCCAAAGGCCGTCGTGATCGCCGCCGGGCAAATGATTTTCTGAAACCCGCACATCTGGTGCAGTGCAACAACTGTGGCGAGATGCGCTTGCCTCACACCGTTTGCCCAAGCTGTGGGCATTACAAAGGCCGCGAAGTTATCTCGACTGACGAGAGCTAGGCTCTTCGTTTAGTGTAGAGAAGCTTGCCCCTGGGCTTGATGTCCGGGGGTTTTTGCTTTTAAGCGATTGTCAATTTTGAGAATGGCGGTTGTGTTTATTTTTGGGGGCGATCCCCCGGCGGGTTAATTTTTTCGTGTAAATTGTGTCTTCACTGAGCCATTTTGAAAACAGTGAACTGGAAACAGTGGTTAACATAAGGGGTAAAACGAGGTTGTAATTTCCGGTCATTTCGAAAATGATGAGGATGGCAGTGATCGGGGCGCGGACGGCCCCAGAGAAAAATGCGGCCATCCCCACCAGGGCATAGGCACTGGCGGGGGCGGTAAATTTTGGGAAGACAAGATTTGTTATCATTCCATAGCATTGTCCCAACATTGCGCCCATGAATAGCGAGGGCATAAATATTCCCCCTGAGTTACCCGTGCCAACAGTCAAGGATGTGGTGAGCACTTTGACAAGCAGCAATATAAAACTCATTTTAAGAGTCATCCCAATGGTGAGGGATTCATTAATTGTGTCATATCCAATGCCAAATACTCTTGGAATCCCATTAAGAACCTATCCGAAAATTAAATTAAGAACGATTTGAGCGCAAGCCAAATGG
>CAYURM010000004.1:0-168208 GCA_964447155.1 uncultured Anaerolineaceae bacterium
AGTTACTAATGTATGTTGCATGATTCCTCCAAAGGAAAACAAAAAAAGCGAAAAGTTCAGGACTGGTCAGGCAGCGGTCTGCGGAGCATCTCGTGCAAATCCGCGCCTGCTGAAACCATTGGGTAGACGTTGTCTTCTTCTACAACGCGAAATTCAAGAATGACGGTGCCGGGGTCTGCCTGGGCTTTGCGAATAGCTTCTTTAATCTCGGATCGTTTGGTAACCCTGATACCGGTTAAGCCGTGGGCTTCTGCAATTTTGATAAAATCCGGGCCGTGCATGGGCGTGGCGGCGTAGCGTTTGCCATAGAAAAGGTCCTGCCATTGGCGCACCATCCCCAGATAACCGTTGTTGATGATGGCGATATTTATTTTCAGACCTTCCTGTGCGGCAGTAGAAAGTTCCGCCTGGGTCATCTGGAAGCCGCCATCGCCAGCGATCACCCACACTTCAGCGTCTGGACAGCCTGTTTTTGCGCCAATTGCGGCGGGCAGGGCAAAGCCCATGGTGCCCAGGCCGCCGGAGGTGATTAAAGTGTTTGGTTTTTCATGTTTGTAATATTGAGCGGCCCACATTTGATGCTGACCAACATCGGTAACGAGTATGCCTTTTCCTTCTGTGTATTCCCACAGGTCATGCAATACATGCGCTGCATGCAGTTTGCCTGTATCCGGCCAGTTTAGAATGTCTCGCTGGGCACTTTCTGCACGTCCATTGTTAATTTTTTCTACCCAGGGGGCGTGGTCGGCAGGAGAGAGATACGGATGCAATTTTGCCAGGGTATTTTTTAAATCGCCGATCAATGCAATATCGACCTTGACATTTTTGTTGATTTCCGAGGGATCGATTTCAAAATGGATCTTGCGGGCATTGGGGGCGTATGTTTTCATGTTGCCAGTTACGCGGTCATCAAAGCGCATGCCCATTGCCAGCAGCAGGTCTGCTTCCTGAATAGCCTGGTTGGCCCAGGATACGCCATGCATGCCCATCATTCCGAGAGAAAGGGGGTGGCTGGCGGGAACACCACCTAAACCTAATAGTGTTGTTGTGATGGGCGTTTGCGTCTTTTCTGCGAAGTCGAGCAATTCTTTCATTGCCCCACTTTGCAATACGCCCGCGCCTGCCAAAATTACAGGCCGTTTTGCCTGGGCGATCATCTCGGCTGCCTGTTTCAAAGATTCTTCCGTAGGGCTAAAATCTCGCCGGTAACTGGACATTTTGATGGGGGTGTCATCATATTCCCAGTCGATTTCATTCATTTGTGCATCTTTGGTGATGTCGATTAAAACGGGACCCGGACGCCCGCTACGGGCGAGGTAGAACGCTTCACGTATGGTTGCACTGATCTCTTCTACACTGGTAACCAGGTAATTATGTTTGGTGATGGGCAGGGTAACGCCGGTTACATCGGTTTCCTGAAACGCATCATAGCCAATGTACCAGCTTGGTACCTGACCGGTAATGCAGACCATGGGGATCGAGTCCATGAAAGCTGTGGCGATTCCGGTTACCAGATTGGTTGCGCCGGGACCAGATGTGGCCAGGGCCACGCCAACTTTTCCTGTCGCACGGGCATAGCCATCTGCCATGTGTGCAGCGCCCTGTTCATGGCGTACCAATACGTGATGTACGGGATAATCTGCCAAAATATCATAAATTGGTAAGGTCGCACCGCCAGGAAAACCAAAAACAGTGTCAACGCCTTCTTGTACAATACATTCCCATAAGATTTGTGCGCCAGATTTCTTCATGCTTCCTCCAATCGATCGTAGGTGTACGGGATAAAAAAATTTGAATTAATCCGAACGTAAAACTGCGCCGGTATCAGCGCTTTGCACCATGCTGGCGTAGCGTCGAAGCCAGCGGCTTTTGGTGACCGGGGTGAAAGCGGGCAGCTTCGTCATCCGCTGGTCAATCTCAACATCCGTCAGGCGGACATTCAGAGAGCGTTTCGGGAAATCAATTTCGATGATGTCGCCTGCTTGCAGGGCGGCGATGGGGCCGCGGGCAGCTGCTTCAGGGGAAATATGACCGATGCAGGCACCGCGGGTGCCGCCTGAGAAACGTCCGTCCGTGATAAGGGCGACCTTGTCGCCGAGGCCCATGCCCATGATCGCTGAGGTGGGACTGAGCATTTCCTGCATGCCGGGGCCGCCACTGGGGCCTTCGTAGCGAATGACAACCACCTCACCGGCCTGAACTTCTCCGGCCAGGATGCCTTCCATGGCACTGTCTTGTGATTCGTAGATGCGGGCGGGGCCGCTGAAGGTATCCATGCCGCGGGCTATGCCGCCGGTTTTGACGACAGAGCCGTTGGGAGCCAGGTTGCCAAAGAGGATAGCCAATCCGCCGCGTTTGGAGTGTGCTGTTTCGAAATTGCGGATGACGTCCGTATCCCTGATTTCAGCATCTGCGATGTTCTGTCCCAGGGTTTTTCCGGTTACCGTGGGGCGGTTCAGGTGGAGTACATCGCTGGATTTTGCCAGTTCCTTGAGAATAGCGGGAATGCCTCCTGCGCGATGAACGTCTTCCATGTGCCACTTGCCGGAGGGGCTGACCTTGCAGAGGTGTGGCACGCGCTCTGACAGGGCATTGATGCGTTCCAGCGGGTATTCAACGCCAGCTTCATTGGCGATCGCCAGGGTGTGCAGGACGGTGTTTGTGGAACCGCCCATTGCCATGTCGAGGGCAAAGGCATCGTCCAATGCTTCTAAATTGACGATTTTTCGGGGAGTGAGATTTGATTCGATCAGGGAGAAAATTTGGCGGGCGGCGGTTTGAGCCAGTTGATTGCGTTCTTCGGTCTTTGCCAGGGCAGTACCGTTGAAGGGCAGGGCCATGCCCAGGGCTTCGCACAGACAGTTCATGCTATTGGCCGTGAACATGCCAGAACAGGAACCGCAGGAGGGGCAAGCGTTGTCTTCGATGTGTTTGAGCCGTTGAGCGGTCATCTTGCCGGATTTATAGGCGCCGAGGCCTTCGAAGACGGAGATTAAATCCACCACCTGCCCGTCTTCCGTTTTTCCGGCTGCCATGGGCCCGCCCGAGACGAAGATGGTGGGGATATCAATGCGCATAGCCGCCATCAGCATACCGGGGACAATCTTGTCGCAGTTGGGAATGCAGACCATGCCGTCAAATTGATGGGCTTCGATCATGGTTTCGACTGAGTCGGCGATCAACTCACGGGAAGGGAGGGAGTATTTCATGCCGGCATGTCCCATGGCGATGCCGTCGTCTACGGCAATGGTATTGAATTCAAAAGGGACGCCGCCATTGGCACGGATGGCTTCCTTGATTTGCTGGCCGAATTCGTGTAGATGAACGTGGCCGGGGACGATGTCGACGTGTGAATTTACTACAGCGATGAAGGGCTTTTGCATATCCGCATCGGTGACCCCGGTAGCTTTCAGCAGCGAGCGGTGTGGTGAGCGTTCAATTCCTTTTTTGATCTTGTCAGATCGCACGATATTTCCTCCAGATAAATTGATATAAAAAAAGCCGCCCAACGCAAGTTGGGCGGCTTTGCTTTTTCAGTCCGTACTTACTACTTTACGTACACCTTGCACATCCTCCCAAACGGAACCAGGTCCTCAATAAGAACGAGGACCAAAATAATAATGACGATAAGGGAGGTGAATAAGTTGGCTGAGAACATTTTTATCCGTTTTGATGATTTGGCTTTAGTAATATTGTTCTGATTATATGGATAATGCGGAATTTGTCAATGGGCAAAATGAAATTACGCATCACCCTCCCGTGAAAATATACGATCAAGGATGTTTGTGAACTCATCCAGTGATTCAGCCTGCATCAGGGAGATGAATTCATCTCTGGAAGGATGACAGCGTTTGATATAGTTTTTGGCATATTTCCGAAAAAGGACGAGTGCTCTGGCTTCATCATAGAAATCAATCAGGCTTCGCAAATGATCGATGGTGATACGGTATACCTCGGAAAGCGGCTGGCGGTCACGATGGCTGCGGCCGATGATCCAGGGGTTGCCGATGGCCTCGCGTCCTATCATGACGGCATCACAGCCGGTGCGGGCTTTCATCTGATCGATTTGCTCGGGTTCAACGATGTCTCCATTGCCAATGACCGGGATGGTGAGGGCGCTTTTGATCTCGGCGATGGATTCCCAATTTGCTTTGCCGGAGTAGGCCTGCACGCGGGTGCGGCCATGCACGGCCAGCATTTTGCCGCCGTTGTCTTCAATGATATGCGCAATTTCAAGATAATTAAGGCTGTCATCATCTATGCCGAGGCGGATTTTGCCGGTGACAGGAACAGACAAATGGCGGGACAACAGGGTGAAAATACGAGCGATATCACCGGGTTTTGCCATCAATTCGGAGCCTGCGCCTTTACGGCGGATGACTTTTGCTGAACAGCCCATATTGACGTCGATGAAATCGGGTTCTCGCTCCTGGAGCCGCAGTGCAGATTCAAGAAGCAGATCGGGGTCGCTGCCGAAGATCTGGAAACCAATGGGGCGTTCTTGCTGCGGGTCGTAACCGATCCTTTCATCGAGAAAGGCGGCGTTATTCAGGATGTCGGTCGTATTGACAAAGCCGGTGATATTGAATGCGCTGCCCATTTTGCGCGTGAGCAGACGGAAGGGCATATCTGAAATACCGTCCATCGGGGCAAGAATGACATCGCCGTAGATGGGGATGGTGTCAATATAAAAGTTTGGCAGCGCGGCTGTTGTTGGGGGTATATTTTCCATCGTAACCATGAATACGAGTATAATCCTGTGGGTTAATTCGTTTAATAATATGATCAGGCAGGTAAATTCTAACATGACGGAAGCATTGACGACAAAACGAATTATGCGAATGTGGGTGCCGCTGGCGCTAAGCTGGATGTTGATGGCGGCGGAAGGCCCGCTGCTGAGTGCGGCGATGGCACGGTTGTCCAATCCGGAAATCAATCTGGCTGCGTATGGGGGGATTGTTTGGCCCCTGGCTTTGATTATTGAAGCACCGATTATTATGCTGTTGGCTGCTTCCACTGCATTAAGCACGGATTGGGAAGCCTATTGCAATCTGCGAAAATTCATGACCACCAGCTCGATTGTCTTAACGGGCGTGCATATCCTGGTTGCTTTTACGCCTTTGTATGATTTTGTGGTCGTCAAAATGATTGGCGCTCCTGTGGAAATCGTTGAGCCTGCGCGTTGGGGATTGATGGTAATGGTTCCGTGGACGTGGGCGATTGCCTATCGGCGTTTTCAACAGGGCGCGATGATCCGTTTTGGTCATTCTGATGCAATTGTCGTGGGAACGGGGATCCGTCTGGTGACCGACTTCGTGCTGGTGTGGATTGGTTTTCGGATTGGGAATCTGCCCGGTGTGGTGGTGGGGGCTGGCGCGCAGGCGCTGGGAGTAACTGCTGAAGCGATTTACAGCGGCGTTCGTGTACGCGCTGTGGTGGTCGAAAAACTGAAACAGGTGGAAGCGAAGCAGGTATGGCATTGGGGGGAGTTTGCCAAATTTTATATTCCGCTTTCCTTGACTTCTTTGCTGAATTTGATCTGGCAGCCGATTGGGAGTGCGGCGTTGAGCCGGATGCCGATGGCGATTGAATCTCTGGCCGTATGGCCGGTGTTGAGCGGACTGGTGTTCATTTTACGCAGCCCGGCAATGGCATTCAATGAAGTGGTGGTGGCGCTGCTGGGAGAGCGGAACGCGGCAAAAAAATTACGCCGGGTGGCGTGGGGAATGGGATCAATAACTACGCTTACCCACCTGCTGTTCATGATTACGCCACTCTCCGTACTCTGGTTTGCTGTGATCACTGGCTTGAGCCCTGATCTGGTGGAGATTGGACGTATCGGGTTGTGGATTGCGCTGCCGATCCCGGCATTAAATATGCTGTTGAACTGGTTTCAGGGCGCGCTGGTGTTTGAAAAGAAAACACGCGCTATTCCTGAAGCGGTGGCGATTTATTTGGTTTCTGTCAGTCTGCTTCTTTTCGGCGGGGTGGTATGGGGGGAAGTGACGGGGTTGTTTATTGGCATGGGGGCGTTGGGGCTGGCACAGGCAGCACAAACACTTTGGCTTTGGCATAAGGGCAGAGCGGTAATTTTGGGCATGACTGGAGAGCAGGCGGAAACGAATTTCGTGTAGCCATTATGGTTAGAAGAAATTCTTTTTTTGAACGGAACAAAAAGACACCGGCGTTGGTTGCGCCGGTGCTGGTGTTTATGAATAGCGATCAGGGGGTTATTCGAGGAAGAACACCCAGGGATCGATACTGCGTTCCCATTCAATGACTTCATTTTCGGCGAACCAGAGCGCAATTTCTATTGCCCCGTTTTCCACAGAGTCCGAGGCATGGGTGAGGTTGCGCTCCGGGACGAGGCCGAAGTCATGGCGCACACTGCCGGGGGCGGCTTCAGCAGGGTTGGTTTTGCCCATTGTCTGGCGGACAATGGCGATGGCATGGGGCCCCTGCCAGACCATCGCCATGACGGGGGCAGAGGTGATATGCCGCATGAGGGATTCGTAGAAGGGTTTGCCTTTATGGGCAGCGTAGTGTTTTTCGGCGAAAGGGCGGTCTACGGCTACCAGTTTTGCGCCGACAAGTTTCAGGCCGCGTTTTTCCAGCCGGGAGATGATTTCTCCGATGAGGCCGCGCTGTACGCCGCCGGGTTTGATCAATACCAGTGTTTTTTCCATTGAGTTCTCCTGGGCTCTATCGATTTAGCGCAATAATTCTTCAGCTTTTGTGTAGGCTGATAATGCGTTTTGCATTTCTTTCTTTTGCATGTAGGCATCCCCCAGTGTTAACCAGAGAATTGAATCGACGGGATGGCGCAGCAAAGCGTCATTCAAGTCTTTAATGACCGCGTCAAGCTGAGATTCGTCTTCCATCAGTATTTTGTAGAGGGCGACAGAATCTTCGATTTGGGCCTTGTTCAATAATTTTTGTGCCTCCGAGAGCGCGGCAGGGGCAGCGGCGAAGTCTGTTCTGGACTCGGCTTCCCGGATGGATGCTGGCTCAGGTTCAGCGGCTTGTTCTCCGTCCTGGACGACGGCTTCCCCGGCTGGATGTGTTTCCTGGACAGGCAGCGCAGGGAATTCAGGTGCGGGTTCCTGAATTATGGGCTGTTCAATTTCCTGCTGTGCTTCAACAGGAAGTTGATCATCTGCTGGTTTTTCAACCGCTTTGACTGGCTCGGTGATGACGTCTTTTGAAGCTGATCCTGGCGCGGGGGGGGCGCTGGTTGGTTCGTCAGCCGGGCTTTCTTCTTCATCCATATTTTGAAGCCATTGGATAATTGTTTCATCTTGCGACGATTGAGGTGTGCGTTCTGGTTCTTCCGGGGTTTCTTCGGCCAGGGGTTCTTCAAATTCTTTCAGCCAGGCAGGCAGGCCGGGTTCGGTCGGCCGTTCGACCAAGGTTGAATCTTCTGTTGGCAGGAGATTTTCCTGTGCCGATAGCGGCTCGTCTTCTTCTTCAATTTCAATGGATTCAAGGCGCTGCTCCGGTTGCGCCTCAGGAAGAATTTGTTCGTCATGGAGCCAATCCGGTGTTGTGCTGTCCCTGTCTTCAGGTGGTGTAGAAAGGGATTCTTCATCGGCACCGTGTTGGGCGGCCAGGGATTCCAGCCAGGCAAACGCTGCAGCGGGATCTGATGGTATCTCGTCTGCTTGCGTGGTTACAGTTGTTTGGGCAGGTTCTTCTTCTGGCTGTTCAGGCATATGCGGTACAACTTGATCTGCGGTCGATGCTGCCAGGTCTTCAGCAGACTTTCCAGAAGCAAGCGATTGCAGCCATTGTTGGGCCTGGGCCTCTGCTTCGTCCCGTTCAGGAACAGTATCCGCCGGAGTTTCTTCAGCAGCATCCAATAGGTCAACACCGGTATCCAGGTCGCTGATGGATACCGTATCGGCGTGGGTTTGTTCTGTTTTCTCTTGTACCCCTGATTCTGTACCGAGTTCCTGTACCCAATCGGGGGGGGCTTCCTGCCGTTCATCTGCGGCAGTTATGAGAGCATCTTCTTCGGCGCCGTGTTTGGCGGCCAGCGATTCCAGCCAGGCAAATGCTTCATCCGGGTCTTCCGGCATTTCATCACTCGGCGGGCGTTGGATTTCATCTCTGGAGTCGAGTAAGGCGGCAAGCATTTCGTCATCTGGTGCTGCCGGGCGCATAGATACGGACTGTTCTATCTCTGCTGCTGGTTCAGATGTTGTTTCTGCGGGTGGTGGTGTGACCGTATCGGCGGGTTTCAGACTCTCCAGCCAGTCGGGGAGTGCGGTTGATTTTGCTGCGGGAGGAAGTTCGTCTGCGGTTTTATCTTCCTGTTTCATCCAGTCTGGCAGGATATCTTGCGGTTCCTGCGTGGGCTCTGGTATTTCTTCGGCTTGTGATGGATCTTCTTCGGCAAGGTCATTGAGCCAGTCGGGGACGGATATGCTTTCGACAGGTTGTTGTTCGGCCGGTTCTTCGGGTAGAGATGTTGATGCCGATGTTTCTTCCATCATTGGCCTATTCGCCGTTTCTGGTTCGGCATCTGCTTGCCCGGTGTCTTGCGGGATGGTATCGTTGAAGTCTTGAAGCCAGTCAGGGACTTCGTCACGGGGTGCTGGCTGTGCAGGGATTTCTTCACTGGTTGGAGAAATTTCTTCCTCGTCCAGTTCATGGAGCCAGTCGGTGAAATTTCCGCCGGCTGCGGTTTTGGGGGGTGTTGATTCTGCTGCTGCAGGTTGGCTTTCCGCTGCGGATTGGGTTTCAGTGGTTTCTTTGTCCAGATCCTGGAGCCAGTCCGGGAGGGAATCATGGGCGACTGCTTCTGTCAGAGCAGGTTCGTTGTCTGCCGGCACTTGTGCTCCTTTTGATTCCTGGAGCCAGTCCGGTACAGATGTGTCTCTTTCTTCTATGGGAGTAGAAAGTGCTTCTTCCTCTGCGCCATGTTGGGCGGCAAGGGATTCGAGCCAGGCGAATGCTTCATCCGGGTCTTCCGGCATTTCAGCTATAGTTCCGTTGCCGTCGTCGTCCAGCATAGCGGTTTCCGGGATTGCCGCTTCGCTGTCAGGACTTTCTGCTGATATGAGGAGGGATGTTTCTTGTGCAGGCAGCTGCTCATTTTCAGGCTGTGCAGATGGGTCGGGGGAATCAAATTCCTTAAGCCAATCAGGTACTTCGTCAGCAGCTTGTGGCGTTTCGGCAGCGAGCTGCTGGTCAGAAATATCGGCAGACAAATCGTCAGCGGGTGCTGTCACAGCCTCGGAATCGATAGGATTAAGCCAGTCCGGCACTTCGGGTTCCTGGGCTGGCTTGCCGAGCATATCCGTCACCCCGGGCAGATGTGAGTCGGGTATTTTGGCTGCATCAATCGGCTGGCTGGCGGGACTATCGAGATCCTGGAGCCAGTCGGGAATGTCTTCTGACGGGGTTGCAGGTTGCGTTGGGTCGGGAGATGCAGAGGCGGGTTCGTCTTCCTGTTCCATATCGCTCAACCAGTCCGGTACTTCGGGCTCCTGAACTGGTTTGCCGAGCATATCCGTAACCCCAGGCAGGTGTGTGTCGGGGATTTTGGCTTCATCAATTGGTTGGCTGGCAGGACCATCGAGATCCTGGAGCCAGTCGGGGATGTCTTCCGGTGGTATGGCAGGTTGTGTTGGGGCGGGAGATGCAGAGGCGGGTTCGTCTTCCTGTTCCATGTCGCTCAACCAATCTGGCATTTCAGGTGGCTGGGTTGGTTCACTGGACGAGTCCGTGTTGACCGGTTGTTCGATCTCGGATACGTGCGAATCACGGGTAGATTCGCTTGCTGCGCTTTCGAGGTTTTGCAGCCAGTCCGGGATGTCTTCCGGTAGTGCTGCGGCGGATGTTGATTCGAATGATGCGGATTCTGATTCGTCTTCCTGTTCGATATCGCTCAACCAGTCCGGTACTTCAGGTTGCCGGGTGTGCTTGCCGAGCATGTCGGTAACAACGGGATGTTCTTCTTCCGATCCAGGTTCTTCAGCAGCTTCCCGGGTAGAGCTATCTAAATCCTTGAGCCAATCCGGGGTTTCTTCTTCCCAGGACAAGGAATTTAAAGGTGATTCATCCAAATTGCCGGCTGAGACATCCGAATCGACAGGGGCATCTTCGATTTTTTCGGTTACGTCCTCGCTTTGCATCCATTCGGGGATGTTTTCTTCGTCTCCGGCCGGGTCTGTTTCCATGAAAGGAGTTGGCGGAGCAGTTTCAGCAGCATTGTTGGAAGACTTTTTCCCGATATCCAGTGTGTCCATCCAGTCGGGGGCATCTGACGCTTCTGATGCCGGTGTTTCGAAGGGGGGCGGGGAATCTGACGGCTGTCCCTGATCGATTTCATCCGGTGCCATAGATTGCAGCCATTCCGGGATTTCTGCTTCGTGGAGTTCTTCATCGTCATCCATAAGGAAGGCATTGCTTTGCGGGTCTTGATCCGGGGTCAGGGTGTCTTTTCCGGCATTCCATTCGTCCTCTTTCATCCAGCCGGGGAGGGAGGTTTCCGGTTTGGTAGAGGATATTTCAGGAATGATGAAAGGCATTGGCGCAGAAGATTCCGGGCTGTCTTCAGGCATATCCGAGAGCCAATCGGTTGATGGTTGTTCAGATTGCGATCCGACGTCTACGCCAATAGATTTAGCCCAGCGAGGCTGCTCTGAATCTTCCATCGAAGGCTGCCATTCCAGTTTTTCCAGCGTAACTGCATCATCGGGGACTTGTGCAGCCGTTGGGACAGAGCGGTCTGTGAAAGCGGCATACGGGTCGAGTTCCTGAACGCGTTTTGCAAACACTTTTGCTTCTTCTGTTTTGTTCACTTTAGGGAGAACTTCAGCAAGGATGAGGTTGGCTTCGTAGCAGTAGGGCATTTTTTTGACCAGCCTGCTGCAAATTTCGGTGGCTTCAGCAAAACTCTTTGAGAGATAATAATTGCGGGCAAGCAATATTTCCAGGTCGGTTCGTTTTGGCGATTCTGCAATGGCTGCCCGGGCTTCTGCGATGGCTTGCTGGTAAAGATTGCCTTTGGTGTACATGCGCACCAGGGCGCCACGGGTCAAACGCACACGCGGCGGCTGGACCCCGTCCCGGTTACCGTACAGCCGGCGTAATTCTTCCTGGACGGCACCGTTGGAGGGCTGCACTTCAAATGCTCTTTCCATGTTCCAGATGGCAGCGTCAAGATTGCCTTCATCTTCACGGATGATGCTCAAGCCAATCTGGGAAACGAAATCGTCAGGGACAACAGCAAGAACGCGCTGCAAGATGTCGGCTGCCTCGCTGTACCTTTGGCTTTCGAGATAAGTTTTCCCTAATAATCGATAGGTGTCAAGGTGCTTTGGGAAAATTTTCAGAATATATTTGCAATGGGCGCTGGCTTCTTCGGTTTGCCCGTGGTCAATCAAATTTTCGATTTCATGATTGTATGCACGTAAGGATATCTTAGCCATTTTATTACCTCTCCAATATGTGAATGGGAAGCGCCATTCGTCCATCCTATTAAATCATAAAACCCCCCAAATCGCTATACAATCGGGGGGTTTATGGTCAAAAAGGTGTGTTTTTCCACGTATTTGCTCAAAAAACAGGTGAAATGATCAATGGGCAAGGTAATCACGCAGTTTTCTGCGGATGATGGGGTGGCGCAGGCGGCTTAATGCCTGGGCTTCAATCTGGCGTACCCGTTCACGTGTGACACCCATTTTGCGACCTACTTCTTCAAGGGTGTACGCTTGCCCGTCGAGCAGCCCATAGCGCAGCTGCAGAATGCGAACTTCACGGGGGGGCAGGGATTCGAGAACTTCTTCCAGGTGTTCCTGGAGGAGGTTATATGTGGCGGTTTCATCAGGCGGGGGCGCTTCATCGTCTTCGATAAAGTCGCCGAGGACTGAATCTTCCTCATCGTCAGTGGGCGTTTCGAGTGACAGAGGCCGGCGGGCAACCTGGATCATGTTTTCCACTTTCTTGGGGGTTACGTCCAGGGAGACTGCCAGTTCTTCGACTGCTGGTTCGCGCCCGAGTTTTTGGGTCAACTGGTGTTGAACACGGAGCAATTTGTTGATTTGGTCACCCATATGAACGGGCACGCGGATGGTGCGGCCCTGGTCAGCGATAGCACGGGTGACAGCCTGGCGAATCCACCAGGTGGCATAGGTGCTGAATTTGTGGCCGCGGCGGTAGTCAAATTTCTTGGTGGCGCGGATCAAGCCGATGTTGCCTTCCTGGATCAGATCAAGGAAAGGGACACCGCGCCCCATATATTTTTTGGCTACGCTGATGACGAGCCTGGAATTGGCGGTGATGAGATGTTCGCGGGCTGCCCAGCCGTCTTCAATCAGGCGACGGAGTTCCGTACGGCGGTGGGCTTTAACATGACCGCGTGCAAGTTCTTCGCGGGCCATCCGTCCACGCTCAATGCGCTGGGCAAGTTCGACCTCTTCTTCTGCATTAAGCAGGGGAACCCGGCTGACCTCTTTGAGGTAAAGACCAATGGTATCATCCGTGTCAATATGCGCGAGGTCATCAATGCCCGGCTCTTCCTCTTCATCGTCATCTTCTTCGGTGTCAAGCTCTTCATCAGAAGGTTCATCCAGGGGGATGTCTTCAACATAAGGGATGCCAGCACTCATCAGTGCGGCAAACGCTTCTTCCAGTTGGGAGACGTCTTGTTCCGCATCAGGGAAAAAATGAAGAATATCATCAATGGTGACGTAAGATTTTTGGCGGCCTACTTCAATCAGGCGTGCAATTGGATATTCTTCTTCGCTCAACTGTCCTGTTATGGCATCTTGCATAGATGTAGTCATTTTTCTTCGTTCTTTAATCATCAAAATTATTAACTCCAATCGGCAACAGATAATGCAGAGATTGGTTCTCTGTAATTTAAACCAGCATACACTTTTTCACAGCAAATTGCAATAGAAGTGCATGTTCTGTAGATTAGACGTAAGGTTAAGCCTAAAACTTACATTGCTGCACTGCAAGGCGCTCAGACACACAGAACGAGCGGACACAAGATCCGCCCGTCGCATCAATATTAGGGAAAAGTGTTATTTCACTGGCCGGATAACACTATACAATAATCAGAAGGTAATGTCAATAAGGCAAACTGATTCTAATGAAATTTTAATAATATCGCCAGTGTGTGTTACAGAATTTGGGTTTTTCAGGTAATTCAAGGTGGAGGATATGGTTGTGAAGGGAAAACAGGTTTACAGGACGATATTTTTGGACCGGCATGATTGTTTTTTACGGAAAGCCAAAAAAAGCGGGTTAATCGTGTGGGCGGCAGTCTTCAGCCTGCATGATTGGGTGGAATTATAGTAGACTTTCTTCTATATCTACGATATTACCTTCGTCAATTGGAGGCGAGATGGATTTTACTTTTGCTACGGCAGCACAAATTGTGTTTGGGGCTGGTGAATTTTCGAAATTGGGCGAGTTGGCAGCTTCTTTGGGCAGCAGGGTGCTGCTGGTAACAGGTGCTGGCAAGTCTGGGCCTGAAAAGGCCTGCGAAAATTTACTGGGCGCGGGTTTGTTTGTGGTGCGCTATGCGGTGAATGGGGAGCCTGATATCCTGATGGTGCAGGAGGCAGCCCGGCTGGCACGCGTGAATGGATGTGATTGCGTAGTTTGTTTTGGCGGGGGCAGTGTGATTGATACGGGCAAAGCAGTCTCCGCCTTGTTAACCAATCCTGGTGATCCCCTGGATTATCTTGAAGTGGTTGGGAGGGGACAGCCGCTTTCTGAGAAACCGGCCCCGTGTATTGCGGTACCGACGACATCAGGGACGGGATCAGAGGTGACGAAGAACGCTGTGCTGAAGGTGCCGGAAAAGCAGGTGAAGGTCAGTTTGCGCAGTGCGTGGATGATCCCGGATATTGCCTTGCTTGATCCTGAGTTGACGTTGAGCGTGCCGCCGGCCGTGACGGCCAGTACGGGCATGGATGCGTTGACTCAGGTGCTGGAGCCGTTTGTATCCCGATTTGCCAATCCGATGACGGATTTGTTTTGCGTGGAAGGGATGCGGTGTGGCAGCCGGTCGCTGCGTGCCGCTTATGAAGACGGCAGGGATATTGCAGCACGCACGGATATGGCGTGGTGCAGCCTGCTGGGCGGTCTGGCGCTGGCAAATGGCAAACTGGGGGCAGTGCATGGGTTTGCGGGACCATTAGGCGGCATGTTTGAGGCGCCGCATGGGGCCATTTGCGCACGATTGCTGCCGGGGGTAGTACGGATGAATGTTACAGCGCTTTCGGCGAGGGCTGCTGAGAATCCTGCGTTGGCACGGTACGCTCAGGTGGCGCAGATATTGACGGAGGATGGGAATGCGGGCGTGGAAGACGGGGTGAAGTGGCTGGAGGCCTTGACTGCGGCGTTGCGCATTCCCGGTCTTGGAAACTACGGGATGCGGGCTGATGACATTCCAGCGGTAATTGAAAAGGCCCGCCAGTCGAGCAGCATGAAGGGGAATCCGATCGCGTTGACCGATGAGGAGATGGCGGGGGTATTGCAAGAAGCGCTGTAAATGGTGGCACGGCCGGGTTTTGATGCAAACAACTACCCTGAATATGCGGGGGTTGTGATTGATGACAACCTTGAAAAGGGTAATCAGACAGACAATATTTGTAAGAGAGTATTCGATCTACTGATTGGCAGAAGAGAAGGCCAACCTTTCCAAGAAAATTGTGAGTGGTTTATTCTTTGGTGAAAAAACTGACGCCGAGGATCCCGGGACCGGTGTGGGTGAGGAAGGCCGGAGGGAGATCAAAAATGCGCACAGTCGGAATATTGAGCTGCCTGGAAAACAAGTCAGCCAGTTCTTGTGCTTTTTCAAGCGAATCGCCGTGCATGACACAGAGATGGGACTCTGCGGAATAAGGACATTCTTCCGTGACAAGTTCAATCAGGCGGTTTAAGGCTTTTCTTTGTGTGCGCTGGCTTTCAACCGGTTCGGCCTGCCCGTTTTCAAGTTTTAGAATGGGTTTAATTTGTAAAACGCTGCCGAAGAGTGCCTTCGCGCCACCAATGCGCCCGCCGCGGTGCAGAAATTCCAGGGTATCGACAACAAAATAGTTTTTTTCCCTGTCCGCCATTGAGGTGATATGGCTTTCAATCTCGTTGGCGCTTTTTCCTTCCTTTGCCAGGGAATGTGCGCGTAAAACGAGGGAGGCCAGACCGCCGCCAATGGAACGGCTGTCGATGATTCTGATATCGGCTTCGGGAAAATCCTGGGCAGCGATGGTGGCGCTGCGTACAGTCCCGCTGACCAGTGCGCTGGGACAGATGACGATGACGGTTTCATTATCTTCCTGTGCTTGTTGGTAGATGGGGTAGTACAGGGCAGGAGGCGGCGCGGCGGTGGTGGGCAGGTCATCTGAGGCAAGCAGCATCTTCAGAAAGGTGGCGTTATTGAGTTCGGTATCATCCCGATACGATTTCTCTCCGAAATTGATGATTTGGGGAATATAACCGATGTTGAGGTTTCGAGCTTCTTCTAATAATATTCCACTGGTAGTGTCAGCAACTATTTTGACCATTTGGCTACTCCTGTGTTTAAGGAATTGGTAAACTCAACAGAATGATCTCCGGTTTAGTCGCGAACGGAGATCGAACTTGCAGAAGGCAAGGAAGCAACGGCAGCAGCGGCAAGTACTCCGTTGAGGATGGCCTGGGCGACAACCTGGGGGGCATACGCACCCACGATATTGACATCTGCTTTTTTCTTGTTGGTGGCGAGGGCGAAGAGGGTATCGCCATCCAGCATGGCGTGTGCCGGACGGACAACGGCTGCGAGACCATTGTGTGCCATTTGAGCCACTTTGTTAATCTCTTCTTTGTTAAGGCGGGCGTTGGTGGCGACTGCGCCGATGACGGTATTCTGTCGGGAAGCAAATTCCAGGATGGCGCGTCCAGCCATATTTTTCATGATTTGCATGGTGTCGGCGAAAACCGGGCCGCTGCCGAGTTTGAGGGGGCCTTTTTGAAGGGTGCGGGCGCCGGCGAGGATGCGGCTGTCATCGGGTGAGATGATGTCGCCAAAGGCGTTGACAGCGATAATCGCAGCGATAATGACACCTCTACCGATTTCGATTGAGGCTGTGCCGATGCCAGATTTCATCGATTGCCCTGGACCGAGGATCTTACCGACGGTGGCACCTGTGCCGGCACCAAAATTCCCCTGAGCGGGCGGTTCAGCAGAAGCATTGCAGCAGGCCTGGTATCCCATGGCTTTGTCTGGACGGATGTGTGCATCGCCGATAGTGAGGTCAAAGAGGATGGCGGCAGGCACGATAGGAACTTTGGCCGGGCCGGTGTCGATGCCGCGGCCTTGTTCTTCCAGGTATTGCATCACGCCGCTGGCTGCGTCCAGCCCGTAGGCCGAACCGCCGCCGAGCAGGATGGCGTCAACGTGGTTGACAAGGTGCATGGGGCGCAGGAGGTCGGTTTCACGGGTGCCGGGGGCGCCGCCGCGTTGGTCTACGCCGCCGGTGGTGCCTTCGGGGCAGAGGATGACCGTGCAGCCGGTGAGCGCCTGGTCGTTTTGCGCATGGCCTACAGTAATTCCAGGTACATCCGTGATTGCGTTAAGCAATTTCAAGAAGCACTCCTTTGTTTTGAGTTGGAAAGATCATTGACGATTTTTGCAATTTGGACAGATGGCGGTATTTTTGGCGATAACAAAACCGCAGTGACGGCATGTGGCGGGCTGCATGTTTCCCAGGGGAGCGCCGCACATGATGCAGGAGGGTTGACCAACCGGGTTGGCCGTGGCGCAATAAGCACATTCGATGCGGCGCAATTTTTCGGATAATTCAAGACTGGCGCCGAAATCCTTGACAGTTGCTTCAATCACCTGCCAGATATCATCAGATAATTGGAGAGATTCGATGTCCTGGGCAATGTCGTCCAGACGGCCTAACAGGCTGAGGGGGTTCCTGATGGCAGCCAGAGCAGATACGCCCAGGCTGGCAGCAACGCCGAATACAGCCTGTTTGCCCACCGTGACCATGACGCCATCTTCAACAGATTGAATGGAGATATTCAGCGAGGTCTGACCGCCGGATGAGGGTCTGGCAATTGTGGAGACCTGGACGACGGTTTCTTCCGGGCTGCCGAATTTGCGCACCTGATAATTTCCGCGGCTGAAATGGGCGATCAGGCTGCGGGAAAGGTTTGCAGGAGTGAGACTTCCGTGGTAGATTTGTTGGTTCATATAATGGATTATAATCAATATTTGGAAAAGTTCGACAAGAAAATGGAGTTGAGTTTATGCGGCAGCGCAGTGCGGTGATATTGTTCGCCTTACTTATTTTGGGGTTATTTTCGGTTTTGAATTCGCCGTTTCCGGTGAATGCGCAGATCCCGACGGTGGATATGGCAACGGTGACCGGGACGGCATTGGGACCGTATATTGTGGTGAAGCAGGATGCAGAGCAGAGGCAGATCAATGTACGTTCGGGTCCGGGGACTTTCTACGATAAGGTAGGGGTGCTGTTGACGGGGCAGCAGGTGCCGGCGATAGGCCGATCCGTTGGAGGGGAGTGGGTTTATATTGAGTATCCAGGCGTACCAGGAAGCGCAGCCTGGGTGTATTCTCCACTGGTGGAGGTATTGGGGGGGACGCTGCCGATTGTTGAGCCGCCACCGACGCCGACGCCATTGGTCACACCAACGATTGACCCGACCCTGGCGGCAGAATTCATTGTTACGAATGCACCTACCAGATTGCCAACTTATACCGAACCAGCGCCGCTGGCTATCCCGACTTTCACGGCGGTGGAAGAGGACCAGGGGATTGCCGGAATGCCGGTGGGGATGATCATTTTGGTGGCCGCCGGGTTGGGAATATTGCTGGGGTTTATTGCGCTGGCGCAGGGACGGTAGGGTTTTTTATCCCACTATATGACAGGCCGCTGAGTTTCAGCGGCCTGTCATTTATTAGCACAGCAATGTGAATGGAGGATAGGGAAAGTGCGTTTTCAGCAGTGGCGGTTTGCTCGCATTCGGGACAGACGATGACGACTGAAGTCGTTACTATATCTTTATTCCATATTGTTTTTCCTAACGATCCAGTCGATGACGGCGAGTCCAAGAAAGATGAGCAAAATGGGAAACAGGCCAGCCAGGATGCACAGCAGTCCAGTGATGGCTGCGCCGCCACCGTAGATGAGGTAGATTAACCCGCCGCCCACGAAGATGAGCAGGAGAATACCGCCAATGATGAGGCGGGTGTTGGTTTGTTTTGCGTACTTTTTCAGGTCTGTCGACACGGGTTGTTCTTTTTTGTGCGTCATGTATTTCTCTATTCCTGTTTTTAGCAGGTTTTTTTCGGAGCATTAAAATTCACGAATGTTTCTGAACATGCATTGTTGTGGTCTGTAAGGCTGTATCCGAGCGTCCACAAAAATTCCCATCGTTTTTAATCATTATATCAAGGTAAAAGGTGCGGTAACTGCTCCTGGCTGTGATTGCGTTCGCAACCTGTACTTACTGGGAGGTGGGCACAACCCATCAAAGTTTTGTATTCACTGATATTGAATGCGGGCAGAAAACAACTCTTATGTTAAAATGAAGCCATGGATATTAAAATCATTGCAAGAAACCGAAAAGCAAAATTTGAATATTTTCTGCTGGAGACCTTTGAGGCAGGGATTGAATTGAAAGGCAGCGAGATCAAATCGATCCGCGCGGGACAGGTCAGCCTGACAGAGGCGTATATTCGGGTGGATGCCCAGCAGGCGTGGTTGGTGAATGCCAATATTGCGCCATACGAACAAGCCAATCGATATAATCACGATCCGATCCGGGAGCGGCGTTTGCTGCTGCATAAGAGGGAGATTCGAATGCTGTGGGATTCGATCCGTCAAAAAGGGGTGACCGTGATTCCCACGAAGATGTATTTGAAAGGGGGGCGTGCAAAATTGGAGATTGCCATCGCTAAAGGGAAGAAACTGTACGACAAGCGGCGGGAAATTGCAAAGAGGGATGAGCAACGCGATATGGAGCGGCAAAGCCGCATCCGCTAAGGGAGAGGAATAGAGACGATGTTGCGAAGTCCCTGGGCTGCGATGGGTTTGACTTTGCTGATTGCCCTGGTGTGGCTGCGAATTAATGATTTTGTTGCGCATAAAGGCTGGGTAGACAGCAAATTGAGCCGGAAGATCATTCACATTGGAACGGGACCGGTTTTTGTGCTGTGCTGGCTATTGTTCCCAGATGTGCCTGTTTCCCGGTTTCTGGCGGCGCTGGTTCCGGCCGGGATTTCCGTGCAGTTTGCTGCTGTTGGTCTGGGTTTGGTGGATGATCAGGCTGCTGTGGACGCCATGTCCCGGAGTGGTAACCGCAGGGAGATATTGAAGGGGCCTCTGCTATACGGGATTGTGTTTGTGGTACTGACCCTGGCTTTTTGGAAAACAAGCGAGATTGGGGTGGTAGCGCTGATGATGCTGTGCGGAGGAGATGGATTGGCGGATGTGATTGGTACACGGGTAAAATCTGCGAAGTTGAGGTGGTCTAAGTATAAGACCGTGGCAGGAACATTGGGCGTTTTCTTTGGCGGCCTGGTTTTCTCTGCAATTGTTTTGTATGTGTTTCACGCGAATGGCGTTTTTAATGGGCCGATGAGCGGTCATTTGTGGCGGCTGGCGGTCATTGCTTTTGCCGCTGCGATGGTCGAGTCACTGCCGGTGAAAGATATTGATAATCTAACGGTACCGTTGACGGTCGTGATGCTTGGATCGTTATTGTATTGAAATTGAGTGAGTGATGATAAATCGAAGAGATTTTCTGAAAATGAATATGCTTGGCGCTGGTGCGCTGCTGACGAACCCATGGAAGAAGTGGAGCGCATTGGGTGAAGACTGGCCGGATGCGGAGAAGCTGGGACGCAATTGTACGGATGGCTGGATTACTTTACGGGCACGCCCCACGACGGATAGTCAGGAATTGGGCAGGGTATATGAAGATACGGTTGTGGTGTGGCTGCGTGAAGTCGTCGGCGCACCTGTATCGCTGAGCAGGAGATGGGTGGAAACGCCGGAAGGATATCTTTATGCGCCGACATTGCAGCCGGTGTATAACAAGCCCAATACGCCGGTGAGTGATTTGCAGACTACCTCGCTGGGGCGGGGTATGTGGGTCGAAGTCACCGTGCCGTACGTTGATATTTATCCGGAACATGCGCCTTGTTCTGCATGGCTGCGGGAAGCGCTCCATCCGCGGCTGTATTACAGTCAGGTGATTTGGGTAGATGACCTGAAAACCAACGATAACGGGCAGGTGATGTACCGGGTCAATGAGTTGTACGGGAACTGCGGGGATATTTATTGGGCAGCAGCGGAAGCATTCCGTCCGCTCGAAGAGGATGATCTCTCGCCCATTCATCCTGATGCGGCCGACAAGAAAATTGTTATTGATTTGAACCATCAGGTGTTGAGTTGTTATGAAGGCCAGCAGGAAGTGTATTTTTGCCAGATTTCTTCCGGAGCGAAATTTGATGCATCGGGGAATGTGGTAGAGAAGTGGTCAACCCCGTTGGGGGTACATTTGCCGTGGCGCAAGTCAATTTCACTGCATCTGGCTGGCGGCTCGACGGGTGCCGGGTGGGATACCCCGGGGATCGCATGGACGATTTTATTTGATCCTAACGGTGCCGCGATCCATTCAACATTTTGGCACAATGATTTTGGCGTGGCACGATCCCATGGCTGTGTGAATGCACGTCCTGACGATTCAAAATGGATATTCAGGTGGTCAGCTCCGCATGTATCGTATGCTCCGGGGGATATGCAGATGAGCGGGCCTGGCGCGACAATTGTGGATGTTATAGGAGCCTGACAGGTTAATTTATGGTCGTTGTAACAGTATATTTAAAAGTTGATTGTCCAGCGTGTGAAAGCGCGCTTGCGATGCTGGAAGAACTGAACGAGGTTGTGCCGCACCGCGTGGTGAAGATTTATATTGACGATGATCCTGATTTGAATGTTATCTATGGCAAAAATGCGCCGTTGATCCATACGGGACCATACCGGTTAAAACATCCGTTTACGAAACAGGATCTGGAAGTCGTCCTGCGATCTGCACAGGACAGAGTGAAAGCTTTTGAAGAGGACGAAAGCGAGCAATATCAGAAAAAAGTAGCGCGGCGGGCGAAAGTTACTGGTGCAGACCGTTTCACGTATTGGATGGGAAGCCATTATATGGTTCTGTTTAACTTGCTGGCTTTCCTGTTTGTGGGAATTTCTTTTCTGGCGCCGGTTTTGATGCGTGCTGGATGGGAAATCCCTGCGAAGATTATATACACCGCTTACAAGCCGATGTGTCATCAGTTCGCCTTCCGGTCGTGGTTTTTGTTTGGCGAGCAGCCGTATTATCCTCGCGAATTGGCCGGGGTAGACGGGGTGATGACCTACGAAGAACTTGCTGCGCTCATCCCGGATGCGGTGATTACAGTGGATGGCGAGCAGGCTTTTGAAGCTTTTACGTTTTCCCGATTCCCGGAGCGAATTATTCCGCCAGAAGCACCCGGCTGGGAATTTAGCGCACGTAATTTTATTGGTGTGAATAATGAGGTGGTTAATACGGGGTACAAGGCAGCACTTTGTGAGCGGGATGTGGCAATCTGGGGATCGTTCTTTGTGTTTGGGCTGCTTTTTGCCCTGTTTCGTCAACGGATCAAGCCCTTGCCGTGGTATTTGTGGGGGCTGCTGGCAATTGTCCCGGTTGGACTGGATGGTGGTTCGCAGCTGCTGGGGTTTCTGACAGAGATATTTCCTGACCTGGTGATTATTCGTGAAAGTACACCTTTGCTGCGCACATTGACAGGAGTCATGTTTGGGGTTTTTACTGGCTGGTTTATTTATCCACGGATTGAGGAAACGATGGCAGGGACACGCCGGTTTATGAAGCAGAAATTTGCGTCGATTGCCCAACAGCAGGCTGAGCTGGCCGGGATGGAAGAATAAATGGCCTTTACAGAGCAGGATGGTATCCGTTATTTTACATTTGACAGTTTTGGGGCAGAAGCGATCGTACACGGTATTTTCACGCGGCATGGCGGCACGAGTCCGCGGCCGTGGTCTTCCCTGAATTTGGGAGGTACAGTGGGCGATGCGCGCGAACAGGTGGTCGAGAATCGGAGAAGAATGTTTTCAGCGGCAGGCCGGCCAGTTGAATCGCTGTATGACGCCTGGCAGGTACATAGTGACCGGGTGATGGTGGTTGACGCGCCGCGTCCTTTGGAGCAAGAGCATGAAAAAGCGGATGCATTGCTCACGGCGAACCGGGAAGTAACCCTGTTGATGCGTTTTGCTGACTGTGTACCCGTGTTTTTGTATGATCCTGTGCAGCAGGTAGTGGGAATTGCCCATGCAGGCTGGATGGGGACAGTGCAAAAGATTGGTCTGAAAACGGTGCAGGAAATGACGCGGTCTTTTGACTGTAAGCCAGCGGACATCATGGCGGGTATTGGCCCGTCGATCGGCCCGCAGGAGTATGAAGTGGGGGAAGATGTCATTGCAGCAGTCCGCACCGTTTTCCCGGGAGAAGTTGATGCGCTGCTCCTGGAGGGGGAGAATGGCTCGGTGCATCTGGATCTGTGGGCGGCCAACCGGCTGACGCTGATCGAAGCCGGTGTGAAGCAAATTGAGCTGGCGGGGATCAGCACGGCAGCCCATACGGACGACTGGTTTTCGCATCGCGCCGAAAATGGGAAAACCGGCCGGATGGGCGCCTTGATTGCCTTGCGATGAGGTGTGGGATGAATGATATCGAACAGAGTTTGCAGATCAAAGAAAACCTGGAAGTGATCCAGCAGCAAATTGCAGCTGCTGCCAACCGCGGCGGATGGAATGCCGGTGATGTTAAATTGGTCACGGTGTCGAAAAAGAAGTCTGTTGAGGTGATTCAGGCGGCCATCCAGGCCGGGATCCGCTTGTTTGGGGAGAATTATCCGGAAGAGACGGTGGAGAAAATGGACATACTGGATAGAGAATATCCAGAACTGGCCTGGCACATGATCGGTCATTTGCAAAGCAGGAAGGTACGTCTGGTGGCTGAGCGGTTTGATATGATGCATTCACTGGACAGTGTGCGCCTGGCAAACAAGCTGGGCAGGTCGCTGGAGCAAGCTGGCAGGCAGCTGCCGGTGTTGCTGGAAATGAATGTGAGCGGGGAAGAATCGAAGGGCGGATGGTCAGCTTGGGAAGAAAAGCAGTGGGAAGGGTTGATACCGGAAATTGAGCAGATTCTAGCCATTGACAACCTGGTGGTGAAGGGTTTGATGACGATGCCGCCGCTGTGCGAAGACGTTGAGAAGACGCGGCCGTACTTTGTCCGGCTGCGAAAATTGCAGGAATGGCTGGGCAGGAAATTTCCAGAGACTGTTTGGGATGAGTTATCCATGGGAACGAGCATGGATTTTGAGGTTGCAGTGGAAGAAGGGGCAACCTTTGTACGGATTGGCACTGCAATTCTCGGGGCAAGGGCGTATTAATAGCCGTTTGTGAGATTTGTTGCTATAATTGTGGACAGAAAAGGAACAGGATGATTATTTCGTTGATTCGATTGTTGTTAGATTTACTGGCGATTGTGGTAATCGTTGATGTGCTGCTAGGATATGTTATGGATCCGTTTCATCCTGTTAAAGCAAGTTTGGATCGAATTGTCGAGCCATTTCTGGGGCCTATCCGGCGAATAATTCCTCCGGTTAATAGGATTGATTTCAGCCCGCTGGTATTGATCATCCTTATTCAAGTGGTGGATTTTATTCTTGTTCAGATAGCGTAGAGGGTGCGTAATGAGAAAATCTCTTAACAAGTTCCATGATGGGAAAACGGGTGCTGCGATCACAGTGGCGATTCAATATGGGGCCAGGACTGCGAAAGTGACGAAGTTTTTGAAAGATGGAACGGTCAATATTGTGCTGACCAGCACTGCAGCGGGAAAAGAAGCCGATAAGGAATTAATGCAATTTCTGGTGAAAACCTTGCATGTGGATGAGAAGAAACTGGAAATGCTGGCAGGCAGCGATGAAAATAAATTGATCTCTATTGTGGACATGCCGCCAGAGGAAGTTGACCAGATTTTTCGTGCCTTGCTTTAAGTAAACTGAAATGGTGAAAAGTGAAAAAAACTGCCCGATCGGGTAGTTTTTTTTGTGATACAAACAAATGCTGGATTTTATAAAGCGAGGGTGGACAGGTCGTGAGACCTGTCCCTACAAAAGAAAAGAGCGCAGCTTATGCGACAACGATTGGTATCGTTTCCGTGATATTAAAAGATGCCGCTGAGGGACATCATCCAGAAGCTGAAGATGGCGGCGTTTTGCAAGACGCCAGTCGTGGATTGAGCCATATCGGTGATGCCCTGGATTGCATCAATCTGTGGAATAGTGCGCAAGTAGGTCAGGGCAGAGATGCGCTCGTCAGGCAAACCATTGGATAACGCTTGCAGCAGCAAGTCCAGCGGAGTTTTGTCGATACCGATGCTGCTTCCCTGTTTGGCCGCAAAGGCCAGCAGCCAGGGGGATTCTGATGGATCGGGCAGCGGGGCGGGTACGTAAGGGTTGAGGCTGTCCATGGCTTCAACGGCCTGGGCGGCAGCATTGCGTACGACCCATTGGCTGTCTTCGATGGTGCTTTTTTCCAGCATATCGCGCGACCAGGGTTCGTTGATCTGGGCGAGGCCAAAGACAGCTGCGCGTCTGACAAGGAGGCTGTCAGAGGCTATCGCTTCACGTAATATCTGATGACCTTCGGCGGGTTTGTGGGCCATGACTTCTGCTGCGGTGAGCTGTAAGGCTTCATCCTCGGTGACGAGGGCATCGGTGACGGCCTGGACAGCGGGCGGATTCCAGACAGCGCCCAAGGCAAGCACGGCAGCTTTGCGGATATTTTCATCCGGATCCGTAAAGAGTTTTTTCAATGCAGGGACTGCGTTGGCATCACGGATGGCGCCGGCGCCGAGAGCGGCCAGCCGACGTACATCCGCAGTGCTATTTTCAAGAAGTTTGGTGAACAGGAGCGGCACCGAAGGGTCATTGGCGGCTACAAAAGCGGCTACGAATCGGGCGCGGACGGCAAAGGGAATGGATGGGTTGTGGATCAGGCCAAGCAGGTATTTGAGCGTCTGCGTTCGCCAGCGCACTTCGGGAGACGTGTCACGCAGCCAGCGGGCCGTTTTGAGGACGTTGGTAAAGAGCAGGTCAGATTCCTGGGAGAGTGCGCGCTTGTGCCAGACGGCAGTCTTGTCCTGAACGGCGAGGAAATGTAAGGTTTCCTTGTTCAGTTCCCAATATTCATCAGTGGAGATTTCGGTCTCTGGAGAGGCGATGGCGAAACTGGCGAGATATCCGGCGATGAGCGGATGGGAGAAGCGAATAGTATGCCGGGCATGTTCGGAGAAGACGCGGCCATCCAACAGATCGGAAATGGCGCGTTCACTGGAAGATACTTTCTGTTTTTGCAGGTTTTGTTTACGCTGATGCAGATGTTGATCTCCAGCGATTTGATTGGATGAATGATCTGCTTCGCGGGCCTGTTCTGCGATGACTTCATCGGGATTGAATTTGGCGAGGAAGCGATTGGCCTGGCCGTAGGGCATGCAGGTCTGCTCTTGAATGAGGAGTTCTTTGGCGAAGCTTTCCAATGCCAGGCGGGGAACAGACCTGGTGGAGAAGCGGTTGATATAGGCTTCGAGGGCGCTCATGGTGGAGAGGCCGTGCAGGTCACCGGCGTATGCGCCCCAGACGAGCAAGGTCCATTCCAGCGGGGAGAGGATCATGCGGTAATTCTTGATCCAGTTTTTAAGGAGGTAAGCCTGAGAGGAATGTTCGGTTTTTTGTTGACCGGGGGCAGTGTACCAGGCCAGGGCAAATTTATCGACAAAAGTTTCAATTTCGAGGGCATTCCAGGGCTTGAGGGCCATGGGGAAAAAGCCCAGCTGGATCAAGCCACCAGCGTGGTTTGTGGAGCCTGTGGCAAGGACACGCAAGTTATGATGTGCTTCAAATAGTTTCGAGAGATATGCCACAGCGTGGTTGTGTTCCTTCTGATTCAACTCATCCATGCCATCCAGCAGCAAAATAGCTCTGTTATCGCTGATGGCTGATTTCAGGTGCCGGCGCAGAGAGCTGGTATTGCGCCCGGCGGTTTGCAAAAGGCAGGCATTCAGCAAGATTTCAACAGCGTCATCGTTTTCCTGGATGTTGTCAGGAATGTTGAGGTCGAGGATGTGCAGGAAAATGGGCATGAGGTCAGCAAGCAGGCCAGTAGATTCGTCGTGATTGGCAATCTGTGAGGCAAGTGAAGAGAGGGTTGTGGTTTTGCCTGCACCGGCATTCCCCACAAGGACGATTCGGGCGCCTTTTTGCAGTGCTTCGGCGGGTGTCAGGGTGGGAACGGGGTATTGGGCATTCAGTTCAGGCCAATCGGGCAGATAAGGTAAAACGCTGGAAGTCGTCGATGCCGTGGACAGGTTTTGAGCCACTTCACGGTTGGGATCAAATTCAAGAGGAGGAGGCAGCAATGCCGGGGGAATGATGATGGTATCAAGGGGAAAGAAAGAGCCAGTGAGGTGCTGTCCCTGGGCTGTTTCGAGGACGTTCAGGCTGTAGTAAATCTCGTCAGCGGTTAGTTGATGCTGCCGGGCGACTTCAATCCCTTTATCTTTGATTTCCTGAATTTTGGGGAGAGAAGCCTTGATTTTTTTATACAGCCAAAGAGCAATCCCGGCGCTGACAAAGCCGAGCCAGAAGGAGAGATGATCAATGCGGAAATTTCTAAGCCAGGAAAACATGGGTCAGCCTGCGAATATAATCCTTTTGCACGTGGGGCAAAAGGTAATTTCTTTTGGTGATCTCGCAGACTGAAGGGTGGCAGCGCGAATAGTAGCGCCGCAAGCAGTGCAAGTATCCTCTTCAAGCGGCACGACTGCCGTACCGAATTTGGCCTTGATCAAGTCGTCGTAGACCTTCATGTGGGCTGGTTCAATCGACCCGGCGATTGCATTGCGCTCGGATAACAGGCGGTCGCGCGTGCTGGTGAGTTGGTTGAGTTCGCCATTCAAGGAAGCATGGTCAGTTAAGGTTTGTGCCTCGGTTTGTTTGAGTTTGCGTTCTGCAGCGGCCAGGGATGTTTCGGTTTCTTCCAGAGCGATCATGGCGGTGAGCTGCTCGTCTTCCAAAGCTGCCAGTCTCTTTTTGGAAGCGGCCGCATCCAGTTGCAGGTCCTGTAATTCTTTCGGATTGGTAATGCGTCCGCCGTAAAGTTTGGCATTACTGGTTTCCAGTTTGATCCGTACTTCTTTGGCCTTCTCTTCAATTGTGCGCAGGGCTTGCTGAGCTTTCAGTACCTGCTGGGCGGCTTTCTTGATCGTTTGTTGGGCAGCAAGGACGCGCTTATCACCGCTGATGGTTTTATTGATTTCAGCGATGCGCTGTTCCGTCTGCTGGATGTTTGTATCGGTTTGCTGCAATTGGTAGAGACTGGATGCAGGGTTCATAAAACGATTATAAGGTAGATGGGCTTAATCAGGCAAGCGGGGGCGTGGATATTGGTCTGTTTTCGCTAAAAATTGCCTGTCAAGCCCTTCTAATGTATACTTTCATAGATGAATAATCACGAAATACACCCAAGAAAATTCACGGTATTTCTCGTATTATTTGCTGCGGCGATGATTCTGCCGTATGCTGTGGCCGGTATCACCGGGGGTGATACGCATGTTTTTGGCGGCTTTCTGCTGAATCCGCTGGATGGGAACAGTTATCTGGCAAAAATGCAGCAGGGGGCTGGGGGATCATGGCGTTTCACACTGCCTTTTACAGCGGAGCCGGGGCAAGGCGCGTTTATCTTTCTATTTTATCTGACATTGGGGCATTTGTGCCGTCTAACCGGGCTGCCGCTGATCTGGGTGTTCCATATCTGGCGGGTAGCAGGCGGGCTGTTTCTGGTATTTTCGCTGCGGCAATTTTTCCAGTACATTTTTGGTGATGATATTAAAACTGCCTGGCGGGCGTTTGTCCTCGCTGGAATTGGCAGCGGTCTGGGGTGGACAGTGTTTGTCTTTGGACAAATGACCGGTGATTTTTGGGTGGCTGAAGCATATCCTTTCCTGTCGAGTTATGCCAATCCGCATTTTCCAATTGGACTGGGGTTGATGTTGTGGATTTTATTGTTTGCATTTGGCGGAAAACGCGGGTATTGGCAGATTGCGGGTCTGGCGCTGCTGCTGGGAGTGATCATGCCCTTTGGGGTGGCGATTGTTTGCATGGTGCTGGCCGGCATGGCGCTGCTGGATTATGTTAAAGAACGGAAAGCGAATGTGCTGCCACTGATCCTGACAGGCGTATTTGGCGGTGCGATGATCGCCTATCAGGTGGGGGTGACGATCTGGGATCCGGTGTTTGCAAGCTGGAACGCGCAAAATGTGACCCCTGCCACGGCATGGTGGGATTTCCTGTTGTCTTTTTCGCCGGTTCTATTGGTGGCTGCTATGGGGATGATGCTGGCACGGAAAGAAATCCGGCAGGAAAAGGTGGTACTCCTTGCGGTGTGGCTGGTGGGGGCGGTGGTATTGATCCTGCTGCCGGTGCGTTTGCAGCGGCGTTTTGTTTTGGGGCTGTATATCCCGCTAGCCGGGCTGGGTGTTTATGGATGCAAGGTGCTTGCAAAACGGTTGAAGGTTTCACCCGCCCGGATTTATAAGTTGGTGCTGTGGCTTTCGATCCCCACCAATGTGGTGCTGCTTTTGGCGGGCGTGTTGGGGGCGGCGAGCAAGAATCCGATGATTTATTTGACTCAAGCAGAAGAGGATGCCTTGCGTTGGCTGGCGAACCAGCCGGCGGGAGAATGTCTGGTGCTGGCTGCACCACAGTTGAGTTTATATGTGCCAGGCCGCAGTGGCTGCAAAGTGATGTATGGACACCCGTACGAATCGGTGAATGCGCAGCAGGAAGAAGCACGGGTTGAGGCATTTTATCAAGGGAATTTATCGGAGGAAGAAGCGTGGGCATATCTTCTGGAAAACCGGATTGATTTGATTGTTTATGGGGAGAGAGAGGCTGATTTGGGCAGCCCGAAAATCCTGCAAGCTTTACCAGTTGTTTTTGAAGCGGCCGAAGTCCGTGTCTATTCGGTAGAAAATCCATGACCAAACCACAGAAGCTTGTCGCATTGCTTGTATTTTTGCTCATTCTGGGATTGCTGCTTCCCTATGTTGATCAATTTGCCTATCCGGCGGCGTCTGCTTATTCTGATGTGACCATTTCTCATTATCCCAATCTTCTGTTTTTACAACGATCACTGGCGGGGGGGAGCATTCCTTTGTGGTCAAATACGATTTTGTCGGGCTATCCATTTGCCGCAAATCCGCTTTCAGGCATGTGGTATCCGCCGTTATGGCTGGCGCTGATTTTTCAGGGGGCGACAGGACTGAATGTAGTGGTGGCGTTGCATTTGCTGCTGGGGGCATACGGGATGCTGCTTTTCCTGCAAGAAGAAGGCTTACCGTATGAGATTGCCTTGCTGGGTGGAGCAGCTTTTCAGTTAATGCCGAAGGTGCAGGCGCATTTTGCGGCCGGGCATATCACGATGGTGTGTGCGGTGATGTGGACGCCGTGGCTGCTGTGGATTTTGAAGCGATACGGTGGAAAACGAGGGTATCGCGCAGTGGTGCTGAGTGGGATAATCCTGGGATTGACCGCATTGATGGATCTACGCTGGGCGGCGTATGCAGGGGCGTTGTGGGCTGCTTATTCGGGCTGGTTGTTTGCCGAGCGGGTATGGGGAGACTGGAAGAAGGATGCTGCCGGTTTCTGGAAGGCCGCTTTCGGCTGGTGCCTGAAAACAGGGATAGCCGTGTTACTGGCTTTGGGAATTGCTGCCCCACAATTTCTTCCTTTGATGGCGTTCTCATCGCTGACGACGCGAAACTTACTCACATCTGCGGATAACCTTTCTTTTGCTTTGCCGTTGGAGAGGTTAATCAGTCTTCTTTTCCCCGATATGGGAGGTTATGCCGAGTTTGTGATTTATCCCGGAGCGGTGATGTTGCTGCTATTTGTAGGGGTGCTATTGGATCGGAAAATCTGGAAAAACAAGGCCTTCTGGTTTACGGCTTTGGCTGCAAGTGGCATGTATGCGCTTGGTGATGTGGTTGTGTTGAACCGTCTGATTGCACGATTGCCGGGGTTCAGCCTGCTGCGGGTTCCTTCGCGGGCGTTGTTCATCAGTAACCTGGCGATGATCGTGATTGCCTGTGAAGCGCTGACGGGGATTTTTCGGAAGAGTATGCCGTCCGAAAAGGAGAAGAAGGTCAGAATTTTATCTGCGGCAGTGGTGGTGGTGGCGGCGGTAATGTTGAGCATTGGTCTGTGGATAATGGTGGGAGAAATTCCTTTTGAGATGGTGTATGGCTCGGCTGTGCTGGTGGCCGCTTTTGTCCTGCTTGTTTTGTTGGTTCAAGGGGTACTCAAGGGGCAGGCCGGTATTGCGGTTTTGATTGCCTTGCTCGTGCTGGATTTCGGTACGGTTAATCATTCAAGCACGGCGTTCTGGTCTTTTGAGAAAGCGGCCGCGCAGGGGGCGGAAGCGGCGGCTTATCTGGCAGGACAGGAAGGCGTGTTTCGGGTGTATTCGCCTTCGTATAGCCTTCCCCAGCATACGGCTGCACTGTATGGGCTTGAGCTTGCGGATGGCATTGATCCGCTGCAATTGCAGGCGTATTCGGCATATATGCAAGCCGCAAGCGGAGTGGATTCGTCCGTGTACAGCGTGACGATCCCGGCTTTTGCTGAGGGAGAGGTGTCGCAGGCCAACAAGGACGCGGTACCCGATGCGGAATTGCTTGGCAAGTTGAATGTGCGGTATGTGGCGGCAGAATTTGATCTTGTTGCACCGGGTTTGGTGCCAATCGTGCGATTCGGTGAAACGAGGATCTACGAAAATATGAAGGCGTATCCAAGAGCCTGGGTACAGGCAAATGGCAAAATTCAGCCAGCAGAACTGGCAGCCCGCCAGCCAAATCAAATTGAGCTTAGGGCCAACGGGCCGGGGATGGTCGTTATTTCCGAGATGGCGTATCCTGGCTGGGAGGTGAAAGTTGACGGGACAGCAGCGGAGATAGAGACCGTTGATGGACTTTTCCGGGGGGTGAAAGTTTCTACGGGCAGCCATGAGGTTGAATTCAGCTTCCATCCGGGGCAAGTTTATGCGGGGTGCGGTGTCGGTCTGGCATCCTGGGGGATTGCCGGCCTGTATTTCATTTTCTCCCGCCGAAAGCAGAGGATGGCTTGAAAACGCGGACGGAAAAGAAATGGCTGCTGGTGTATGCACTGGCGGTGCTGGGCGTGACGAGCGTCCCATATGTGATGGGGTTCGCTTTGCAGGGGGAAGCATGGCGGTATACCGGTTTCGTGTTTGGTGTGGAAGACGGCAATTCGTATCTTGCCAAGATGCTTTCGGGGGCGTATGGGGCATGGTTGTTCAAGACGCCGTACACGGCTTATCCACAAAGTGGGTTTTTCGGTTTTTTCCCGTATCTGCTGCTGGGGAAGGTTTCTGTGCGAGGCTGGCAGCATTCCAGCCTGGTAGTGCTGTTCCATGCTTTCCGCTGGCTGGGCGGAGTATTGATGATTTGGGCGACGTATGATTTTGCCTCCATTTTCATCGAAAAAATCCGGTACCGGCGTTGGGCGACTGTACTGGCTACACTTGGCGGAGGGATTGGCTGGCTGACCGTATTTGGTTTGAACGGTTTGTGGGGCGAAAGGATGCCGCTGGAGTTTTATTCGCCGGAGAGCTTTGGCTTTCTGTCGATCTACGGGCTGCCCCATCTAGCTTTTGCCAGGGCGATGCTGCTGTGGGGGCTGGCGCGATATCTGAGATGCAGCGGAAGAAGCTGGAAAGCGGGATTGGCCACCAGCGGTTTGTGGCTGGGGTTGAGTTTGATGCAGCCAATTACGGTAGTAGTTGGCGGAACTTTGATTGGCTGGCATCTTGTGATTACAGGGATGAAGGCGCTGATCGTTGGACGAGCGGCGTTGAAAGCGCGGTGGCGGGAGCAATTTGGTTTTGCGGTTAAGATGGCGATTTTACCCGCGCCGGTGGTGGCGTATACGGCCTGGGCTTTTCTGAATGATCCCTTTTTAGGCCAGTGGTCAACGCAGAATATTATCCAGTCCCCACCGTTCGGTGATTATTTACTGGCTTATGGCGGGATGCTGATTCTTGCGGCTGCGGGACTTAAGGCTGTGTTCAGACAGGAAGATCAAAATGTCTGGCTGTTCCTGCTGGGGTGGGTGGTTTTATTTCCTGTGCTGGCTTATTTGCCATTCAGTGTGCAGCGCAGGCTGCCGGAAGGGGTGTGGGCAGCGATTAGCGTATTGGGCGTGAGCAGTGTATCCACAATGCCAAAATGGTTTCAGAAGGCGGCGCACGTGTTCTTTGGCGTATCGATCTTGCCTGCGGTTATCTTGTTGTTGGGCGGTGTAACTGCTGTGATGAATATCGCCACGCCGCTGTACCGGCCGGCGAAAGAGGTCGAAGTCTTTGAGTGGCTGCGCACGAATGGCTCGCCGGGAGATGTAGTGCTGGCGGCTTATGACACCGCCAATCCGTTGCCGGCGTGGACGCCAATGCGCGGCCTGGTGGGGCATGGGCCTGAGAGCGTACATCTGGAAGCGGTCAACGCCCGCGTGGGGGCATTTTATGCAGAAAGTACCCTTGATGCAGTACGCAGGGATTTGATCGAGGAATTTGCGATCAGATATGTGATCTATGGGCCGGAAGAGGATAGCCTGGGCAGGTGGAAACTGGAAAATGCCCCGTATTTAGCCCTGGTTTACGAAAATACAGACTATCAGGTTTTTCAGGTTATTGAGTGAAGACCGGAATGGGAAATTGATCTGATGAATCAGAAAATGAAACGCCCGCTTGATCTGCCAACGATTTTTATCGTCGTAGTACCATTGCTGCTGTTGGGGAAGACGATTTTCGGCGGGCGGGCACTGTACTGGGGACTGCCCGCGCTTCAGTTTGTGCCGTGGCAGGCGTATGCCTGGGAGCAACTGCGTGGGGGAATGCTGCCGCTGTGGAATGACCTGAACGGGATGGGGGCGCCATTGCTGGCAAATTATCAGTTGGGGATCTTCTATCCGCCGAGCTGGCTGCTGTATGCGTGCGCTGCGGTGGGCGGTGTTCGTACACTGGCATGGGCAAATACAGTGCTGGTTTATCTGCATTTGGTGTGGGCCGGGCTGGGGATGGTGCGGCTGGTGCGAGAGATTGGCGGGAAATCCCTCGCACAGACCATCGCCGCGCTGGCGTTTTCCCTGAGTGGTTTCTTTGTTGCGCGGGCGGGTTTTTTTTCGATCTTGTGGGCGGCAGCCTGGATGCCGTGGATTGTGGTTTACGCCAGCAGGATTGCATCTCCGGTACGGAAGGATGAGGCGCCCGGATCAAGAGGTGTCTTTCCGGTTCCATTGATACTGTGTGTAACGGCAATGCTGCTAGCAGGACATGCGCAAATAAGCTGGTATATCGCACTGTACGCCGCCCTGTGGGTGTTTGGGGGGGCAATGGTGCATTATGGGTGGAAAGAAGCGATTTTCTCCCTGGTGCGGCTGGGGGTTTCATTTGGTACTGCCGCAATGGTCAGCGCAGTTCAATTGCTGCCAACGGCAGAATATCTGATGCTGTCACAGCGTACCTCGGCGGTGGATTATGAGACAGCGATGGCATATTCATTTTGGCCGTGGCGGTTTATTACTTTCGTTGCCCCGAACTTTTTTGGGAATCCCGGACAGGGAAATTACTGGGGATATGCCAGTTTCCATGAGGATGGGGTGTATATGGGACTGCTGCCGTTCCTGCTGGCGCTGATGACGGTTGCTGCGCTGTTCTCCCGGAAGAAGCAGGGACGGTTGGGCAGGATGGCGCCGCTGGTGCGATTTCTGTGGGGGGTGATCGGGATTGGTTTGATTTGGGGGCTGGGGAAATTTACACCGATTTTTCCCTTCCTGTTTAAACATGTGCCGACATTTGATATGTTCAACGGGCCAGTTCGGATCATGGTGTGGGTGGTGTTCTCGCTGGCGCTTCTGGCAGCGGTTGCGACCGAAATATTATGGCGGCGGCCAGTGGATCGTGGTTTGTATTGGACACGCCTGGCGACAGCTGGCGGTGTTGCAGTGACGATAGGTGCATTTTTGGGATGGTATTTTTTGCGCGAGGTGAATGTCACTTTCATCCAGGCAACTGCTTTTGCAGGATTGTGGGGCGTAGGGGCGGGTATATTGACCTTGCTGTTGCCAATTGAGTCCACAAATGCAAAGCGCCGTTTGATGTGGATGGTGGCCGCCGCAGTTTGGGTAAGCGTTGATCTTCTGGCGGCTGGCTGGTGGATCAACCCGGACATTGATTTGCGATTTTATGCACAACAATCGCAAGAGAGCGAATTATCGAATGCAGTTGGTCATGCCAGAGTTTACCAATCGCTATCGGATAATTACCGATTGAAGTTCAATCGCTTTGTGCGGTTGAAAAATTACCGTCCGATTGAGCCGGTAAGCACAATGCGGGAAATTGGTTTGCCTAACATCAATTTGCTGGATGGCGTATCTTCTGCAAATAATTTTGATCCTTTTTCACCGCAGCGGCATGCAGAGTGGATGGATATGCTGGATGATTTGCCGGAGGAAGAATTAAACAGCTGGCTGGCATTGATGAATGTCTCCATTTATCAGAGGGTGAATCCAGAGGCGCCTCGCGGGGTTGATTATTTGCCAGTTGATCCACGTGAGCGATTGGAACTGGTGAGCTGTGTAAATCAGGTGCAAACAGGCGAAGCGGCCTGGCAAATGATTAAGGAAATGATTGCAGATGAAAAAGATTACTGCGCAGTGATTGAAGCTGATGGTCATCTCGAGCAATTTGCAGCAAATCCAAACGGTGGCATTATTCTTCTTGAAGACGCGCCTGGCAGGATGGCATTGTCTGTTTCCAGTGCAAGCGGGGGATGGCTGGTGCTGCGGGATACGTGGTATCCCGGTTGGGTTGGACGGGTGGATGGGGAACGGGTTGAGATTTATAAAGCAGATTTTCTTTTCAGGGCTGTCCCTGTACCAGCGGGGGAACATCTTGTCGAATTTAAGTATCGTCCGAAATCTTTCACAATTGGGGTAATCTTTAGTATGATTGGGGTGGCAGCAATCCTTTATTTGGCCTGGAAAATGAAACCGGCTGTGTAAATGTAAAGAAACGGAGTAAACAGCGTATGAATATTCCTGATATTCAACCCTTTAGCAAGCGTATTGTTGACAATCTGGAGAAAGTGATTGTTGGCAAAACGATTTCTTTGGAAATGATTGTGACTGGTCTTTTATGCCAGGGACATTTACTGATTGAAGATGTGCCGGGGGTGGGGAAAACGATGGTGGCGCGCAGTCTTGCAAAATCATTGGGCTGCTCGTTTAAGCGCATCCAGTTTACGCCGGATATGCTGCCAAGTGATGTGACTGGCGTTTCGATCTTCAATCAGGGGACGCGGGAATTTGAATTCCGGCCAGGGCCGTTGATGGCGCAAATTGTCCTGGTGGACGAGATCAATCGGGCGACACCGAAAACGCAGTCGGCATTACTGGAAGCGATGGAAGAACGTCAGATTACCGTGGATGGGGAAACGCATTTTTTGCCAGCGCCATTTATGGTGCTGGCAACCCAAAACCCGATCGAATATGAGGGAACATTCCCGCTGCCCGAAGCGCAGCTTGACCGGTTTTTGCTGAGGGTGCGATTGGGATATCCAGGTGTGATGGAGGAAGTGCAAGTGTTGGAACTCCAGCAGCTCCGACATCCGATTGAAACACTTGAAGCGGTTGCTTCGGCGGAGGAATTGATTGCAGCGCAGCAGGCGATCAGAACGGTGTATGTTGCGCCGGTGATCAAACGTTATATTGTGCAGATGACCCGGTTAACCCGGGAAAGCGCTGACGTATATTTGGGGGCCAGCCCGCGCGGCAGCCTGGGCTTGTTTCGTACGGCGCAGGCAAGGGCAGCCATGCAAGGCAGGGATTATGTGCTGCCAGATGATGTGAAATATCTGGCTGAGGAGGTGCTTGCGCATAGAATTGTTGTTGATCCTACGGCCAGGCTGCGGGATATCAATGCCGGGGTTATTCTGGATGAAATTTTACGGACCTTGCCTGTGCCGCAGAGCAGTATGCTGCAAAATGACGGCGCGGAATAAACTGCTGGATTAACGATGAAGCTTCGGCCAACGTTCTGGTATATTCTCGCCATCCTGGCTGCGAGTATCTGGGGGGCTTTTCGCACACAGGCGGAACTATTCAGCAATATTATCTTTCTCTGCGTGCTTTTATTGATCACAAGTTATGTGATGGGGGTATTTTCTGTGCGGGGGTATGAAGTGCGAAGATCATCCCGTGAAGCGCGGAAAGAATACGGACAGGTTTTTGAAGAACGGTTTGAGGTTGAAAATACAACTCCTTTTGTCCGGCTGTGGTTGGAAGTAATGGACGGTTCAACGCTGGCTGGCGGGGGCGGAGCGAGAGTATTGTCCTGGGTAGGAAAAAGAGAGCGGCGGAATTACTCGGCTTATACACTGCTGCTGGAGCGGGGAGATGTGACGCTGGGGCCGACGATTTTGCATTCGGGTGATTTGTTTGGGTTGTTCGCATTTCAAAAAGTGATCCCCCATGTTAAGCATTTGATGACGCTGCCTTATCTGGCAGATATTGATTCATTCCCCTACCCGCCTGGGCTGCTGCCGGGTGGCAAGGCGCAGCGTTTTCGGTCGCTGGAGGTTACACCGCACGCCGCCGGGGTGAGGGAGTATGTGCCAGGTGATGCGTTGAAGCGCATCCATTGGCCCAGCTCGGCGAAGAAGAATAAATTGATCGTGAAGGAATTTGAACAGAATCCACAGGCATCCGTTTGGATCTTGCTGGACGCAGAGTATACCGCACACAGGGCGTTGCCCTATCAACCCCCCAATCCGAAAGTGGATCAATTCTGGCTGTGGAAGCACCGGGAAGAAATCCAATTGCCGCCAAAATCGTTTGAGTATGCGGTTAGTATTGCTGCATCTATTGGGAAGTATTTTATCCGCAGCGGTCAAGACGTAGGGATGGCGTGTGCGGGGAAACGATTACAAATTTTGTCTGCTGAACGCGGACAACGCCAACTGGGCAAACTGCTTGAATTGCTGGCTTTTGTGCATCCGGATGGAAAAATGCCATTGCGGGCATTGGTTGAAGCGCAGATTTCCCACATTGCCCGGGGCAGCGTGGTTGTGCTGGTGACGACTTCCTTGACAGCAGATTTGGCGGGAAGCGTAGAACAGATCCTGTGGCGGGATTTGCGTCCTGTGGTGGTCGTGGTGGATGCACATTCATTTGGCGCTGAACCGCCGAAAGATGAAGAGGCAGCGTTTATCCGCTTGCAGGGAAGGAACGTTCCTGTGGTGCTTGTGCGCCGCGGGGATTCATTGAAGGCGGCGCTGGAGTCAGGGTTTAGCAGGAGTTATGTGGGGAAGTGGGGACCTGCGTATGACGTGAAGAAGCCGTCCTGAAATTTGGGGTTGGGGGATTAATCAAGGATTTTGTGCAGCCAAGAAATTAAATCGTCAGGCATATAAGGTTTTAACAAAAAACCGTCGGCACCTTTTTCCATACATTCTTTTCGTAAGTCCATGCCGGAAGTCAATAAAACGGCCATATCTTTTAACTGCTCTTTCTGCTTGATCTTTACGAGCAGGTCGATGCCGTTTGAATAGGTGAGGTGGACATCCAGAAGGACAGCCTGGGGCTGCTCGGCGATCAGATAGTCAATAAATTTCTCGTCCGTTGATTCGATAAAGGATAAGGCATGATAGCCCTCCATGCCGAGGAGGGTTTCAAGCAGGGAGCGCATGGTGGGATCGTCATCGCACAGGATAATTTTTGTGTTGTTATTGTCTGTCATGGTTTCCCTAGAATGAACGCTGGGTGGAGCGCAGCGATAATACGCCGCAAAAAAACAGGCGCCCCTGGCGGGACTCGAACCCACAGCCTGCGGTTTAGAAGACCGACGCTCTGTCCATTGAGCTACAGGGGCTGGATGAAGAAATGGCAATGATGGCGTAGCGTGAACATTATAAACCAGCTTTGCCTATTTTGGGCAGGGACGGATGCCTTTATACACTCTGGTGCCGCCAATGGTGAGCAAGATGGTGTTGGCGGGCTTTTGGGTAGCTTCGGCGATTTCCAGCGGGGTGAGCGGGGTATTGCCGTTGGCCAGAAAAAGGCGGAAAACCGCGTTGACGAGAGAAGTTTGCGGGGTGATGAATTCCGGCTGCTTGGCGCAGTGGGAGATGAGGGTGTGCTGAATCCCGTTGACTTGCTTCACTTCGGCAGTTTCAGGGTCAATCCAGTCAATCATGATGGATTGGTCAAGTTCTTCAAACTGCTGCCGGTGTTCTTCACACAGGTAGCTTTTTAGATAAATGTGCCAATCGTTGTCGTTTTCTTTCCACCAATCGAAGTCGATATGAAAGGGGGTGTCTTTGGTTGGCTTAAGCAGGCTGAAACTTTTTTTCTCAGTCATTTGCACCTCCTGATTGTTTGGGGTTTTCCATTGTGAAATAAAGATCTCCGAGGTGATTGGCCCAGGAGGCTTTTGAGAGAGCGTCCAGAATGGCGATAGGCGGGCAGCGGCGGACGATGTTCACAGCTGCATACAGTTCAAGGGCATGGACATGACCCTGCTGGTTTAATTTTGCCAGTTCCTGGAAGATGGAGGCGATCATTTTCTCAAAAGGTTTTTTCTGGAAAGTTTTATTCTTCCACATTTCTTCAAGAGTTTCTGTATCGGGGACGACAACGGCCATGCGGTCATTGAAGCCAGGGGGGACAATCTGCTTGAGCATGGCAAAGACTATGCCGCCATCCGAACCGATGAGAGCGGTGCGCATCCATTCGCGATTGGATCGCTTGCCCTCGGTGCGGATGATGACTTTGCCTGGTTCATCGCTGCGGCGGATGTAGACCATACTCCCGGGGATGAGTTCATTCTGTTCGTACCATTCCTTGAGGCCGTAGACGTATTTATCGGTGCGAACTACCCAGCCGGGGAAGGTTTCGTCCGTGTCGGCGTCAATGAAGGTGAATTGAACACGCGGGGCTTCGTAAGCGGTGGGGAAGAGGCGGTGAATCCGGTCAGAGAGGGGCAGGGTGCCAGACTGCCAGTGCGGGAAGATGAGGGTGACAGCCACTTCCTCATCTTCGCAGCAGGTCTCATTTTCCGGTTGTAACTCATCAATGACGTCTTCTTCCAGCATTTCGGTAAATTCCTGAAGATTTTCGAGATCATACTCAAACTCGGAATGTTTGAGGTAGATGGGGGTTTCACGCACCATGGCAGGTTCCAGTTGATGGAGGAACCACATGGTTTCACCGGCGGGGCCGACTTCATCAAAGCGGGGGTCTTCCTGTAATGCAAAATTTAATGAGAATTCTGTCAGTTTTTCATTGACATCTGTGGGGAGTTCAATCTGCTTCAGGATAGCATGCGTGGAAAGGGGGCCGCCTTCTTCCATTTCGAGAAGGGCTTCAGCCATATTGAGGTAGCCGATGTTGATATCGACAAGGAGGGCCTGGGGAAACCAGCGGCCGGCAATTTGCACCAGATTTTCGTTTTCGGTTAGAGGCTTGGTGATGCTGGCGCTTAAGGACTTGCCGAATTGTTTCACCACGTGTTTGGGATCGTGAAGCGGGTCGTTTTCCAGTGGGGAAAGGGGGTCATTCAGGACATGATCTTCCACGTCATAGGCAAAACTGCGGGTTTCACCAGAATCCAGGGCAACATCCATCACGTTGAAGGGGGGAGCCGCTGGATTTACGCCGGGGCGAACCGCGATGACGCTGCCGGTTTGATAATCCAACGCAGGGAAAGTCAGTTGCTGGCCGACCTGATAGCTATTTTTGGGGAGGAAAACCTCGCCCGCGGAAGATTGTTCTTGTTCCAATTTCTCTTGTTCGCGGGTGATTCTTTCCTGAACGAGGGCTTCAATGAGTTCTGCTGTGGTGAGCGGCGTTTCAAGTTCCAGGAGATGGTTGTAAAGAAAGTCGAGGTCCTCGTCACAGAGCTGGAAGGAGGTCCAATAGGTTTCGCTGATGTTTGTTTTCGGATGATTGTTTTTTGACATAAGAATACTACCTGAGCGAGAAGATCGCTGTTTGAATTTTGTTTAATTGCCCTTTATTATTATACCGTAGGTTCAATTTTCGAAAGCACGCAGATGTTATGGGAATGAATTATTCAGCCACGCCATTGGGTCGACCTGGATGCCGCCAACCCAGAGATCCCAATGCAGATGCGGCCCCGTGGAGCGGCCGGTGTTGCCGATTTGTCCGATGAGTGTTCCCGGGGTGACCTGGTCACCGGGATTGACGAGGATTTCGGACTGGTGATAAATGCCGCTGTAAACCCCCTGTCCATGATCGATGATGGTGGTGTTGCCACGCACGTTCCATTGGCCGGTAGCGATGACCATCCCGCTGGCAGGAGCGTAGATGTTGAGGTTTTGGGCGCAGACACCAAAGTCAACGCCGGTGTGGAAGCCGTAGTATGCGCCGTTGTTATATGAGCGGCTGGTGCCATAGGGGGCATTGATGCATGGTTCGTCGGTAAGGGCCGAGAAAGAGCCATTCCAGTACTGCGTTGGGGTTATCGTACTGATGAGGGAATTCACATAGGTTTCTTCGGGTTCTGTGAGTGCGGGATCAAGGGTAACGGGGTCAACAATGATGCTGGTCAGCTTGCCAAAATTGACGGCCCTGACGAGCAAATACTGCGTATAGCCACTATTTCCAAAAGAGGCTCCCTGAATCATCATCTGGAATTCTGTCAGGCCTGGTTCTTCGCGGCCATAAATGCCTTGCAGCGCAACGTAATCGCCATTTTCATCCTGATAAAAATTGAGAGGATGACCCGCCAGGCTGCCGGTGATGGTGATGGGCTGATCTGCCTTGATTTTAATTGTGGTGGTTTGTCCCTGTTTGAGCGGGAGGGGAGTGATCTCCAGGCTGGTGATATAGGCTGAAACAGGATGGAGTGGTCTTTTGTCCGGGATAGCGGGTGCGAAAATTTGTTCTCCCGGAAGCATGTCCCAGTTGCCTGCTTGGTAATTAACAGCAAGTAACGTCCAGGGATTTTGATGTGTAGCGACGGCTGCTTCGAGGGTGGTCAGGTTTTCTTTGACAGCAAGGTAGGGCAAAAGAAATTCTTCCTCTTTGATTTCCGGCATCAGCAGACTGATGCCGGTTACGATCTCGGCGGGACTGGTGATGCGATTGAGTTTGACGAATTGTTTTTCGGGTAACTGGCGGGCTTTCAGGATTTGTTGGTAGGAGTTACCCAGGGGAACGATGCTGGTTGTGAGCCGTCCGCTGATTCCATCGAGGCCGGGTATACGTAGTTCCGCATTGACGGGGATGGTGTTGGGATCTGCGATGTTGTTGGCAGCAATGATGTCATTAACAGGTACGCCAAAGCGAATCGCGATGATCGCCAGCGTATCACCGGGTTGAACCACATAGGTGGGCGGCTCCGGCGTCTCCTGGGCATTGATTTGTCCCATAGGGAGGAAGGCGGCGATGAGAAGAAAAATACAGAGCGGAAAAAGGTACTTACGCATCATCAAACCGCAGCTGGTCTCCCCGGTTGAAATCAGACAGCCGGGAGGGATGGGTTTCAAGGATATATCTGGCGGGTGACTGAGGGAGGTAAAGGGCTTTCCAGCGCTGTGCGAGAACAGTATCTACGACCTGGAGATAATCATTAAGCCAGATGGCAGCGATATCGAAATTCATAAAGAGCATGTGAATGGATGCGTTGATTTTTGATTCGCCCGATTCGACCAGTAATACCCCCATGTTCGGTGAAAGACTCTTTTGCAACATTAAACCACGAAAGCGACACATAAATGTGTCGCAATACTTTGCAGTTATTGGCAGACAATCTGGTTTGGATTGATTAATGACGGTTATGTTTTTCATTCACCCAGCGTTGCTTATCCCTTGTTTTCCCGCGCAGCGATCACTTTTTCAATGCTATTCAGCAGGTCTTCGGGATGGAAGGGTTTGCTGATATAGTCATCCACTTTGGCGATGTGCAGTCCGAGGACGCGGTCGATGGGCTGGGATTTGGCCGTGATGACAATCACCGGAATATCCCGGGTTTTTGCATTTGCTTTCAGTTGTTGGTAAAGGTCCCAGCCATCCAGGTCTGGCATCATCAGGTCAAGGAGGATTAGATCAGGAAGTTCAACGTTGACCAGGGCCAATCCTTCGCGTCCACCATGAGCGCCCTTTACCAAAAAACCACGACGGCTTAGAATTAGGGTGACCAGGTTGATCATCTCTGGGTCGTCTTCGATGTATACTACAGTAAGCGTTTGTCTGGTTTCCATAGAGAAGTTCTCCTCGAATCTAAATTAAGTTTACCACAGGAAAGAAAAACAATAATGAAAATTACCACATGGAATGTCAACGGAATTCGTGCTGCAATCAATAAAGGGTTCATCGACTGGTTTGCAGAAGCCAGCCCGGACGTGTTGTGTTTGCAGGAAGTTAAAGCATATAAGGAACAGGTTTCTGAAGATTTGACACAGGTATCCGGGTATCATCAATTCTGGAATTCTGCTGATCGGCCGGGGTACAGCGGCGTGGCGACTTTCACGAAAACCAAACCGATTGAGATGACTGCCGGGTTTGGGGTAGAAGCGTATACCGGGGAAGGACGCACGATCATCACGAAGCACCCGCGTTTTTATTTGTTTAATGTCTACTTCCCGAACGGGCAGCGCGACCAGGGAAGGCTGGATTACAAACTGGGATTTTATGAAGCCTTGCTGGCATATTGTGAAGAATTGATTGCGGCGGGAAATGAAGTCGTCATTACCGGTGATTTTAATACTGCGCACAGGGAAATTGACCTGGCAAATCCAAAATCAAATGAGAAAAATTCGGGGTTTTTGCCGATCGAGCGTGAGTGGATTGATCGATTTCTTGAACGAGGGTTCATTGATGCTTTTCGGGCACTTTATCCCGATAAGGTACAGTATTCGTGGTGGACTTACCGGTTTGGCGCTCGTTCGCGGAATGTGGGCTGGCGGCTTGATTACCATCTGGTGACGAAAGGGGTGATGGACAGAGTCAAGGATGTGATCATTCATGACGATGTGTTGGGGTCAGATCATTGTCCGGTATCCCTGATTTTGAAGGATTAGTCTCCGGGGAATACGCAGATTAAATTTTTTCCATAGCGACGCCAGAGTTTTAAGAATTTGGCAGGTTTATACCAATGGATTTTTGAGTCTATGCAGGCTGGATCGATGAAGCCAAAACCCTGGACGGCATCATAGGCTGCCAGGATCATGTAATGCGCCCAAATGGGGCGCCATTCACCGATAATGACAATTTGTATCACCTCATTTTGCAGATTTTTCAACAGGTCATCTTCTTTTGCAAAGGGTGTCCAGCGGGTATTCAATTTTAATAATTGCAGCAAATGCGTGGTGCCCCAGGGCAGGGTGGCGGATTGGGGAATACGCTGGGGGATGGGCAGTATGCCTTTCCAGCGGACAGGATTGAGCAATGCGGCGAATTTCAGCCCATCGGCTTCCGCAGCTCCCAGGGCTTTGGCAGTTATGGCGGCACAGTAGGGACCGCAATGGTTGGTTTTCCCCTGGTATTGATGGGATGCTTGCAGTTGCGTGAAATATGGGGTTTGGATCATGTTTCCCTTATGTAAATCTGCCTTGTCCTATGTGCGGCACTAAAGGTTGGTGGGTTCGTGAGAGAATCACGTATTTAAATTTTGCAGGCAACTGACAAACGCTATAACCCTAAAGGGAATACAGATGCCTGGGGTGATTATACACTGCGGTACAATAAAGAGGTATCAAAGTCATGGGTATGGAGGCAGGAAGAATGTCTAAACAACGTTTGTTATTGGTTGATGATCATGAAGTTGTCCGCCTGGGTTTGCGGGCTTTACTGGAACACCATCCGCAATTTGAAGTGGTAGGGGAAGCAGCGAATTCAAAAGAAACTATGGAAATGGTAGAGACGGTTAAACCGGATATTGTGCTGCTGGATATTCGGCTGCCGGGCGTTTCGGGCGTTGAGGTGTGCGAGGAGATCACCCAAAAATATCCAGATGTGCGGGTGATCATCCTGACCTCATACGCCGAAGATGAGATGTTGTTTTCGGCAATCCGTGCAGGGGCTTCGGGGTATGTGCTTAAGCAAATTGGGGGGGATGGACTGATCCGCGCAATTGAAGCAGTAGGGAGGGGCGAGGCGCTGCTGGACCCGGCAGTAACACAGCGCGTTTTTCAGGAAGTGCGGCGGGCAGTCAAGGAAGAAGAAGCATCCGCTTTTGTGAACCTGAGCCAGCAGGAAAAACATGTGCTGCTGCTGGTTTCTGAAGGAAGAACAAACCGGGAAATCGCCAAGGCTTTGTATTTGGGTGAGGGAACGGTGCGCAATTATGTGAGCAGTATTCTCTCGAAGCTGGGGGTGAGCAATCGCGCAGAGGCGGCAGCGTATGCCGTGGAGCATAGTTTGCGGGAGTATTTGTAATATGAGTTGTCGATAAAGCAGAAAAAGTTACTGTAGGCATGAGTGAAGTCGTCAAAGTCTGAATGCTTGCGGGGTGATAACGACTAAAGTCGTTATCACAATTAAACGCGCCTCAGGTTAATATTGACGTACAGAAAAAAATTCTTAAATTGCGTGTAGCCATAATAGCACGCGCATTTTTTTGTCAGAACATTATGTGGGTGAAGTACAGCCGAATGGTTCGAGGATCTGGTTTTGTACCGCCCACATTTCTTTTTGTTCACTGTCTGTGGCGTGATCGTAGCCCAATAAGTGCAGGACACCATGCACTACCATCAGGCGCATTTCACACTCGACAGATTGCTGAATGGCCTGTGCCTGTACCTTTTCCCAGGAGATGATAATGTCACCGAGGTAAACATGACCTGTTTCCGGGTCGATTTCACCAGAGGGGAAGGAAAGGATATCAGTGGGGGCATCAATGTTACGGAATTGCTGATTTAATTCACGGAGTTTTTCGTTCGTATCAATGACGATGGAGAGGTCTGAACGCGGTGAAATGTTCTGATGCTGAAGAACGATTTTCGCTGTCTCTTCGAGGATATTTTCGGGGAATCCGTTTTGACAGGTCTCTGCGATAATAATATTGATCATACGAGGATATCCATCTTTTCCGGGGCGGTCTGGGCAGATTTGGGCTCAGGGTACCTGATCCGAGGATGATAGGTATTGCGCAGGGTAGTGATGAAGGATTCCGCAACCAGATTCAACTGTTTTAAGGTCAGTGACGTATTATCGAGCTGTTGTTCATGATGGATATATTCAATATGGTTTTTTACTAAAGCGCGAATTTCCTCATCATTTTTTGGAACTTCAGCTCTGGCGCGCGCTTCGCAGCCGTCCGCAAGCATCAGAAGGGCTGTTTCTGGCGATTCGGGTTTGGGACCGGGATAACGAAACGCGTCAATGTCAACTTCCTCTCCGTCCGCCACCAGTCTTGTGGCCTGGTTGTATTGATAGCGGGTGACCATGGTGCCGTGATGTTCGCGGATAAAGTCCTGAATTCTTTCCGGCAGCCGGAATTTCCTTGCCAATTTCACCCCATCGGTTACGTGGGCGATAATGGTTTTTGAGCTTTCCAGCGGTGCCATGTCATTGTGCGGGTCGAGTTTTCCGCCAACCTGGTTTTCGATAAAGAAAAGCGGGTTTAATGCTTTGCCGGCATCGTGATGTAAAGCTCCTACGCGCACCAGGAGGGCATCCGCACCAATGGCTTTCGCGGCTTGTTCGGCAAGGTTTGCGACCTGCAGGCTGTGTTGGTAGGTGCCCGGCGCATTTTGCAGGATCATTTGCAGAAGGGGATGATCGGGGCGGGAGAGATCGAGCAATTGAAGGGAGGTGGTAATTCCAAGGATTTGCGAGAAGAGAAACTGTAACAGGAGGGTTAGGCCGGCTGACGCGAAGCCGTTGAAGAAAGCGGCGCCAATCAAGGTGATAATACCAAGCCAGTCTGTGGTCAATGCGGGAATACGATATGCCAGGACGATGGCTGCACCGGCAGTGGCAATCCCCAGCCCTGCCCAGAAGAAGGTGGAAATTCTACGGCCTTTGCCGAGGATCATAATTCCGATCAGGCTGGCAAGCATGTAGAAAAGAGTCAGATCGAGGCTGTACGGGGCACTAAATGCTGCCAGAATACTGAGGAGGATGGAGAGGATGATGCCCAGCCCGGACGGGAAAAGACTGGCGACAGTGAGGCCAAAGGCAGGCAGCGGATAAATGTATGGGATCACCGTCCGGTTCGGAATAAGGGTTTGTGCACCGAAAAGGAAAAGAACAAAACTGATTGCAATGACCAGATGGCTGGATACTTCCTCTGTGAAAGGGGGTGACATGCGCGAGAAGTAGAAAACGGTTACTACAATGGTAAGCGCGACGAGCGAAAGCGCGGCGATAAAATTAACCCCTCGTGTTTGGGTTTGGATAAGGCCAAACTCAACCAATGCCTCGCGGATGAGGGGGGTGATGATTTGCCCGCGGCTGACGATGGCTTCGCCAACAATGAATTTTCTGGTTACCTGCGTGATTTCGCTTTGGGCTGCTTCAATAGCTTGAAGGGTCTGTTCTTCGCTGTACAGGCTGGTAGCAGTAATGAAGGGTTTGACCAGCTCTTCTATGATGGTGGCCTGGGTTTCTGGGAGATTAAAGTTAATCAAGGTAGGGACAGAGCGGCGGACTTCATAAACCTGATTGTCTTTGATGGTACTGCGCATCGCTATTTCGAGGACTGAGAGTGCTTCTTGCTGGGTCTCTTTCCAGCGGTCCTGGCCGAGGTTAAGGATGGTTTCAGCAAGCTGATCCTGGAGATTGATGCCGGAAAGATGGTCGAGATCTTCGAGTTTTTGGTCTGGTGTAGCGTAGGTGTCAGCGCGGACAACGTTGATATAGTTGATGGCACTTTGCAGGCTGGCAATTTGTTTTCGGGTGATGCCGGGGTCAGCTGGTAAATAGATGGGGGTAATATTGGCTTCAGCTTCCTTGCGAGCCTGTTCTGTTAACACTTCAGATACGTAAGATAAGGTCTGCGGTGCCTGAATATCCTGCGGTGAAACATCGCCGACTTTGTACGCTCCACTGGCAGCGTTTGCGGAAAATGGTTTGACAAGGATAGCAATGGAAAGCAAACCTGTGATCACAAGAATCACAAGTTGAGCAGTTTTGGTATTTTGAAGCAGTCTAAGTCGGCGGATTTTCTGTTTTGGCAAATTTATTACCTTGTCAGGAAAGTATTTCTCTGGCGATCTGGCTGATGAGTTTGTTTGAGGCTCTGCCCTGTATACGTTCAGCAGCAGCTTGCATGACCGGCCCCATGTCTTTCATGGAAGATGCCCCAATCTCCGCTGCAATTTGTTGTATGATCTGCCGCACTTCTTCTTCCGTCATTTGGGCAGGGAGGAAAGTTTTCAGATATTCAATTTCGGTTTGGTTTTTTTCAATAATGTCAGTGCGTCCGCCTTTTTCAGCTTCCTGGATGGATTCCTGGCGCATTTTGATCTCTTTCTGCACCAATGCGATCATGCTGCTTTCGTCTTGCTTGCCGTGGTCTACTTCAACCAGTTTGAGGTTGGATAATACCAGGCGAATTACGTTTTTGGCTGTTTGATCGCCGGAACGCATGGCATCTTTTAATGCCAATTCAAGTTTTTGTTTTGTGTTCATAGTGTTATTATACCTTTCTTGAGGGGAAGGCGGCTTTGTCTTTGTTAATTTATTGTATGAAGATCAGGTCGATAAATCCTTGCAGCGTTTTTTCTCCAATTCCTGTGACTTGAAGAATGTCTTCAACGGTAGTAAACGGACCGTTGGTGGAGCGATAGTCAATGATGGCCGCGGCTTTAGAGGGGCCAATGCCGGGGAGTGTCTCCAGTTCTTCCTGGGTAGCGGTGTTGATGTTGATCGGCTGCAGATCTTCAATTGAGGCTTTCCCGGTTATTTCTTCCATTGAACTGGATTTTGTGAGAGGAACTTCTTCGCCAACCACTGGAATGATGATTTTTTGTCCATCCATGACTCTGGCAGCCATGTTGACCGCAGATACGTTTGCTTCCGGCAGTAAACCGCCAGCCAGTTGTACCGCATCCTGCACGCGGGCATCCAGGGATACCTGGTAAACCCCAGGAGCCGCTACCGCACCGGAGATGTCGATCATTAATGGAGAAGGCGTAGGGGGCGGAACGAGCTGAATGGGCACGCCGCGGGGCGGAGAGGAAATGAGGAGGATCAATGCAGACGCCAAGAGACCGCAAGCCAGACCAAAGAGAATATATTTCAACTTTTCCATGCAAACACCTCCCACTTTACTAACAGTATAGCCAGACACATCATGGTGTCAAGCTATAGGATGGCTTGCAAAGAAAGGATGTTATTCCGGGTTCTCCAGGGCATACATGGTATTGAAAGCAGCGATGGAGATTTCCAGCATATCGAGGGATGGCTCTCTTGTTACCAGTCTTTGCAAGGCGAGGTTGGGGCGGATCATGAAGCGTACCCATCCGGATTCCAGGTGGTTCCCCGTCCAGCGGATGTATTCATACGCGATGCAGGCCAGCAGGGGCAGGAAGAGGATGCGGGTAGCCAGCCGCCAAAACCAGCTTAGCGGCCCCAGCGCAGCAAAAAAGACCAGGGAAATCAGGATGAGGGTAAGCAGAAAGGCGGTACCGCAGCGAGGGTGTTCGCGCGAATAGGTTTGTACATTTTCAGGCGTTAGTTCAGCACCGGCTTCAAAAGCGTTAATGGTTTTGTGCTCGGCACCATGATAGGCGAAAACGCGGTCAATTTCATCCATTTTCCCGATGACAACAACGTAAATAATGGTGAAGATGAGGCGCACAATACCCTCAATGAGATTGCTAACCCAGGCAGAAAGGTCGAGCAACTTGCCCAGCCATTGTCCCAAGGCAGCGGGGGTGAGGAAGAAGAGGACGACAGCCAGGGTAAGGGATGCGAGCAGGGTGATGTAGAGGGTGGGGCCTTCGATTTTTTCGTCTTCGCCAGTTTGGGCATTTGCCGAGAGTGTCAGGAAGCGGGTACCCAGTATCAGGGCATCCCAGAGGACGATCAGCCCGCGCAGGAAGGGAATTTCCCTGATCTTGCTATTGTAGATCCCGGACAATTTTTCGGTAACAATTTCAATGCTGCCATCAGGAAGACGGAATGCAGCGGCGACGTAATTTGCGCCGCGCATCAATATACCTTCCAGCAGGGCCTGGCCGCCATAGGACGGCATTTTTAGTTTTTCCATGATTTATTCTTTCAACCTATATTTTCGTCATATTTGAAAAAAAATGGATCAGTGTATCGATCCCGTTCTTCCAGGTGGGGAGGTGCAGTTTCTCGTTTGGCGAGTGGATATTGTCTCCCGGGAGGCCAAAGCCGGTGAGGACGGATTTTATTCCTAGAATATTCTCCATACTTCCTACTACGGGGACGCTGCCGCCTTCAAGCTTGTAGACGGGCGCTTTTCCCCAGACGGTTTCAAGGGCGTCTCTGAGTGCGATGGTGGCGGGCAGATTGCGATCTACGATGGAGGCGGATGCGCCGCGAGGACCTTTGATATCCCAGGTGACGGTATCAGGAATTTTTGATTCAAGATATTCCTGGATTTGTTGTTTTACTTCGGCAGGGTCCTGATTGGGGACGAGGCGCAGGGAGACTTTGCCGTGGGCAAAAGAAGGAATAATGGTTTTGGAGCCCTCACCGAGATAACCGGAATACATGCCATTAATCTCCAGGGTGGGGCGTGCGCCAATTCTTTCTGCAGCGGTAAAACCAGGCTCTCCCCACAGTTTGGGTACGCCAGTTTGTTGGATATAGGTATCCTCATTCATGGGAAGGCGGGCCAGTTCTGCTTTTTCGTCTTCGGATAAAGTGCGGACGCTATCGTAAAATCCAGGCAGCGCAACGCTGCCATCCGGGTTGTGCATGCCAGAGAGGACATCACACATCACCTGGGCAGGGTTGTGAATCGCGCCGCCAAACATACCAGAGTGCAGGTCGCGATTGGGGCCGTAGATATTCAGCTCAAAATGAGCGACGCCGCGCAGCCCCAGGGTGATGGTGGGGACGTCTGGGGCAATCATGCCGGTATCGGGATTGAGGGCGATGTTTGCGGTGAAAAGTTCTTTGTGTTCTTCCAGAAATTTCTTCAGACTGGGGGAGCCGATTTCTTCTTCCCCTTCGATGATGAATTTGACGTTAACTTTCAGACTGTCAAATTTAAGCAGGGACTCGACGGCATTGATGCTGGCGATGACCTGGCCTTTCATATCGGAAGCGCCGCGCCCAAAGAGATATTCTCCACGGATTTCAGGCATGAAGGGGCCGGTTTTCCACAAGTCCAAGGGGTCGGGCGGTTGGACGTCATAGTGTCCATATACAAGAATGGTGGTAGCGTCCGGCGAAAACTTGTATTCAGCGAATACAATGGGGTGTTTGTCGGTTTCGAAAATCCGGGCGGTAAAGCCCAGTGAGGTGAGTTTGTTTTCCAGCCACCGGGCTGCTTCGTGCATATCTGCTGTGTGATCCGGGTCTGTAGAAACCGACGGAATTTTTACAAGATGCTTCAGTTCATTCAGGGTGTTTTCGTGTTGATTGTGTGCGTACTGAATTGCATCGGTGAGGTTAATGGTCATGGCGGCTCCTGGTTGATTTTGTTGGTACGGGTTGAATTATACTGCTGAAATATTGGAATCTCGAAAGAAATAAGGAAGAAATGGGGCAAAACGAAGGATATGCTTCCACGCTGCAAAGTGATCTTTAAAAAATCGAGGGAAATCGTACTGACGTCCTGGAAATGCAGGATTGCTGAGAAGTAAGCAAACGATTGCAGTGGAAAAACCTAATTTGTCTGACAGAATTATTTTTATTTTCCCCGGAATGTGCTAAAATAAATGTGCGCAGGGTTCGGTGGTCGACTTAAATAATCCCAAGATTTAAGTTGGCGTCGGACCAGTAGTGGAACAGGCCCGTCGAAAAGTACCGCCTTCCTCTGCCCCACCGATCCTATGCCAACCTATAACGAGTATTTAATCCCCAATTCTATTCAAGATGTATTAAGGGTGCTCTCAGAATATGCACCTGGTTCGGTTCGCCTTGTGGCTGGAGGTACGGATCTGCTTTTAGATTTAAGGCAGGGAAGGTGCCCGGCAGTGGAAGCGCTGGTGGATGTGAACAGCATCCCGGAATTGCAGCGTTTCGAAATCAAGGGCGATCATCTGTATATTGGCGCAGCAGTGCCGCTGAATGATTTGACTGAATCGCCGATGGTTATTCAACACGCGCAGGCATTGTCAGAAGCGACGGGTTTGATCGGCGGCCCGCAGGTGCGCAATACGGCCACGCTTGGCGGGAATGTTGCCCACGCGCTTCCAGCCGGTGATGGGACGATTGCCCTGCTTTCATTGGGCGCAAAAGTCAGAATCGCCCACAAGGATGGTATCCGTGAAGCGCCGTTGATTGAGCTGTATGCCGGCCCTGGTAAATCAACCCTTGATCCGCAGCAGGAATTGATTGTCGAATTTGTACTCCCTTTAAAGAAGGCCGGACAGGCATCCTCATTCAAGCGGGTGATGCGCCCACAAGGGGTGGCACTGCCGATCCTGAATATGGCCGCATGGATGGAACGGGAAGGCAACCTTATAAAGGATATCCGGATTGCGGTTGGGCCAGCAGGACGCATTCCGCAGAGCGGTGCTGCTGCCGAGGAAGTATTGCGTGGAAATGTGTTGACCGAAGCATTACTGGAAGAAGCATTGGCTGCATTGCTGGAAAGTATCAGCCTGCGCACCAGCAAACTGCGGGCGACAAAAGAATATCGGATTCATCTCACGGGCGTATTGCTCAGAGGGGTAGTGCATTGCGCCTGGGAGCGGGCTATAGAAGATATAAAGGTGGTGAAATAATGGTAAGCACACAGAAAGTGCATTTTACAGTTAATGGCGATGAGGTCACTTTGCCAGTTCAGCCCGGGCAAAGCCTGGCAAAATTGCTGCGGGAACAGCTTCGATTGACTGGCACGAAAATTGGGTGCAGTGAAGCAGAATGCGGTTCCTGTACGGTGGTGATCGACGAAAAACCGATTTTATCCTGTGCTTACCCGGCGCAGCGGGCAGAAGGCAAGCAGGTGTTGACGATTGAAGGCCTGAGCAAACTGGATGGAAATGAAGATACATTACATCCTTTGCAGCAGGCCTTTGTGTTATATGGGGCGGTACAATGCGGGTTTTGCATCCCGGGCATGTTGATGACAGCTTATGCGTTGCTGGAGCAGAACCCTGACCCAACCAGAGAAGATATTCATCATGCCCTGAAGCACACCTTCTGCCGATGCGCAGGGTATCTGACGATTGAAAATGCTGTGCTGGCTGCAGCGAAGGCCATGCGGACGGGCGAGCCGGTGGAACTGCCTGAACTTGCTGAATCGAAATGGGCAGAAGAGGTGGTTGGCAAGATCCATGTGCGCCCGGAGGCCGTTGCTAAAGTGACGGGGCGGGCATTGTTCACCGATGACATGAAGATTGAAGATATGGTATACGGCCGGGCAAAGCGGGCAGATATTCCTCATGCGATTGTGAAAAGTCTGGATGTGTCGAAAGCGAAAGAACTGCCTGGTGTGCTGGCCGTATTGACCGCTGAGGATATTCCTGGGGATCATTATCACGGCACAATCATCCGGGATTGGCCGACAATGGTTGCGGTTGGCGAGAAGATCCGGTATGTGGGGGATGTCGTGGCAATTGTAGCGGCAGAGACGAATGAAATCGCCGGGCAGGCACTGGAACTGATTGATGTGGAATATGAAGCACTGCCGATTGTTTCGAATCCGGTGCAGGCGCATCAAAGCGGTGCGGCACAGGTGCATGCACAGGGCAACCTGCTGAAACATATCAAAGTTCGCAAGGGGGACACCAGCGTGGGTATGAAAGAAGCCGATGTAGTGCTGGAGCATACTTTTTACACGGCGACATACGATCATGCTTTCCTTGAGCCAGAGTGTAGTATTGCCCAGTTGACGCCGGAAGGGCGGATGGAAATTTTCGTTGGGTCACAGATAGCCTACGAAGACCGCGAGATGGTGGCTTTGGCCCTGGGATGGCCGGAAGAACGGGTGCGTGTGGTAGGCATGTTGATCGGCGGCGGTTTTGGCGGTAAGGAAGATATTGCCGGACAGATCCATGCAGCGCTGCTGTGTAATGCGATTAAACGTCCGGTGAAGGTGTTGTATGATCGGCACGAGTCGATCACCTATGATGTAAAGCGGCATGCGACTCAGATGCGGGTCAAAATGGGTGCGAAGCAAGACGGTACATTGGTTGCGGTGGAAACCGAGCTGTATGGGGATACTGGCGCTTATGCTTCGCTGGGTGAGGCGGTGATGACGCGGGCTACCACACATTCTTCAGGGCCTTATGAAATGCCGCATGTGAAGGGTGATTGTTTTGCCATGTATACCAATAATGTCCCGGCAGGTGCATACCGCGGTTTTGGGGTGATGCAATCTGCTTTTGGGGTTGAAACGATGATGGATATGATGGCAGAAAAACTGGATATCGACAGGGTGGAGTTCCGCAGAAAGAATGCCTTGAGGGTTGGCAGCGTGACCAATACGGGTCAGGTATTGACTGAGAGTGTTGGTTTGGTGGAGTGTATTGACAAGGTGGAAGCCGAGTTGAAGCGCGTTGCGGGAGATGCCCCCTTTACATCAAGGACGGTGCCAGGCAAACCCAACAAGCGCCGTTCTTGGGGGATTGCGGCGGCATATAAGAACACTGGCCTGGGTGGCGGTATTCCTGATGAAGCGGGCGCGACGGTTGAGTTATTTGAGGATGGAACCGTGGAATCACGTACCTCATCAGCAGAAATTGGGCAAGGGTTGGTAGCGGTGTTGCAGATCATTACCGCCGAGGAATTGAGTATGCCGCTTGAAAAGGTGAAAGTGCTGCTGTCTGATACGGATCTGACCCCGAATGGCGGTCCAACGACAGCTTCCCGGCAAACTTTCATGTCTGGCAATGCCGTGCGGCACGCGGCCCGTGTTTTGCGGGATGCGCTGGTGGGTGAAGTTGCTGAAAAATATGATATTTCTCCAGATTTGATTACGATGAAGGATGGACGCATTCATGCCAATGGCCACAGCATCGATTTGAGTGATTTGGCAAAGGAAATGAAACAGAAGGGCATGGATTTACGGGCGAAGTATTTGTATTCAGCGCCGGAGACGAAACCATTGGGCGAAGGCGGAGATATGCATTTCGCATTCTCTTTTGCTGTGCAGGCAGCAGAAGTTGAGGTGGATACGCTAACGGGTGAGGTGTGTGTGTTGAACGTGATCGCAGCCAACGATGTTGGCACGGTGATCAACCCGCTGGGTCTGCAAGTGCAGGTAGAAGGCGGCGTGGTGATGGGCGTTGGTCATGCACTGACCGAAAAGTTTATTATGAATGAAGGACGTGTGGTGACAGACCGCCTGGCAATGTACCGGATGCCAAATATTTCGCAAACCCCTGAAATTACCTCTATCGTAGTTGAAGAGAAAGTTGCTGAAGGCCCATTTGGCGCTAAAGGGGTAGGTGAAGTGGTATTGGTGCCGACATCACCCGCGATCACCAATGCGATTTATAACGCGGTCGGGGTACGATTCTTTGAAATTCCTGTTGACCAGGAAATCATTGCCCGGCAGATTGCAGATAGAGCCTGAAGGAGAAGAATATGCTGATTGTAAATGGGAAATTGATCACCTGGGAAAACCCAAACCAGATTCTTGAAGGACAAGCTGTTTTGATTCGCGATGGAAAAATTGACAAAATCGGGCCGGAACGTGAGTTGAAGCAGCAGTACCCTGGTGAGGAGGTTATGGATGCCGGCGGCCAATATGTGATGCCAGGCAATATCTGCGCACATACGCATTTTTATGGCGCTTTTTCACGCGGTATGGGCATTCCTGGCGAGCCGGCCAAGGTGTTTCCCGAAATTCTGGCAAATTTGTGGTTCCCGCTGGATGATTCGCTCTCAATGGAAGATGTGAAGTATTCGGCTTACGTTGGGTTGATTGATGCGATTCGGCACGGGACGACGACGATGCTCGATCATCACGCCTCATACAGTGCGATTGAAGGATCGCTGGATACGATTGCAGAAGCAGTAGACGAAGCGGGACTGCGGGTGGCGTTATGCTATGAAGTATCTGACCGGAACGGGTCGGATAAAGCAAAAGCAGCCATTCAGGAGAATGTACGCTTTATTGAACGGGTGAAGAAGGAAAAACCGGTTGATGGCAGGGTGGCGGCGTTGTTTGGGCTGCATGCCAGCCTGACGCTCTCGGAAGAGACTTTGGACGCATGCCGCAAGGCAGCGCCGGATGGCACCGGGTTTCATGTGCATGTTGCTGAACATTTTTCGGATGAGTATGACAGTGTGAAAAAGTCTGGTCTGCGGGTCGTTGACCGCTTCCAGAAACATGGACTGTTGGGGCCGAATTCGGTGCTGGCGCACGGTGTTCACCTGGATGCAAAAGAGGTCAATATTCTGGCGGAGACACACACCTGGTTGACCCATCAACCCCGCTCGAATATGAATAACGGCGTGGGGATTGGTGAAGTTGAATCGCAGATGCGGGCCGGGGTAAAAGTTTGCCTGGGTAATGATGGCATGGGAAATGCCATGTGGGAAGAATGGAAAACGGCTTATTTTGTCCACAAGTTGAAATATCTTGATCCGCGGCACATGGGCGGGTATGATGTAGTGCAGATGGCGGTTTATAACAACCAGGAATTGGTCAATACTGTTTTTGACGGTCCGCCGATTGGACAACTGACAGAAGGCGCGGCCGCTGATCTGATCTTTGTGGATTATCATCCGTATACGCCGCTGAATGCGGGGAATTTGCCATGGCAGATCATTTTCGGCTTCCACGAAAGTATGATCACCACGACGATTGTAGCAGGCGAGGTTTTGATGCAGGATCGCAAGCTGTTGACCCTGGATGAGGAAGAAATCACCAGGTACGCCCGAGAAAAACTGGTGCCTGAAGCCTGGAACCGGTATCAGAAGAAATTCGCATAGGAGTGGAACATGGTTGAAAACAATGAAATTCGAACGATAGCGATTGTGGGCGGTACCGGGAAAGAAGGCAAAGGCCTTGCCTATCGGTGGGCAAAAGCTGGATATCGGGTGTTGATTGGGTCTCGAAAGCAGGAGAAGGCTGAGGCTGCTGCGGAGGATGTGAAGTCTCTGCTGGGCGATATGCCTGCGGATGTTATCGGGCTTGCTAATCCTGATGCTGCTGCGGCAGCTGATATTGTGGCAATCACGGTTCCTTATCAGGCGCATCGCCCGACACTTGAGTCGTTGAAAGATATTTTGCAAGGGAAAATTTTAATTGATGTGACGGTTCCGCTGGTGCCGCCGAAAGTAACCAAAGTGCAGATGCCGCCGGCAGGCAGTGCCTGCCAGGAAGCGCAGGAGATTTTGGGCGAAGACGTTAAGGTGGTCGCTGCATTCCAGAGCGTATCCTTCGAAAATCTGCTGGAAGAAGGTGATGGGAATTGTGATATTCTGGTGACCGGAAATGGGCGTGCCGCCCGTGAAACTGTGTTGAAACTGGTGGCGGATGCCGGCATGGTTGGCTGGGATGCAGGTCCGATTGAAAATTCTGTCGTTGTGGAGGGATTTACTTCCATTCTGATTGGCATCAACAAGAAATACGGTGTGACTTCTTCCGGTATCCGCATCACCGGTGTGCCGCGGCCAGAGCAAGGGTGATCGGTTTTATATGCCATTAATATTAACGCCGCTAATGGGCATTCCGCTGGTAAAGCCGGGAGATGATTTGGCTGTGATGATCCTGGAATCACTGCATTTTGAGGGAATTGAACTGCAGGATGGTGATGTAATTGTCCTGGCGCAAAAGATTGTCTCCAAAGCGGAAGGCCGGCGTGTGCGCCAGGATGCCTTCATTCCCTCAAAAGAAGCGGTCAGCCTGGCAGAGATTACCGGAAAGTCACCACACCTGATCCAGGCTGTTCTGGAAGAAAGCAAAAAGGTGATCCGGGCTGTTCCTCATACGATTATTGCTGAACATAAAAATGGGTTCATCTGTGCGAATGCAGGCATTGATCATTCGAACGTGGAAGTGAATGAAGGTGACGTGCCTGACGACTGGATATTGCTGCTGCCAGAAGATGCGGACAGGTCTGCAAACGCGATACGCACCGAACTGGAAGCAGTCAGCGGGAAGAAAATTGCTGTCCTGATCATTGACTCCCACGGCCGCCCGTGGCGGGTGGGCACAGTTGGCGTGACGATTGGGGTTTCCGGAATGCCTGCGTTGGTGGATCTACGCGGGAAGCCAGATTTATTTGGCAGGGAGCTGCTGGTTACGCAGGTCGCCGCGGCGGATGAGCTGGCAGCGGGCGCTTCCTTGATGATGGGGCAGGCCAATGAAGCCTCGCCGGTGGTGCACGTGCGTGGTTTTCCTTACAGCCTGAGGGAGAGCAGCCTGCAAGAATTGATCCGCCCTGAAACGCAGGATTTGTTTCGGTAAAGACGACTGTGATAACGGGTTGCATCCAGCCCCGAGATAGTAAGAAGTGTGCAGTACCAATGGGCAGAAAGGTTCTGTCCAGCGAGTCGAACAAACCGGTGTATAGACTTATGGAGGAAATGATGACGGAAAGAGTAGCACTTTATTTGCAGGATGCGCATGATCTGCGGGATGGTCTGGATTATGTGAAGTATGCTGAAGAACGCGGGTTTGAGGCGGTGTGGCAGGCAGAAAGCCGCCTGGTGCGGGATGCGATCGTCCCGATGGCGGCATACGCTGCGGTAACCGATAAGATCAAGGTGGGTTCTGGCGTGATCAATAATTGGACGCGCAACATTGGTTTGCTGGCTTCCACTTTCCTGACCCTTGATGATCTCGCTCCTGATCGCGTGATCTGCGGGATTGGCGCCTGGTGGGATCCGCTGGCAAAGAACGTGGGCATCGACCGCAAGAATCCATTGCAGGCAATGAGAGAAACGGTTGAGGTGATGCGCCGCCTGCTGGCTTTGGAACGGGTTACTTTTCACGGCGATTTTATTAATGTCGATGGCATTGAGCTGGATGTTGTACATGGCCGCCGCGAGCCGCGCAATGTGCCGATCTTTATTGGTGCTACCGGGCCGAAGATGATGGAGTTGACGGGCGAAATTTGCGATGGTGTCGTAATGAATTATTGTGTTCCGCCAACCTATAATATTAGGTCGCTTGAGCTGCTCGACAAGGGTGCCCGCAAGACAGGGCGCACCGTCGATGATATTGACCGTCCGCAGCTGGTTGTGTGTTCGGTTGATCATGACCATGATAAAGCTTTTGATGCGACCCGCGAACTGTTGACACAGTATATGGCCCAGCAGCCGCATATTGCCAAGGCGTCTGGCGTGTCGATGGACACCGTTCGGGATATTCAGGCGATTATGGGCTGGCCGGCAACGCACGAACAGGTGCAGGAGGCCAAACATTTCATCACCGATGATGTAATTGAACGGGTGACGGCATCTGGTACTCCTGAAGAGGCAAAGGCCAAAGTAGCTGAATATCGCAAATATGGCTGCACCAGCCCGATTCTGTATTCCGCCGGATCCGATATCAAGCTGCTGATTGATACGTTTGCTCAGAAGTAAGCAACTGTTGTTAAAGCAGGTGGTAAAATTTTCCGGGAAGGTGGGAAAGCCTTCCCGGAAATATGGTTTCCTTGCGCTTTCATTGCTGTTAAAATAGATATTGTTGGCAGGAACAGCGCCTGATGTTATGATATTTGGCGTGATTACGTTCTGAATGGAGGAATTATGTGGCGTGAGTATATCAACGCAGTACATATTGGGGAAGTGTTGATGGCGCTTGCCGAGAAAGGCCAGAGCGCTAAAATTGTTGCTGGCGCAACCGATCTCATCGTAGAAATGGAAAGCGGGGCTCATGCGGGGGTGGATGTGCTGGTGGATGTTTCCCGCATTCCGGGGCTGGATGAAATCACGCTGGACGAAGAGGACTGGATCCATCTCGGACCGATGGTGACCCACAATCACTGCGTGGCCTCAAAGTTGATTCGTGAACGGGCACTGCCGTTATTACAGGCCGCCTGGGAAGTGGGGTCTCCGCAAATTCGTAATCGCGGAACCATCAGCGGCAACCTGGTGACTGCTTCACCCGCAAACGATACGATATCTCCGCTGATGGCATTGGGAGCAGAGGTTGTGCTGCGTTCTACAGCCGGTGAACGCGTGGTGAAACTGGAAAAATTTTATACTGGCGTGCGCAGGACAGTGTTGCGGCCTGATGAAATGCTGGTAGATATTCGCTTTCCGGCGATGGCTGAAAATCAGCATGGCATGTATTTGAAATTTGCCTTGCGCAGGGCACAGGCGATTTCTCTGGTGAATGCTGCCATGGTATTGACCCTGGATGACGGGATCGTCAGCGATGCTTTTATTACGCTGGGATCGGTGGCAACGACGATCATTCATGCTGAAGAAGCCGAAAAATATCTGCTCGGGAAGTCTTTGACCCCTGAGGTGATGGATCAGGCTGCCCGGTTATCATCCCGGGCATCTAAACCCATTGATGATATTCGCGGTTCCGCTGCATATCGCCAGGAGATTGTCCGGGTGGTTACATTGCGCGGTTTGATGGCGATTGCGGAAGGCAGGGAGGATGAAAATATCCCTGAAAATCCTGTATTACTTTGGGGCGAAAAAACCGCTGCGCCAAGTACACTTGAGCGGATGACAGATCATGATGCGTCCGAGCCAATCGTGACAACAATCAATGGTAAACGCTATACATTGAACGCTGGACAGGATAAAACCCTGCTGCGTTTGCTCCGTGAAGATGCAGGACTTGTCGGCACCAAGGAAGGCTGTGCAGAAGGAGAGTGCGGTGCATGTACTGTCATTCTGGACGGGATTGCGGTGATGAGCTGTCTGGTGCCAGCTCCGCGCGCTCATGGTGCAGAGATTGTAACGGTTGAGGGCCTGGCGAAAGATGGAGCGTTGAGTGTTTTACAGCAGGCTTTTGTGGATGAAGCGGCAGTACAATGCGGTTATTGCACGCCGGGCTTTTTGATGTCTGCAACAAAATTGCTGGAAGAACGCGATCGTCCTACTCAGGATGAAATCAAGCAGGCGATTACGGGAAATTTGTGCCGGTGTACCGGGTATTACAAGATTATCAGTGCGATTGAATTAGCTGCAGAAAGGTAGAGACTATGGGTTACAGTACACGTGGCACCTCGTCCATGGATCCAAAAGAAAGAGAAGTTCCTGCAATTTGGCGTGGGATTGGGTTTGTAATGATTTTTATTACGCCAGCGATGGGCTATGCGATTGCAAAGTTGATTGTTGATGCCAACAAGGTCGAGCGATGGGTTCCAATTCCGCCTGAACTGGTTGCGCCAGGAAAGAACCCTGATTTATATGTCATGATCGGGGTCACGGTGGTATTTTCGCTGCTGGTATACCTTATTCTTTCCCTGTTTTCTTTCCTGCTTCTTAGTATCTTTTCCCCTTCTCGTTATGGCCCGCAGGATGTGCCTCCGACGTCTTATCGCGGCAAACGATATAAGCGGTAAATCGTATTCGTAAGCACTTCACAATATGGAGGAAGCAATGAGTTATATTGGTGACTCAAGGATAAGAATTGATGCGGCAGCCAAAGTAGACGGGACGGCAAAATATCCCGGTGATTTTAATTTTGACAATCAACTTTATATGAAGATTCTTTTTTCAGAGCGCCCGCATGCCATCGTTAAATCAATTGATACCCGTGCAGCTGAGGCGGTAGAGGGAGTGGTGGCAATATACACAGCGAAAGATGTGCCTGTGAATGAATACGGGCAAATTTTCCAGGATCAGCCCGTGCTGTGCGGGCCAGGATCGGGGAAAGCGTATGCAGACCGCGTTCGGTTTGTTGGCGATCAGGTGGCATTGGTTGTTGCGGAGAGCGAGAAAATTGCTGCAATAGCACGAGACAAGATCATTGTCGAGTATCAAGATTTACCAGTGGTAACCGATGTTCATGAAGCGATGGCGCCAGGATCAACGCTTGTCCATCAGGAAGCTCCCTCAAATATTATGCAGCATTACAAGATTCGTCTGGGGGACATTGATGCTGCCTTTGCAAAAGCAGATGTAATTATTGAAGGCGATTATCATACCCCGGCGCAGGAACATGCTTTTTTGCAGCCGGAAGCAGGGGTTTCCTATATTGATGAGGAAGGCCGTGTGACCGTAATTGTTGCTGGTCAATGGGTGCATGAAGAACAGGGAGAAATCGCCCACGCGCTAAATATTCCGGTTGAGCAGGTACGGGTGATTTATCCCGCAATTGGCGGTGCGTTCGGGGGGCGGGAAGATATGTCGGTGCAGATTGTGCTGGCGCTGGCTGCCTGGCGTCTGCATCAAAAAGGGATCAACCGTCCGGTGAAAATCATCTGGAGCCGGGAAGAATCGATTGTGGGGCATTGCAAACGCCACCCGTATCATATCAAGGCGCGCTGGGGGGCGACGAAGGAAGGCAAGATTATCGCAGCGGAGGTATCGCTTTATGCGGATGCAGGTTCATATGCCTATACTTCGACAACGGTACTGGGGAATGCGGTGGTGTCTTGTACTGCGCCGTATGATATTCCCAATGTCAAAGTCGATGGGTATGCAATTTTCACGAATACGATTCCCAATGCGGCATTTCGCGGCTTTGGCGGCCCGCAGGGTGCGTTCGCTGCCGAATCACAAATTAACAAGCTGGCCGAAGCGTTAGGAATGGATCCGGTTGAGCTGCGCATGCGGAATGTGATGCACGAGGGCTCTAAAATCAATACGGGCACCGTTTTGCCTGCCGGTGTGAGTATGCCAGAGGTTGTGGAGGCTTGTGCAAAAGCTGCTGGCTGGGTAAAGCAGACAGGTGGTTGGGCATTGCCGAAAGAATCTGAGCTGCCAAAAGCCGGGAAACCGTATTTGAAACGGGGAAAAGGGTTTGCCTGTGCATTGAAAAACGTAGGCTTCTCGTTTGGTTTCCCGGAGGAATGTTCAGCAACCATTGAGCTGCATGGCGGTGCGGAAATTGAAAAAGCGGTGCTGCACCACGCCGGGGCCGATGTAGGACAAGGCGCACATACGGTGCTGCTGCAAATGGCGGCTGAAGCAACCGGACTGCCGATGGAAAAAATCGAAGTACTGTATTCAGATACGGCGACCTCTGATAATTCCGGCAGTGCTTCGGCGTCACGGATGACCTTCATGGCAGGCAATTCCATCATTGGCGCAGCTGAAGCAGCAATGGAAAAATGGAAGAATGAAGAACGCCCGGCAATCGGTACGTATACATACCTGCCGCCGCGTACGACGCCGTTTCATCCCGAGACCGGGCATTCCTTCCCCAATTTCACTTATGGATATGTGGCAGAAGGAATTGACCTGGAAGTGGATATGGACACGGGGCAGATCAAACTGCTGAATGCGATCTGCGCCGTTGACGTTGGCAAGGCGATCAATCCGCAGCAATTGGTGGGTCAAATTGAAGGCTGCGTGGTGCAGGTGATGGGGCATGCCTTGATGGAAGATTTGATCCAGAAAGATGGACAAGTGCTGACGAAAAAGCTGTCCACATATTTGATCCCGACTGTATTGGACATTCCCGATAAAATGGAATCGGTGGTGCTGGAAATCCCTGATCCGCTCGGGCCGTGGGGCGCGCGCGGCATGTCTGAAATGCCTTTTCTGCCGTTCGCGGCTGCGGTAACCCATGCACTGCATGATGCCACGGGAGTATGGATTGATTCGTATCCATTAACGCCGGAAAGAGTGCTGCGCGGACTTGGAAAAATCTAACCTGTCCGGGGATGCTGAAAAGCATCCCCGATTATTTTTATGATAAAACTTGCAGATGCAATTCGATTAGACAAAAATACCCGACTGGCGTTTGTTGGCGGCGGCGGCAAGACGACTGCCATGTTTCAGCTTGCGCGGCAATTTGAGACACCAGTGATCGTCACGACGACCACACATTTGGGCACGGAGCAGGGTGCATTGGCTGATATCCATTTTACGTTGGCTGACGATGCGCCTTTTCCTGATCTTGAAAAAGCAATTTCCGAAAATCAGGTGGTGTTGTTGACGGGCGAACCGCATGCCGGTGAAAGGCTGGGGTCAATTCCGTCCCGGATGCTTGCCCAATTGAAGATATTTGTGGAGGAGAAAAATATCCCGCTGCTTATCGAAGCCGATGGGTCCCGGAAGCTGCCGATCAAAGCGCCGGCGGAAAAAGAGCCGGTAATTCCCGGATGGGTAAATGCAGTGGTCGTGGTGGTGGGGTTGTCAAGCGTGGGAGAGCCGGCAACGATGGAGACGATTCACCGGTTTGCTCATTTTTCCAAAATCACCGGCATCAAGGCGGGGGAAGCGGTTTTGTTTGAACATATCGAAAAATTATTAACCCATCCGTTGGGCGGCTTAAAGGGCATCCCGGAAGATGCGCGGCGAATGGTTTTATTGAATCAGGCGGATGACGAAACACTGACGAGAGAGGCAGCCAGCCTGGCTGACCGTTTGGTTGGATTGTATGATGTGGTGCTAACAGCTTCTCTGAAACCAGCGGGACGTGTTGAAGGTGGTGTGTCGGGAGTGAAGCGCTGCGCGGAGCGGATTGCCGGCATCATTCTGGCCGCGGGCGGGGCGAGCCGCTATGGACGGCCAAAGAGTCTGTTGGCGTGGCAAGGAGAGACATTGATTCGGCGGATTGTGAAAACGGCACTGGCGGCAGGTTTGGATCCGGTTGTGGTAGTGTTGGGGGCAGCGACGGCAGCCATCCGCGCTGAGCTTGCCGGTCTGCCGGTGCAGTTTGTCGAAAATCCGATGTGGGAGCAGGGACAGAGCAGCTCTCTGCGGACAGGTATCGAAGTGGTGAGCGCGGGGGTTTGTGGCGGAGCGATCATGCTGCAGGCAGATCAGCCGCGGGTGCCAGTAGAATTGCTTCAGCGCGAAATCGAGCATCATGCGGGTGATCCTGTTTCGATTGTGATCCCGCGGGTTGACGGGCATCCATCTTCGCCCGTATTGTTTGATCGACGATATTTTGACGATCTTTTGGCGATAAAGGGAGATCAGGGGGGGCGGGCGTTGTTTGAGAAATATCCGAAACAATGGCTGGATTGGAATGATCCAACGGATTTGATGGATATCGATACGCCGGAAGATTATCAGCGCCTGCTTGAAACGGGTGGTTAAGGCAAGTCACTTGCCAATAAAATTGGATGAATTTTATATTGCTGGAGAGATGATGAAATCTGAAATACTTGTGGCGCGCCTGAGTGGTGCGGAATTAAAACCTGTCAAATTACCATTTATTACAGATAACCTGAACGAGGTTTCACAGGGGCTGCCTGCCGGCGCCTATACGACCTTCAGGACATATGAAGGCAGTAAAGCGTTGTGGCTGGATAAGCATTATCAACGTTTAGAGGAAACACTGGCTTTGGCGGGTACGCCGTTGCAGCTTGACCGGCGGCATATCAGCGAGGGTGTTCGAAAAATGCTGGCGGATTACCAGGGTGATAATGCGCGCGTGCGAATCACGGTGGATGCAACCAAAAACCTGGGAGATGTGTATATTGTGCTGGCGCCATTGGTGACACCATCTGCGGCTGATTATGCGAATGGGGTGGTGGTGATCTCGTGCGATATAGGCAAGCGGGAGAATCCGAAGGCCAAGCTGTCGAATTTCATTTCGCGGGCTGAAACCATCCGTAACACTTTACCAAAAGGTGTGCATGAAGCATTGATCGTGAATGGCGGCGGCCAAATTCTGGAAGGATTGAGCAGTAATTTCTTTGCGGTTCGCAACGGGAAATTGCAGTTTGCTGATGATGGCGCTTTGTCCGGGCTGACCATGAAAATGGTTCTGGAAGAAGCCGACCGGCTGGGCCTCCCTCATCACGGGGTGGGGGTTTGCATTTCCGAAGTAGAGCAAATTGATGAGGCATTCATCACCAGCGCCAGCAGGTCAATCTTGCCGGTCACTGAAATTGATCATAAACCGGTTGGCGATGGGAAGGTGGGGGAAGTGACGAAACGATTAATGGAAGCATTCAGCCAGCGTTTGTTGAAGGAAATCAAATTAATCTGAGTCTTCACTGCTTTCTATCTTTTCATCGGGGGCGGCAAATTCGTTGTTTTCGTAGGCCCGAATGATGGCATTAGCATCTTCCAGATGGGATGCGGGGACGTAGACAAGCGCCTGGCCCAACGGGCCACTGACGATGCCATACGTAATTCCGGCGCTTTCCTGGTACGTTTCTGCAGGGATATTGAACGATACCAGCAGGTTTTTAATCAGGATGGCATTATTAATCCCGTTTGCGGAATAAATAGGAATATATTTCTCAGTCATTATGGTTCTCCTTGATTACCAGTATTGGAGCTCTCTTTGGCCGACTGTATGCTGGCATTTCTCTTTCTGATGATTCGGGTCAGGCGATATTCCATTTCTTCGACAATCATGTCTCGATTGTTCAGGGATAAAGCGAATGTACACCAACGCTCAGCTTCATTATAATCCCGGGTTTGGTGTTCATAATATTTTGCCAATTCGATGCAGGCTTCAGGGCTGGCGGCTGCCGCTTGCATCCAGCAGGAGATGGCGTTGGACCAATCGCCGGCTTTACGATGGAGCCGCCCGAGTTGGTAGCGGGCTTGTGTGGCGAAGTTGGTGTTTTCGCCAGCGGCAATGGTTTGGTGATACGCCTGGATTGCGCCTGGAATATCCTTGCTGTTTTCAAGATATTCTGCCAGGGCGAATAATTCGGCAGGAGATTCTGTTTCCAGACCGGCCATTTTCTCCAGGACGCACAGCAGCGCGGCGAGGGAGACGATATCCATCTGATTGTGGTAGAACATGCCTTTCATGGGAGCAGCATCTCTGGTATGGAGGTAGTCGAGGTAAAGTTTGGGGGCCATCCAGCCAGGGAGTTCGACTTCGCCGCGGGTGAAGTGCAGGATGTGGTTTTCAAGCTCGCCCAGGGTACGGCTGGCAAGGCGGTAGCGCCAGACGCGCCGTGCAAGGTGAAGCAGGTCAATGTGCGCCATATCCTCAAACGGTGAAGGGATAGAATGGAGCATGTAACGGGTTTTAACCAGGGGGATGTCAAAAGATTTGCCGTTGAATGAAACAATGGTGTTGAATCGGGCCAGCTCTTCGGTCAAGGCACACAGATACTCGTGTTCACAAGCGGGTTCGGGAAGAAAGATCTGCTTTACATGAAATGCATTGTGGTCATCAAACCAGCCCAGACCCAGCATAAAGGCAAACGTACCCGTGCCGCTGGAGAGGCCGGTGGTTTCGGCGTCAATGAAGACCAGATCCTGCAGGTTGAAATCCAGGTGGATCAGGCCTTTTAGACGATTATAGGATTCCAGCCAAAGCTTAAAGTCGCCGTGCCGATAGTGTGCGTCAAAAACTGCCAGGGTTTCAAAAACCTGATCGTTGTGCGTGTAGCCGCCCTCAACCATATCGGGCAGTTTTGTTATCGCGGCTTTATTTTCAGATTTTGCCTGTAAGGACGAAGCTCCAAGCTCCACGCCGAGGGCTTTGAGTTTATCAGACAAGCGCGTCATGGCTGGCTTCCCAGGAGGGTGCGAAGAAGGGCCAGGGTTTCTTCCTTGCCGCCAATTCCCTGCTCGCCGGCGGGGCCGATACAGGAGGGGCAGCCATCCTCACACGGGCAGTTTTTAATCAGGTCTTTGGCGCTTTCGAGCAGGGTGTGGTGAATATCGAAAATTGCCTCGGAAAGGCCGATGCCATCCGGAATATGATCGTAGAGCACGATGGCTGGATTGCCGCCAGCGAGGGGGGATTCGGGATCGACGTGTAAGCCGAGATCGTTCTGGTCGCACATCAGATAGAGGGGAGCGAGGTGATGAAGGATGTAGCCCAGGCCGGAGAGGCCGGAGCGCATACGGATGCTGGTCTCGGCGTGCTGGTGACAGGCGGGACAAAGGGTGATCAGGTTGTCGAGCTGGTTGGCAGCCTGCGGGTTGGCGAAATTCCGAAACGGCACAATGTGGTGGATGTGCCAGGACTGCGACTCTTCCTTGCGCCCGCAGGCCTGGCAGGTGTGTTGGTCACGGATGCGCACCAATTTGCGGACGCGGGGCCAATGTGGGCCGTAATCATTGGGGTTATTCTTCCAAAGGCCATCATCCTGTAATTTTTGCACAGCCTGAGGTTCGATGGACAGCCAATAGGCGACGGTTTGCATTTGCTGGAGGGGCAGTGCTAATGGATTAACCTCCAGCACCTGGTGGGTTGTCCAACTGATCTTTTTGAAACCGATGACCTGGGAGGAAACCAGAATTTCACCAGTGTATTTTTTCCCGCCGGGCACAGCAGCAGTTTCTCTTGTCTCAATTTCAGTGAGGGTCACTTCAGATTGGGGGACGGTGAAATAATCGACTTCTGCAGGAGATAGCTGCGCTTCATTGATTGCGGGGTTGAGGTCTTCTACCAGGTAGGATTGGCCTTCGTGGATATAGACAGCGCCTGGGTAGGTGAGGAAGTAAGCGCTTTGCTCGTCGATCTCACCGATAAGGGTACGCTGCGCATCCGTGTCTGCACGCAGCTGGATGGTCTTGGCCGAAGCGCTGCGCAAGGAAATATTTGCGGAGGGGTATTGGTCAGCGACCCAGAAGGTCTTGTCGCCGGAGGTGTAGGCGAAATTGGAGGCGGTAAGAAGTTCAAGGATTTCCTGAACAGTTTCTGCTGCCACCCTGCCGAAACCTTCGTTTTCACTGAACGGCAATTCAAAAATGGCGCATTTCAGGTGGTTGAGAAGGATGAGGAGATTGTCGGGGTTGATCAGCGCACGTTCAGGGGAGCTTTCGGTCAGGAATTCAGGGTGAGCAACGAGAAATTGATCCAGCGGTGATGAAGAAGCGATTAATACAGCAGCGGAGGTGCCCGAGCGCCGGCCAGCCCGGCCGGATTGCTGGGTGGTTGAAGCGATGGAGCCGGGGTATCCAGCCATGATGACCGCGTCAGCAGAGCCGATGTCAATACCCAGTTCAAGGGCATTGGTGGAGATGACGATTTGGGCCTTGCCTTCCCGCAGGTCTTTTTCAATTTCCCGGCGTTCCGTTTTCAAGTAACCGCTGCGATAGCCTCTGATGGTCTGTTCTGAATTTTCCAAACTCTCGCGAAGCTCCCTGACGATGAGTTCTACCTGGAGGCGGGAACGGGCAAACACGATGGTCTGCACGCTGCTGTTGAAAAGCCTTTTGGCGAGGCGGACCGCTTCCTGGCGAACCCCTGCGCGGATGCCAAGCAGGTCATGAATGATGGGGGGATTGTAGAGGATGAAATGATGGGTACCAGTGGGCGCGCCATCCTGGTCAATCACCGAGACGGGCATTTCAATCAAGCTATTGGCCAATTCTTCGGGATTAGCGATGGTTGCGGATGTCAGGATGAATTGTGGGTTGGCCCCATAGAAACGCGCAATCCGCTGCAATCTGCGAATGACGTTCGCCACATGAGAGCCAAACACTCCCCGGTAGACATGGATTTCGTCAAGAATGATGCAGCGCAGGTTTTTGAAGAATGCTGCCCACAGCGTATGGTGCGGGAGAATGGAGAGATGGAGCATATCCGGGTTGGTCAGGATGGCGCGGGCGGAAGTGCGGATTTGGGTGCGTTGAGAGGAGGGGGTATCGCCATCGTAGATACCGCTGAAGAGCTTATCTGTCGGAAGCCAGAAAGACGCGAAGGAGTCGATATTTTTCTTTTGATCCTGCGCGAGGGCTTTGGTGGGGAAGAGGTACAGCGCGGTGTCTGTGGGGTTATTAAGAGCAGCCTGGAAAACTGGCAGGTTATAGCAGAGGGTTTTTCCGCTGGCTGTGCCGGTAACGATGACAATGTTTTTGCCTCGGCTTAGTTGCTGCCAGCTTTCAAACTGATGTGTGTAGAGCCGGTCAATACCGTTCCGGGACAAGTATTCTTTCAGAACAGGATGCAATTCGGTTGGTAAAGGCAAAGACTGAGCGGGATGGGCGGGCCGGGTGGAAAAATGAGCGATATTTTTTGAGATGGATGAATCAGTTTGCCATTTTTCGAGCAGGCGGGGCATGTTTTGTGGCAGGTGTTTTGTCATAGGATGGTTTCAGGGTTATACTGTTCTCGTAACTGCTCAGGGATGAGGATGCACCTCGCGTGACAGGCAGATGGGCAAGTAAGTCTACTATTGTCCTGTTGAGCAGTTCCCTTCTCTCAAGGTTTCGAATGGAGATAGCTGATGCCGATATTGTCATTGTTTGCCGTAATTATAACTGGCCTTGCACTGGGAATGATCATCAATTTCCTGGCTGATACGCTGCCTGATGGTTTTCGCCCGACTTGCCGTCATTGCAGTGCTCCATGGACTATACGAGAATATTTCTTATTAAAACCGTGCGCCTATTGCAAGAGAAAGCAACCGCTACGATTTTGGATCGTATGGGTGACGTTTGCAGCCCTAGGCGTGGCGTTCTGGTTTTTTCCGCCAGAGCGGGTTGGCATGTGGGGGGGATTGATTCTGATGGCCTATTTTGGCGTGGTGTTCGTGATTGATATGGAGCACAAGTTAATCCTGCGGCAAACCAATGTAGCTGGCGTGTTAATTTGCGGATACCTGGGGTGGAGGATGCATGGCGTTCAGGCTACGCTGCTGGGCGGCGCGGCCGGTTTTGGGATTATGCTGGTTTTATATTATTTTGGGGTATTGTTCACCCGCGCTTTGTCTCGCAGACGGGAAGAGTCGGTGGATGAGGTGGCGCTGGGTTTTGGGGATGTGAGCTTAAGTCTGATCCTTGGACTGCTGCTAGGCTGGCCGGGGATCACCGCCGGTTTGTTTTTTGCGGTTTTGGCTGGCGGATTAGGCAGCGGAATTTATCTTCTGGTCAATAAATTAACCAAAGGATATGAAGATTTCACTGCTATCCCATATGCGCCTTTTCTGCTTTTTGGCGCAGTGGTTTTGATTTTTGTGTTGCCGCCCGCGCCATAAACCCGGGCTTTATTGGCGTACGCCAACTTGCGGGGCGAAGCATGCTTCGCCCCGCTGCGTTATGCAGGTGGTTTGATGTGTCACTTTATTGGTGTTTCGCCAGTACGGCTCACAAATCTTATGAAATTTTCATGTGTTAAAAGTTTTTTGAGTCTGCAAAACTGGATGCTCAAAAAAATCGGCGAAGGGTTTGGCATTTTCCTTGAAGCTTTCCAACAAACGATGCGCGTATTGGTCATAGGATTGGGTATCTGCCCAGGACCGGCGGGGGTCGAGTAATTCATTGGGCACACCAGGACATTTTGTGGGGATATATAAGCCGAAGTAGGGTTCCTGGGTATAAGGTGCGTCCTGAAGATGGCCGTTGAGGGCGGCATCAATGATGCCGCGGGTGTAGGGTAGATCATAGCGCTTGCCGATACCGTAGGGGCCACCGCGCCAGCCGGTGTTGATCAGCCACACATTGGTTTTACATTTTTCCATTTTCTCCCCCAACAAACTTGCGTATAGCCGGGGGTCGAGAGGAAAGAAGGGGGCGCCAAATCCGGTAGAGAAAGTTGCCTGGGGTTCTTTTCCAATACCGGTTTCTGTGCCAGCCAGTTTGGAGGTGTAGCCGAGCAGAAAATAGTACATGGCCTGTTCTTTTGAGAGTTTTGCTACCGGCGGGAGTACACCAAAAGCATCTGCAGAAAGGAAGAAGATATTGCGGGGAACACTGCCTTTGCCATTCTTCACATGCCCGGGGATAAATGTCAGGGGATATGCGGCGCGGATATTCTCGGTGAGGCTGTCATCGTCAAAATCCGGGATTCGTGATTGGGGATCAATAATCACGTTTTCAAGGACGGCGCCGAATTGCTGGGATGCCTGCCAAATGATGGGTTCCCAGTCAGGATTCAGGCGGATAGTTTTGGCATAACAACCGCCTTCGAAATTAAAAACGCCGTTTTTTGTCCATCCATGTTCGTCATCACCAATAAGATGACGATTGGGATCACTGGAAAGGGTGGTTTTTCCAGTGCCAGAGAGGCCAAAGAAGAGGGCAACATCGCCTTGCTTGCCGACGTTGGCAGAACAGTGCATGGTTAAGACGCCGCGTAAAGGCAAATAGTAATTCATGATGGAAAAGATGGTTTTTTTGACCTCACCGCCGTATCCGGTGCCGCCGATCACGGCCAGCATATTGGTCAAGTCTACAGCAACAAAGGTGCCTGAGTTTGTGCCGTCCTGGTCGGGGTCGGCAAAGAGGCCAGGGGCCTGGAGCAAGGTAAATTCCGGGACAAATGCGGCAGCTTTTCTTGCCGAGCTTTCGCGAAAGAGGTTGCGCGCCAAGAGGGCAACCCAGGCATTTTCAGAAACGATGCGGATATTCAAGGCATAGGAAGGGTCGGCACCGGCAATCACGTCCTGGATAAAAACATCACGGTCTTTAAAATATGCACCTGCCTTATGATGCAATTGTTGGAAATGTTTGTGGGAGATGCCCTGGTTGATTTCATCCCAATGGATGAGGTGTTTCTCGGGACCGTGTTTGACATAGAATTTGTCATTGGGGGAGCGGCCTTTATGTTTTCCGGTGAGGACGGCCAACGCGCCGCGAGCGGTTAAAATACCTTCTTCACGGCAGATTGCCTGTTCAATCAATTGTGCTTCGGAGAGATTCCAATAGATGTTTCCCGGATCGTTGATGCCAAGGGAACCAAGATCAAGGCCGGTAGTTTGCATTTTATCTCCTCGTAAAAGAATGTTGAAAATCAGGAATATGTGCGGTAAGGGATGGCGGGAATTTTATGCTTTCATCAGCACCGTATTGTTGCAGCGGGAGGATGTGCTGGATTGGCGTTTGGCTGCGGTCTGTAGAAAATCGAAATGTTTCTGTGGCGGCGGCGTCATTAAAAATAACCATCTGTTTACACTGCGGATCATAACAAAACCGGTATTCGATCGTGTTGAAAAGATAGAGCGGACTGTAAACTTTGTATACCCATTTCGTTTTCTCAGCGTTTTGCCACATCGGGATTGGTTCTGCCCAGGTGTAGGAATAAAATTGGATATAAAGCTGCGGCGGAATTTCTCCATCCGGATGGGGAAGCGCTTCAATGGAAACCGGCAGTCGATCTCCGGATTCCCAGGTCGCAATTGTGTCTGTAATTATGCTGTCTTCATCGGGGACAATGAGTTGGCGGGTAATGAATTGCCCATCGGCCTGGTGTTCTGCGTTCCAGAAGCCATCCCCGATGGTGTATTTGTACCGCAAGTCCATGCCGGCGGGGAGGTTGAGCGTGAGTGCATGCGTGCCATCGGCCTGCGGGATAAGCAGGGGGGCGTTGGCAGGGATGATGTTTGCGCCGCCGGGATCCTCGGGAAATGTATTGCCGAGTTGAGCGGCGCGGCCAATCATTCGAACAGGCATCTGCGAATTATGATCTTGCGGTAGTGTCACGATGAAGGCAACCTGCGTGGCTGGACGGGGAATGAGCGTGACCTGTGCAGGCGTTAACGCATCGGATGCAATGATCGCTTCCTGCTGGAAGGGGAGATAACGGCCGTCAATACTGTAAATGGTCAGCAGATACTTTCCCGGTAGAGCCCCTTCAAGGCGAAACTCACCAGTGTCTGTGGACCGGGTCTGTAACCCGTTGAGATTGATCAAGGCATTGGGGATGGGCGCGCCTGTGTTTGCGTCGGCAAGTTTGCCTTGCAGTCTGCCGAGGGAAACATTCACCGGGTTTTCAGTCCAGGAAGCGATCACATCATGAACGATGGCTGGACCATCCTGCTGAATATTAAACACGCGATATCGAACCGGATCACCGGCCGAATTGTTCTCGGAGACGGTGGGGTTGCTGCCCATTGCGTACCGATATTTGACCAGGGAAGAATCAGGAAAATCAATTTCCAGGGCATACAGGTTTTCGGAAACGGGCTGCATTTTATAACGGACAGGATTAAAGTTGAGGCCGGTTACTTCGTCAACAAGATCAAGGTAAATTTCTGCGCCTGCCGTAGTTTCAAACGGAGTTGAAACGAAGAAGTTGATTCTGGATTGGACGATAAAAAAACCATCCTCAGACTGACTAGCAGAAGATGGTTGATGGATACAACCCGCTAACGTTGTTATGATGAGAAAAAACAAAAAACAACGGTGGCAATTATTCGTTTTGGAATTGACGGTGTCAGTCATGCGCATTCAGCTCACTTCCTTGAGAAAGATCACTGGTTATTGCAAGGGATTAATAATGTTATAACTTCCCGAAGTAGTTGTTGATCTCGGCCTGGCGCTCAGCAAGGCTGCCCAATACGCCGTTGACAAAGCGAGGTGAGCTGTCTGACCCGTAAATCTTTGCCAGTTCAACCGCCTCGTTAATGGCAACTTTGACAGGCGTGCGTTTTTTGACAGCAAACTCCCATAAGGCAATGCGGAGGATATTGCGATCGATAATTGCTACTTGATCAACAGGCCATTCAGGGGCATGTTGGGCAATAAAATCATCCAACTTGTTTTTGATGGGGATCACCCCGACAACAATTTCTCTGGCAAATTCAGCAAGCCTTTCATCCAGGTTCTCGTTGTTTACACGCAGTTGAAAAACTTCCCCAGGTTTGTGGTCTTTCGCCAAATCCAATTCAAACAACACTTGCAAAGCGATGCTGCGCGCCCGGGTTCTGGATTTCATTGGGTGACTGCGGGTTCAATTTCGTATTCGATATCTTCGACGTGGATATTGATTTCCCGAACCTTCATATCCACCATTTCAGAAATGGCACGCGTGACCCGTTCCTGAATTTCCCGACTGACATTGCGAACGTTGACATCTCGTTGAAAAGTAAGATAGAGATCTACCGAAACTGTTTTTCCATCTACAGTGATGCAGACGCCGTCTTCAACACGGTCCTTGAAAATAAGATTGACGCCAACGGGGATTTTTGCCAGTCCGCTAACGCCAGGAACGCCCAACGCTGTCAGGCCGGAAATTGTAACGAGAACATCGGGTGAAATTGTGGTTTTGCCAGGCGGTCTACGTGATTCATTCATCATGACTCCAGATAATTTTATTAACTGCTAATTTTGGTTATTATAACCTGAAATGGACTGACCTTCCAATTCGAATAGAAGGTTGGTTTGAACTTGTTCCCAACGGTAGGCAGCGGCACATTTGTCATCAGACGGTTATTTCCGTTGCGAGAGGTACGGTAGCGACGGCGTAGGGCAGGACAGCAATATCTGGATTGTTTTGATGGTCAGCAAGCGCCTGTTCCAGGGCGGTGTTGACATCCGGGGCTGGTATGAGGAGAAGTTTATGTACAATATGCTGATCCATTTCGGAAACAAGGATTGTACGGATTCGTTTGGCGATGCGGGCAAAGAGAAATGCCTTATGAGGGCCAATTTCAAATTTGGAGCGGCTGAATTTTTCGATGGCTTCATCGGTGGAGTGGACGTCCTGCATGAACTGCCAATATCCCTGGCTGCCTATGCCTTCTGGACATTGGGCCACGAGAATAATTGTTCCGCCATCTTTTGTGATCAGGGAAGCATTCGTCTGGGCTTTTTGGGCCTGGTAGAGGTTAATATCCTTGGGCGCTCCGCCGCAAGAAGCAATCACAATATCGTATTTTTTGGCGACAGGCACCTGACAGACGGCGCGCGAGAGGGGAATGCCGGTGGCCATGACAGCTAACGGTTCTCCAGCGAGGGCGTGAACGATATGTTTATTTTTGTCAAGGATAGCGTTTACAGCATAGTGGACACCAATTAATTTGCCGATTTCTTCGACATCCTGGCGCATGAGGTTCTCGTCATAGCAGCCCAGGGTGGCATGGGGGTGGGTGATAAAAGCATGGTTGTGCTGAATGGTTTCTCGACCGCACAGGCCGATCGAGGCGGTTTTTGCGCCGCCGGAGAACCCCATGAAGTGATGCGGTTCAAGATTGCCGATGACGATGCGCAGGTCTGCCTGGTAGAAGTGTCGGTTCACCCAGACCGGGGTTCCAGCCGGGGTGTCACCCAGGTATATCAATTCCTCCCGCTGATCGCAATCGTGGGCAATGATGGGATGTCCATTGCGCAGGAGGTCATCGGGGAGAATGTCGGGAAATTCGTCAGGTAGCATTGGAACGTGTGTGCCCGATGCGATGACGAAAGAGATTCGACGGTTGACAACACCCATTCTATTCAACAGTATAATTAAAGGACGGATTAATTCATCATGCGGCACGGGTCTGGTTTTGTCATTGATGGCAATGGCAACCGTTCGGGGACGCGGAAGACTGGTGAGCTTTTTTCCGCCACAGGGGGCGTTTAGAGCGCTCTCTACGGCTTTTAAGGGGCTGGGGTGGGGTTGCTGCTCATTTGGTGAGATTATATTCAGTACAGCGCCTTCAGGGATTGTGAGGCGCAATTGTTTTTCGCCATAAGGTAAAATAATATCTTCCATATGTTTCCTGTTATCCTTTTCGCATGTATTGTTGACAATCATCATTATAGCGTTAAGTTTTTATCATTTCATGTCGTTTCAGGATGGAAAGGGCATTAATTTTTGTTCAATTTGAGGGACAGCCAGGCAAAAAAATGAGCTTTGTGAACTGGTTTGGTAATTCTGAGCTGCCGCTTAATATAGATGGAGTATAATGAAATCGTATGCAAACTAAAAAAGAGACGATGAAAAAACAGATTAAGGGCAATATTGTCCGCGTGGTGGGCGTGGTGGTTGATGTACTTTTTCCTTCGGGACAATTACCTGGCATCCATACCGCATTGTGGGTTGAGAGACCTGATGAGAGGCCGCTTGTACTGGAAGTGCAGGAGCATCTGGACACGCGCCGCGTGCGCACCATCTCGATGAGTTCCACGGCTGGGTTAAAACGAGGCCTGCCGGTGGTGGATACCGGTAAACCGATACAAGTACCGGTGGGTCCAAAAACATTAGGGCGGTTGTTTAATGTTTTAGGGGAAACAATCGATCGCGGTCCTGAAATTGAGGGAGCGCCGATACTGCCTATTCATGCTGACTCTCCATCGATGATGTCTCAGCGAGTGGTTTCTACGCCTTTCCTTACGGGCATTAAAGCGATCGATCTGTTAACTCCCTATCCAAGCGGTGGGAAAATTGGTCTGTTTGGCGGCGCCGGGGTTGGAAAAACCGTGCTGATGATTGAATTAATGCAGACAACCATCAAGCGACATGCCGGAATTGCATTATTCGCGGGGGTGGGAGAGCGAACAAGAGAAGGCAACGACCTGTGGCTGGAGATGCAGGAAAGCGGTGTAATTGACAGCACGGTGCTGGTATTTGGTCAGATGAATGAACCGCCAGGCGCCAGATTACGGGTTGCTTTGTCCGCCATGACCATGGCAGAATATTTTCGGGATCATGAAAAACGGGAAGTGCTGTTATTCATTGACAATATCTTCCGCTATATCCAGGCTGGTTCGGAGGTGTCTGCGCTGCTGGGCAGACTGCCCAGCGCAGTAGGATACCAGCCCACGCTGGAAAGTGAGATGGGCATGCTGCAGGAGCGGATCACTACAACCGCCAATGGCAGCATCACGTCTGTACAGGCAGTGTATGTTCCGGCGGATGATATTACTGACCCGGCGGTAGTGGCAACGTTTGCGCATCTGGACGCCTCCACGGTGTTGTCGCGGCGGCAGGCGGGGATGGGGATTTACCCGGCGATTGATCCGCTGCAATCAAACAGCAGCATGCTTGTTCCGAGTGTGGTGGGGCAGGAACATTTTGATATTGCCACCGCGGTGCGTACGCTTTTGGCGCGGTACGAAGAGCTGCAGGATGTGATTGCGATTCTCGGCATGGAAGAGTTGAGTGAAGATGATTATCAAGCAGTGATCCGGGCCAGACGAATTCAGAAATTTTTATCACAACCGTTCTTTGTTTCAGAATCTTTTACCGGCATTCCCGGACGGTATGTGCCAATTGAGGAGACCTTAAAGGGTTTTAAGGGTATTCTTGACGGTCTGTATGATGATGTGCCTGAGCAGGCATTTTATATGGCCGGCACAATTGAGGACGTACTGAAGCAGGCTGGCGAGATGGAAACTAAAAACTGATGGACGCTGAAGAAGGAAAGGCATTCGCGTTTGTTATTAAATCCCCCGCAGGCGTGCTTTTTAAACATGATGGGTTGCGTTCTGTACGGCTGGATTTACGGGATGGCAAGATTGGTATCCGGGCTGGACATGCAGCGATGATTGCAGAAGTCATCAGCGGAGAAGCTGAACTGGATGATGGTGAAAATGTCCGGAAAATAACGCATCATTCTGGCATCGTCGTTGTGCGCGATGATGCGGTCATGATTTATACTGATTCACTGGACGCGCGTGCGGCGAATACGGATACAGGAGTTGATCACAGCGAAGCACAATTCGATGATGAGGTATACGAGGCAATCATGGCGTCATTGCTGCCTGATTCGACGCAGGCAGAAAGCCAACATGGCGACTAAACAGAAAAAAAGCCCTGAATGGTTGGCAAGTTTGTGGCGGGAATCACTGCGGGCGATGTCGCTGGGCTGGGATCTGGCTGTGCCGATTTTTGGCGGCGTTTTGCTGGGATATTTTCTGGATAAATGGCTGGGCACGAAGCCTACTTTTACCGTCGGGTTGATTTTCTTCGGTATATTCGTGAGTTACTATAATTTAGGAAAATTTATCAATCGAATGAAGAAATTAGATGAGCAGTTTTTGAAAGAAAAAAAAGAGATTGAGACGATCGAGAAGAAATAATGTACTTTGTCTGGTTTATGATTGGCGTCGCGCTTGCCTGTGTGTATATGTGGCTTCAATGGCTGCAAATTAAAAAAATAAATCCCGGTGGCACAGTTTCCCAAAAGGGTCTGGTGCTGTCGTTATTGCTCAGGTTATCTCTCTTCATCGTCGTTACCGGCTTTGCTCTTCAAAAAAGTCCAGCTTCCGGGTTGATTATGTTTGCAGGATTTTGGGCAGCCCGCTCGATGCTCTTAATCTTGATTGGTTCTGGACGAGTGAGCTGGTTCGTAAGGAGAAGTTCATGACAGGTGTATTTCCAGAAGTTGCGTTCACATTATTCGGTATTCCCATTCGTGATACGGTCGTTTCAACATGGATAATGATGGCAATCATCATAGTGTTTGCTGTGGTCATTAACAGAAAACAACCGGTTTTGCTGGAGATGCTGGTGGATTTTTTGGCAGATACTTTTACCAATGTGATGGGCGTGTCATCTGCGCCTTATTTGCCCTTGCTTGGGGCGTTGGCAATATTTATTGCCTTTGCAAACATCATTAGCATTGTGCCGGGAATTACATCGCCAACAAAGGATATCAATACGCCGCTGGCGTTGGCTGTGGTTGTCTTTTTCTCGGTTCATTATTTTGGGATCCGTCAAAAGGGATTGTGGGGATACGTGAAAGATCTTGCGTCGCCAATATTTCTTTTGCCGCTTGAACTCATTGGACAATTGAGCCGGACGCTTTCGTTGACCCTGCGGTTGTTTGGCAATATCATTAGTGGCGAGATGATTGTAGCGATCATTTTTGCGCTAATTCCATTATTCCTGCCTTTGCCAATGGTCGGGCTGGGTATTTTTGTCGGCTTATTGCAGGCATATATTTTTACGGTACTGGCTTCAACTTATATTGGCGCTGCTGTTGAAGCGACAGCAGGTAAACCTAAAAAAGACAAAGTTGACTGACATTTCATTAATAGAATTCGAATCACTGGAAAGGAAAAATCTTATGTTTGAAAATGCTAGCCCTGAACTGATTATTACTATCGTAACGATCATCACTTCTATCGCGGGGATTGTATTGGGAACCGCTGTGCCTGCTCTGGCAGAAGGAAAGGCTGTTCAAAAAGCCCTGGAAGGTATGGCCCGTCAGCCAGATGCAGCCAGCGATCTGCGTACAACGTTGCTGATTTCCATGGCGCTGCTTGAATCAACGGCCATTTATGTGCTGCTGGTTATTTTAATTATCATCTTTGCAAACCCGCTTATTAGTGCTTTTGGTTTTTAAGGAGCATATCAAATGCTCGATATTAGTGTTCCAACAATTATCTGGGAAATACTTAATTTTCTTGCTTTGAGTATTGGGTTGTATTTTCTTCTGTTTCGCAACGTGTTGAAGCGAGTAGAAGAGCGGACGAAAGAAAAAAACCGTTTGCTGGAAGAGGTAAAAGAGAATCGCGTGGAAGCAGAAAAAATGCGTGCCGATATTGAAACCCGCCTCGAAAATCTGGAAAGTGAAACTACGGCAATCGTCACGAAGGCGCAAATGCAGATTGATGCAGAACGTGAAGACGCGATCAAAAAAATGCAGCAGGAAGCCGAGCGCATCCTGAATCAGGCACTTGATGAAGCGGATCAGCTGAAAAAAGAAACCATGTCAGTGTTTTATCAGCAGGCAGTGGAAACCGTTCTGGATGTGTCCGGAAAGGTGATCCATCGGACAGCGCCTGAAGAACTGCATGCAAAGCTTGTCGCGGAATTGTTTAAGCAGGTGTGGGAGATGGGAAAAAGCGGAATGCAGCAAGTTGACATCTTGCGCCAATCACTGGGAGACCGTGATCCGATTGTTTCCGTTGAAACCGCGTTTCCCTTGAATCCTGAACAGCAGCGGACGCTGATGAATACCTTTAGTGCCCTGGCTGACAGAAATGTGAAGGTTGAATTGACGATACGGCCTGAGTTGGCGGCGGGGATGAAGATTCGTATTGGAGACCTGATTGTTGATAATACCATCGCTGCACAGTTAGCAAAGCTGGAAGAGGATGTAAAACAAGCGTTGCAGGAGAAGTTGGCAAATGCGTGATGATGTTATAAATTCCAGCGTCGATGAGCGGGATCTTGGACTGCTTGAATCGTTGAAAAGTGAGATCAACAAGCGGAGTGACTTGCGGGAAGAATCTGTCAGAATGGTTAACCATATCTTGACGGGCAAAGAGGATCCCACTGCTTCTGCTGCATTGATTAATGGTCAAATGATGCAGTTGATTGATTTATTACATAGCAAGGCAGAAACATTTGCGCCGCAGGTGTGGTTCAAAGATGTGGGGACGGTGCAGCATGTGGGAAACGGGGTCGCGAATTTGTCCGGGCTGCATGGCGTGCGTACGGATGAACTGGTTGTTTTCCCTGACGGCGTGACCGGTCTGGTTTTAAACCTGGAAGAAGAACGGGTAGACGTGATTCTGCTTGGCCCTGCGGATGGGATCCGCGGCGGTGATCTGGTCACTTCCACTGAAATGCGGCTGAAAATCCCGGTTGGACCGAAAATGCTGGGGCGGGTCGTCAATCCTTTGGGGGAACCGATTGATGACGGCGGCCCGATCCGTGCTGCTGCCTATTCCTATCTGGAGGCAGACGCACCCGGAATTGTGGAGCGTTCCCCGGTTGATCAACCCTTGCAGACCGGCACCAAAACGGTAGATGCATTGATTCCTTTGGGGCGCGGGCAGCGTGAATTAATTGTGGGCGATCGCCAGACCGGGAAAACCACTTTAGCGATTGATGCGATCCTTAATCAGAAAGACAGCGATGTGGATTGTATCTATGTTGCAATAGGACAAAAGAAATCATCAACACTAGCAATTATTGAGAAGTTGCATGCAGAAGGCGCAATGAAATATACGACGGTTATCATGGCCAGCCCGGATGATCCGCCAGCGCTGCGATATCTTGCACCGTATGCCGGCTGCTCGATGGCCGAACATTTTTTAAAAATGGGACGGGATGTGTTGATTGTCTATGATGATTTGAGCAAACATGCCGATTCCTATCGGGAGTTAAGTCTTCTGCTGCGGCGCCCGCCTGGACGTGAAGCTTATCCTGGAGATATTTTTTATCTGCATTCCCGGCTGCTGGAAAGGGCGTGCAAGGTCAGTGAAGAATCTGGCGGTGGGTCGATCACCGCTTTACCGATTGTCAGCATCCAGCGCGGAAACATCGCAGCGTATATTCCAACGAACCTGATCTCGATCACGGACGGACAAATTATTTTGAGTGCTGATCTGTTTAATCTCGGCGTACTGCCCGCGATTGATATTAGCCGCTCTGTGTCACGTGTGGGCGGAGCGGCGCAAACCAAAGCAATGCGCAAAGTTTCCGGTGATGTGCGGTTGGAACTTTCGCAATACGAAGAAGTTGTGCGCTTTGCAAAATTTGGTACGGAAGTTGACCCGACCACGAAAAGACAGATTGAACGTGGCAAGCGAATTCAATTGGCCCTGGCCCAAGGGCCGCACGATCCGGTGCCGGTTGTAGATCAAATTATTGTGTTATTTTCAGCAGTAGGGGGGTATCTGGATGAGATTGATTTATCGGAGGTTGCGCAATTCCAGCAATATTTACTGAAAGCACTGCATGATGAGCATTTCCCTGTGCTGCTGAGGATTTCACGGGACGGGGAATTGCCCGCTGATATTATGCAAGAGCTTCATGATCTGGTTGGTGAGTACAGCGTAAAGTGGCTGGAACGGGAGAAATAGGATGAGAAAAATGGTGATGACCGTCGTTCCTCGTGATGGTGCAGAAGATTTATTGAGTGCTTTGGTGAATGGCGGTTATACAGCTACATTCATGGAATCGCGGGGCGGTATGCTGCGGCAATCGCAGCTTTCGCTTTTTACGGCGGTGGATAGTGAGGAGCTGGAAAAGGTTCTGGCAATTATTCGTAGCAGCTGTTCTTCGGAAGCGCTCGTCCAGGCCCAGGAGGATGGAGAAACTTTTTCGTTTGGACAATCCAGCATGTCTTCCGGGGTGGGGGGGGCGGTAATCTTTATCTGGAATATTGAGGGAATTGAGATTGTTTAATGGATATTGAGCGAACGCAGGCGCGGCTTGAAAATGCAGAGACGGTGGAACCGATGTTGGGGGCATTGCGAACGATTTCGCTTGGCACCTGGCAGTCCGCAGTCAACCGGCGGCAAGGATTGAAGACAACTTCGCGAGAATATGATGCCATGCTGGCTTCCTTGATGCCTGCTCTTATGAAAATCAGGGAGGCAAAGAAACGTCCTGCTGCACAGGAAGCACGTTGTGACCGCCAGGTGGTCGTGTTGGCAGGTACGGAACGGGGATTGTGCGGGCGGCTGGATCAGGATTTGATTGATTTTGCCAAGCAATCACCTGAGCTCGTGCGCTCCATGGAAAGCTCCGAATTCGTTGTGATCGGTGGCAGATTGAGCAAAGCGGTGGCCCGGCAATTGGCTGCACCAGAAAAAACATATTCTGCTTCTTCTACTGCTTTACCAGCATTCCCTGAAGTGTTTGGCATGATACAGGGGTGGTTGCAGCGCTTGGCAAATCATGAATTGGGACGGGTTTTGGTGTTTTTCACTGCCTTTCATGGCGCCACGCAGCGCGAGCCGTCGGTCATTCAATTGCTGCCGTATGAATTGGATCTTGGGGCTTCTGGGCAATCTGAGAGCTGGCCCCCGCCAATCATTGAGACAGACCCGGCGCAGCTTTTTGTGCGGATTTATGAACAACTGGCGGCCATCCGTCTCTATGATGTGTTGCTGCAAACAAAAGCCGCCATTCATTCTGCGCGGTTTCAAATGATGGAAGATTCAACAAAGAATGCCGAGCGATTGATTGAAGAATTAACGATTATCCTGCAAACCGAACGGCGTCAAGCAATTACCAGAGAGATGCAGGAATTGGCTGTTGGAGCCGGGTTGTTACAGCATTAGATGTATCAGCGAGTGGGGCTTCGACAAGCTCAGCCTCCGGGAAACTCAGCCTTCGACAAGCGCAGTCTGCGGGCACTGCGCAGCGTGGCGGCCAGCGACTACGCCGCTGGAAAAAGCCCACTGCAGATTGTACCCGCCACAAGGCCCATGCACATCCAATACTTCTCCGGCAAAGAAAAGGCCGGGAAGTATTTTTGATTCCAGTGATTGCGGATCAACTTCGGTCAGGGGGACGCCGCCGGTAGAAAGCTGGCAGAATTCGAATCCGCGAACACCTTCTATTTTCAATGAATATGCAGAAAGATACGTCAGGATGCGGCGAATATCTTTGTTTTGGAAGCTGGACAGCACCTGATCGGGTGGCACGTGAAGATTTTTCAATGCAAACGATGCAATTTTCGGCGGTATCACTGTACCTAATACGATGTTGATGGGGATGGAAGAGTGTGCAAAGCGTGCAAAAATGTTCTTGAGGGCATCTTCATAGCCGGAAATGAAATTGATCTCTACTTCGAGATTGATATGCTTATGTTGAGACACCAGATAGCTGATGTCCATCACACCGGGACCGTTGATTCCGCCTTTGGTGAAAATAATATTACCGCGAGTTTCATCAAGCAGTTTGCCGTTGCCGAACAGGCGAATGCCTGCATCCATGCGAACGCCCTGGATCGCAGCAACTGCTTTTTGAGAAATAATCAATGGGGCGAGGGCGGGTTGGATGGATATAATTTTATGGCCTAGTGCGCGGAGAGTGGGGAAGATACTTCCATCCGAGCCTAAAGTCGGATACGCTTTTCCGCCAACTGCGACCACGAGTTTGTCTACGAAGATGGCGGCCTGACCGGTTGAAAATTTTAGCAGGAAGCCCTGCTTTTGCGGGAGGATGTGGTTAACTTTGTGGGATAGATGTAAATCTGCGCCAGATTCCAGCAGGTGGGCAGCAAAGATGCTGGCAACGTTTGCGGCAGAATAGGAGAGCGGATAGACCCAGCCATCCGGTGTGGCCTGGGTGAGGATGCCAAGATCGTGCAGGTATTCCAGCAGGTCCGGGTGGTTGAATTGCTTGAGGATAGCGTCAACAACGGCTAGCGATGAGGCGTGGTATCTATCACTTGCCGCCCGCGTATTGGTCAGGTTGCAGCGACCAGCACCGGTGACCAGCAGTTTGCGGCCAACCATATCATTTAAATCAAAGAGGAGCACTTCAGCGCCGGATTTCCTTGCCTCAAGAGCAGCCAGAATTCCTGCAGGGCCTGCGCCAATGATCCCAATTGTTTGCATATGCTAAGCCGCCTGTGTGATAAATTATTGACGAACGTGATAATTACCCTGAATGACCCATTTGTAGGTGGTCAATTCGTATAATGCCATTGGGCCGCGGGCATGCAATTTCTGGGTGGAGATGGCGACTTCCGCGCCCAGACCGAGCTTGGAGCCGTCGGTGAAGCGGGTGGAGGAATTGACATACACACAAGCTGAATCGACCTCGTTCATAAATCGTTGGGCATGTTCCTGGTTTTCGGTGAGAATGCCGTCAGAATGGGCTGTTCCATGAATTCGGATATGCTCCATTGCTTCGTCCAGATCAGCGACGATTTTGATGCCCAGATTAAGGGAAAGCCATTCTTTGTCAAAATCGCCGGGGCTTGCTTGTTGGACAGTTTCAGTTTCGCCGCCGTAAAATGCGATTGCTTTCTCGTCAAGATGGAAGATTACGCCATCTTCCGAGAGGGTATTAACGATCATGGGCAGTACGTTTGCAGCGATTGCGCGATGCAGCAAAACGGTATCAAGGGCATTACAGACGGAAGGACGCTGAACTTTGGCATTCTGGATGACTTTGACCGAGGCGGCAAGGTCAGCTGTTTGATCGACGTAGAGGTGGCAAATACCGATCCCGCCGGTGATGACGGGGATCATACTGTTTTCGCGGCAGAACTTGTGCAAAGCGGCGCCGCCGCGGGGAATGAGCATATCCACATAGTCATACATTTTCAGCAGTTCGCCGATAAGGGCGCGATCAGGGCTATCAATGAACTGGACGCCATTTTCAGGCAGACCTGCTTCATGCATTGCCTGCCGGATGATGCGAATCAGCGCACGATTTGTATTCAGGGTTTCGCTGCCGCCGCGCAGGATGACGGCATTGCCGGATTTCAAGGCGAGACCGGTGATGTCGACTGTAACATTGGGACGGGCTTCATAGATGACGGCCAGGACGCCCAGCGGGACGCGCTGCTTGAAAACGTGCAATCCATCGGCGGTTTCTTTTTCTTCGCAGGTTTCGCCAACGGGGTCGGGGAGATTGGCTACTGCACGCAAGTCTGCGACGATGCCAGCTATGCGGGTTTCGTTCAATGCGAGCCGGTCAAGCATAGAGTCGCTGAGGCCCGCTTTGCGAGCTTCCTGGACGTCTACCTCATTTGCGGCGATGATTTCATCGCCGTGTTCAAGAAGGAGGTCTGCCATAGATACAAGGGCTGCCTTCTTTTTTTCTGTGGATAAAAGCGCTAGTTTGCCTGATGCTTCTTTGGCTTTGATGCAGAGTTCCTTAATCATATAAGTTCCCGTGTTGCTGACGATTTTCATAATAATAGCATATTGTTATGGTGGATCACTTCTTGGCCGAAAGTGTATCCGAGGATGTTTTCAATTTCAGCGGATTGGTGCCTGCGGATTTGAGCCAGATCAGCAGCGCCATAGTTTGTTATGCCCAGGGCAATTGGGTTTTGCTTTGGGTCAATGATGTGTACGGTATCACCACGCTCAAATTCACCATTTATATCGACAATGCCGACGGGCAGCAAACTCCCGCCGTGGATGAGGGCTTTCGCAGCACCTTTATCAATCACAATCCTGCCGACAGCAGATTGTGCCCCGGAGAGGATGTAACGTTTGCGGCTTTCGACGGTGCTGGCAACGGTGGTGAAAAATGTGCCGACTTTCTCATCGTTGGCGATGCGTTGCAAAATGTCAGGGGATTCGCCGTTGGCGATGACCACGGCTGTGCCAGAACGTCGCGCCAGGTCAGCTGCTTCCAGCTTGGTAACCATGCCACCCGTGCCGAGGCCGGTTTTGCTGCCCCCGGCCGCTTTCCAGAGTTCTTCCGGGATGTCAGGCGTGGAAACCAAGGGGATTAATTCTGCATCCGGGTTGCTGCGAGGATCGCTGGAGTAGATTCCTTCCTGGTCGGTGAGGAGGATAAGCAGGTCAGCGTCGATCAAATTGGCGACCATTGCGGAGAGGTTGTCGTTATCACCAAAGCGGATCTCCTCGGTGGCGACGGTATCATTTTCGTTGATGACGGGAATCACGCCATACGATAGCAGCGCTTCCATCGTGTTGCGGGCGTTTAAATATCGACGGCGATCGGAGAGGTCAGAGCGGGTCAGCAGAATTTGGGAGACAGTTTTGCTGTACAGTCTAAAGAGGTCAGTGTAGATGCTCATCAACCGAGGCTGACCAACCGAGGAAAGCATCTGCTTTGAAGGCACAAATTTTGGAAAGTCAGGGAAATTCAGCGCTTCCCGGCCTGCGGCAATCCCGCCGGAGGTAACCAAAATGACCTGGATGCCGCTGGTGTGCATGTCGGCAATTTGCTGAACAACCTGAACCAGGCGGGGCAGAGAAATGCCTGCCATGCCTGAAGTGAGGGTTGAGGTACCGATTTTAATAATAATACGTTTATATTTCATCTTGTTTCAATCAATATTTCGTGTAGCCGATAGAATTATACCTGACTGTGCTCCTGGATGAATTGCCAGGCCAGGTTTGCTGTTTCATCAAATTTGTCGCCAAGCAGAATGCAATGTTCGGCGTCAGGATAAAAGTATTTTTTCTTGAACCGGGAGGAAATGTTGTCGATAACAATATCTCCGCTGACAAGGTCGATGGTTTTATCTTTGCCGCCCATGAACACAAGCACAGGCTGGGTGATGTTATGTAACTTGCCGATGGTTTCGTTTTCCAGGGCGATGAGCTGCTTGACACCATTGAGGGGGTTGACGCGGTATCCCTGCCAGGTGGTATTGCCTTCCAGATCGCTTTTTGGGGAATATTTCACGATGCCTGAGAGATACTTAATGACAATTTTATCGATGAACCCAAGCGGCAGCTTCATGGCAGGGGAATAAGCAAGCACACCTGCTATCTCAGAATGCAAGGCGGCCAGGAGCAGTGCGACGACTGCCCCTGTGGATTCCCCGCCGACAAAAATGCGGTCACAATGCGATGCCAATTGGGCGTAACCGTCTTCGCCTGTTTTGAGCCAATCCTGCCAGTGGATACGCAGCATATCTTCAGGCGCGGTTGCATGTCCGGCAAGGGCTGGTGTGGCAACGGACAGGCCGCGGCGCATAAAGAATTCTGCCAGGCGGCGTACTTCAAAAGGCGTAGCAGTAAATCCGTGCAGCAGCAACACCCCCGTTTTCCCGGCAAGGGAAAGGATGGGTGATCCGTCGAGCTGCGGGTTATGGAGATGCGGATTCAAGGTTTTTTCGTTCATTGGTCAGCCTGTTCACAAGAAGAGAGATGTTTGTTAATTGTATTCCAGTAATCGGAATATGCATACAAAAAGCAGCGATAAGAATTTATCGCTGCTTGATTCGAAAAGCAAAATTCTTATTTTTTGTTCAGGAGGATACGGCTGCCCGGGAGGGCTTTGAGCAAGTCCCTTCGTTTCAGCGCACGTTTCTTGTCCAGTTCGATCATGCTGGCTTTGTCATCAGCCAGTTTTCGAAGAGCATCCGTCCATGAACCGCTTTCGACTGGTTCGTGTCCAATGCGCCAGCGTTCTACCCAGATGGGCAGAGCTTCCTGATTATTGACGGTTTTGTGCTGGCGTTTGACTTCTACACCATAAGATTGGTAGGTGTATTCGCTCTCATCATATTCCCGTTTGACGGGGCAGACCTGCATGCAGGCGCCGCATTTGATGCAGTAATAATCTGCAAGGACAAGCTCGCCATCGTCATTGATATGCAGGGCACGGGTCGGGCAGATGTCAGCGCAGGCGGTACAGCCTTCCACGCAGCGATTGCGATACAGTTCCACTTTTCCTTGCCAGGGTTGGCGAACGGTAAATGCGCCATCGCTGGCGATTTCGCACTGGCGGCAGCGGATGCAATGCGGATCGTTGACCACCATCGTCTCTTCATCTTCATCATAGCTGATGACTTGGGTTGGACAATTGTCGATAACAAAGTCTTTGAGATCGAAATCGAATTTGTCTTTGTCGAATTGGGTGGACTGGATCAGTTCGGGAAAAGCGCCATGTTCCAGGACGGGATTTTCCCGCTTGTCGTTGATCGTCATCGAAATGGCATGTTTGGGACACATGACCTCGCAAATGCCACATAAAACGCATTTTTCAGTGTCAATGTCAATGGTTGGTTTTTTGATCAGTCTGCCGTCTACGATTTCACCATCCTGATGGATGACGGCCCCTTTGGGACATGCCAGCGGGCCAATTTCGCAGCCAACACAAAAGTCGAGATTCCACCTCATCACGTAGTGGCGGGTGACCATCGACCGTTCGAGAACGATTTCGTGTTCGGTGCGTGTTTTTTGGGTTAATCCTCGAGCACTCATTGATTTCTCCTAATCCCGCCGTATTTCCTGAACGAGGGTGTGATTGTGGTCATATACCTTGACGAGCAGAGGGGCTTCACCGCTGGTAGCGTGGGTGGCGCAGCCAAGACAGGGGTCATAGGTGCGGAAGGCCATCTCAATTTTATTAAGAATGGCGTCTGTTATTGGTTGTCCGGCGACGATCAGGTTTTGAGCGGCTTTCTTGATCGACATGTCAATGGCGGCGTAGTTATTGGTAGTGCCGACGATCAGATTGACGCTTTTCAGCAGACCACGCTCATCGGTTACATAGTGATGGGTGAGTGTACCGCGAGGGGCCTCAATAATGGCAATGCCTTCGGTGGGCATCTCGGTGGGAATGGTGCGGAAATTATCACTGGTGATATCGGGGTCTTTTGCCAGCTCCAGGGAGCGTTCGGCGGCGTAGAGCAGTTCAACAAGGCGCGCCCAGTGGGTTGCCAGAGTGGAGTGAACAGGTTTGCCACCCAGGGTAGCGAAGAAACGCTCATACTCCGCCTGGGCGAAGGGGGTAGTCATGCCATCCGAAACGTTTAGCCGTGCAAGGGGTGAGGCGCGGTAAACGCCGCTTTCCGGTCCGTCAATCAGGCCTTTCCAGCCAATTTTCTTCAAGTACGGGAATTTCAAATAGGTCCACGGTTCGATGTGTTCTGCAATCACATCCAGATACTGATCCGGGCCATATTTCAGCAGTTCTTTCCCGTCCGGGCCAACTACGCGCACTTTGCCGTCATAGAAGTTGACCTTATTGTTTTCATCGACCATACCCATGTAATAGGTCTGGTGGGTGAAGGCATCACTGAGGATCAGGTCGAGGTATTCCTGGTTTTCGAGAACGATTTTGTTGAAGAGTTCCAGGGTGAATTTTGCAGTTTCGACCGATTTTTCAGCCAACTGGATGATCTCAGCCTGATCTTCTTTGGACAGGGATTTGCTGACGCCGCCAATGATGGCGCTGACGGAATGAATGTATCTGCCGCCAATGATGGCGCAGATGCGGTGGTTGTCTTTGAGGAGACCCATGACACGCGCACCAACATCCCGGCCAACCTTGCGCACTACGCCGAGAATATTACGTTCGCTCTTGGGGGCGTCTGGTCCAACAATGAAATCGGGACCGCCCAGAACGTAAAAGTGGGTGGCATGGTCGGAGACGAAGAAGGCAGAATTCATCAGTTCGCGGATCTTCTTTGCGGCGATGGGCGGATCGACGTGATACACGGCGTCGCCCGCTTTGGCAGCAGCCAGGTGATGGGCGACCGGGCAAACTCCGCAAATGCGCTGGGTGATGCGCGGCATTTCTTCAACGGGGCGTCCTTCGCAGAAGGCTTCAAAGCCTCTAAGTTCAGGGACGATCATGTATGCATTTTCCAGCCCGCCATCATCATTCAGGAAGAGATCGATGCGACCATGGCCTTCCAAACGGGTAATGGGATCAACGGATATTTTCGTTTTCATAAATTACACCTATTTTTCTGGTTGACAGTCATTCTTTATGCCTTCTTGTGTTTGAGTTCACTCAGAATGGAGTCAGCCAGACTGAACCTGTAAAAAGTGCCCACCGGGTCAACGATCGTATCCATGATTTTCTGGAGTTCTGCCGGATCGTCGGTATCAATCAGAGCTGCGACTGCGCTGAGTAGCTTGGCGCCCTGGTCTATTACGCCTTCAGAGGGGCCATAGCAACCACGGCAGGGCATATTCCCACTCAGGCAGGGCAAACCGCACCCGGCGCGGGTAACAGGGCCACAACAGATGATGCCCTGGGCCAGGAAACACACCTCAGGATCCAGCTCAACCTCGTGAGGACGCTTGAATTCCTTGATGCGCAGGCCGCTGCGTCCTTTTTGCCGGGGGCAGACATCACAATTGGTTTTGCCGTCTACGCCGATGGTTGAACCAACTTCGGGTAACTGCCCGGCCAGGACAATCTGGAGGACGGTCCATACCTGCTCGACAACCGGCGGGCAGCCCGGCATGAAGTAGTCTACTTCGGTGACCTGGGCCAGGGTTTTGACGTGATCGTACATTTCCGGGATGTGAATACTGCCTTCGGGAACTTCATGATTGATTTGGGGCAGCGTGCCTCTGGTTTCGTCCAGGGAGGGTGTTGTGACATATACACGCTGGATGATATCCTCGGTGTCCGCGAGATTCGCCAACCCGGGGATGCCGCCCACGTGGGCGCAGGCACCAAAGGCAACCATTACTTTTGACTTTTTGCGAAGCAGGTGAGCAATTTCTTCATTTTCTTCGTTACGAATAGCCCCATTGAAGAAACAGATGTCAATTTCTTTATCATCCAGGGCGCGAACATCATCATATTTGAAATCCATCGCACAGGGCCAGAAGACGATATCAACTGCTTCGCCAAGATCAATCAGGCGCATGCCCAATTCCGTGATCGTAATCTCGCAGCCGCCGCAGCTTGCAGCCCAGTAGAAGGCGATTTTTGGTTTGTCTGCCATTAGCACACCTCCTGCAGGGATGTCAGATGTTCAAGCATCTGGTCGATTTCTTTGCGGATGCGTCCACGATCCTGTGTGCCAATCTGGACGAAACGTACTCTGCCATCAGCCAGGTCCATTTGTCCAAACATGCGGTCCAGGATGCTCATTTTGCAATCGGCTACGTCGGTGCCGCGCTGATAGTGACATTCCCCAGGCTGACAGCCGCAAACCAATACGCCCGAAATACCGGAGCGCAAGGATAGTAATGCCAGCTGCGGATCGATGCGGCCGGAGCAGGGGATGTGGATGGTTTTGATATTTTCGGGATAGCTTTCCAGTATGGCGAGATCATCGTCTGCGCGCAGACACCAGTCACAAATGAAGACCATCATGGAGGGGGCATCGGTTTTCGTGACAGACCGAGGGATTTGCTTCATAATGTCAGGATTGCTTACGCCGTCACGGGCAATTGCACCGGTGGGACAGGAGGCAACGCAAATGCCGCAGCCCATACACTTGTTGATGTCTACTTCAGAGAATCTGTCATTGACACCATTCACTACTTTTTCAATCAGGTGAGGGGCTTCGTAGGGACAGACCATGACGCAGATGCCGCAGCCGGAGCACAGGGTTTCATTGACGGATACAGTTTCGAGCGGTGAGGTATAGCCTTTTTCAACGGCCAAGTCTTTCACTGCACCAATTACGCCAGAAATATGGATTTGCTGGGGGCAGGCCGGGTAACATAAATCACAGGCTGAGCACAGCCAGGTGGTGGGGTTTTCGTAGGCTTCTTCTTCCATCCCCATCATGACCATGCGAATCAAGCGGCGAGGATTGTATTCCTGTTCCACTTTTTGCTGGATCATACATTTGGACACGCAGGTACCGCAGGCGTAGCACATTTCAAGGTGCTCGCCGCCGGGGATGCTGCGTACTTTATCGGCAAATGTCTCTGGAGTGTTTGCGTGGTTGCTCATACAATGATCTCCTTGACAATGATCTTCCCCATTTTTTCAGAGAATTGATAAGCTGCTTCTACGCCAGGGACTTCGCGGAGGCGGCGGGAGCGTTTATCCATAGTCGGGCGCAGTTTCTCGATCTCGGCCATCAGCTCTTCTTTTGGCATGTTATCGAGTACGTCCTGCATTTCGTTCAGCACACGGGCATATTTATCCCCTTCGGCTGCGCTGATCCATTCAATACGGAAGCGTCCTTCGGTCATTTCCATTTTGTCAAAAGCTCTTTTGAGCCGGTCTGCCCGGGTTGCGCCGACGATCTGGCCGGTGATGTAGTGACAGTCCTGTGGGTGACAGCCTGAGTAGAGCACGCCGCCAGCGCCCAGCTTGAAGGCTTCGTAGATGAAGTCCGGGTCCATGCGAGCAGAACACATCACGCGCAAGCCGCGTTCGTTGGCGGTGTATTCGAAATGGCTGGTTCCTGCCAGGTCGGCGCCACCGTAAGAGCACCAATGACAGCGAAAGGCAACAATTTTCTCTTCCGGTTTGTCTGCCAGCAGGGCGTGAATTTGGGCGAGAAGCTGGGCATCAGTGTAGTGCAATTGGGTGATGGCGTTATGCGGGCATTCTGCCACACATCCGCCACAGCCGTGGCATTTTGCGGTGACGACTTCGGCAGCCTTGCCTTGTTCATAAATGATCGAGCCATAGGGGCAGGCCTGGGCACAGATACCGCATTTCTTGCCGTCCGCACTGACACAGCGATCTTCCCAGACATGTGCGACGATGGGTTCAATATCCCATCGATCTGAATGGAGGATACGTCCGGCACGGGCTGCCGCAGCCGAACCTTGTGCAACGCTGTTGGGAATGTCTTTCGGTCCCTGGCATGCGCCCGCGAGGAAAACGCCGTCTGTGGGGCTGTCCATTGGGCGCAGCTTGGGATGGTATTCCATAAACCAGCCGCCAGGGCTTTGGGAAGCATTCGTCAGTTGGCTCATGATGTTTTGGTCAAGCTGCGGAATGGCCGCCTGATTGAGCATGACCATGTCGTATTCGTGTTCGATAACTTTACCGAGGGAAACATCTTCGGAGTGAACAAAGAGATTCCCAGTAGCTTCATCTTCCGTGATCAGACTGGGACGGCCCTGAATGAAGTGGACGCCCATTTCACGCGCCCGGTCATAGAACTCTTCATAGCCCTTGGAGGGGGTGCGAATATCCATATAGTAAATGGTGATGTCGCTGTCGGGGTACATCTGCTTAAGCAGGACTGCATTTTTGATAGAGTACATGCAGCAGAAGTTGGAGCACCACGGATAGAAGCGTTTGTCACGGGAGCCTACACAGTTGATGAAAGCCATGCGCTTGGGGTTGGTGTTATCGCCGGGGCGAACCAGATTGCCGGCGGTTGGGCCAGCCGAGTTGTTGAGGCGTTCCATTTCCATGGCCGTGATCACGTTAGGAAAGCGGCCATAGCCATATTCGGGGATCAGGGACGGATCAAAATGGGAATAACCAGTCGCCAGAATAATCGCGCCGACATCTTCCCAGACCAGCTTGTCTTCCATCGCAAAGTCAATGGCTTCCAGTTTGCCGCAGGCATCAACACATTTATAGCAATGGATGCAGGCATCCATGTCGATGTTGTAAATCAGGGGAACAGCCTGGCTCATCGGCACATAGGCTGCTTTGCGCGGGGCGAGATCCATTTCGAAATAGTTGGGGACTTCGATTGGACAGGCTTTCGCACATTCGCCACAGCCATTGCAACGATCGGCCAGGACGTATTTTGCTTTTTCACGGAGCTGGACCTTGAAGTTGCCTACAAAGCCTTCCACTCGTTCTACTTCAGTATATGCTCGAATTTCAACATTGGGGTGACGCGCCGCGTCGACCATTTTGGGTGCAAGAATTCATATACTACAGTCCATCGTCGGGAAGGTTTTGTTGAGCTGTGCCATGACCCCGCCAATGGTTGGTTCTTTTTCAACCAGTATTGTTTTGATGCCCTGGTCGGCGAGATCCAATGCAGCACTGATGCCTGCTACGCCGCCGCCAACGATCATGGCCTTCTTGGTTACCGGTACATTGATCATGTCCAGCGGTGTCAGGAAAGAGGCTTTGGCAATAGCTGCGGCGGTGAGGTCTTTGGCCTTGTGCAAAGCGCCTTCCCGGTCGTGCCCGTGCGCCCAGGTGCATTGTTCGCGGATGTTTGCCATTTCCATCAGGAAGGGGTTGAGCCCGGCTTCGGCAACAGCTGCGCGGAAAGTTGGTTCGTGCATGCGGACGGAACAGGCAGAAACGACGACGCGGTTGAGTTTATATTTTTCAATATCCTCTTTGATCAGTCGTTGTCCGCTGTCTGCGCAGGCGTAGAGAGTGTCTGTGGCCCGTACAACGCCGGGAAGGCCCTCAGAGAACTCTACAACTGCTTTCGGGTCGATTACCCCGGCAATATTATTTCCGCAGTGGCAAATATAAACACCAATACGGAGATCTTGATCGCCTTTGTTTTCTTCGGTCATGTGGCTCCTCGAATTACAGGTAAAGGTTTTTCTTGATTGATGCTGCTCGAACAGTCTTAAGTCAGCGCTTCTTCAGATGCGAGTTTGCGGCGGGCTTTTTGGGCACGCAGTTCGGGCGTGGTTAATTCCAGTGCATCTTTGGGACACCAGATGACACATTGGGGACCATCTTCCATCGTTTCGCATTGATCGCAGATTTCTGCCAATTTGGTGGCAGGGTTGATGGAGATGGCACCGAAATCGCAGGCTTCAATACACCAGGCACAGCCATCACAGCGGCTGGGATCGACCCGGACGATGCCTGACACCGGGTCCTGGATGAGAGCGTCAGTGGTGCAGGCGATCACGCAGGGGGCGTCTTCGCAGGTGTGACAGGCGATGGCAGTAATCAGCACTTCTTCAGCGCGTACCGTGCGGATGCGGCTGCGATAGGTGTTGTAGTCGCCATTTTTGGTATAGGAACAGATGTATTCGCATAGCTGACAGCCAACACATTTTGCGGGATCACAGGCAATATATTTGTATTTGGATGTTGAAGTTACCACGATTTTCTCCTTGTTGAGCCTAAACGCCAATTTCTTCGGCGACGTCTTCCATACCTAAAGAAACCAGCAGGTCTTTTGGCATCAGTCCGTCATTCGTCCAGCCTTTGGCAGCATAATACATGTCCAGCAGCTGTTCCAGTTCGTTTTCAGGAATGACACAGCCAGCGGAAGCGCCTTCGGGGATTTTGTCGTGCAGCCAGCGATAGGGGAGGGTATCGTCGGCGCGGGTCCAGCCTTCGCGGATGTTGAAGGCTTTCTTAATGGTGTGGGCGCGGATGCCAATGGCATCAACATCATCGTAAGTAAAGTCCCAACCCGTTGTGGCGTTGATCAGATCAGCGATCATCGGCCAGGCGCCGGCACGATCCGCTTTGCCGGTAAAACAGCGGCGGATAAATTTGCACAGGGGCAACGCGTCATAGACAGCCGCATATTCTTCTGAACTTCGGGCGACTTCTCCGCGTGTATCGTCAATCGTAAAGCGGTCTACTTCACCCTTAATATCAGGATCATATGCAGCGGAACGGTTGTGGCAGCCGCCGCGTGTGCCGGTTGCCAGACCAACGGAGAAGGTTTTCAGCCCGCGGGCATCGTAGCCGGGGTTCTCCAGGCCTTTGATGTTCATGGCCCATTTGTAGGTTTCGCTGCCGCGTTCTTCGTCTGTGATTTTTGAGGCGCGTTTTGTGCCGAGGGACAGCATCTCGCCAATGGCTTCGCGATCCCGAATCAACTCACAGAGGGTAACGCCAGCCTCACCATTGCCAAAATAAGGTTCAAAACCCTCGGGGTATTTTTTGCATATAAAATCTTCTTTTTTGAAGACGCCTCTTTCAAAAGATTCCATTGTCCAGGAGACGGTAACTCCGCAGCTCATCGCGTCCATTCCGCCTTGATCGCAGATTTCGATCATCTTGATCGCAGCCCGCAAGTCATTAATCCCGCAGTTTGAGCTCACCGCATACAGGCATTCATATTCAATGCCTGTCATGGCGCCTGCATACGGGCCGTCACGAACAGCTGACATTTGTTCACAGGCGATGGGGCATTGTGCACAGGCAATAACCTTAACTTTGTGGTGCTCGTCCAGATATTCCCCACTGACCATTTCAGCATCTTCAAAAACACCCTGCTGGTAATTGCGGGTGGGCAGGAGGCCGATTTTGTTCATATTAAGTACGTTGGTCGCAGTGCCGAGCATGCGGTATTTGGAAGTATGGGGTCCCTGGGCGGCATCAGTGATTTCAAAGGATAGTTTCATCAATGTGTCAGGATCGGCAACTTTTACGCCATGGGTACCGCGCACAGAAATGGCTTTGAGTTTTTTTGAACCCCAGACCGCGCCATGGCCGGTACGCCCAGCCTGGCGGCCATCGTTGGTCACATTGCCAAATAGCACCAGGTTTTCCCCGGCCGGGCCAATGGTTGCCGAGCGCACCTGATCGTCTCCAAGCTCTTCACGGATCGCTTCTTCGGTTGCGAAGGTGCCTTTGCCGAGCAATTTTTTGGCATCGCGGATTTGAATGCGGTCGTCATCAATGAAAATATAGACCCAGTCATCGCTGCTATTGTGGACGACGACGCCATCCCAGCCGGCTCGTTTGAGGGCAATGGTAAACCAACTTCCGGAAAGACTGTCGCCGATAAATCCGGTCAGGGGTGATTTGGAAGCAAGGCCGTATTTGCCGCCGACGGGCACGGGTGTGCCAGCGAAGATGCCATTGGCGATGCATACGGGATTGCCCGGACTGAGGGGGTCACATCCGACTTCGATGTTTTCCCAGCACAACCGTGAAGCCATGGATACGCCGCCGATGTAGGTCTTGTAAAAAGACTCGGGTTTTTCTTCTACCCAATTCTTTTTCTCTTTCAGATCAATGTGGAGGATCTTCCCGCTATAGCCATACATAAATATTGCTCCTTATTGAGTCGATTAATTCAGATGACTGTGACGATAAATATTGTTTGGTTTCATTCTTTTCTGAGGATTATCCTCCGGCGAGGATCGACATGAGTGTTAATTTGTCACCGGCTTCAGGAGAGTTGTCCAGGTCAGAGGGACGAATCATGTGCTTCCCGTTAAGGCTCAGCATATTTGAACCGAGCAGGGTTTGCCGATCTTTTGAAATGACTTCTCCTACCAGGGCAGGATACAACACAGCAAGCCGCTGAATGATTTGCCGGTATGTGGTGGCCGGTTCAACCTTCAGTGGCATTTTTTTCGATTTTACGAGTACTCTGGAAATCCCCTGAAACTCGATCAAGACTTCCATGCTATGTCCATCCTGTCATAATATTTTCAAACTGTAATTAACCAGTATAACTATACATAAAGAAGAACAAATCGACCAGTACTATATTACCTGCTTTTACCCTGATATTTATCAATGAAATCAGGACATTTGTTCACGCCAGGTAATTCTACCGGTTGTCTACACTATTTGTCAGTCCTGTGTATGATAATTAGGCACTCCGAAATGCTGGTTTGGCTACAGTAAGTTAATTGAGCGAAGCGGAAATATCGTTGAAATAATCCAGCAAGGTGGGGTGTTGTGAATAGGCGCCTTTATAGTCAGGATTTTTAATATGGGGATTCTGGATAATCACACAACGCATGCCTGCTGCGAGTGCCGCTTGTAATCCGATCGGAGAGTCTTCAATGGCAAGGCAATTTTCAGGAGCGACATGAATACTTTCGGCAGCTTTTAAATAGATTTCAGGATGCGGTTTGCTGTGAGAAATTTCATTTGCGCAGGTAACGGTGGCAAAGCGATCTGCCACTCCCAGGGCTTTCAAAGTGCTGTGTACGTAAAAAGAAGGGCTGTTTGAAGCTACAGCCAGAGGAAGGGATAATGCTGCGAATTGATCGAGAATGTCTATCAGGCCAGCTTCAGCGACCCCCATGTTTTGAATGACTGAAATCATTTTATCCCAATGATGTTCCATTATTTGAACCGGGTCAATGGGCGCACCAGTCTGTTGAACAATAAATTTTGCCGCCGGAACGCCGGACATGCCAATGATTTTGCCATAATCTTCCTCAGAGAGAACAGCATTATGTTCACTGAGAATATCGCGCCACACGTCCATGCTAATGGCTTCGCTGTCGAGCATGACGCCATCCAAATCAAAAACTACCCCTTTAATCGTTATACTTTGCATTAATCATTAACTCCTGAGATAAGGTTATTCCAAATTTAAATGCAACGAGAAATATCAGCACTGCTTTGTCGATCATTTCCATACGCAGCGTGCAGGCAACGGTGGTCGATGCCGAGGTTACGGATATGCGCACTGTGCGTTGAATCAGGTCCTGAATTTCAATATCCATAGACGTATTGTTATTTTCTATCGGCGTGTTGCCGGGCATAATCTACTGGTGTATACTGGTAATTACAAGTTGACAAGTTGATTATACCCATTCTATTCGGTTTGTCAATTCATAAATATGATTATTTTATAAAATACCAGACAAATTAATTTCAGTATCCATTGAAGACGCAACTCAATTTAAGAAAACGAATGTGAATGGAGCCTCATCCATATATTTTAAGGTATTCGTGCTGGTGCGAAAAATTGCAGGAAGAAATGAGGAAATATTCGTAAAGATTATTTTGCAGCCATTCAATCCAAACGTTGTTATTGGAATATAATTTGACTTTGTCCTTACGGAATGAAAAAAATGGAAGTTACGGCTCGACGCTATAGACTGAACCTGACGAACAGGTGAAAAGCACATGAATTGAAAGGTGTGATTAATGGATCTCCGAAATTACAAATTACTGATTACCGATATTGATGGCACAGCCCTGGATTCGCGCCATGAATTACAACCTGAAACCATCAAAGCATTCCAGGCGCTGCGGGAGTTTGGTGTATTGACGACAATAGCAACCGGAAAAATTTATCCTTCCGTTGACTATTTAATTGAACCGCTTTGTGATGGGATGACTTTTATGCTTGGACATGGTGCTATCGTTCAAAACCGGGATGGAAAGGTTTTGCAGCAACGGGGGTTGTCTCCTGAGGCACTGAGGGTGATAAGTAAAGTAAGCGAAAAACATTCCTGTGATTTTGGCGCATATTTACCCAATGGCATTTTGGCGCGGGAATTTAACCGTAATATGCAGTATCTGACTGAATACTGGGAACCAAAGGCCGAAGAGGTTGCTGGTTGGCCCGATTTAGGCGACCGCTTGAAAGATGTCGTGAAAGTTTTGTTTGTGAATTGTGATTCAGATTTGGTTCTGGAGCGCGTTGCCGATGAGTTAAACCAAAAACTGGGTGGGCTGGCTGTTGTGCAGTTCTCGATTCCTCATGTGGTGGAGGTGACCAATATAAAAGCTACAAAGGAAAACGGTTTGCGTTTCCTTTCTGAATATCTCGGTATTGCGCCAGAGGAAATGATTGCAGTGGGTGATGGACCCAATGATGTTGGCATGTTAAATTTTGCCGGGCATGGTGTTGCGATGGGTAATGCAAAACCTGAATTGAAAGCCGTGGCTGACGAAGTGGTCGGGACGAATGATGAAAATGGTCTGGCGAGTGCAATTTACCAGTGGATAGATGACAGTAAGTAAAAGATTGAACATCACGATCACTGTAGTTTGCAGGTTGGCGAATGGTGAGGCGTTTAAGCAAAAAACCATCCTGGCGTAGTGCTTAGTTATCCTTTTTGTAGGCGATGATGAACCAGATGACCAGGGGCAGCAAAGGAAGATAAATCCACCAGTCCAGGTCTAAAAACCATTGTGGCTTATAAAAATTTGCAATAATCAGGGCAAGCGTATACACTGCCAGAATGTAAGACGGCAGTTTTCGTTTTTCCGGGACAGGATTTCTTGGGCTTTCGGTTTTTGGCATGCGATTTCCTTTTTAGAAGATGGGTGTGGGTTTGGATGGGATCATCATTGGGTTGAAAATTCAGTCCAGATAAATAAAAACGTACCCCTATTCATCAGGCAGCTTGTGATAATAGATTTCCATTTCACAATTTATACAATTGAATTGAAGCGGATATTCGTTTCCGTTTTCGTCGATGAGTTTCCAGTGTACGTCGGTTTGGCCGCAATTTTCCTGCTGAGGGCAGGCATTGAATTCATGGCGCAGGCAATGTTTGGTGGTCATGATTTTGCGACCGTTCATATTGGTACCGGCTTCGGCCGCGTCTTCGATTTTTTCTACACCATGACGGTGATAAAAATCTTTTGCTTTTTGATTCAAAACGTTTCCCCGAAATGAGAGTACTTTAATCGGAAATGGTGTTTGGTAGGGGCTTGTTTTACGCAGATCGCGCGGCATTTGTTCAATACGGGTTTCAACGAGTTGGTCAATGGCTGTGCGACGAAGTTTGTTCAGAAAAGAAGCAGTCAGGAAGAGAACCGGCTCCAGCGCGTGTTCTGCCCGGGAGCAAACAAAAGCAGTCCCGCCGAGTTTATGCAGTTGGCGGTCAATGATGGCAAGAGACTTTTCGGGCTTTTCGGCGGGAATGTGTTCAACCGGGAGTTCAACTTCTGCTGTGCAATGATCTTCATCAACCACAGTCAATTTAACACCTGTGGGGGTCTTTTCCAGAGAAAACTGGACGTGGATTTTGCGCTCCGGCTGGCTTTTATTGAGCTGAGAAATAAAGTAGTGGTCATGATTTCTGAAAACTTCTGCACCGGGAAGCAGCCCGTGAGTTTGATCAACGTGGATTTTTGCACCATCAACCGCATTGACATAGGTGCCTTGTAATTCTTTTTCTGTATCGAAGTAGCATAAGCCGTCACCTGGGCTGATCGTGAAAGTTTCATTTTTCAGGGTGATGGTATTCCTGTTTATCGACACAATCGTGCCAAGGGGTTCGCCGATCGATTTTGGAGAATCGGGTGCGGTTAATTTTTCGTCCCGGCCATGGAGAAAGTATGAGGTATATCCCCGGTTAAAAGTTTTCACCGGGTTGGGGGAAAAGTTCAGGGTGACTGTACCAGAGGAGCTGGCGCGTTTGCCACGCTCGTTGAGGATTTTATCGAGCAGTTGACGATAATATCCAACGATATTCATCACATAGGCTTTGTTTTTCAAACGGCCTTCAATTTTGAAGGAACATACGCCAGCGTCGACTAACACTGCCAGCGAATGACTTAGATTTAAATCCCGCAGGGATAACAAATAACGGCGGTCGGCGATGAGGTTGCCACGGCCATCAACGAGCGAGTATTTCAGCCGGCAAGGCTGGGCGCATTGTCCCCGGTTTCCGCTTCGTCCGCCGATTGCGTAACTCATATAGCATTGTCCGCTGTAGCTGACACACAGTGCACCGTGGATGAAAGTCTCCAGTTCGATATTTGTGGTGCGACGAATGTGCTGAATTTGTTCCAGAGATAATTCGCGCGCCAAAATCACGCGTTGGAAGCCAACTTTTTCCAGGAATGCGACACGTTCGGAAGTATGATTGTGCATTTGGGTGCTGGCAAAAAGCGGGATAGGAGGAAGGTCAAGCTCCAGTAAACCAAAATCCTGAATGATGACAGCATCTACGCCAATTTGATAGAGCTGTTTGATCAGTTGTTCCGCATCAGGGAGTTCGTTGTCGTAGAGCAGCGTGTTAACGGTAACATATACGCGCGCCCAATATTTATGTGCATAATCCGCAAGCCGTTGAATATCTTGCAAGGAATTGCCAGCAGCTTTGCGCGCACCATAATTGGCGGCACCGAGATAAACTGCATCTGCGCCGCAGTTAATTGCGGCAATGCCGGTTTCCAAATCTTTTGCCGGTGAGAGGAGTTCAATATTTTCCATGCCTGAATTATAGCAAGAAAGATGGGAGATGACGTTGATTGGTGAGCAATCTGAAATTTATTCCGCTGGTGTTTCGATTTCGGATACAATTTTTGTCATTTGGCTGCCGGTGTTTGTTTCATCTTTTTGCATGTTCTGGGTAATTGACACGCACAGGTGAGCGCCCAACAAAAGTACATAGTTGCTGAGGTAGAGCCAAAACAAAGAGATGATGGTTGTGCTGAGTGAGCCGTAGATGACATCATAGTAGATAAACCCGCTGCTGAGGTACCAGGTAAGAAGGGTTGTTACCATACGCCATAGAACAGTGACAATCAAGGCACTTAAAAAGGCAGCTTTACGGTTTACAGGCGTTTTTGGAATCCAGAAATATAATCCCCAAAGCACGCCCATTCTCAAAAGCAGTGGAATGCTGAATGAGAGGATAGTTCTTGTTGGCCCTTGGTAGAAGATATTCTGCCAGAAGGGGAGGTTTAATTTCCCCAATAATTCAAAAGTGGATGTTGCCAACATGGAAAGCAGGAAGAGTACGCCCAGGCCGACAACAATCAACAAGGCTTCCAGACGAGTGCGGACAAAATGGCGGGTACGAATGCCCGGCCAGGCACGGTTGATATTACGAACCAGAAGATTGAAATACCCTGATGCAGCCCAAAGCAAACCAACGGCGGAAACAATCGTCATGGCACCACGGCTGTTAAGCATGCTTTGGATAAGCTGCTCTGTTAGACTTTGAGAAATGGGGAAAAGTTCAGTGACAAACTGGATGGCTTGCTGGCGAGCCATTTCTTCTTTAAACCATGAACTGCTTGCTACCACAAGTAATAATGCCAGCGGAAAAATGCTGAACATGCTGTAATAGGCCAATCCAGCGGTCGCTTCCAGTGCCGAAGAGCGGGAGTAGGATTGCAGTGCTTGCCGGATGACCTGGATGAATGTCCGCAGATGATGGACGGTTGAAAGCCGTATTCTGGCGAATATTTTGAGAGCAGTATCACGATTTTGGTTCATGGATATTCCTTATCGTGAATATTTTATCGCAAAACGGTACATGTCACGGCGTCGACGAGGATAGCAGCATTAACGAACGCAATCTCATGTAAAACCCGCCACGGGATTGCGTGTTAATTTGTTATCTTTGGCATATCCCGAGAGGCAATAATATTGATGCCAGTGTTTAAAACATTTTTGATGACGACTTGTTCGGTTTTCACGGGAGCCTGTAACTCAATTTTACGAATTTCGGCGAGGATGTCGAAGATCAGGGGCTTTGGAACCGGTGCGGCCGTGTAAACTGGAACAAGGGGATGAACGCCATTTTTTACTTTTACGGTGGAAGCAACCATCCGGCGCGGATCGGTGATTTCTTGATGGGCATAATCCAGGCCGCGTTTACAGGAAGCGCCAGTGACTTTTACCACAGTGTTTCCGTCGATGGTTACGCCCAGCGTACAGCCTTTGGGACAGCTCACACAGATCATTTTGATATCTTCCATGGTTTTCCTCCTATCTTTCTGTGACCTGAACCGTGAGACTGGCGGCCCGGGAAATTGCGTCATAATGTCGGTTGGGTTTGAGCTTGATCTCAATCATCTCTCCCGGACGGGCGTATTGTTCATTCTTTTTGGCAATCAGGTTCTCACCGTCATACACCTGCACGGTAACAGGAGCCTCGATGGGCGCATTGACGCGCAGCTGCAAGCGTACTTCGTTTTCGGCAAGGTTTTCCTTGTCCATCGTGTGCGGAACAACATACCGGACATTTTGGCCGGCATGGATCGGGATGCGGCGTCTTTCACGCAAGCGTTCCGCAACGGCATTTTCGGCGGCGTATTTCCCCGCAGTCAGGCCTGCTTCGGTGACCCAGTCTGCCAGATCATAGACGTGGACTACATTGCCAGCCGCAAAGATGCCAGGCACGTTGGTCTGGAAGCGGTCGTCCACGTAGGGGCCGCCAATCAGCGGGTCAATCAATACGCCTGCTTTGCGGGAAAGCTCATTCTCCGGGATCAATCCAACCGAAAGCAAGAGCGTATCACAGGGAATGATTTCTGAGGAGCCTGGAATGGGACGCCATTTCTCATCCACCTGAACGGACTCAACGGCTTCCACCCGGTCACGGCCGACGATTCGGTGCACGGTATGCTGCAATTGCAGAGGAATGTCAAAGTCTAACAGGCATTGCACATAATTACGGTTAAGGCCGCTTAGATAGGGAAGCACTTCCAGCACGCGCTCCACTTTCGCGCCTTCAAAGGTGAGACGGCGGGCCATGATCATGCCAATGTCGCCGGAGCCGAGGATGACGAACTTATTGCCAGGCATGTAGCCTTCCACGTTGACCCAGCGCTGGGCAGTGCCTGCGGTGTAAACGCCGGCCGGGCGGGTGCCGGGAATTCGTACCTGGGCACGGGTGCGTTCGCGGCAGCCCATTGCCAGAACGAGTGAGCGTGCCTGAATATCGATCACGGAGCCGCGGCTGGTGGCGAAAATGCGCCGTTCGGGGGTGATGTCCAATACCATGGTGTCTGTCAGGAATTTGACACCAGCTGCTTTGGCATCGTCGATGTAACGTTGGGCATAGCTGGGGCCAGGCAGGTCTTCACCGAAGACTTCCATGCCGAAGCCGTTGTGAATGCACTGCAGGAGGATGCCGCCCAATTCAACATCGCGTTCCAGAACGATGACATCCTCTGCGCCGTTTTCACGGGCAGCGATGGCAGCGGCCAGTCCGCCGGGACCAGAACCAATCACAACCACATCGTAGGTTTCCTTGAGAGCCATCTTACTCCTCCACCTGTTTGGTTTTACGCGCGAGAAACTCGGAGCCGGCGCCTTTTTTGCTGACTTGCAGGGGATCGATGTTCAATTCGCGGGCGAGGATTTCGGTGACGCGGGGCATGTCAAAACCGCCCTGGCAGCGCCCGGTACCCAGCCAGGTACGGCGTTTGATCGCGTCGTAGGTGCGGGCGGGAATGGGTGCATGGATCTCGGCCAGGATTTCGCCTTCTGTGACCATTTCACAGCGGCAGACCACGCGCCCATAGCGGGGGTCGCGCTTGATCAGGGCGGCCTGATCTACCTGCGAAAGATGACGGAAACTCGGACGCGGCGGCCGCACAGGATCCCAGTCCGGTTTTTCGGCGAGCCTTTCACCGGCATCTTTGATTAATTCTACTACGCGGACGGCGATAGCCGGGGCGGAGGACAGGCCGGGCGACTCGATGCCCCCAAGATTAACCAGGTTGGGCATTTTTTTGGGGATTTCAATGACAAAGTCTTTGTTGTAATTGACGCCGGGGGTTTCGCAGGGTGCATTGCCGCCAGCCCGCAGTCCGGCAAAGATAGCAATGACATGGCGGGGATTAAGAGTGGGGACCAACTTCTGGGCACCGCTCCATACCTCTGCCAGCCCTTCCGGCGTGACTGCACTATCTTCTTTGTCGCAGATGTTTTCAGCATTGGGGCCAACCAAAACGTTGCCGTGAAGTGTGCCTGAAACAAGAATTCCTTTACTTATCTCCGAGGGAACGGGAAAGAGAACGTTATAGATATCGATCTCATTGCGGTCGAGGATATAATATTCGCCGCGCCGCGGCGTGATTTTGAATTCAGGGCGCACCCCCGCTTTATGCATGACAACATCAGAATATAGACCGGCGGCATTGATCACCCAGCGGCAGGCAAGCAGGCCGTGGTTGGTTTGTACGCCCACGATGCGGCCGTTTTCAATAACGAAGTCTTCAAAAGCCGTGTTGAACAGGATTTTGACGCCATTCATTACAGCATTTTCGGCAGCCGCTACGGTGACGGCAAACGGATCACAGATTCCTCCGGTAGGTGCCCAGAGGGCGCCGCTGACGTTCGTGTTAATGCCGGGTTCGGCAGCGCGCATATCGTCTGCGCTCACGATGCGCATACCTGGAACGCCGTTTTGTTTGCCGCGTTCCATCAGAGCATCCAGGCTGGGCAGCTCTTCCTCGCCGACCGCAACGACATAGTCGCCGCGACGGGAGTAGGGGAAATTAAGTTCGCCTGAAAGCGTGTCCCACATGGCATTCGCAGCTACATTCATCCTGGCTTTTAGTGAGCCAGTCACCGCATCGTACCCGGCATGTACCAGTGCAGAGTTGGCCGAACTGGTAACGACACCGACGTCCGATTCTTTTTCGATAAGGACGATGTCCAACCGGTACCGTGACAGATAGCGGGCGACCATGCTGCCAATTACGCCTCCCCCGATGATGACTATATCATGGACTTCAGGCATTTTCCCTCCGGTGATTGATATTTTCCAATGGTGAATCGTAAGTGATCATTTTTTTACTCGCACTGAAAAATATGCAGTGATTTAATGGTAGATATGGCACTGATTTGAAATATATTCACACTATTTGTCTTGATAGGCTTTGACGGCTTCAGCAATCGCTTGAATATGTTCCGGGCTGTTGCCGCAGCAACCGCCAATAATCCGCGCACCTGCCTCAATCCATTGCGGTACATTTGCACCCATTTCGTGCGGATTAACGGAGTAGACGGGGTGATTGTCTTCATCCAGCTCTGGCATACCTGCATTGGGTTTGAACCAGATCGGCAGGTCTGTATTTTGTTTCAGGTCTTGCAATACTGCCAGGTTTTCTTCCAGGCTGCGGCCGCAATTGACCCCCAGCGCAATCACGCCAAGCGGAGCAATGGCTTTCACCATTTGGGCTGGTTTGACGCCCATCATGGTACGTGTACCGCGGTCATAACTGAAGGAACACACGATCGGCAGGCTGCTGACGGATTGTGCGCCCTGAATGGCCGCAGTGGCTTCGTTAATGTCAAACTGGGTTTCGATCACCAGAAAATCCACACCGCCTTCTTCAAGCGCTTTAGCCTGTGCAGCAAAGGAAGCCACAGCATCATCGACTTCAAGGAGACCGAGTGGTTTGAGCATTTGTCCACTGGGGCCAATTGAACCGGCAATAAGCACATCGGTTCCTTGCACAGCTTTACGGGCCAGTTCTGCTGCCCGATGGTTGACTTCTGTTGTTTTGCCGGGTAGACCGGCGTGCTCAAGGCGGACAGGGGAACCGCCGAATGTGCAGGTGAGGATGATATTGGAACCGGCCTGGATGAAATCACGGTACAGGCGTTCAATCTGATCCGGGTTTTCAAGCACCCATTGTTCGGCGGTGACGCCTTGCGGCAACCCGCGTTTTTGCAGGTTGGTGCCAGTGGCCCCATCGGAGACGAGGATTTGGCCGGCCTGCAGGCGTTCTGAAAATGTTTTTTTTGTCATAGCTTTCCTTTACCTAAAAATGCAATACGGTTTTCAATCGATTAATTGTACACGGAATCATGCGCATTGAACTGCAAGGTTATTTTGAGTAGCCATGGGGGTGGGTGCGATGCCATTCCCAGGCAGTAGAGATGATCGTTTGTAAATCCGGAACTTGGGGCTTCCAGCCAAGTTCATGACGGATCTTGGACGCATCGCCGACAAGGATGGCGGCATCGCCCGGGCGGCGCGGTTTCACTATCGAGGGAACGGGATGACCGGTTATTTCCCGCGTAGTTTCGATCACTTCCTTGACAGAGTAACCCGTACCATTCCCAAGGTTGTAGACCATGCGGGGGCGCCTATCCAGACCTTGCAGGGCCAGCAAATGAGCGGCAGCCAGATCAGTGACATGAATGTAGTCACGTACACAGGTACCATCGGGGGTGGGATAATCATCGCCAAACACGGCGATGTTTTCGCGCTGCCCCAGGGCAACTTGCAAAACAAGGGGGATCAAATGCGATTCGGGTTGGTGTGCTTCTCCACGTACCGGCGGGGTAGCTCCAGCGGCATTAAAATAGCGCAAGGCAGCAAAACGCAGGCCTCTCACCTGGTGATACCATTCGAGGGTCTCTTCGACCATATATTTGGTTTGCCCGTAAACACTGGCCGGGCCAATCGGGTCTGTTTCAACAATTGGGCTATCTTTGCTGGCATACACACCAGCAGTTGAGGAAAAGACAAAACGCGGTACGGCATGTTTCGCGGCTGCTTCAATCAAATTCATGCTGCCAGCAACATTATTGAGGAAGAATTTGCCGGGGTCAACCATTGATTCGCCAGCTTCAATGAAAGCGGCAAAGTGCACAATTGCATCGTAAGGGCGGATGCTTAATACGCGTCCCAGCGCTTCATTATCGAGAATGTCACCCTGAATGAAGGTTACGCCATCAGGGATAGCGGCTTTGTACCCTTTTACCAGACTATCATAAACGGTGACTTGATGACCTGCGTCCAATAGTAGTTGGGTCGTAACACTGCCGATATATCCAGCACCGCCTGCGACAAGTATATTCATCTGTCCTCCAGAAAAAGACGGCCTGGTCATTGGCCGTCTGCATATTCATTATTTTAGCACCATTTTCAGAAAATCATGCGGAGAACGAGAAGGCTGCATTAAAAGGAAATTAATGAAAATTTTATTCCCAACATTCATGGAATCTGATATTCTATAAGTGTTGGAGACATTGAACAAGAAAGCACACTTCTCATCATCGCACATTATTATCAGCATTACAGCTCATCAAAGACAGGATGTGTGAAGGCCTTGATCTAAAATCTCACAGAAAACTCCATCTTATCCTCCTAAACTCCACCCGCAGGAACGGCGCACCTGCGGGTGGAGTGTTGTGTACTTGAAAGATTTCTGCTTGCTTTCAAAACGGGGATGCGTGAAAAACCTTGACGCAGCGCAAGATTGAATTCCGGGCGGTTAGGAAAGTATTTGTTAGCGGGGGACTGATCAAAAAGCTTTATTCCGGGGATAAGAGCCAAATACCCGCATTTCGAGCGTTTCGGTTTCCAGCATTTTAATTGCTTTCTGGGTTTCCGGATGGCTGCATGCCCCGGCAAAATCGATATAGAAGAGATATTCCCAGGGACGACCGATCAATGGACGGGATTCGATCTTGGTCAGGTCAATATCATGGTTGGCAAAGGCTGCCAAAGCCTGATAAAGCGCTCCCGGCTGGTGCTTCAGGCTGAAAACGATGGTCGTTTTGGTTGCACCTTGCGGCTGGACGGGGCTGCGCGAGATGGTTAAGAAACGAGTGAAATTGGATGGATTGTCTTCAATACCTTCAGCGAGGATGTTCATCCCATAGATCTCCGCGGCACGACGCGAGGCGATAGCGGCAAGATGGATGTCACTTCCGGCGGCAACCATCTTTACTGCGCCAGCAGTGTCGTAAACGGTTTCCGGCTTGGCATTGACAAGGGTGGGCAGGGTTTGCCGGCATTGCCCCAGTCCCTGAGGATGGCTGATGACCCGCTTGATATCGGCGAGCGTGGCTTCCGGGCGGGCGATGAGACAATGCTGAATGCGGAGGTGATATTCGCTGATAATATACAAGTCGTGCTGCAAGAGGAGGTCATAATTGCGATGGATACTGCCATTCACAGAGTTCTCAATGGGAATAAAGCCCAAATCGCACTCTCCTGTTGTTACACAATCAAATACAGCTTCAAAGCTGTCCCGGGCAACAGGGTTTGCGGAATTTCCGAAATGTTCAATAGCTGCAGCTTCTGAAAAAGCGCCAGGCTCACCTTGATATGCGACTTGAAGCATGTTTTTCTCCTTGAAGGGTTAGTTATTAATGATGTGATGCAGGGCGTGCAGCCCAAGCAGGTAGGAATGCCAGCCAAACCCGGCGATGCTGCCTGCACAGACTGGCGCAATAAGGGAGGTATGACGAAATGCTTCCCGAGCGGCGATGTTGGAAAGATGCACTTCAACCACCGGGATGCGGATAGCGGAGACTGCGTCCCGCAAGGCCACTGAGGTATGCGTGTAGCCACCCGGATTAAATACAACCCCAACAGCCCAGATCCGCGCATCCTGCAAACGATCTATCAAAAAACCTTCGTGGTTCGACTGGAATACAGTTATCTCCAGACCTAATTCTTTTCCAGCCTGTTCAAGGTGTTTCGTAATCACGGTCAGGCTCAGCTCTCCATAAATGCCCGGTTCGCGTTCGCCCAGCAAATTCAGGTTGGGACCATTTAATACGAGAATTTTTTGCATCTCGCTTTCTCCTTTCCTCACATATCCAGCAGCAGGGTTTCCCAATCAGGCACAGTGATACCAACACGGACTTCGCCAATCCTGACTGGGAGGGCAAAGCGTACAATCTGGTTGGCACGTTTTTTGTCGTGTCTCATCGCTTGAACGATGATGGTGCGGTTAATTTCGGGAGGGATTTGGGTAAGCAGTCCTAAAGCGCTGAATACTTTCCTGATTTCATCCGTCAGGCCAGTCTGGGCCAGGCCCAATTTTTCTGCAAGACGGGCTTCGGCGACTGTGCCGATCGCCACGGCTTCACCATGTGACATACTGAAGCCGCAAGCCAGTTCCACACCGTGGCCGATGGTATGCCCCAGATTCAACGACTGTCGCAGGCCGCGCTCGTATGGGTCTTCTTCGATGATTCTGATCTTGACGGCGGCTGCCTGGCGCACTAATTGTGTACTGTTTTGCTGGGCGGCCTCTCGACCGGCTGCGCATAAATAAAAAAGCTGCGGATCAGCAATAATGCCGTGTTTTACCGTTTCGCCCAATCCACTGAGCCATTCCCTTTCCGGCAGAGTTTGCAGTAACTCTGGATCGCTCAGGATAAGCCGGGGAGCGTGAAAAGCACCAATCAGGTTTTTCCCCTGGGGAAGGTTGGCGCCGGTTTTCCCGCCGATGCTGCTGTCGACCATTGCCAGCAGGGTGGTGGGCACATTGACCCAGGCAATGCCACGCAGGAATGCAGCAGCAGCAAACCCGGCCTGGTCACCGACTACTCCGCCGCCGAGGGCGACGATGGTACTCCCCCGTTCGAGACCTGCGTCTGCACAGGCTTCCCAAATCTCGGTAACGCTGCCGATATGTTTGTGGGTTTCTCCTGATGGAATGATCATCAATGAAACTGTATATCCGGCATTTTCCAGTGTGTTTTGTGCCTGCTGCCCGTAAAGCGCGGCGACATGTTCATCACTGACCAGCATAACAGGGCCTTTCAGCTCAGCCTGCTGCATGGCGCTGCCGAGGTCTTTGAGAATGCCAGGGCGAATGCGAAGATCGCAATCGGTACCCATACCTGTGATGCGAAATACACCCAGACGAATTTGTGCCTGCCAGAGCGCCTGATCGGCATTTAATGTACCTGTATCAATAGCGTTAGAAAAAGACGAGTAATGATCTTTGCGTTTTTCTAACAGCGCTCGCGTGCGTTGCTCCAGATCGCCATTCAACAAGGGACGGTTGATGCTGCTGACTTTGAGGCGCGCAATCAGTATTTCGGCGGGAGCAGTCAGGCACAACACTTCGCCCTGTTTTTCAGCCAGGGCGCGGTTTTCAGGGGACAGTAATGCACCGCCACCCAGGGAGATAACAGTCTCTTCGGATACCGATAGATGTCGGGCAAGCAGGCCGCTTTCCACACGACGGAACGCAGTTTCACCTTGCTGCTGGAAAATATCCGGGACAGGCATCCCGGCATGCTGCTCAATGGCAGCATCGAGATCGACAAACGGGCATTTCAACCTGTCAGCCAAACGCGCTCCGAGGGTGGATTTTCCCGAGCCAGGCGGGCCATATAACATAATATGCATAATCTTTCCTACTCTCCGTCTGTGCTCGGCCAGAAGACATGCGGTTTTCCGTCCATGTGCAGATCTTTCAGGCTGGCGACCGCCAGCTTTTCAAAACGCGGTTGAATTTCGCCCAGCGAATCACCGCCAAGTTTTTCGAGTAAGGCATCTGCCAGGGTAAAGGCGACCATCGCTTCAATGACTGGCACGGCGCGGGGGACGGGACAGTAATCCGAGCGCTCATACTGCGTGGGCATTTCTTTGCCCTTTGCCAAATTAACGGTTTTTTGGGGAGTAATCGTCGTCGCGATGGGTTTCATTGCAGCGCGAACGATGATAGGCTGCCCGGTACTCATTCCTCCCTCGATGCCGCCAGAGCGATTGGAAGTGCGCTGCAGGCGATCGTCTGCCAGACGAATTGCATCATGAACTTTGGTGCCGGGCTGACGGCTGTTGGCAAAGGCGGGTCCAATTTCCACGCCTTTGATGGCCTGAATGCCCAACACGGCCTGTGCCAGACGGCCATCCAGACGTTTGTCCCAGTGAACGTACGAACCCAGCCCAGGGGGTAAACCCAGCGCAAGCACTTCCAGCACGCCGCCGAGAGTATTTCCGTCGTCGATGGCTTTCTCGATGCTTTCTTTCATCGCTTGCGAGGCTGCACTGTCCGGGCAGCGGACACTGGATTTCTCAGCCCGCCGGGAACGTGATTCCAAAGGAATATCCTCCAGGGAGGCGGTTACCTCTCCAATTGACGCGACATACCCTTCAACCCGAACACCAAACTGGGCAAGCAAGTGTTTGCAGACTGCACCAATGGCGACACGGGCAGCAGTTTCACGGGCTGAGGCGCGTTCCAGTACGGGACGCAAATCATGGAAACCGTATTTGATCGCGCCAGTCAGGTCCGCGTGCCCAGGTCGAGGGTTCGGGAATGGCGGGACTTCTTTGCCGAGCCAGTCTTTGTGATTCAGATTCGGGAGCAGCAGAGCAATCGGGGCGCCAATGGTTTTGCCCTCCATAACACCACCCAGGATTTGGATTTGATCTTTCTCGATCTGCATGCGTTCTCCGCTGCCGTGCCCGCGTTGACGGCGGCTCAAATGGTGGTTAATGTCGTTGGTGGTCAATGGCAATCCGGCGGGAATGCCTTCAAGGATGGCAACCAGAGCGGGGCCATGCGATTCACCGGCGGTTAAAAAACGAAGTGTCATTTGATTTTCCTTTGTGATGTTTGTCTGATGCGAGGTTCACAGGCGTCTTGTACAGCTTGCCGCATGACGGCGCGGGGGGCGGTATATCCTGTCCAACGCTCAAAAGCCAATGCGGCCTGTTCCACAAGCATCCCTAAACCACTGCGAGCAGGCAGCCCTGCCTGGCATGCCCGGCGTACCAGAAGTGTGTCGACGGGATTGTAAACCAGATCATAGACACAGGCATGGAGGGGGAGAGCGAGGTCTTCCGGCCAGGGGCAGGTCTCAGTATCAGGCGACATGCCCAGCGGCGTTGCGTTGACAAGCAGTCCAATCTTCCTGCTGATTTGCGACAAGGCATTTTTTTCCAGGGGAAGAACTTCGACAGGCGTATTAGCAATGGCATTGAAAGAATGCGCCAGTTCCTGGGCCTGTAGAAGATTTCGTGCCGCAACCCCGACAGAGTAGCCCGCTTTCAACAAACTGAAAAGCACTGCTCTTGCTGCTCCACCAGCACCCAAAAGCAAGGCGGGGGTATGTTTTTCCACAGGCAATTGCTGAAGGTCATTCTGGAATCCGGCTGCATCGGTGTTGTCGCCCGTCAGAAGTCCGTTTTCCATATAAATCGTGTTGACCGCGCCGATGCATTCGGCTGATGGGGTGAGGGCGGCCAAAAGCGGCACCACGGTTTGTTTATAGGGCAGGGTGACATTCAACCCGTCAATCTCACCAGCAGCCACGTGTTCCAACAGGTCCAGAATAGCTACATCCTGGATGTGGTTGGGTTCAATGGCATAAAGACAATACCGTCCCGCCAGACCGAGTTCTTGCAAAGCTGCCTGATGGATGCGAGGTGACAGGCTATGATCAAGCGGCCAGCCGATGAGTCCCAAATTGATTCGTTGTTCTGGCATCAGGTCACTGCTCCGTTTGAATAATGCAGCCGAGTGCTTGCAAAACAGCGATAAAGTCTGGAAAGGATTCTGCTGTCATTTCGGCGCCGTGAACCACTACCGGGTTTTGACAAGCCAGACCGGCAACGGCCAAAGCCATCGCCAGACGGTGGTCGCCATGTGATTCGACTTCTCCCCCGCGGGGTAGCACGCCACCCACAACAATGAAGCCGTCCGGGGTTTCCTGAATATTGACACCGATGCGGCTGAGTTCCTGACAAATGGCGGCGATACGATCAGATTCTTTTAATCGTAGTTCCTGTGCATCACGTACGACGGTTGTGCCAGCGGCAAAGGCCGCGGCCACGGCAAAGACAGGAAATTCGTCAATCATGCGCACCACCAGGGGGCCGCAGACCTCAACTGCTTCTAATACGCTATACCGGACAGTGACCTTGCCGGCAGGTTCACCAGCATCATGAGTTAAAATTTCGACCTGCACATCAGCGCCCATGGCCTGCAAGGTGTCCAATAACCCTGTTCGCGTCGCATTCAGGCCGACATTATTCAGAGTGAGTTGAGAGCCAGGAGTGATCAAGGCAGCAACGATCAGGAAGGCGGCGGCGGAAATGTCACCGGGGACGGTAAAATCCAGGGGGAGGAGTGAAGTAGTTGGGGGAGACAGACGCGTGGCGTAGATTGGGGTGGCTTTATCTTCCAGCTTGCGGCTGGTTACGTCCACGCCCATATTGGCGAGCATGTTTTCTGTGTGGTCGCGGGATGGGCCAGGTTCAAAGAGGGTACTGGTGCCGTTGGCTGCCAGTGCGGCCAGCAATAAACATGATTTTACCTGGGCCGAAGCAACCGGCAGCGCATATTGAATATTATGCAGCGGTTGGTTTGAATCTCTGGATAAAAGTTCAAGTGGCGCGCCTCCATTTTCAGCGGCAGTTATGGACACACCCATGTGCCGTAACGGGAGGACGATACGATCCATGGGGCGGTGGCGCAGGCCAGCCGAGCCATCCAGAACAGCCGGGATACCCGCCGCTGAAAGAGCGCCAGTCAGGAGACGCAATGTGGTGGCCGAGTTACCGCAGTTGATCGGTTCACTGGCAGGACGAAGTCCTTGCAGACCATGACCGGCGATGGTCAGAGTCGTACCGTCGAGCTGCCAATCGATGGCCAACTGTTTGAGAGCGTCGAGCAAGGGTTTGGTAACACCAGAAACCTGAAAATTTCTGATCGCGCTTTTCCCGTCCGCAAGCGCGGCAAAGAGGGCGGCCCGGTGAGACAGCGACTTGTCTCCGGGTAAATCCAGTTTGTTTTTACAGGGCAGATTGCCTTTGATTGGATGTCCGGGATCAATGATTGTTTTCATGCTTTTCCTTTGGTGAACAGAGCACTGCGCGCATTGCGGCCTTGCTGAAGGGCTGCTTCCAGCTTGGCACAATCTTCATGATGGATATTTTCCTTTAATTTTTCCAGGTTGATCTGAAAATCCTGGAGAGCTTCCAGAATGAAATCCTGATTGGTCAGCAAAATATCCAACATCATGGTTGGCGTAGCTGCGGCTAAACGGCTGGTACTGCGCAGGCCTGAGCCTGCCATTGGAGCGGCATCCGGCGGGATAGATGCCACGATGGCGTTGGCAACCAGGTAAGGCATGTGGCTGGTGCTGGCTGTCCAGTGATCATGCGTTTCTGCATCCAGCCATAAAGGATAAGCCCCTGTTTGGCGGACGCAGACTTCAGCAATCGCCTGGGCTCGGGAGGATGTGCGCTCCAATTTAACCAGGGCAAAATTTCCTTTAACAAACAGACTGGCGTCTGCGTTTCGAAATGATGATTTCTCATTACCGCACATGGGGTGTCCACCAACCGGTTCGAAGCGCTCGGGAAGGGCTGCCATTGCATCCATTATTTTCCGTTTGGTGGAACCGAGGTCAAGCACAATGCACCCCCCGGGATGCAGATTGGGCAGCGCCTTTAGCTGTTCAAGAATGGCAAGTACGGGTGCCGCCAGAATAACCAGGTCTGCTTGTGAAATGACATCATCCGGTTGTTGGGCGACCGTTGTAAAGATTGTACTGGCTGCTGCCAGTTCAACCGTACGCGGGTCGGGGTCGATGCCGATAAGAGATGCGCATTTCCCGGCAAGCGCATAAGCCAGTGACCCACCAATCAAACCAAGTCCCCAAATGGCGACGTTGAAATCTGTAAGGTTGGTAAAATCCGTTTCAGCTTTCATCTGGTATGTTCTCATAAAGAAACATGCGAGCTGACCGCGATGTCCCGGTCAATGGCCTGGGCGATATTGCGGATCTGGGTGACCATTTCGGCGAAGCGCTCCGGCTTCAACGACTGAAACCCGTCGGACAAGGCATTTTCCGGCTCCTGATGAACTTCCACGATCAGCCCATCCGCCCCGGCAGCAATGCCCGCCCGGGCAACGGCGGTCACATAATTCCAGTTGCCGGTGGCATGGCTGGGATCCAGGACAACGGGGAGGTGGGTCTTTTCTTTCAGCACCGGGATGGCATTGATATCGGTGGTGTTGCGGGTCGAATTTTCAAAGGTGCGGATACCGCGTTCACACAGGATCACCCGGCGGTTATCATGGGAAAGGATGTACTCGGCAGCCATGAGCAGTTCCTCAACGGTGGAGGACATGCCGCGCTTGAGTAGGACGGGATGCTGGCTGGCGCCTGCCGCGTGCAGCAGGCTGTAATTTTGCATATTGCGCGCACCGATCTGGATCACGTCGGCATAATGCGTTACGAGTTCAATTTGTTCTTCAGACATTGCCTCGGTGACAACCGGCAGACCGGTGGCTTGACGGGCTTCGGCCATCCATTTAAGGGCCTTTTCGCCATGTCCCTGAAAGGCATACGGAGAGGTACGCGGTTTGAAGCTGCCGCCGCGCAGGGCATGCGCCCCGGCTTCCTTGACCGCATGGGCGATTTCGATGATCAGGCCGCGGTCTTCCACAGCACACGGCCCGGCGATGATGACGATGCCGCGCCCGCCAATATCAACCCCATCTAACGGGAAGACCGAATCCTCACGGATAAATTCGCGCGAGGTCAGTTTGTAGGGACGTGAGATGGGTATAACGCGGTCAACACCCGGCATGCGCAGGAAATGATCCTGGGTTGTGAAGGGATCCTTACCCACCACACCGATCACGGTGCGTTGTTCTCCTGATGAAATATGGGGCTCAAAACCCAATAACTTGACTTTTGATGTTACCCCTTTAATTTGGTCAGGCTTTGCTTCGGTTTGCATGATGATTAACATGACAGGTTCCCTTTCATGCTTGTTGAAATATCTGGACGAAGACAGACCGCATGGTGAAGATAGATATGGTGAACGCCATCCTGGGGAAGGTCTGTGTTCCAGTGCAGTAATACCCGTATACAAAGCGGTAACCCGCCAGGAACGGGAATTTCCTGGGCGCAAACCAGCGGCACGTTTGTCCAACCCAGAAGCCGGGCAGCTTTGGCGGGATAGACCGCATCCAGGTCGGGTGTCAATGTAAACAGGGCACTGGCGATGTCTTGCGGGGTGAGAGCTGCATTGGCCGCCTGAATAGCCACCAATAATTCCTGGGTGGCGTCCAGGATCGCAGAAGCATCATTTCGTGAAACGGTGGTAGCGCCGCGGATACCGCGCATACTCATGATATTCCTCCTTTTTGCTGAATCAATCAGGTGTGCGAGCTAACGGCGATGTCCCGGTCAATGGCCTGGGCGATATTGCGGATCTGGGTGACCATTTCGGCGAAGCGCTCCGGCTTCAACGACTGAAACCCGTCGGACAAGGCATTTTCCGGCTCCTGATGAACTTCCACGATCAGCCCATCCGCCCCGGCAGCAATGCCCGCCCGGGCAACGGCGGTCACATAATTCCAGTTGCCGGTGGCATGGCTGGGATCCAGGACAACGGGGAGGTGGGTCTTTTCTTTCAGCACCGGGATGGCATTGATATCGGTGGTGTTGCGGGTCGAATTTTCAAAGGTGCGGATACCGCGTTCACACAGGATCACCCGGCGGTTATCATGGGAAAGGATGTACTCGGCAGCCATGAGCAGTTCCTCAACGGTGGAGGACATGCCGCGCTTGAGTAGGACGGGATGCTGGCTGGCGCCTGCCGCGTGCAGCAGGCTGTAATTTTGCATATTGCGCGCACCGATCTGGATCACGTCGGCATAATGCGTTACGAGTTCAATTTGTTCTTCAGACATTGCCTCGGTGACAACCGGCAGACCGGTGGCTTGACGGGCTTCGGCCATCCATTTAAGGGCCTTTTCGCCATGTCCCTGAAAGGCATACGGAGAGGTACGCGGTTTGAAGCTGCCGCCGCGCAGGGCATGCGCCCCGGCTTCCTTGACCGCATGGGCGATTTCGATGATCAGGCCGCGGTCTTCCACAGCACACGGCCCGGCGATGATGACGATGCCGCGCCCGCCAATATCAACCCCATCTAACGGGAAGACCGAATCCTCACGGATAAATTCGCGCGAGGTCAGTTTGTAGGGACGTGAGATGGGCATGACCCGGTCAACACCCGGCATGCGAAAAAGCTGACCCTGCGTGGCAATAAAAGGATTATTGCCCACAACACCAATCACGGTACGTTCTTCGCCATAAACAATATGGGGGTCAAAACCAAGCGCTTTAACTTTTACAATCACCTGGTCTACCTGCTTCTGGCTGGCATCGGTATTCATGATAATCATCATAACGGCTCTCTCCTTTTTGGCGCTTGCCAAAATAAAAGAGCGAGGCCTTTGGCCTCGCTCGCAGATTTCAATTCAAAATGGTGAATTTGTCAAATGCCCTTAAGCGCCGCCAGCGGCTTCCTGTGTATTGGAGCCGAAAAAATAATAAAAAGCAAAATAGCGGGTGGATGTTTGGTTACGCATCAGGTAAGGGCTTTTTCCTTTCAAGTTTCACTTATCATAGCCACAATCAGAAGATATGTCAATAGTGACAGGAAACCAATTCTGTTTTGCGACATTTGTCACAGACAACCCAGTGATTATTGGGTATCATACGTATAGAAAACAGGTGTTGACTGTTATTTTTCAAAAAGAACTTTTTAGTGAGGTAGAGAATGAAAATTGTAAATGCGTTGCAAGTTCCCGAATCTGAAGATGTACGAAAGATTCATAACACAAGTGGATACCCATTACATGCCAATGAACACGTCATGGCAACGATGCTTGCCTTGCAGCCCGGCGAAGCAATGCGGATGCATGCCACGCCAGTGGATGTATTCTTCTATGTGCTCGAAGGTACTGGCATTGTTGAAATTGGTGATGAACGCGAGACGGTAGTGGCGGACATGCTGATCGACAGCCCGGCACGCATTCCTCATCGCCTGCTTAATGAAAGTGATTCCATTTTCAGGTTCCTGGTGGTGAAAACGCCCCGCCCAACCGAAAAATCGCGCTTTTTGTAGCAAAGCAGGAACGTTAAAAATTTTTACTAGAGGCTGTACCAAAAGTCATTGGTACAGCCTCTTTTTGATTTGAGAGATGATGGCAGTTACTCAACCACAACCATATCACTTCCGCTGCGGCCAAATACCTCTGGTGAGTACATTTCTTCGGCTTTGGCTGGCGGGGCAACGAACTCGCCGGGCATGGTGGCACGCGCCACATATGTGTATTCGTACACACCATCCCACAGCAGGGCAGTGAAGGCCTCTGCGCGTTCGTCCCGCATATTCTGGTGCTGATACCAGCGCCACCACCAATATCCTTTTTCTGCGCTGCCCGGATCGCCCGGAATGCTCTCCGAGACCGCCAGCGCCGGATTGATGATCTCCAATCCCGCGGGCAGCGGGTCAACCAGGGCAACGTGATACCGACGGCTGTCCGCAACCATCGTCAGGCGGATGCGCACCCGGGCACCAGCTTTGATGTGCCAGATGCCGTCGTCATCCAGTTTTACATCGTCTGGATCATCTACGCCTTCATAGGTACGCTGAACCACAAAGCCCATATCCATCGGGTCAAGGCGCAAGTCGGTGGGGGCATAGCGCAGACCGAGGCGGTAATACAGTCTGCCCGTGCCTTCCTTACTCAGAATGAGGTCTTCGGTATCCTTGCCAACGGTGGCGTCTATCAAATAGGACATCGGAACTTCTGTCAGGTAGCGATCGGTGGTATACCCTTCAAATGTGCTGCTGCCAGCGTAGGTATCGCCCAGCCAGATACGGGCGACAAAATCCGGTTCCTGCGCTTCAAAGGTCTTGAAGTAACGATCCAGGGCGATCAGCACGAACACATTTTCCTGGGTGTTTCCCCATCTTCCACGGGTTCGATGCGCCAGTAAACCGTTGACCAATTTGGGCGTCAGGTCGCTGTTGGGGTTATCTCCGATTAAAGCATCCATCAGCAGGGCATCTGTGCGCCGGTTGGAGTGCAGCAACACGTAGTCATCATCGCTATAGCCGTTGAAGAAATTGGCTGCACCGGCAGTCTCGACTGCCTGGTTGTTGACGTGTGTGCGGATGGCAACCAATGAATTTTCGTATACTGGTACATCTTGCAATACCTGCCATATCCAGGCGACGGCATCCAGCGGCAGTCCTTGCGGGCCGCCAGCATCATCGATTAATGCCTGTGCTTTCGCGGGGTCTGCATCGCCCATACGCAGACGCACATACAGGGCATAGGAGCTGATCGTTTGCCGGGTTTTCAATGAATACCAGGAAGGGTAATGTTCTTCGATATAACGCAGGTATTCGAGGCTGCTTTGCCACATCTCTTCCGGTACGGCGAAGTCCATCGCACGTGCGCGCTGCAGGGCGTGCGCTACGTGTACAGTGTTGTAAGGGATAGAGTCGTTGCCGCGGCGCCAATAAGGGAAACCGCCATCCCGGTTTTGGAGGCCGCGCAATTCATCAATATCCCGGATCACGGCGGCTTCCATTTGTTCAGGGGAAGGCATACCGTCTGCTTCAAAGGCACTGAGCACGTTACGCAGGGCAGAAATTCCCAAAATGCGGGAAGCGAGCTGTTCACTGCAATCAAAGGGGTACGAAACCAGATAAAGCACAGCATCCGTCAGTTCCTGTAAGGCAGTGGACGAGGTGGTGATCTCCAGTCCGCCATGCTGCGGGAAAACATCTTGCGGTGCGGCGATCGGCTGCAAAACAGAACCCGAATCCAGTACGCCGTAGCTGGCAAATGCTTCTGTGGTAGCAGGTGTGTACACGGGCAGGGAAATCTGGGCAGCGTCTGCTGCGCCGTCAGTGACGGCGGCAAACTGAACTGCGGCGGTGCCGGCAGTATTGGTTGTTCCAGGGAAGCGCACCTCTATACGGTTATTGGCCGGTACGGTAACACGCATGCCAGCGCCGCCGTCCAGTTTCAGGTTAGCAGCTTCGGCCACAACTTCAACGGTCATATCTTCATCCGTCTGATTTTGCAGGACGACGGGCAGTTCAAACTGGTCACCGAAATTGAGGAAGCGGGAAACAGAGGGGCGTACCATCAGGGGCAGCCGGGCGGTCAGGCTGGATTCGGCAGTGCCAAATTTTTTACCGCTTTCGTCCACTGCAACGACCATCACACGGTAGCGGGTGAGGTTATCAGGTACTTTAACAGATACGGTGGCTTCACCGCGGGCATTGGTGCTGATTTGAGGAGCAAAGATAGCCAGCGGGTTAAAGTCACTGCGCATCGTGATTGGCGCCGCCTGATCAGGGGCAGCACCCGCAGTTTCCTCCATCGCTGCTTCTTCCATAGGAGCTGCGGCAGGCATTTCCATATCCACGCGATCACCCATAGAGTCGGAGACAATATTCTTGTCCATTTCCTGGGTTGCCAGAGCGGTTTGCTGGCTTTCCTGGGCCAGAGTTTGCGGATCGACCAGGATGATGCTGGAGCGTCCATAGACGCTGGTTACATTAGAAGATCGCATGTAATAGAATGTTGCGATCGGGTCAGTCAGTTGATAGTTGGTCAATGCGAGTACGGCTTCATCCACCACCACGACGGCCAGTTCGGCGCCTGATACAGGTTCGCCGGTAGAATCTACAAGTTTCAGATCAATTGTTGTGCGTCCTCCCGGTTCCAGGGCAGTTAACTGCGGTGCTGCTGTCAGTTCCAGGGTGCGCGACAGTGGCGGAATGTTCAATTCGAGCGTGCCGCTGGCAAATGCCGGCCGATCCGGGACGCCTTCCAGGGCTTCCCCGTCATCGTTTGTGCGGGGTGCTGTGCCGGTCAGGTCTACTTTTACATTCAGGTTGGGAATATGGGCATCCTCAATGGGGATTTCCAGAGTTGTTGTGCTATCCGTAATCTGGAAGCGTTCTGTGTAGAGAATGCCGCTGCGGCTGACCGTTAATAGTCCTTCTGCAGGGTTGAATGGTGATTGCACCAGGATACTGGCTGTGTCGCCGGGCTGGTAGGTTTCCTGGTCAGGGATCAGGGTAACTTGTTCCAGCTCAACATTGCGGGAAGGCGGCAGGTCGCCACCGCTGACCCAGCGGGTGAATTGCGACTGGTTTTGACGGCCCATTTCATCTGTGATCAGGGCAGTGATGCGGTATTTTCCGCCCAGCGGCGTTTCAAAGCTGCAAGAGACCGGGTCTTTCTGTGAGCCGATGGTGCAGGCTTGTGCATCCTGCGGTACTTCCTGCCAGTTGCCTTTGACGGATTTCCAGACCATGCGTTCAGCAGTAACCTCAATCGGCCGGTCAGCGACCGGGTTACCGTCCAGGTCAGTAACGATCAACTGGACATCCAGGGGTTGGCCGCGCTCAACAAAATAGCGGTCACTGCGTAAGCCGACATACAAATTGGCGGGATGTACGAGCAGATTTGTCGAACCAGCCCAAGCCTGGCGGTTGACATCCATTACCACTGCTTCGGCGGTTATGCTTTGTGGGTGCAATTCACCCGAGCCGCCAAATTCCATGGAGAGGTAATGATTGCCAGTGGCATCCGTTTGTCCTTCGAAAACCTGCGAAGAAGCAGAAGAGCCATTTTCCCAGTCCCCGTAATAGCTATGACTGACAGGACCGAAACTGTACCACCAGGGGGTCCAGGTGCCAAATGTAAACTCAGACCAGTTTGGCGGTTGATAGTTAGTTGGATTGGCGGTCACTGTCCAGGTGGTTTCCGCACCGGGCAGGGCACCGCCGGCATAGTATGCTGCTTCTACAGCGACAATTGCATTGCCGTCCACAAAATATGGCCCGGTGCTTTCATTGCGGGCGGTTACTTCAAATTCCGGGCGGCGGAATTCCTGGATTTGAAAACTATGAGTGTAATTGTTGCTGCCAATATTGCTGATGGATCCGGCAGCAGCCAGGGAAAGCTGCGCATAGCCGAGATTACTATTCTCTGGAATGGTGAAAGCCAGGTCAAACCCACCCAGGGTGGAGACATCTGCTGATCCTGTCGCCAATTCATTGCCTTGCGGGTCAATGAATGAATAATTTACTTGCGAAACAGAATTACCAATCAAACCGACGTCGCCCGTTTGGGTGCCGCCGATGCGCCGCATCCAGCCTTTGACGTGAATTTCTTCGCCAGGGCGGTACATGGCGCGGTCATCGAAAACGTACCAGCGGAGGGTATCCTGAATATATTGAGGCGACCAGGTATCTTCGCCCCAGTAGGACTCAGAACGTGGCAGGATGACGACATCATCGCCTTTGGTTGCCGTCAGTACAGGGATACCGCTGGCAGGGAGTTCAAAGCGGGCAGTGCCGTCTTCGCCAGTAACAGCTTTAACGGTGTTACTGGTAGATTGGATCGTCACACCATTCAGTGGCGAACCACCTTGTAAGTTTGTCGCCCAGGCAAGCATGTCTGATTGATCTGCAAAAGCATCCAACCCGATCTGGGTAACCTGCACCCAGGTTTGTACCGTTTCCCAATAACGGTCTTCTGCAAAGAAACCCTTGGGCGGCTTGACGATGACAATGAACTGGCCGTAGCTGCTATCCATTACCTGGCCCAGGTCAATCTTGACCTCACTCAGGGCATCAGCAGGGTTTTGGAATTTGAGGGTGTCGTCGAGCACAAGTTTTCCTGGCGGCTGGGGTGGCTGATCTGTGCGGGCATAATCCTGCAAGTACAGTTTGAAGGCCTGCCAGTCTTTGGGTTCAACGGCGTAGATCTTTACGTCCAGTTTGTCATAGTTAATCGTGTAAAGTGACAGTTCCGGCTTTCCCACAGCGGGATCGATCGTGACCAGTGTTTTTTGCGGCCCGATCAATACCGGTTCAGCTTTCCCTACCTTGATCTTTACGGACTCATCTTTGCCGAGCTGTTGGCCGAAGATGTCGGTGATCGTGTTGTCCACGGTGACTCGGTATGTGGTGCGTCCTTCGCTGGCCCCCTGAATGGTCAGGGTATTACCGGATACTGAGAAAACAGCCCCAGCAAGGTCTGGACTGATGGTGATCATAGAATCAACGAATGTCTCTGCGTCAAGCGGATTGTTGAAGCGGATGTAAAAAGGCGTCAAGGGCGGGCAGGTCTCTCCATACCAGGAACAGCCATATTCTTCGATACGCAGAGGCGGGTAAGTTTCAAAACTGAAGCTTTGCGCCTGGGTGGTAAGAAGGGGGCCTTCCGCAGATGGCGTTTCGGGGCCAATCACAACTTGAATGTCAGCGTCTTTGGGAAAAGCTTTATCGGCTTTAAAAGCCAGCCAGCGGCCCTCAGGGGTGTACCCGGAAAGTGACTTAACCTGTTCGTCAGCAGCGATCTCGTCCTCCGTTGCCAGGCGGATACTGACAGGTTTGCCATTTACCAAAACCTGAGTGGTTTCCAGCACAGCAGAGGGGGTAATGCGTTGATCAAAGGCAGCAAACATGACAGGTTCGAGGGGCTGAGGCTCGTAGGATGGGTAAGAATTGGTCAGAACAGGCGTGGGGGTATTAAATGTCCAACTGACGGTATCTGCGAGTACGCCGCCGGTTACGGAAGTTGTACCGGCAGGTACCGTCACGCGGAATTCGGTTGCCATCGGAAGCCGGTCAACCAGATTTGAGTCGTATTGGAAGTTAAGCGTTTTGGTGCCCAGCCAGCGCCAGGTGCCTTCAAGAGCGGGTTCGATTTGTACAGGGATATCTTCCTCCGCAAGCTGGGCTAATGTGCCCAATGCAGCCATAGGTTGGTTGAAAGTAATATTGATAAATGGCGCCATGGGGATTTCTCCTTCTGGCGAATAGCGCAGCACTTGCAGCGGTCCACTGTCTACAGCTTCAGGAACAACATCCTCAGGCTTTGGGGGAAAAGCCTGTTCAATGGTTTCACCCGGACGGGGTGGTGGAAGCAGTTCAGTGGGCAATTTCAGGTCTGTTTGGATTTCTGTCGCCGGGGGCAGGTCGGACAGCCGATCAAGAATAACAGCCACTTCTTCCTCTGTCAGCGGTTCGCCAGCAGCCACGGGAAGCGGCGCATAGTCTTGCGCTTGTTGCTGGCCTTCGCTCAGACGGATAAAGAATGTCCCGTCCACGGTATCATCACCATTAATACTTGTCACGGTGCTGCTCTCCTGTGCGGAATTTGATGAGGATGGCGTAACATCGGAATCAATTATGCCGGGATCGCTTCCCGGGAACAGATTTTGAAGAAACCCGCATCCCAGGGCCAGCAGCATGCTGACAGCGAGAATTGTGGCGCGGGTACGATTTGACAGTTTCTGAGGGGGGCGATTCATAGTAACCTTCCTTTTCTTCTCACTAACAAATAAAACGTCTCTTAAAGTATAGACGAAAGGAAGCTGAAATATGTTCCCAAATGTGGATGGATTTGCACTTGTCAGCCTATGTAAGGATAAGCGTTAACGTAAGGTAAGGCTGAAATGCGTTCTTATTCTCGTTTCTGGCTGTGCAGTAATCTTCCCAGCGGAGGAATTTGTACGGTTATTGCTTCTGCCGGGCAGGTTTCCTGGCAGCAATAACAGCGGATGCAATCATCATACTGATAGGTCGGTGCTTTTTTACGGTTGCCATCGTGCCAATTTACAGCCTTGGGCATTACCGGACAAATGCTGACACAAGTGCCGCAGCGGGTGCATTTCTCGCTGTCAATCACCGGGCGGGGGATGATCCAGTTTTTGAAGATCTGGTTCATTAATCCTGGATCGCTTCTGGCGGTGGATCCACTGTGACGATTGGCGTCGTAATCAGGGATGATGAAAGACTCCAAATCGTCGCCAACCATCTCGATGTTATCAACCTGACCGACTCCCCATTCTTTTGCCCAGGAAAGGGTAGGCACCAGATTTGGATCTAGATTCATGATTCTGGCTGCAATTGCATCCACAGCGACGGGATCGGTGGAGAAAAGTAATACGTTTGCGGCTCGTCCGGTACCGTTGCGAGGCCCATTGCCTTCCATGCCGATAATGGCATCCATTACGATTAATCGCGGGGGCAGAAATCGATTGAGATCGAGCAGCATTTGAGCAAACAAGTTTTCATTTTGCAGCCTGGCATGAAATTCAGCCTTCAATACACCCGGAATACATCCAAACATATTTTTGACGGCCCCGGTCAAGCGGGTCAAGGCGTGGGTTTTCATTTTGCAAAGGCTGATAATCCCGTCAGCAGCTAAAACATCCCTGGCGATGATGAATTGTTTGATCAGTTTCCCCTCTGGAAAAGAGATCATTTCCCCGGTGGTGAAATCTGCCAGGGGAATATTGAGGGCCGCGGCCGCATCCGTAATCCCTGCTGTGCGGGCAGCGGTGATGGGGCGGTGAGCAGCTGGTGAATCGCCATAGCTGAGTTTGGCGCCAGCCTTTTGAAGGTGGTATCCCACCGCCTGGAAGACAGCGGGATGAGTAGCAGTGTTTTTTTCGGGCGGATCAGCGGCCAGTAGATTGGGCTTGAGCAGTAAGCGCTCCCCAGGTTTCATGAAGGCTTGTGGGCCTCCCAGCAATTCCAGGCCGCGGCCGACTGCATCATTAACCGTATTCTGGTTATACGTATTACATCGCACAAGTGCTACGCGGGAAGGGGAAGATGACATACAGCTCCAGTTTCTGTGTTTACGAATTAAAAGTTGATAACCTGCGCAACAATAGGGCGGCGCAGTAACCTGTGAATAGCGCTTATTTTATCATTATCGGGTTACTTACCCATTCACTGCTTCATTTTGTTGATACGCTGCTGTAAATAAGGGGAAAAATAACCCTGGTAGCGTTTTTGCAATTCGGGTATTTGCCAATCCTGTCCTGTGACCTTCCCCCGGCATTGCGGCGCACCGCATTGGCAGATGAATTGGTCATAATCACTGCTGTCACTCATGGCATAATCGAAACAGATTTCTTCATCCATGTGGATATCACGCAATGCGATCAAAGAGATTGGACTGTTCAACCCGGCATTTGGATTACAGGAATGATTGAAAAAGTCAGCCGGGTCAGTGCCTGGATGCAATTGCACCTGATAGAGAAAATCCCAGACCTGGATACCATGATTTTGACGTTCTGCGGGGAGCAGTCGATAGGCTTCTTCGGTCAGGATCTGCCCGCCCCACATAGTCAGTAGTTCGCCCTCTTGAACCGCTTCGCGCGCAAAGATCCCGGAGCCGCCTTTTTGGGGGAAATGACGCGCTTCCAGTTTGGGGTTGATATAGGAATGATTCGCGTGTTCCATGGTATTTTCTGATTAATCCTTGCACAAATACAGTGTCGTTATGTAATTAAAACGGATTTCATTGTTGACTTGATGCCTGTCAAAAATCTCTTGCAGTCCTTCCAGCAAAGGCGCATGTTTGGGATGGCCGGCTTGCGGGGTGTAAGAAGAGGATAATACCCGCCCCTTCAGACCCTCGAGATTAAAATTTTGATGGTTTGGAAAGGTGAATTTTTCAAAAGGCCGCGGGTGAAAAAATTGGCGAATGGCAGCATCATCAATACGGGTTCGGCTTACACGCTGATAATCCGTGCCCCATTCCGTCAACAACTTCGTGTAGTCGTTCATGAAATCAGACGAATCGCTCTGCCAATGATTCCAGACCAGCGCGATAAATCCGCCGGGCCGCAAGATGCGGAAGAATTCCATTTTGGTCGCCAGTCGATCAAACCAGTGAAAGGCTTGCCCGGCAGTGATTCCATCCACACTCTCATCAGGCAGGGTGGTGTTCTCTGCAGTGGCATTAATAGATGAAAAATCAGGATATCCACCCAGTAATTCTTCGCCAGCGGCGCGCATGGCAGCATTCGGTTCAACCGCCAGCACTTTGCAGCCTGTGTTGAGCAATTGGCGGGTGAGAATGCCGGTTCCAGACCCGATATCTGCAATTATTTTGTCTGCTGATAGTCTGGCTTGTTGAATCAGGGTGGTGATGACTTCCGGGGGGTACGTCGGGCGATATTGTATATAATCTGCGACACGGTCAGTGAATCGTTGGGTGGAATCTTTCATTGTTCCTCCAGCAGGAATTGCAAAGCGCGATTTAGTTGGTCAGGGAGGTTTTCGGGAAACCAGTGCGCCAGGCCAGGCGTAACCTCAAAACGGTGGGGCAATTGAGCCTGTTCAAAATCCCGAACCATTTCTTTTTGAGAATCCAGCGCTGCATCCTTTTCTCCTGTGAGGATCACACCTTTCAATCCGGTTTCATGCAAATTTCTTAGCAATTCAGATTGTACGCTGGCGGGTTTACGAGGGCAAAGTGCAATAAAGCCCCGGATAGGCAGCGCCTGGGTCACAGCGAGATCAATACTCAGTGTGGCACCCTGAGAAAACCCTCCGATGAAGATGCGGTCCAGCTGGACCGGATGATGATCGGTGATTTCACTTGTCATTTGAACGATTTCCTGACGGGCGAGGGCTGCATCATCCCAACCGAAGTTTTTCAGTTCGACGACTTGTGAGGATTGCAGATAGGCATGGATGAACTTTTCTTTCAACAGCGGGGCGTGCCAGAAGCGCTGCATGACAGCGATGTTCTCGCCATATCCATGCAGACTGAGAAATAGAGGATAGGAATGGAGAAGATCATATCCATCAGGAAGTTTGACCACCCATTGCGGCTGCGCGCTTTGTCGGGCAATATTTTGTAGTTTTGTGTTATATGTTTTCAATTCGTTAAATTTTGGCATTGCGCCAAGCTGCTGGACAAAGATGCCGTCTTCTGGCATGCCAAAAAAATAGCCTCGTTCCAGTCCTGCGGAAAGCAGAGCAACCGCATCCTCCTTGTCGCCCCTGGCGAGATGAACATAAGCCAAATCACGGATCATTTCCGGCAGATAGTCAGGGAAATTTTCCAGCTCACCTTGATAGAGTTCAATAAAAGAATCAAATTGGCCGGTTTGGTAAAGCCATTCACCAATAGATTCCAGCGCTTGATAAGTATTCTTTTGCAAAGGCACTCCTCCAACGATAACGAAAGGTGGTCAGGATTATAACCTTTGACTTCTTTCAATGCCATGCTGCTGGCATAATTCGATAAAAAAAACCCGCCAGACGACTGCGTATTGTCTGGCGGGCAGAGGAAAATTGAATACCTGAATTAATTGTTGCCGTTTTAATTCTTGGGCCCTTGCTGTGGGCCTGATTGTCCTGGCATAGGTGTCTTTGTTCTTTGCAACTTTTGCCCGCCGTTTTGTTGACCTGGCGTATCAGGGTTGGCATTTGGGCCGCCGGGAGTCTGTTCTTCCTGATAACCGTTGGCGTCCGGGTTGCCGGAACCTTCGGGCTGGTTCGTGCGCAGGCGGTCACGATCTTGCGGTTCCGCTGAGGCAGAAGGGTCGGCATTGGAAGGAAGCGCTCCGCCATTTACCGGTGTTTGATCGATCTGGTGGATCTGTTGCCGGATCATGTCACGGGTACGCCGCATTTGGGCGTCTTCGGGTGCGTTGTCCAGCAACCTCTCTTGATTCATTAATGTTTGCCGCATCTGCTGGCGGGTATGCAGCGGGTCGCCAGTTTGATCGCAGAGCTGGGCAGCACGATTCAGATGTTTTTGTAGTTTTGTGACAAGCAGTTCCGGGACTTCGCCGCCTTCTTCTTTCAACCTTAGCATTTCATCAATTCGCCGGCCGGCGAATTTAAGCGAAAGATCGATATCTTTCTCTGGAGATACGGCAAGGTCCAACCGGGCATTTTCGCTCCATGTTTTGATCGGGTAAAGTACATCATCGGGCATGCTCGCCTGGGCAGCGTAAACTGTTCCGGCGCCAGCACCTCCTAATAAAGTTATAAGGATAAGCAGCGCGGAAATAACTTGTGTTAACACGGGTGCACCTTCCTTTCTAAACGGGAATATGGTTTGGAATCTCTCCATCCACTTACTGTGACGCCGTTTAGGAACAGAAGTTGTGCTGTTTTTCAACTTGTGCGCCTCGCCCAGGAATAGATTGCGACCACGCAGTACTGCATTGGCCTCCCGCTCCGGGACGTCATCAAGAATCACAAGCGACGCTTGAAGTTTTGCATCTAATCGCGGATCATGATTATTATGGGTCATTCGTTTTCCTCCTGAGCTGTCAGGTATTTTCTTAATGAAGTTGTTGCGCGGTTTTGAATGGCTTTGACAGCTCCAGATGATCGTTTTAAACTTGCTGCTACCTCTTTAACACTCCAGCCTTCCAGATACCGCAGAACGATCACCTGACGTTGTGTTTCAGGCAGCAGGTACAATGCTGCCCGAATGCGTTCCTGGTGCAGGTTATGTTCAACTTCATCCTGGACAGTTTTGCCACTATCGACGGTCATGGCTTCATCCAGTTCCAGAGGCGGCGGAGGTTGGCGGCGATATTGATCGGTGATCCAGTTGTGCGCAATTCGGTAAAGGTAGGCTTTCAGATGGTCTTTCGGGCCTTTCCCTTTGTGAAGTACGCGCAGCAACCGGCTAAAGGTCTCCGCAACGCAATCCTCCGCCAAATCCGTGTTTCCCAACAGGCGCATCGCGTAACGAAAAATACCGGGGCTGAGCTGGTCATATACTTCTGCCAGCGCCCGTTCATCTAATTGATGCACACGGTGAAGAAAATCAGATTCAGATAAATTCATACTCATTTATTAAGACGCCAAAATATTGAAAAGGATACGGAGCAATGATCAGATCAAGCGGATACAGGAACGGATCGAGCCAACGGTTGAGATGAAATAAAAAAGAAAACAAAATGCTTTCGTTTGTTTACCAATCCAGCAGGCAGAGATAACCAATTTCCTTTATAATTATAATTGATGAAAAACCGATTGCTATTTTCGCTTGTTCTATTAGCTGTCTTTGCTGCGTTTACTGCCTGTACAACTGGCAGCAATACTGAGGATACGCCTTCGTTTTCTATTCAAAACAAAGGCTCTGACACGATGGTTAACCTCGCTTTATATTGGGCGGAGGAGTACCAACAAGAGTATCCGGATGCGCGGATTTCTGTTACAGGCGGGGGAAGCGGCACTGGTATCACGGCTATGATCAGCAATACAGTCGATATCGCCAATGCTTCGCGGGCAATCAAGCCGGAAGAACGGGAACAGGCACTCGTCAATGGCGTTGAGCCGGTTGAGCATGTGGTTGCCCGTGATGCGATTGCTGTCATTGTCAATCCTGAAAATCCCGTTCGGCAGCTGACCTTACAACAAGTATCTGATATTTACGCCGGCAAGTTCGAAAACTGGAAAGAACTGGGCGGGGATGACCGTCCAATCGTGCGGCTTTCGCGTGAGACCAATTCGGGAACGCATGTTTATTTTCTGGAATCTGTGATTCGTTTGGGGAATAAAGACAACAAAACGTTGTTTTCGAGGAATACACTGCTGCTGCCTTCTTCAGAAGGGATCATCGCCGAAGTGCGCGATAACCCGAATGCAATTGGGTATGATGGCCTGGGATATGTCACCCCTGATGTTAGGGTAGTTGCGATTTCACAAGGTGCAGCGAATGACTATATAATGCCTTCCGTGAAAACCGTAAATGAAAATCTTTACCCTATCGCCCGCGACTTGTATATGTATACAAATGGAGAGCCGCAGGGACTCATCGCAGAATATCTGAATTGGATCCATTCACCCGCCGGGCAACAAATTGTTGAAGAATTGGGGTTTGTTCCCGTTGATTAACCCTCAGGATACCTGATGAGTGCAAATAAACTGAAGTTTTCTGAAAAAATAATCACCCGGGGAATACAATTTTCCGGTTTATCTTCCATCGTGTTTGTATTGATGATCTTATATTTCCTGGTTGCCCAGGGATTGCCGGTATTGTCTGAAGTTCCTTTGAGGGATTTATTCAGCACCCGTTGGTATCCTATTGAAGGGTACTATGGCATTTTACCGTTGATTCTGGGGTCGTTGGTCGTAACGGTGGGCGCTTCGCTGGTGGCCGTTCCCATGGGTGTACTTACTGCGATCTATATCGCAGAGATTGCGCCGGGTTGGGCAAAAGAGATCCTCAAACCCCTGGTTGAGCTGCTTGCCGGACTACCCAGTGTGGTGTTGGGTTTCCTCGGTATTCTGATCTTATCGCCATTTTTGCGGGATACGCTGCACCTCCCCACTGGTCTGACTGCCCTAACAGGAGCGCTGCTGTTAGGCATGATTGCGGTCCCAACGATCGTCTCGATTTCTGAAGATGCATTAAATAACGTGCCGGAAACGTACCGCACGGGTTCGCTCGCATTGGGGGTGACACGCTGGCAAACGATTTGGGGTGTTACGGTCCCTGCTGCCCGCTCCGGCATATTAACGGCCATCATGCTCGGTGTAGGCCGGACGATTGGGGAGACCATGACGGTGATGATGGTGACGGGCAATGCGCCGGTTATGCCTGATTCTTTTCGGGTATTATTCATGCCTATCCGCACGATGACAGCGACGATTGCCTCAGAAATGGGGGAGGTTGCAGCGGGAAGCCTGCATTACAGTATGTTGTTTTTTATTGCAGTTGTATTATTTTTGTTCACCCTGGCTGTAAATATCGCGGCATCAAAGATCAGCTCCAGGCAGTTGAAACGATCCGAACGAATCTTATCGTGAGGGCGCTGTGAAAAATAATCATCGATACTTGTTCCTCAACCCGAAAATAACGGAAAAAATTGGCACGGTAGCATTGACAGCCGTGGCGTTTTTAACCGTAGCGCCGATCATTGCCATCGTAATTTATATCATTTACCTCGGTGCACCGGCGATCACCTGGGAGTTTTTGACGGCAATGCCCAGGGATGGGATGCGCGCGGGGGGAATCTGGCCGGCCATTGTCGGTACTTTTTACTTGACAATGGGGACAGCTATCTTTTCAGTGCCTTTGGGTGTAGCTGCCGCAATTTATCTTTCGGAATACGCAAAAGACAATCCGTTGACCAGGAATATTCGTTTGGCAATTATCAATCTGGCTGGAATTCCCTCAGTTGTGTATGGGTTGTTTGGCCTGGGGCTGTTTGTTGTATTTCTTAATTTTGGTACAAGCATCCTTTCCGCGTCATTGACGCTTTCTATTATGACTCTCCCGGTTATCATCACCACCACAGAAGAGGCTTTACGTGCTGTTCCCCAATCTTTTCGTGTGGTCAGCACCTCGTTAGGAGCAACCAAGTGGCAAACTATCCGCCGGGTGATTTTGCCTCAAGCGCTGCCAGGTATCTTGACGGGCGTTGTTTTGGGACTGGAACGGGCGGCGGGAGAGACGGCTCCGATCTTGTTCACGGGTGCCGCGTTTTTCCTGCCGCGGCTGCCAAACTCGCCGCTGGATGCTACGATGGCATTGCCGTATCACTTGTTTGTGATTTCTACCCAGGTACCCGGTATGCCGATTAAAATACAATATGGCACTGTGCTGGTATTAATGATGTTTGTTTTGATCATGAATTTGATCGTGACGCTAATCCGCTCCCGCGCACGCGCTCGCAGGCAATGGTAATGAAAGACAAGATCATCGTCGAAAATCTGGGCTTAAAATATACTGATGGCACGGAATCCCTCTTTGGTGTCAATTTACGCATTCAGGCCAACAGGATTACAGCCTTGATTGGCCCTGCTGGCGGGGGAAAGTCAACATTTTTGCGGGCTTTGAATCGTTTAAACGACCTGGCCGATGTCGCTGAAACTTCCGGGAAAGTGTTGATTGATGGTGTGAATGTACTTGACCCTGATCTCGATGTGATTGCCTTGCGCCGGAAAGTAGGCATTGTCTTTTCGCGCCCCTTGCCGCTGCCTTTAACCATTTACAAAAATGTAGCCTATGGTCTTGAAGTGGCCGGTGAAAAAAAACGGGCCGTACTGGACGAAGCCGTAGAACGCGCTTTGCGCCTGGCCCAGTTGTGGGATGAGGTCAATGACCGGTTAAATGATCCGGCTGTGGCTTTATCGGGCGGGCAACAGCAGCGTTTATGCCTCGCCCGAACGCTGGCATTGAAACCGGAAATCATTTTACTGGATGAACCGACTTCTGCGCTTGATCCGATTGCCACATTGAAAATTGAAGATTCGCTGGATATGTTGAAAGAAGAGTACACCATCATCATTGCACCCCATAACACCCAGCAGGCCGCCCGCGTGGCAGACAGGGTCGCTTTCTTTTTACAGGGGCAGGTTATTGAATATGACACCACTGCCAATATCTACACCCGTCCAAAAGATTCCCGCACCCAGGATTACATTACCGGGAAGTTTGGCTAAATAATTTCTCTCGATATGTTACTTCCGCTCCAGGCGATAAATCACACCTTGCTGGTAATCGCCAAAATAGAGTTCGCCGTTTTCATCTTCACCAAATGTACTGATATAAGCCCCTGTCTGAAATATTTCTTCAACTTCCCCGCAGCAAGGCAACATGCCCCAGATACGCCCGGAAATGAAGTCCCCAAAGATGTACATTCCGTAAAATGCCGGTAAAGCCTGACCACGATATACATAACCGCCGGTAATCGATTTGCCCTGCGCATGATCGTATTCATACACGGGGTCAACAAACGTACCATTTTCCGGGGGCGTGCCGCGGTAAGAGTGACTTCCTTCCAGAAAATTCCATCCAAAATTAACTCCGCCTGGAGAGCCAGCCGGCAGATAGTTAATTTCTTCCCAGGCATCCTGACCAACATCAGCAATATAAAGATCGCCGGTGAGAGAGTCAAAGGAAAACTTCCACGGGTTCCGTAATCCCCACGCCCAGATTTCTGGCTGACCACCATTCTGGATAAACGGATTATCCTCCGGGATTGTGTACCCGGTGGAATCAGAGACGTCAATTCGCAAAATTGTGCCCAGCAGCGTGTTGGGGTTCTGTCCATTATTGTCAGGATCACCCCGTCCGCCGCCGTCTCCCAGTCCGATATAGAGATAGCCGTCTGGACCAAACTGCAATTTCCCGCCGTTATGATTACTGTAAGGCTGTTCGATCTGCAAAAGCATCTCTTCACTGGATCGTTCTGCGATATCGCTGTCTGGGGAGGCCCGAAAACGTGAAATTACTGACGCGCCGCTGCGGTTGGTGTAATTGACATAAAAGACCTGACTGCTGTGAAAATCTGGCGGGAAGGCCAGCCCCAATAAACCTTGCTCGCTTTGATTGCTGTTCAACTGGCTAATGGCGTCACTTAGATCTAAAAATGGACGCGGCAGCAATTCATTCTGTTGGACGATTTGAATCTTCCCGGTTTGCTCAACCACAAATAGCCGCCCTGTGCCGTCTTTGGAAGAAACGATGTCAAGTGGCCGGTCAAGCCCATTAACTACCGGCTGCCAGCTAAAATCTGCCAGATTGGGAAACGTATCGACATCAGCCTGTCCGGAGATTTCAGGAGTAACGAAACTGGTGGCAGCAATTGGCCGATCAGTTTCTGTCGCTGATGCGCTGAAGGTTGATGTCAGGGACGCCGGTTCGGTAGCGGGCATAGCAGAAGGAGTTGTTTGGCACGCGGTCAGTACCAGCATGGCAATCCCCAGGCTTAAGCTAAAAAGGGTGGCTCTCATCAGTTTTCTCCTTATCATTAAAACGTGTTCTTTCAAGTTGAACTGGCGGCATACTGCATGTCTTTAATATAGACGTTTTTCCTCGGGGAGAACTTACTTTCACTTACCGCATCGTGATGAGGCTGTTGACTGACAAACAAAAGCTGTACCATTATAAAATGGCATAATTTATTGATTCCTCGCAAAACATCCTGTTATATAATTATCCTAGCATTGTCATTACAAATTCACCAAATACGACAAAGAAAGGCTGATTTATGAAAGCTAACCATATTCTTGCATCACAGAGCGCGCTGGGGGAGGGGCCTTTATGGAGCACGAAGGAACAGGCGCTTTATTGGGTGGATATTGAGGGGAAAACAATTAATCGCTACCGGCCGTCAAACGCACAGCACGAATCATTCCCCGTGGACGCAAAGGTTGGCGTAATTGCTTTTCGGAAGGGGGGAGACTTCATTGCTGCCGGCAGCATGGGATTCGTGTTCTGGACCATCGGCAGTCCAAAACTCGACCTGATTTTTGATCCAGAAGAGAATAATGCTCAGTCTCGTTTCAACGATGGCAAAGTGGATCGTGCTGGTCGATTTTGGGCCGGCACAATGACTCCTGAAGGCGCGGTGAGCGCTTTGTACCGGGTGAATGCAGGCCTGAATATTCAAAAAATGGAATCCGGGATCACCATCTCCAATGGCATTGGCTGGAGCCCTGATAATCAGATCATGTATTATGCGGATTCGTCGCGCTATGTGATCTATGCCTATGACTTTGACCTCAATATCGGTTCTATTAAAAACAGGCGCGACTGGATCAAATTTTCACCTGAATATGGTATTCCTGATGGCCTGACTGTGGATAGCGAAGGATATGTGTGGTGCGCTTTTTATTCCGGGGCAAAGGTCACGCGATTCAATCCCCAAGGAAAGATGGACATAGAAATTTCTTTGCCTGTTTCGCAGCCAACGTCATGTGCTTTTGGCGGGAAAGACCTCACTGATTTATATATAACTTCCTCATGGCTCGGATTAACGGAAGAAGAGCGAGCAGCGCAGCCGCTTGCTGGTGACATCTTCATGGTAAAGACCGATGTGCCTGGCCTGCCAGAACCGGAATTTGAGGGATAAGTATAGACCGCCTTCGTTGCCCTCATTACCGAATATAGCTGTTGATAATGTTAGTTATCACCAGCTATATGGTATACTATTTCCAGCACCTGAAAAATAGCAGGAAAATGCCGCTCCCCTGTCGCTCTTGTGCGGCAGAATTATACGAATTAGTAGAGATATGGATTCCATGGATACACTAAACGCCTCCGTCCCTTCTCCCAAAAGCATCTCACACGCAATGGCAGCTTATCTGGATATGGTCAGGATAACCCGCAGTAAGCGTACCTATTTATCCTACAAGAACGGCCTGAATCGTTTTACCGAACTTTTGGAGGAGCGAAATCTTGACCCTGATAAATCGCCGGTAGCCACCCTGCCCGAGCTAGCGATCGGCTGGTTCGCAGAATGGCTCAGCGACGCATATTCGCCTGCTACCACTCATCTGTATCTAACCGCCGTTAAAAATCTATACGAATATATTTTAGCGGAAGACCTGGCCCAGCCCAACCTGGTGCGCGTACAACAGCTGATCCGCCAGCGTTCACGGCGCTCAGGACAGCGGTTACCGCAATTTCCAGTCGATGACATCGAAACTGTGCTTCAGAAATGTGAAGGACTAAAAAACGCACCCGCCAGGGATAGCAATGCCCATCTGCGCAACTTGCGAGATCGCGCCTTTCTGCTCACGCTGGCGGATACCGGGCTGCGTGTGCATGAAGCCGTCGCACTGCGGCGCGGAGACCTGGATTGGCAGGAATTTCAGGCGATCATCATCGGAAAAGGCGACAAACAGGCTGTGGTTCGATTCTCACAGCGGTCAATTTCGGCTCTCAAAGATTACTTGAACGCCAGGGCTGCCCGTGACGGGAATACCGGACGCCCCCTCCCCTCTTTACCCCTTTTTGCAAGGCATGACATTGGAGCCGGTAAAGTGACCAAACCCATTCACACCAACACAGGCCGTGATATTGTCCAGCGCCGTGTGATTGAATTCCTGGGCGAAAAGGCTGCCGGCACCATCACCCCCCACTCTTTCCGGCACTACTTTGTCACGCGTGTGCTGCAATCTTCTGGAAATCTCAAACTGGCACAGCGCCTTGCGCGGCATACCAGCATCACTGTAACGCAAAGATATGCGCATTTGTCAGACAACGAGCTGGATCAGGGCTATTGGCAGGCGATAGAAGAAGAGAATTCAGGCGACAGAGATCTATAATTTATGTCTGCCAAATCGGGACGATTGACGGTGATGAAGTAGTATTTTTTCAATTGATCCACGCCTGCTCCCCTGCGCAAGCCGATATCCCCCCCTGCTCCGGCTAAATGGATGTGTTGTTATTCTATTTGCGCCCAAAATCGGCAGGAATTTCTCCCCAGTTGGCTGTATCCCATTTTAGGATTTTGTTATCGTATGAGTTGTTCTCTAACCAGTATTCAGCTTTATCGACCAGATCAAAAAGTCTGGCATTGCGATCGCTTCGTGCCAGCTTTGTGCGGCATTTTTTCTTTTTTACCCAAGACATGGCATTTACCGAATCGGAATATATTGGGTCCGTAATGCCCCTTTTACTGAAACAGGACAAAGCGTGCACTAGCGCCAGAAATTCTCCAACATTATTCGTCCCCTGTTCAAATGGTCCTTGATGAAAGATTTGTTTGCCGCTTTTGGTGTGGACGCCGCGATACTCTACCGGGCCAGGATTGCCGCTGCACGCAGCATCAACACAATAACTCTCGGGAATTGGCCCTCCTGGGCCGAACAAAAGTTTTTGAGAAACGCCAGGCTTGCCAATGTACGCATCAGGGCTTTCTTTCCAGGCGTTTTGTGCGGAGATTTGGGTCGGAAAGCCTTTATACTTTGCTCCTTGAAATCCTTTTACCTGCGCTTCACAATCTTTCCAGGAGCTATAAATCCCGGGCTTTCGGCCTTCCCAAACAACATAAAATTTATTCCTTGTTTTGCTCACACATCATCCCTCTTGCCCCGCCAGCACTTCCAGTTTTGCTAACGCATCGGACATATTTGCATAATCTGCCAGAACAATGTTTGCTTCGCCAAATTCAACACGCTCATCATCCTGATATCCTGTGAAACGAATGCTCCACATGCCCATGCGATTTGCACCGGCAACATCTGTGCGGCGCAAATCGCCAACATGCACAGCTTGTTGCGGTTCCACGCCAAGTCCTGATAGCGCTGCCTGAAATGGCTGTGCGGCCGGCTTACTGCTGTTGATTTCATCTGAATAGACCAGTTTTTTGAAAAATCTTAACAAGCCTTCCCGTTCCAGCAGCTTATTCAATGTTTTTCCCGAAGTAACACCAGTATCCGAAATAATTCCCAATCGATACTGCTTCGCCAATTCGGGAATCATCTCCACTACACCAGCAATCGGCTGTGTATTCCCATCCAGCACCACCTCTTCCAGCTCTTGTAAAACACGGGGTCGTATATCACCAGGGAGATCAAATTCCAGCAGAGCTTGCATAGTGTCAACCCATTCAGCCGCGCCCCACGTTCGATGCTCATTTTCCCATACATGCACCCACCTTTTCCACGCCTCTTCGATGGCTTCGATAACCTTTTCATCCGGAATGTCTGCTAACCCGGCCTCGCGGATAGCATTCTTCACTATTAAAGTCCGGTTAGAGTTGTTTGTACGAGCACTGCGATACAGTGTCCCCCAAAAATCAAAAGTAATGGCTTGAATATTTTTCATTGAAGACCTCCTGCCTTTTATATTTGTTAATTAATTGTACCCGTAAATGGATTTTATTTCTTTCAAGGCTGCGAACGATCTTTGGGTTATTTCACGCCAAACAATGATTATTGGGGGAAATCCCCTGATAATTGTTAACGTTTCTTGATTTTGTGTGAATTTTGTGGTAAATTAGTATTGATAACGATAACGATAACGATAACGGGACGATAACAGGTAAATTTTCGACAATGGAAAAAAAAGTTACCATAAAAGACGTTGCCAAAATCGCAGGGGTATCTGCCCAAACTGTTTCGCGGGTGGTCAATAATCATCCAGATGTAGCGGATGAAACACGTACCAGAATCCAAAAAATTGTTAAAGATTTGGAATATAGTCCTAATATCATAGCCCGGAGTTTAATCCAGGGAAAAACAAACACGATTGGTGTAGTTGGTTTTCGCCTGGATTATTTTGGTTCCAATACTATCCTGACTGCCATTGAACGGAAAGCGGGCAAACTAGGGTTTTCTTTACTCCTGACTTTGATCAATGACCTTGATGAATCTAAAATTGACCCGGTATTGAATCAATTGCTTTCAAGACAGGTAGATGGCCTGATTTGGACGTTGCCGTGGTTGAAGGACACGCAAAATCGCATTTCAGAAATCACAAAAAATTTATCTGTACCGGTCGTTTTATTGAATCGCAAAGCATTTCCAGGGGACATTGTCGTTTGTTTGGATAATCGGCATGGTGCCCGTGTGGCAACAAAACATCTGCTGGAAAATGGATACAAGCATGTTGGCATTATTACCGGCCCTACCAATTGGTGGGAAGCAGAAGAACGTTATGAAGGTTGGCGCGAAGAAATGGGTTTTTCTATCTCTTCCCGGCAAGCTGAAATGTTGACAGCCCATGGTGATTGGACGCCACAAAGTGGTGAGGATGCTTTATACGAATTGATAAAGAAATCACCGGATACGGATGCGGTTTTTGTAAGCAATGATCAGATGGCGATTGGCGTATACCGTGCGGCTGGAAAACTGGGACTTCGTATTCCTGACGATTTGGGTATCGTTGGTTTTGATAACATCCCTGAAGCCGGTTTTCTCTCTCCCCCCTTGACAAGCATAGACCAACATTCTCGTTATCTAGGCGGCGGTGCTGTACAGCAAGTTGTTGAGCAAATCAAAAATCCTCAAAAGCGCAATGATGAAGAAATTGCGCCCTCTTGGGTGAAACCTGAATTAATCATACGAGAAAGTTCAACCCGGAATAATGACTAACTCCTTCAAGTAGTTTTATCGAAACAAATGAGCGTAAAGCTTAGATCAAGAAAGGAGAAAAACAAAAAAATATATCACCATCCGCAGGTTCGAACCAATTGTTTACGATATGTTCAAACAAAAAAGGAGAATTAGATGAACAAGAAGTTGTGGTTAGTTGTAAGTATTTTGGTTGTGTTCGCCATGGTATTGGGCGCGTGCACCCCTGCTGTTCCCGCTGCCGAAGAGGCTGCTCCCGCTGCTGAAGAGGCCGCTCCCGCCGCCGAAGAGGCTGCTCCCGCTGCTGAACTCCCCAAGATCGGTTTCACGATCTACAAATATGATGATAACTTCATGTCATTCGTGCGCCGTGCAATTGAAAAAGGTACCGAAGGCAAAGCCGAAATCATCATGAACGATTCCCAAAACGACCAGGCCAAGCAAAACGAGCAAGTCGACACCATGATTGCCAAAGGTGTTCAGGCTCTGGCGATCAACCTGGTTAACCCTCAGGGCGCTTCCGCGATCATCAAGAAGGCCGAAGAAGCAGGTCTGCCCGTTGTTTTCTTCAATAAAGAACCAAGTGCAGAAGATATGGCTTCCTGCGACCAGTGCTGGTACGTTGGTACCCAATCTGCTGAATCCGGAGTTATGCAGGGTCAGATTATTGTTGACACCTGGAAAGCTAACCCCGAATGGGACAAGAACGGCGACGGCGTTTTACAATACGTTTTGTTGAAGGGCGAACCCGGACATCCTGACGCCGAAGCACGCACCAAATTTGCAGTTGATACCATTACCGAAGCTGGCATCGCAGTTGAAGAACTGGAACTCCAGACCGGTATGTGGGACAGCATCAAGGGCAAGGAACTCATGGATGCATGGCTGGCCAAACATGGCGAAGGGATTGAATATGTGATTGCCAATAACGATGCCATGGCGCTCGGTGCGATCAATTCCTTGCAGGCCGAAGGCTACTTTGAAGGCGATAAATTCATGCCGGTCGTCGGTGTGGATGCTATCCCCGATGCCCTCGAGCAGATCAAAGCCGGCACCCTCGTCGGTACTGTCTTGAACGATGCTGCAAATCAGGGTGGTGCCACCGTTGATTTGGCGCTAAACGTTGCTATGGGCAGAGACCCCTTATATGGCACCAAATGGACGCTGGATGATGTTAAAGCAGTTCGTGTTCCGTATCTTGGCATCACCATGGACAACATTACGGTTGCCGAAGAAAGCTACAAATAGTATATAATTATCAGGTGGAGATGTAAGTACATCTCCACCTGATTTGGTGTCATCAACAAGCAGGTTTATAAGGAAAAACATGAGTACTGTTAATGACATGGATTTATTGGAAATGCAACAAATTTCCAAATCCTTCCCCGGCGTTAAAGCCCTTGACCAGGTAAGTCTGCATATCCGCAGGGGCAGTGTGCATGCACTCGTTGGAGAAAATGGTGCGGGCAAATCAACTTTGATGAAATGCCTTTTTGGCATCTATTCCAGAGATGAAGGAAATATTTTGCTGGAAGGAAAAAAAGTAGAATTCAATTCCGCAAAACAAGCGCTTGACCACGGCGTATCAATGGTCCACCAGGAACTTAACCAGGTGCAGCAAACCCGCATTATGGATAATATTTGGCTCGGACGTTTCCCCCGCAAGGGTTTGTTTATCGATGAAGATAAGATGTACCAGGACACACTGGATATTTTCAAAACACTTGATATTGATCTTGATCCCCGTACAACTGTTGCAGACCTTTCTGTTTCTGAAAGCCAAATGGTAGAAATTGCTAAAGCTGTTTCTTATGATTCGCGCATCATTGTGATGGATGAACCTACTTCCTCGCTGACCGAGAATGAGGTAAATCATCTCTTCAGAATTATCCGCTCGCTCCGCGACCGCGGCGCAGGTATCATCTATATTTCTCATAAAATGGAAGAGATTTTAACCATTGCTGATGAAGTCACTGTTATGCGTGATGGTCAATGGATTGCAACAAAAAAGGCGGAAGAAATCACCATTGAGGAAATTATCAAACTCATGGTTGGACGAGATCTGACAAATCGCTTCCCTAAAAAAACACACTCCCCTGGTGGTGAAATTTTACAGGTTTTGAATTTCACTACAGAAGAAGAACGATCTGTACAAGAGGTATCCTTCACCCTGCGCAAGGCTGAAATCCTTGGCGTTGCCGGGCTGGTCGGTTCCCAGCGAACAGAATTAGTCGAAGCAATTTTCGGCCTTTCACGTCTGGCTTCCGGCCAATTGATCATGAATGGTGAAGAAATCGAAAATTCCCATCCACAAAAAGCCATTGAAAATGGTTTTGCATTGGTGACAGAAGAGCGCCGAACAACAGGTATTTTTAATGTTGCCACGATTCGCTTTAACAGCACTATCGCGAATATGGATAAATATGTAACGCGTTACAGATTATTGAATGACCGTGCAAGAACTAGTGACACCGATTGGGCAATTGAGAGCTTGCGCATCAAAACACCCACACAGAAAACACGTATTGAATCGCTGTCTGGGGGTAATCAGCAAAAGGTGATTTTAGGACGCTGGCTATTGACAGAGCCTGAAATCCTTTTGATGGACGAACCCACTCGCGGTATTGATGTCGGTGCAAAATATGAAATCTATCAACTAATGCTTGACCTGGCAAATGAAGGTAAGGCAATTATCATGGTGTCCTCCGAAATGCCTGAACTACTAGGGATTACTGATCGCATCCTTGTAATGAGTAACGGCAAGCTGGCAGGTATTGTAGACACCGCGACAACTACTCAGGAAGAGATCCTCACACTCGCTGCAAAATTTATTTAAGGAAGGTTCAATAATGAAAAATCCTAAAAAGACTTCTGGTGTTTTCAGTGGGAAAAAGATCGGCAACTTTATTGTTGACAATGCGATTATTTTTGTGTTGATGTTATTGCTAATTGTCATCATTATCGCTGAACCTTCTTTCATCTCTTTTAGAAATCTTAAAAACATTTTGTCCCAGGCTTCAACACGTCTCATCTTCGCGTTAGGTGTAGGTGGCATCATCATCGCCAAAGGGACAGACCTTTCGTTGGGACGCCAGGTTGGTCTGGCAGCGGTAATTTCAGCATCCCTTCTTCAGGCGCCGGGTTATGCTTATCGCATGTATCCAGATCTGGCAGAGTTACCCATCATTGCTCCCGTTATATTGGTAATGCTTATAACAGCATTTTTTAGTGCCATTAATGGTTTCGTAATTGCCCGTTTGAAGGTTGATCCCTTTGTTGCCACGCTGGGTATGATGATTATTGTCTACGGCGTAACTTCTATTTACTTTGACCGCCCTCCTTACGGTGCTCAGCCCATTGGAGGCCTCAGTGACAAGTTCGCCAACTTTGCTCAGGGAGCAATAAACATAGGAAGTTTTGCTATTCCTTATTTGATTATCTACGCCACCCTCATAACAGCGTTAATTTACGTCCTTTGGAACAAAACCAAGTTTGGCAAAAATATGTATGCGATCGGCGGTAATATTGAAGCTGCGACAGTTTCTGGCGTAAATGTCTTCAAATATTTGATGATGGTCTACATTCTGGCTGGGCTGTTGTATGGATTAGGTGGTTCGCTGGAAGCGGCCCGCATCGGTAGTGCGACCAACAATACCGGTAATGGCTATGAGCTGGATGCGATTTCAGCCTGCATTGTGGGTGGGTTGTCTTTCAATGGCGGTATCGGTTCTGTGGGGGGAATTATTTTCGGTACCTTGATTTTCCAGGTTATCGCTTATGGTCTTTCTTTCATAGGTATTAACCCCTACCTGCAATACATTATCAAAGGTTTGATTATTATTATTGCTGTCGCAATTGATTCTTATAAATACCGAATGAAATAAGAAGTCTTGGATTCAAGTCATACAGCGAGACCGGATTGAAGTTTTGTCTCGCTGTATTTTTTAAGTGTTTTCTCTTTAATAATGCGCTTGTTAGAATATTATGGCTATGCGCATATTTATGTTTTGGGCATCTGTGGTATACTTATTTGTCTTCGTTGAATATAGATAGCGATTATCCGAAATGCTCTTCAACATACCAGGGTTTTCCCCCCTGGTTTTATTATGTAAATTACCGCTCTTGTTTTCATTCATTGGTATTTACCCCATTGCGGGGAAAAGAGCGGCTGCTGCACAGTGTTTTTGCAGTTGAATAACAACAAAAATACCAATTTAAGGAAAAATAGTGGATTTCAATACATTCTCTCTTCACCCGCAAATTAACGCGGGCGTTTCAAAAGCTGGTTATACTTCACCCACCCCTATTCAAAAACAAACCATCCCTGTCATTCTTGGAGGAAACGATGTGCTTGGGCTGGCACAAACCGGAACTGGAAAAACAGCTGCCTTTGTCCTGCCTATCTTACAACAATTAATGAAAGGTCCTCGCGGTAAACTGCGCGCCCTCATCCTTGCCCCTACCCGTGAATTGGCAGAGCAAACACACACTGCCATAACTCAGCTTGGTCATCAAACTGGCTTGCGCAGCATCACCGTTTACGGCGGTGTCAGTGCACAGCCCCAAATCAAAGGCCTGCGGCAAGGCATTGATATCGTAGTAGCCTGCCCAGGAAGATTGCTGGATTTGCACAGCCAAAAGGCGATTGATTTACGCAATATCGAAATACTCGTTCTGGATGAAGCTGACCAAATGTTTGATATGGGCTTTTTACCGGATATTCGGAGAATTATCGCTGCTGTTCCCCGAAAACGCCAAACGTTACTGTTTTCCGCAACCATGCCGAGTCAAATTCGATCGCTGGCAACAGAAATGTTGCATGATCCCGTAACAGTGGAGATTAGTATCACCCAGCCGTTAAAATCTATCAGCCATGCCATGTACAAGACAGAACAAACCCAAAAACGCGATGTACTGCTGAATCTTCTTTATGATAGCGGGGATGGGCAGGTATTAATTTTCACCCGCACGAAACATCGCGCAAAAAAACTGGCGCATCAGCTGATTAAAGATGATATTTCTGCCATAGCGCTGCAGGGAAATATGTCTCAAAACCAGCGTCAGTCCGCCATGGAAAAATTCCGCAAAGGTCGCGTAAAAGTAATGGTGGCAACGGACATCGCCGCACGGGGGATTGATGTTTCACAAGTGTCGCACGTAATCAACTACGATTTACCCAATACGGCTGAAGCCTACACCCATCGGACTGGGCGTACAGGCCGCATGGAACGGCTTGGTACAGCCATATCATTTGTGACCCACGAAGACGAAAAGATGGTGCGCATGATTGAAAAGACCATGGGCAAGAAATTGGATCGCCTTGAAATGAAAGGGTTTGATAACCGCCCTGACCAGACCGGCTTGTCCCCCCGAGGAAATACTGGCGGCAAGTCCACACCAAAACCTAAATTCCGTAATTCACACTCCCGATCCTCTGATTCCCAAAGAAGGGAAACCACCCTCAAGAAGCGGCACACTTAAATCGTCCATATAGGCTTTCAATGTATTTCTATTGACCGGAAAGAAAAGATGGGGTAAACTCGACCCAATGAACACGCTATCCGTTTTGATGAACGCAATAATGATTTCTACGATGTCAGTGATGATGTCTATGGCTATGCGCAGATTCATAGTACGGGCAGCTCGTTCACCCAGAACGACTTGTTGAGCTGAGCGATTTTCAGCATCTCCAACAGGCTGCCTGAACAGGCAGTCTGTTTTTATTTTCTCACTAGAGGAGCAGCAGCATGACCTTGCCCAAAACACACGTCTCGTCCACTACTTCCGTCACATCCACCATATTACACGGCCACTCTACCCGCGCCGTACATGCCGGCGCAAAAAGAAAAAAACCCTATCACGCTCTGATAGAACCCATTGTTCAAACAGCCACCTATGCTTTTGATGATCTTGCTGACATCCAGGCTTTCATCGCCGCGAAAGAGCAGGGCAGCGTCACACACGATGACTATGGACGATATGGGAACCCGACGGTTCAAGCCGTTGAATCCCGCATCGCAGCGTTAGAAAACGCAGACAGCGCGCTCTTATTGTCCTCCGGCATGGCTGCGATAACAACTACTCTTCTGGCTCTGCTCCGGTCAGATGATCATATCATCATTACCGATGACTGTTACAAACGCACCCGTGAATTCATTGAAACCTTCTTTGCTCGTTATGGCGTATCCTGCACCACAGTGCCCATGGGAAATTTTGAAGCCATCGCATCGGCAATTACACCAAAAACGCGCATCATCATTTCAGAAACCCCTACCAACCCTTATCTGCGGGTACTGGATATCGACCGGCTGGTGCAAATAGCAAAAACTCATAATCTGCTGACTCTTCTCGACACAACCTTCGCCACACCCATTAATCTCCGCCCTGCCCAATTTGGTGTTGATCTGATCATCCATTCTGGCACAAAATACCTTGGCGGACATCATGACTTGTTGGCGGGAACGGTTGTGGGGCGAGAAGATTTGATTGACCAGATCAGGGAACATCTAGGCATGCTGGGTGGAATCATCAGTCCGCAAAACGCATTCCTCCTTGGGAGAGGGCTAAAAACCCTGGCACTTCGCGTTCGCCACCAAAACAATAACGCCCAACAAGTGGCCGAATATCTGGAAAGCCATCCAGGAATTGAGCAGGTCTGGTACCCGGGACTGCTATCTCACCCCGACCATGAAATTGCAACCCGACAAATGGAAGGGTTTGGCGGCGTGGTCTCGTTTACGCTTTGCGGAACCCTGGACGAAACCGCCGCCTTTATTGATCGTATGCGTCTCCCCTATATCACTCCTTCGCTGGGCGGCACTGAAAGTCTGATCAGCCAACCCGCCCTTATGTCTTACTACAAACTGACAGGCGCTGAGCGTCAAGCCATTGGTATTCCAGATAATCTGGTACGCTTTGCTCTTGGCATTGAAGATATCGAAGATGTACTTGCTGACCTGGAACAGGCACTTGGGCGAAAACAAAATGCCGTCTAGTCCCCCTGCCAAAACAGAAAAAACGCTGGTGATGAAATTTGGCGGCACCTCAGTTGGCTCAATGGAAGGACTGAAACAAGTGATCGCGATTGTCAGCGCCGCTTCCCGGAATTGGCAGCATGTAATTGTCATAGCATCCGCCTTTAGCGGGGTGACCACCAACTTGCTGGCTAGTGCCACTTCCGCCGCGCAGGGAAACTTGCAGCCTTATGAAAACACCCTAACCGAGCTGCGCCATCGGCATATGCTCATGCTGAACGCATTCTCTGCTGAAGTTCCGGCAAATGAGCATTGGCGAAAAACTTTGCGGCAACTAATCGATCAGTTTTCGCAGTTAATCCTGGCAATCGCCGCCATTGGCGAATCCTCTCCACGCACTCTGGATGCTGTCGCGTCATTAGGCGAACGCCTGTCTGTATGTATTCTTACCGCGGCACTACAATCTGCAGGGATTTCTGCCGATTCAGTCAATGCCACCCAACTCATTCGTACAAACGACCAATTCCAAAACGCCATTCCAGACACCCAGCTTACTCGACAACAAACCCGCCGCGCCCTTTCTCCCCTGCTTCAACGCGGAATAACACCCATCGTTACTGGCTTTATCGGTGCGGCGGCCTGCGGTACAGTAACCACCCTGGGGCGCGGCGGCAGCGATTATTCTGCTTCCCTGATCACTGCACTGCTGCCAGCTGACGAACTATGGATCTGGACAGATGTTGATGGCGTTATGACAGCCGACCCGCGCGTTGTATCAGGAGCGAAAACAATCCCCATCATCTCCTACCGGGAAGTTGCGGAGTTGGCTTACTATGGTGCTAAGGTTTTGCACCCCAAAAGCATCCGCCCCGTGATCGAAGCAGACATACCTTTACGTGTGCTGAATACATTTAATCCACAATCACCGGGAACATTACTCACCAATGATGAGTACCCATCCAACGGAACCACTATCAAAGCGGTAACGGCCTTTCGCGATATGAGGATGATCACCGTCGAAGGCCGTGGCATGCTTGGTGTGCCAGGCGTAGCAGCACGCATCTTTTCCGCCGTGGCAACCACTGGAGCCACCGTCCCCTTAATTACCGAAGCCTCCTCCGAACAGTCGCTCACCTTTGCCATACCTTCTACAATGACACAACAGGTACTTGCAGTACTTCACAACGAATTGGCTTCGGAAATTTCCAATCGCAATATCGACCGAGTGTGGGCAACAGCAGAAGTTGTCATTATCACCGCAGTGTGTCCCGCAATGCGCACAAAACTGGGCGTTGCCGGCCGCGTTTTCAGTACGCTGGGAGAAGCGGAAGTTAATGTGCTGGCAATCTCGCATGGCTCATCCGATGTTTCGATCAGCCTCGTCGTTTCAGTTGAAGATTGGCAGCGCACTGTTATCGCTCTGCACGCCCTGACGTCTGGCTAAAAATTTAAAAAATACAACACCCTGTTCTCAATACCCTGGAGAAATATGAAAACCCAACACATTAAAGCAATCCTTTTTGACCTTGACGGCACACTGCTTAAAAACGATATGCGAGATTTCATGAATCGATATTACCAGCTTCTTACCGCTCGATTCGCTCATCTGGCATCTGCTAAAAACTTCCTTGCCGCAATGGACAAGGCTGCGCATGCAATGATCGCCAATCCGGGCACAAAAACAAACGCTGAGGTTTTTGACGAAGTTTTCTTCTCGATGGTTGGCTTTGAAAAATCAGACTCACTTCAAATCTTTGAAGATTTTTATCAGACCGATTTCCCAAAACTCTACAAAGAAACCAAAGCAGATCCCGAAGCTCCCCTGCTCGTTCATAAAGCGAAAGCAAAAGGGATTATCTGCGTTTTGGCAACCAACCCTCTTTTTCCTCATGCAGCAACCCGGCAGCGCTTAAACTGGGCTGGTTTGCAAATGGATGCAAAATCCGGGGCATGCCGTCCACTAATTCCGGAGCATGTCGGCCACTAATTCCGGGGGATGTCGGCCATTGATTCCGGAGTATGTCGGCCACTTTTTCGGAGCGCCCGGAATAGGTGGCCGGGATCAAACGGAAACATAAACAAAACTGGTCAGTTTCAACAAACTATGCCATGCTTGGCCTCAATTCAAACAAGGAGGCCAACATGGCACAAAGGATACTGACCGTGAGAAAGATCAAAGAAATATTACGCCTGAGATGGGCATTGGGGCTGAGCGAGCGCCAGGTAGGTGCAAGTCTGAAGGTTGCACACAGCACTGTGGGGGAATATGTAAAACGAGCGCAACGTTCAGGGCTGGATTGGGCTCAAGTAGAGAATATGACGGAAGCAGAGCTAAAAGACAGACTGTTCCCGGTGAAGGAAACCGACTCAGCCACACGTCCACAACCCGACTGGCAACAGATTGAAATCGAACTGCAATCAAAAGGGGTAACGCGGATGCTGTTGTGGAAGGAATACATAACAGAGCATCCCGATGGCTATGGATACAGCCAATTTTGCGAGCACTATCGCCGCTGGAGGAAAGCGCAAGAAAAACCCGTATTGCGCATTCCGAAGAAAATGGGGGAAGAAGCGCAAGTCGATTATGCAGGCAAGACTGTGCCGATCAATGATCGGCACACCGGGGAAATCACGCAGGCAGAGATCTTTGTGGGGGTGTTGAGTGCCAGCGGACTGATCTACGCCGAAGCGCATCTCAGTCAAAGTTTACCCAACTGGGTACGTGCACATGTACGCATGTTTGACTTCTTTGGCGGGACACCTAAAATTCTTCGACCTGATAACCTCAAAGCAGGCGTCACCAAGCCCAACTTTTACGAACCTGATCTCAACCCCACCTACCATGAACTTTCCAGGCATTACGGCGTGGCGGTAATCCCTGCGCGAGTGGCAAAACCCAGGGACAAAGGGTTGGGAGAGAATGCTGTGCTCCAGGTCGAGCGCTGGGTGTTGGCACCACTGCGCAAAGAGCGCTTCTTCAGTGTTCAGGATCTCAACAAAGCGATGCGTCCGCTCCTGGCCTGGCTCAACGATCGCGAACGCACAAACAAGGCGCCTTCGCGCCGCACGGTGTTTGAACAGCATGAGAAACCTGTTTTGCAGCCGCTGCCTGCATATCCTTTTGAGTACCTCGAAGTTAAGCACGCCAAAGTCAATCTTGATTATCATGTCAGCTTCAAGAAACACCTCTACAGCGTTCCTCACCAATATACACGCAAAACGGTACTGATCCGTGCCAGTGAACGCCTGGTAGAGATCTATTGCGACCAGAAACGGATCGCTTGTCATGTGCGCTGTGACCATCCTGGATACAGTACTGAAAAAGAGCATCTGCCTGCTAATCATCGCTGGTATCTGGAATGGTCGCCGGAACGTTTCGTGAAATGGGCCAGCCAGATTGGTCCGCAAGCGGAAGGCCTGATTCAGGCAGCACTGGCTTCCCGCCGCCATCCCGAGCAGGCCTATCGCACCTGCCTGGGTATTCTTAAATTAGCGAACTCTTCTTCCCCGCAGTTGCTTGAAGCAGCCTGCGGCCTGGCGCTGGAATGCAATGCGACCAGCTACAAAGCTGTCAAACGCATATTGGAAACAAAAAAGGATGTACTCGAAGCAAGTTCTCAGCCAGAACCTGTTGCTCACGAGAACATCCGTGGTCAAAACTATTATACCTAAAGATTGGAGGTCTTACCCGTGTCATCTATCTCAACTCGTCAAACCCTGCTTGACCAGCTTGCCGTCCTGCGTCTGCCTGCTTTTCGTCAGGCGCTTGAAGCACAATTCGCTTCACCGCATTATGACGACCTCTCCTTCGAGGAACGCCCGGCTCTGCTAGTTGAACAGGAGCATCTTCAGCGTCAGGACAACCGCCTGCGCCGCCGTCTTCGTCAGGCCCGCTTCCAGCAGACCGCAATGATCCAGGATATTGATTTCTCTGCCAAACGAGGTTTGCAACGTCAGTTTGTGCTGCAACTGGCCCAGAATACCTGGATCCACAAGGGACTCAATTTGATTGTCCTCGGCGCCACCGGGTCAGGGAAAACTTTTCTCTCCTGTGCACTTGGCAGAGCTGCGTGTGAACAAGATCTCACCGTTCGTTACTTCCGCCTGCCGCGTTTTTTCCAGGAGGTCAAAACCGCTCAATTAGAAGGTGTTTATCCCCGCTTGATCAAGACACTTGCTAAAACTGATTTGCTTATCCTCGATGACTGGCTCCGCGACAGTCTTTCTTTGACTGATGCGCAGTCCCTGCTGGATATCCTTGATGATCGTTATGGCCGCAGTGCCACGATGGTGGCTACCCAACTTCCCATTGCTGCCTGGGTTTCCCGCATTCCTGACCCTACACTAGCTGATGCCATCCTCGACCGCCTGGTTCACAATGCTCACCGCTTGGAATTACTCGGAGAGTCGCAAAGGAAAATCCGTTCCGAAGCCATCTTGTCGGCCACTTGATGTATAATCCGCTTACCAGTTTTGTTTTCTCGAAAAGTGGCCGACATAAACCGGAATCACTGGATTTTTTCACCGGAATCCACAAATGGAGGACTTTTCCCTGGTGACCACGTATGAAAACAGCCGGGCAGCCAAACCAAATCTAAAATATTACCGTGATATCCTTAGTTTTATCAATCAACCCGCAGAATCCTGCTTGATGGTTGGCGATCAGGCCTGGGATATGGTTGCAGGAGAATTGGGAATGCAAACATATCTGGTTCGCAGCCCTAATACGGATATGACCACAACCATGCCTACGCCAACTGCCGAAGGAACGTTGGCAGATCTTTGCGCTCTGCTATAAATTCAATTGGGCGAAAGTCTCCCCCAAAAAAAACTCGCCAGTAAAAACTGGCGAGTTTGGGGAATATAATGAAGTTACTCGACCGAATCGATGGTTGTGACCTCTTTGATTTCAACCTGTGGCAATGCCAAACCTTTTGGAGACGAGAAAAGGATCATCGCAACAACACTGAAGCCAATTGAACCAATTACTCCTACTGGCATGGGACCCAACAGCGGGTTTACATCTCCCTGCACAAGCAAAACCCCAATTCCGGCGATGCCATTGATCGCTCCGTGGGCGATCACCGCCGGCCACACACTGCCACCACGTATCGTTACCCACCCAATAAATGTTCCCAGCACAATACAGAACCATATCATTGCCAGTGGGCCAAGCCATGGCGCTCCAGGATAGTCCAATCCATAATTGTGTCCCATCAATATGACAGGCCAATGCCAGACACCCCAAATAATCCCCACCAACAGGATCGCTTTACGGGCATTCATCATACTCATTAGTTTTGGCTGCAAATATGCCCGCCAGCCAAATTCTTCACCAAATGTGGGCAGCGCATTAAGTACTGGGGCAATCACCATCGCCTGAATCGTCTGCACAATCACAATGATCCACGGGTTAATTTCAGGCAAAGCCTGCCCTGCAGTAGCAGCATTGCCCTCAAGCATCCCGCGCAACACCGTCAAATTCGAATCATAACTGGCAGGGAAAATCAAAAAGAAAACCAAAGCCCCAAAAATCGTCAAGAGTCCCGGCCCAAACCATGCAGCCAGCCAATACTTCCATCCACTCTTGAATTTTGGCCGCAAATAAGCGTTTTGCCAGCCTTCCCGGGTAATAATTCGCGTTAACAGATTTGCCAAAGCTGGCGCTCCCATATAAGTTGTTGCCAGCAGCACCAAGGCCAGCGAGATGTTTCCGGCAACCGTTGGGCTATTTACCAACCCGCCGGTCAAATAGATCACCAAGCCAGTTATCCAGGCAATTCCAAAAGAAATAGCCAGATAAAGATACACCCTTCTTTTTTCCAGTGCACTGCTATTCATAATACTTCATCCTTTACAATCGTAACTATTCCAGCGCGTTCCCAAGCCGCCGAACGCGCCTGCGCTCGATCAGTGGATACACACCGTACGCCACCGGAAACACCAGCGAAATCAAAATCGGTGCCCACTGAGGCTGCTCTATCGTAACCACAATCCAGAACAGAAAGACACCGTATACCGCAGCGATAAACTTCATTACATGCTGCATTTTAGGTGTGCTGAACGACAAGAATCGTATCGGCACAAACACCATCACGGAAAAGATGGACAAGATGATCGCATTCACTGTTGGCGATAGCTGGAACAGATATAAATACAAAATGAGCAAATTCCAAAAACTTGGGAACCCGGTAAAATACCCGTCAGCTGTTTTGGCTGCAACCTGACAAAAACCATACGCCGAAGACAGCAGAACTGCCCCTAAGGCAATCATCCCCCAACCAGACACCAAACCAAATTGGTAAGCAAAAAACACCGGCAGGAACGTAAAATTGATGTAATCTGTAATGTCATCCAGTTTGCGGCCATCAAAAGAAGACGCCCATCGCTTTACATCCCACGCTCGTGCCAGCGTGCCGTCGCTGCTGTCCAGAAATAATGCCACACCCAGCCACAAAAATACTTGTTGGGCCTCACCCTGCACAATCGCATTGAGCGCCATGAACCCGGCGAGAATGCCCAATCCAGTATATAAATGTACAAACCATGCACGTGCTACCAACCACCGATTTTTCATCATTTTCTTCCTGTAGGTAAAAGTATGAGAACAGCTTATTCGTAACTGATTCTATCATTAGTTTTGATGGAACAAAGGATTTTAACTCATAGCGGCGCCGGCAAATCAGAGCCGGCGCCGCTATAACACAGCTGCAAAAATCAGTCTTCGAAAGATTCCTGCAACAAATTTTTAATTTCACCAAATTTCGGTAGCATTTTGCCGTTTGCGTCGGTAGTGAAATACGCATCCCCCATAACATATTTGTAAGACTCTGAAGAATCGGGAACCTGCTCATAGGCACACACCAGACTCATGATCTGTTCCGGGCTCAAATCCGTCACGATAGCGCCCTGAAATTGGGCAAGCAAATCTGGAATGCTTACTGCAAAATCGGCGCTCCACAACTTCTTTTGAAGGGCGTCCACCAATTGCTCCTGACGCTGCAACCGGCCGGCTTCACCACCAGGCGTATTTGACCGCACAAACTCCGTTGCCAGCCGCCCGTTCAGCGTCTGCGCCCCGGCAGGGAAGGTCACCCCGCGCTCGGTTGTGATAGACTGCGGCAGCACCACATCTACTCCGCCAATCGCATCGATCACAGCCCCAATTGAATCCAGTTGGAAGGTAATATAATAATTTGGATTGACCTCAAAATTATCGTACATTACCTGAGCCAGCAAATTCGTGGCCGCCACCACTTTGTCCACGTTATTTCCCTGTGCAATCTGCTTCATCTCATAAAAAGAGGTGCCCAGTTCCATCTGTGACTTTAGCGGATCCCCCAAAGCATTGGTATTCACCACCAAAGCTCGCGGAAAGGCAACCGTTGACATGGTCGCATTGTCGAAATCGATTTGCAAAACGCGGATCGCGTCCGCCCCAAAAGGCGGCATCCCGATCGAGTAATCCGCCCCCACCAACAGGATCTTGATCTTGCCGGTATTCCCGCAGATACCTTGCGTTGCTCCCGCAGGCGCTTTTGTAGGTTGAGGCACTTTCGTCGCCGCAGCCGGCGCAGCGGTTGCGGCAGCCTTCTCAGTTGGCAGCAACACAACCACCTGCTGCGGCGTTGTATCAATCTCCAACGGGTCAGCCAGAGGCGTATTGATGAATCGTCTGACAACCAGCACGCCAAACACCAAAGCGATAACCAAAACGAAAACAACAGCCACAATGATCAATACTTTTTTCATGAGCTTCCCTCTTTCATGATAATGCCTGTCTCATATAAAAGATCAGTTTCCATTATACGTTAATCCAGTCAGAAAGGGTACTTTAACAAGCACCGTCGTGTGTGATTACAACCCATATTGTACGCACCAGGATATAAATATCCAGCCAAATCGACCAATTCATTACGTAATTCAAATCAAAATCAGCGCGCTCAGAAAATGTGGTGCGGTTTCGCCCGGAGATCTGCCACATTCCAGTGATCCCAGGCAACACCCGCACATAATGTTTCAGGTTCTCACCATATTGCGTTTCCTGGTCCAGCATGATCGGGCGCGGTCCAACTAAACTCATTTGTCCTATCAACACATTCCAAAGTTGAGGAAGTTCATCAATACTAAAGCGCCGCAACATTTTCCCTGTGCGAAATATTCGTGGATCATCATGCAATTTCTGATAGCTGTTCCACTCTTCTCGCATCTGTTGATTTTCAGCCAGATACTTCTCCAACATCTGTTCAGCATTCACATGCATCGTTCTGAATTTAATGATACGAACCACCTCCCCATTTTTACCCATTCGTTTCTGTCGGTAAAAAACGGGGCCGGGAGATTCCAGCTTAATTAATAAAGCTGAGACCGCCAGTATCGGTGACAACAAGACCAATCCAGATATTGAACCCACCAAATCCAAAATACGCTTTTGTCGTTGCGCCCAACGGTCTAAAAGATTATGCCGAATCTCAAATCGAAGCGAACCATCATATTCTCCCACCGATAACCCACTTAAAACCAAGCCATCGTCATTTTCCCTGATTAGAATGATCCGCTCAAAGGTATCTTGATACCGTTCACGGAGTTCCGCCAGCTCTTCGAGCCTGGAATACACAACGACCCCAGTATGGATATGATGCGCTGCACAATACGTCATGATTTCAGCCATATCCTTAACTGGAATTTTTGTTTTACCGTCTTTGTCCTGGTCAAACGGTGTAAATATCGCAAGTGGATATATCCCCGCTTTCAAATCCCCCCAATACCGCCTGGCAACACTTTGGCAAACATTTGAAGGGCCGATAATTGCAGCAGGTTCTCCCCACAAATCGTTTCGTGCCAATATCGTCCTTATCAAAATACGTCCTGCCGGCACAAGCACCAGACTCAACATCCACATGAATACCACAGATAGCCTGGAAAGCGCTGTCACAGCATGCATAATAAATCCGAATGAAGCCACAACCAGGTAAATAGAAGATGTGGTAATCGTCAACAAGCGAAACTCTTCCACCAGCCCCTTGCCAACTGCAGGATAAAGGCCCCGCGCACCATATACCAACGTAAACAGAACTGCCAAAGCAGGAAGCCAGTCAAGAAGCGCTTGCGGCCCAAATCCCAACAGGAGATTGCGAAGGTTGGCCGCAATAATGCCGGAAACACAGATCATGAGGACATCAGACAAAACAAGGCTGGACACCATGATCTTGTTTGCATTTTTCACATACAAACCGCCAGACGTCTTGAGACCAATCGATGGCTGGATCAATTGGTGTTTTGGATAAATGGTTTCCATCATATCTCTCCTGCTATATAATACCTGGCTCCATCTGGAATTCAATAAAAAAGTGATTAATAATTAGCCCTTTGCCGAAGATGTCCTTCAAATTCAAATAGTATTTTCTTTTTTGAAAACTGCATTTCTGCACACTTTCGACTCGCTTCGCCTGATTCTGCTCTCAGAGATGAGTTGGCAGCCACCTCCCGCACGGCTTGCGAGAGTGCCAATGGATCTCCCGGAGGGACGACGATCCCTACCTGAGAAACGATTTCGTACAACTGGGTGCCTTCCTTCGCCGTGGCGACAACCGGCCGGCCGGAGGCAAGCATGCCTGACAATTTCGAAGGTAATACCAGATCAGCGACATTTTCGCTCTGAGGCAGAACATGCAAATCAGCCATATTCAGTAAGCTGTTCAGTTTGTCTAACGGCTGCAAGGGAATGAAGCGCACATTCGTCAACGCTGCACAATCCGCCTTTATTGTCTCCAGCATACTTCCCGCACCACAAAACACGAAAAGAATATCCTTTTCTCCGCTTTCGAGATGCCTGGCAACCTCCACCAACCCGCTCAAACCTTGTTTCTGCCCCATATTACCCGCGTAGAGCACGATAAATGTCTCGTCCGATATGCCTAATTCTGAACGAAGCGGCGACATTGCATCCAGCGGATAGATCAAGTCCGTATCCACCCAATTGGTGAAATAGACCATTCTCTTTTCGGGCACCCCTTTTTGTATAGCCAGATCAAACATCCGCGTGGATATTGTAGAGACCACGTCAAATCCCGGGAACACCACCTTTTCAAAGGTGCAGGCAAATCCACTTACAAACGAATTCCGCTTGAGCATGCCCAGGTCAAATGCGGCGTCGATCTCAAAATCCTGCACATGCAGCCAACTGCGCGTCCCGGTCAATCTGGAATAAAGCAAATCAAAAGGCGCATTCATGATCGATGGCGCAATGGACAGGATCCAATCCGGTTTCCAGCCAAGCTGCCCTGCCAGGACAGGCAAACTGGAAAAGCTGAAAGAAAGATGATGCAGCAACCGCTTCATCCCACCCGGATTTTTGGGCACCCAAAGCGGACAGCGGATGACCCTCAGATTATCAGAATTTTCCTTTTGATACCGCCACCCAGAATATCCAGGCAAAACAATCCACTGGGGATAATACGGCGGAGTGGTGATCATTCGAACTTGATGCCCACGTTTGACCAGATACGCAACCATCTCCCCTGTATATTTGCCAATACCAGTCAACTCAGGTGCAAAATTGATGCCATGAATTAGAATTTTCATTTATTACTCAAAAGAAAAATATGCTAAATGCGGCTGAAAAAAAAGTCTCCCTGTACCGCCAGGCCACTCCTGTCATAGCTCATATTATAAATTCCTGACAACCCAAAACCATGACCACCCAAAAACGAAATTACCTCATGAGCCAACGATTGCCCTGCATACAATTCAACAAAAGAGCATTCCACATACACATATGAAAATCGAGACAGTAAGGTTTCACATCCCAACAAAACCTCTTTTTCAAACCCCTGTACATCCATTTTCAATAATGCTGGTGCTTGAATTTCGCTTTTACTCATTACCGCATCCAGAGGTTTAACGTTAACCCTCCGAACTTCTTTTTCGCTCGTTCCATTAAACAATTCGTTTTGCAAATCCGTTATCGGTAAAAGAGAAGACGAATCGTCTGCATTGGAAACATGAATAACCGTTTCCCTAACTTCCTGTCCAAGTGCCATTTCATGCAATGTGACCAATGGATCATCTTCAAATACCTTTCGAAAGATTTCCGCAGGCTCATTTAAGGGTTCAAAAGACACAATTTTTGCATTGGGAAACCAATTCCGTGAAGCGAGAGCAAATTGTCCTCTGTTGGCTCCAACGTCAACAACAAAAAGAATTTCCTCCTTCTTTTCACTCAGTACCTCATCATGCTCTACAGACGCAGCTACTTCATATCGAAATAATATTTTACGATACAGTGGTGAACGTAGAATTTTCAACAATTTTGAAATTCTTTTTATTAGCATTTTTACTACTCTTGGATTCAAGTGTTATTATTGTTTTTTTACGCCACAATAGTGGCGCATTCACAATTCAGTTTCGATAATTTCAAGAAACTTTTTTGTAGTTAAGTTTATTTCAAAGTGTTCCCAAAAACATTCTTTTGCCTTACTTTTCATCTGTTCTTTTTCTAAATCGCTTAATTCGATCCAACTCATTATTGATTCTTCTACTCCCGCCACTGTATCAGTGCTTACAAAACCGGCACCCTGATTTTCGATTTCTCTCCAAATATTCACTTTGTCAGTAATTATAACTGGAACACCACATGCCAGCGATTCTGCTACCACAACACCAAAATTCTCGGAATGTGATGGCAAAATAAAACAAGAGGCAGCGTTAATTGCCCCCCATTTTGTGTCCCCATTCAACATTCCTGTCCATGTAATTTTTTCTTCAATACCCAATTTTTGGGCGCGTTTTTTTAATAAAGGGACCCAATTTGTTTCATCTGGCCCTACTATGACGAGATGTAGCAAGGGGTCTTTTTTGTTTGAAGCAGAAAACGCTTCTAACAAAATATCGCATCCTTTTTTTGGATGAATTCTACTTAAAAACAATAGTATATTCTTATGCCGTAAAGAAGGGTACTCTTTATAAAACAATTCTTTTTGATTGTTTGCATCGCCCACGGGGGCGATTATTCCGATATTGATTACAATTTCATTGGCTTTATACAAACTAAAAGATTTACGAGCTAATGCTTTTTCGTCTTCTGTTGTATACAAAACGCCACTAGCCGTTCGTAAAACATTGTACTCTGCCCACGGCCAATATAATGATTTTTTTATGTGTTTAATGGGATAGGCATATTTAAACCATGGATCAAGAGCTCCATGTACAAAAACAAAATATCGGAATTTTTTAAATCTTGACGCTAACCATATCGCAAGACTCTGAAATTGCCAAATTCCATTGCAGATAACAACATCAAATCGATTGGCATTTTTAATTAACCACGGGATTAGTTTTATGTTAAACCTGTACTTACCAATGCTTGGCCCCAACGCATGAACTATGATGCCTTTCTTGTTAATAAAGTATTCACTCGTTTTGTCTAGTGTCACGACTTCGACATTATGTCCCAAATTGACAGCAGATAAGGATAATTGCTTGAGTACCTCAACTGGTCCACCATATCTTGGCTCTAGCGTACCTATCACTTGTAAAATTCTCATCTATTAATTCTCCCCATGATTAATTAATACTCCCTTCTTAGCACCACAATCGTAATCTTAATATGACTGAAAATCACTACACTTGGACTATAAACCAAATTCATTCTTTCACGAATAAAATTGTTTTTTCGACCCCAATAGGCGTAGTACATTTCCGCATTAATTCAATCCTTAGACCAGCAGCATTTGCCATCCATTCCAATTCTTCAATCATTATTGGGTAAGATTCCGAAATATGTCGATGACGCCATATTTCATATGTTATATGGTTAAAAACGCCAAAAGAACAAATTACCCCTTTTTTTGAAATACGGGAAAATTCAGCAAGTACCCTGTATTGAACAGGGATTGGAAGATGTTTTGTAAGAGCATGGCTAAACACATAATCAACACTATCATTTTTTAACAGCAAACTTTCTGCATTACCCTCTTTAACCTCAATAAGGGTATCAAATAATTTTGCCTGCTCAGTAGCATAGGCAAGCATACCTGGCGAAACATCAAATGCGATAATCTTTTTCGCTTTTCTTGATAAAATTGGCCACCAACGACCATTCCCGCAAGGACAGTCCACAATTGTTATGTTTTCAGGAAGACATTCAACCAAAAATGAAACGGCTTTTTGTTCACGTGTATATCTATATTTCCCTAAAGGTCCCGAGAATCGCTCCTTCTCATATTCTTCAACACTTGATCCATCCTGATACGAATACTTCGCACTGTACTCATAATTCTCTTTTTTATTATTCATTGTCGATTAACTCCCTGAATACTTTTATTTTCCTTTGGGCAATTACATTTAACGAATATTCCTGTTTGGCAATTATTCTGCCTCGAATCGATAATCCTCTTCGCAACTCGAAATCTTTTATTAATTGACCAATTGCTTCCCGTAGTTCATTTACGCTTTCTGGATTTACCAAAATACCAACACCTCCGCCAAGGATTTCCGGAATTACTCCACACTTTGTTCCAATACAAGGTATGCCCGAAGCCAGCGCCTCTTTGAGAATATGCGCATCATGTTCTTGGTGATCCATCATAATCCGAGACGGCAGAACAAAAACATCAATTCCCTGAAGAAAAAATTTGACTTGACTGTTTGGAACAGGAGGTAACACTTCCAGCCACTCAAACTCCTTAGCTATCATAGCGATTTTGTCATCCAAAGAATCGCGATACGCGCCTCTCCCCATCAATCTTAATATTACTGGAGATTTATCCTCATGTTGAATTTCAATTAAGGCATCAACAAGATCCATGATTCCTTTTTCTGCATCAAATCGCCCGCAGTAGCCAACAACCAAGGGTTTGAATTTTGTACCACTTATCTCATTATCACCACATGGCACAAAATTATCAACATCAACACCCAAAAACTTTATTATGCTAATTCTATTTCTAGAATAATTCAACTTCTCACTAAATAAATCGGACACCATTTTGCTTTCAGCAAACACATGATCCACAAAATGATGACTTTGATGCGCTGTCCACCTTTTGATTGCCCCAAAAATGCCTGGTTTACAAACAAAAGTATTTTTCTTTATTGAACAAACAATTATCGCTTTTGGACAAAACAATGTTCGATAAAGCCATACTTGAAAAAAAATCAATGACCATGGATTGTATGCGATGTTAATTATGTCGGGTTTTCTCGAAATAAACCCCATTGACAGTGTCCAAAGAAAATATTGCGATGGTGTAATATATGTTGGCTTGTAAGCGATAAAGAGATTTTGAGAATTTGTTTCGGCTTGAAACACTCGATTCTTCCAAAGATTTACGCTCCCAGTTTTTGGAACAATACATTGAACATTTTCCATTTTGCTTAAATATATGATATTCTTCTGGTTTTCTGATTCCAAGAATGAATGGCTAATGACAACAATGTTCATATTAGCGTATTCCCCAGAGGCACCAAAGATTTTTTCCCCCTTTTATAATTTTGATTCACCCAAGACCAGCTAACAAGCATTCCTATCACCAGCCATTTCTCACGCTGATAGATCCCGTTTTGAAATTGATCCATAATAACACTAGATAAGACTGCGGCAGAAAGATAGTTCCCTAAAATTGTCATTTTGGCGCTATGCTGAAACACATTTATTACTGCAATTTTTGCGATTTGGAAATGTACTATCAACCATCCTAAAAATGCAAAGATACCGCCAATATACCAAATTTGCAATAGTATATTGTGTACTGATCCTGTTAATATTCTGGCTTCCTGTGATATTCCAGAAGAAGCATTTTGATCAAACCCAATTCCGATAATCGGACTTTGTGAAATATAATCTATAGATAATTTATAAAGGTAAATCCGCTCTCCTGAAGTGATATTCAGGACACGATTCATTCCTATGCCAATCAATGACCTTTCCGAAATTTGCCATTGTGGGTTGTATATCGCATTTACCCAAATAATATTTATTAACAAAATGGCGATTACTATTATATAAAGCAAGAACAATAATAACTTGCGGATTCGCAGCGAGGAGTTCACAAACAGCACACAAACCAACCCAAACAACATCCCAATATATGCTGTGACAGATCCGCTAGCATATATCCCAATGCATTGAACAATCAAGAAAAACAGAAGAATAATAATTGATCCAAGGTTCTTCCCATTATTCCATGCCGCCCTAAATTTATACATTGTTAGAATGCTCGATAACACCAAAAAGTAACCTAATTTATTTGGATGCCCCAAGGGACCAGCGTATCTGCCTCGATAAAAGAATAATGGATTTCCCGACAACATCGGACCGTAATTTGTCCCCCAAAAATAATCAACAACAGCGATCAAGCCGGCGAAGACTCCAGAAAATACAAATACCGTAATGACTAATTCTGTCTGGTCTTTCTTTACCATAAGGAATGTTAAAGAAATAAATGCAGTAATTACATATATCTGTTGAAATAGCTCTAGTAATGCAACTGTAGTATTTTTTGAATTTACAAGCGAGACTAACGCACCTAATGAGATGAGCATAGCAGCCCAAAAGAAAACTCTATTCGGAATCCATACCGCAAGATCAATTTTTGAATTCGCAGTTTTAATAAATCCACTTAGTAATGCAAACAAATATAGCCAGTCTGAAACTGGAAGCCCAAAATATCGAAAAGAATTTAATGATAAGAGGAGTGTTGCTAGAATATAGAAGAATACACTAATCACTATTTTTGCTCCTCCCTATCAATGATACGCCCCCGAATTACTTGCAGTATTTGACCCCGAAAATAAGTATCTCGACTTATTGTGACAACGACAAACCCTCCCAGACACAACGAAACACCAATTCTATAAATCGTTGGCACTTGAAACAAGATAACTATATATGAAATTGAGGGGAATATTACCCCCCATTTTAGATCTGCAATAAAATGTCTCCAATAATTTTTTTTATCAAATATTTTATAGGCATACAAGTTCATCGTCAAAAGACTTGCCATAATAAGATTTGCTAAAGTTGCTCCAAACAACCCATATCTTCGCGATAGAAAAAATAAGCTCAATATCATTGCAACGGAAGCAACCAAATAAATATAGGATGTTAGTTTGACATACCCCAAACCAGTTAGTGTTTGATAAGCAGGACGAGATAAACTAAAAATCCCATATGCTAATATCAACAGACTGAAATAGTAACTATACTCGGTAGAATATTCAGGAGAAATCCAAATTGCTAATATTTCATACATCCACATTATTGCTAGGCTAGCTAAACTCTCGATCATCAAACTGTTATATTTAACAAGTGTCCGGTATGCCCTATAAAGCATCTCCTTTTCACCAAGAGAATTTTTCTGACTAGCGTAAGGAATCATGCTTTCAGTTCCATGTCCAGAAATAACCGCCAAACGCGATCCAACGCTTGTTCCAACAGCATAAACTCCTGCGGCGGACGGCCCCAAACTCATACCAACCAATACTCGATCAAGTTGTTGAAATATAATACTTGCTGAGGATCCAAGAAACATAAAAGCCGAAAAGCTAATCATTCTCTTTATTATTCCTGTGTTTGGAGACCATTTCAATTTAACTGATTTAGATGCTGAGAAAATCGAAATAAAAAGAATCCCAAATTGTGTAAATAAATTCCACAGTGAAATCCACACGAGGTTCCTTTCCACAAGAGAAATCACTATTCCGCCAGCTAAGGGAAAGACTGAAGAAATAAATTCCATCGTCCTAACAAATTTGCTCTCAAGCTGGGAAAGGAAATATCCTTGAAACACCTTGCTTATGAATTGTGGCAAAATAGTAAATGCACAAATTACCAAAGCAACCACTAATTGATTTACATAATTAGGTGATGGATTAATATTTACTGCTAAAGCATTTCTGTTACAAATCAATATTCCCGACGTCAAAATTGCCATCGGAAGAACAATAAAAATGGCAGAAGTGATAATCCTGCTGGCATCTAATTTATTGCCAACTTCGGATGCAAATTTTGTGACTATTGCCCCAATCCCTAAAGTCCCTATATTGGCAAACTGCGTTATTCCAAAAATGATTGACCACAATCCGAAAAATTCATCCCCCATTATTCGAATTGCCAAAGGTGTAAGAATTAAAAAAGCTAACGAATTGATAATAAAAAACACCAAGTTATAAGAAGTGGCTTTAAGATACTTATTCATCCACTTTCCTTGCAAAAGAAAAAATTATAGTCTTAAAATAATTTGGACATATTCTGTGTATATATTTGATTATTCCATATACAATATTACTGAAAGAAAAGTACGCCGGTTCAGCATCATAACCATAAACACAAGAATCAAAATCAATTCTCGATAATTGATGCTTTATTCTATGGATTGAATTGCATCTAAAAACAGTTGGAAACACATCCTCTTCGCTTCGATCGTTTTGAATTCTTTTCAATATTTTGGAATGCAAGCGGTTTGGCAAAATAGAGGCACCTAATGCAATATATCCCCACGAATTTGTTGTTCGGATACAAAGATATCCCTCCTTCTTTATTACACGTTTGCACTCATTGAAAAAGAACTCGGGGTCTTGTATATGTTCCAAAACTTGATCGCTAAATGCCAAATCAATACTGTTATCCTTAATTGGCCACTCGGTCCCATCAACTATTTGATAATATTCATCAATTGATTGATTTTCACTGGAGACAGGATCAACATCAATTCCAACTACTTTTTTTACTTTTCCGCGCAAATCTCGAAGATTTCGTCGATAAACAACTTCGTCTTCAAGAAATTCACCTCTTCCACACCCAATATCCAACACAACATCAGGAGAAGAAATTAAGGCATTAATTCGAGTGTAAAATGCAATAGTCCCGTCTATATCAGAAAATCCGCCAAATTTACTTTCTCGATAGAACAATTCCTTAAAATAATCCATAATACCGATTCTCCTAAGTCCGGCAAGCTATCCACACAATTCGCTCGTCATCATCACTCAACAGGCTTGCTTCGATTGGGCGCCGGGTTGACATCCTCCGAGAAATACTTCCCATACCGCGAATAATATTTGTTGGACCGATAAGCATAAGCGCCGCGGCTTTCACTGAAGTTGTTGAACACCACGCCCAAAATATTACCGCCCACCCGGGAAAGCTGCTCCACCATATCCCGCGCAGCCATCCGCCTGGTCGCGCCCGGCGTCATCACCAATAACACACCATCCACAATCGGCGCCAGAATGGAAGCGTCCGTCACTGCCAGCGCTGGCGGCGTATCCAGGATGATCAGATCTCCCTTGCCGCGAATCCGTTTCAGTATCTCGATCATCCGCCGCGAAGCGATCAACTCAGCCGGGTTATGCGGCAGCGGCCCCGTGGTCAACACCGAAAGATGCGGTATCTTCGTCGCCTGACGGATATTGTCCAATGCGTCCAAAGTGCTGATAAACAAAGTACTGAAGCCTGCTTTATTCGGCAGTCCAAACCGCTTATGGATCGTCGGACGCCGCAAGTCACAGTCCACCAGGGTCACGTCCCTGCCGTTTTGGGCATTCACCACCGCCAGGTTCGCAGAGATCGTGCTCTTGCCCTCCAGCGGTTCGGCGCTGGTGATCAGGAGCGTATTGATCGGCTGGTCAATGTTGGCAAACTGGATATTGGTGCGCAGCATGCGGTACGCCTCTGACACTGGAGAGCGCGGTTGATAGTCCGTGATCAGATACTGGTCGGGAATCGTATTGCGAGCAATCATACCCAGCACCGGCAGCCCCAAAACGCGCTGCACGTCCTGTGGGGTCTTGATCGTATCGTCCAGCGCCTCGCTTGCCACCAGTCCGCCTGCCACCAGCATCATCCCCACCGCCACGGCAAGCGCCGTATTGCGCATCACTTTCGGGCTAACCGGCAAATACGGCACAGACGCCGGCTCAATTTGAGAAATGTTGGAACTGAACTGCGCCTCGGCCAAACGTACCTGTTCAAAGCTCATCAAAAGATTGCTATAGATCTGCTGATATTGGCTCAGCTTTGTATCCAGCCGGTCTCTCTCATCTGCATCGTCGGTGGCGTCCAGTTGCTCATTGAAATCCGCAATCTGACGCTCCATCTCCGTCAACTGGGCCTGCAAACTCTCCTTCGATTGTGAATACCTGCTGGACTGAATAGCCTGCACCTGGTTGGCAAACACCCCCACCAGAGAATTGGCGATCCGGGCTGCCTCTTCCGGGTCGGTTGACCGCACCGCCAGCTCGATCAATTGGGTATCGCGCACCGGTGTAACGGTAACCATTTCCGCCAGATCCACCAAAGGCGTGGTCAAGCCTAACAATTGCGAAACCTCGATCAACACCGTCTCGCTGGTCATCATCTCGGAATAGGTGCGAGTCAGGCGTTCGCTGGCCATCAAGGATGTGTAATCGGTCGTGCTGTTCCCGGAAGCTTCGCTGACCAGAATAGTAGACTTGGCTTCATAAACCGGCTTCATACGAACGCTGATAAAAAAGCTGGCCGCCCCCGCCAGGATCCCGGCCAGGATGATCAACCAGGCCCACCGCCAGAACAGTCTTAAATAATCACGAATCGTTTCAGAATCATCTGGTTCCTGGATTTCATAAGTATAATCTTGCATGGTCGCATTCCTGTTAAATGAAAATAGCAGTATTGGCATTAAGACTAACAAAAGCAAATATTCACAATAAACATAAAACCAGCAGCAAGAATCGTGCCGGGATTAGAAATATCAGGTGTTGTGTTATCGCTCTTCTTCTAGCCCCCCGAAGAGAAAGAAAATTATAAATCCCGGAGCCACTCTATACAAAGAAATAATTACCATCGAATGAGTATTTTCTTACTGACACAACACCTATGATTGTATAGTAGAAAAAATACAACGTCAAGTTTCCCCGTACGAACAGAGATTAATATCTAAGAGCCCAGTCTGAACACATCTCCGCATTATCTGGCCAGGACAGATTTGGCCTGCATCCATTGGACACAGGCCAAAATCTATCCGGCGAAACAAGCTTACCGAAATGCTCTTTCCGTATGGCGTCAGACGGTGATCACCCTAAAATTAATACCTTATGATTTTTCAACATAAAATGCCAACCCCAATGTTCCTGGGCCAACATGTGTACCAATCACCGGGCTGAGTTCATACAAGTCCAATTCCTTCACATCCAGAGATTCGTATGCCATTTCCATAAATTGTTTTGCCATCTCTGGATCGTTGGCATGTATCACACCTCCAATTACCTTTCCGTTATCGGCATATTTGTGCGCAATTCGTATCACCCGCTGCAATGCCTTTTTCCGGGTGCGCACTTTTTCCAACGCATCAATGCGTCCATCCGGCGTTAATGTGAGAATCGGCTTGATCTTCAATGCCGTACCCACATAACGGGAAGCACCACCAATCCGGCCGCCTTTATGCAGATATTTCAAGGTGTCCACCACAAAATATGTGCGAACATCTGCAGCAATTTCTTTCACTTGCCGCACAACCTCGTTTAGCGCCACACCTTCACTGATCAAATCTGCCGCCTTCTTCACGACCAGGGCAAGTCCAACTGACGTCAAATGTGAGTCAACCACTTCAACAGGCACCTTGTCAAACTCCTGCGCCGCTGACCTGGCGGAATCCACCGTGCCACTGATCCCGGAAGAAATCAGGATCACGATGATTGCATCCACGTCAGGGGCAACTTTTTCATACAGATTGTCACTGATCACCCTATAATGTACCAATGATATTCACCCAAGATGTACCAGGAA
>CAYURM010000005.1:0-114272 GCA_964447155.1 uncultured Anaerolineaceae bacterium
CTCCGCCTTTGATGAGCTTCAAGCTCTCAAGGCTGCGTAACATCAGTTAATAAAATTGGTCAGACAGTGGAGTATTCTTACGAGAACTTTCAATCCAGCCTCTATACTGCAATAACAGGGAAAACGAAACCCACGTGATTACCGTAGGGACAGGCCTCCTGGCCTGTCCGCAACTCGCGTTAAGATATCCACCAGTCCACAAAAACGCACCCCCAAAAACCGGGAGCGCGTTTTTGATTTTTGTGTCATAATGGCGGTATCAGGAGGAATTCCACAATGCGAAAAACGTTCTCGCTTTCCATCTTGCTCTGCTGCATACTTCTGTCGGCGTGCACTGCTACCCCACCCCATCCGACGGCAACGGCAATACCAACTAATACGCAGCCGCCAACATCAATGCCTACCCAAACGGCTCTGCCCACCTCCACAGAAACAAGGAAACCAACCAGCACGCTGACGCCACCGTCCACCAGCATAAATCGCACCCCCTCCTACCCTTCTGAAACAAGTAATGATGGTCGATTTGATGACGTAAAATGTCCAGGAATGACTACTCTGGATATGTCCGTTTGCGCTGCACGCCGTGCTTACCAATCAGCCAGAGATCTGGACACCCTCCTTCTGGAACTCGACCAACATTTCCCCAACGGTTCCTGGGAAGAAGCTCTCAGCCATATTATCCTTCCGCAGGAAGAATGGGAAAGTTACAAAATTCCCTATTGCAAGATTGTTAACCAAGGCTCCATTGGGGGAAGTGTGCATGGCATTTGGTTTTCAGAATGTATATTGGAACAAAACCTGGAACGAATAGAAACGCTTGGGTATTGGATATGCTCCTCTTACATAAAAGGCTTTTCCAGATGTACACCGCGCAAACCAGGGGGTGAAAAACCAGTCCTCACAGCAATACCATATCCATAACCCCCTCCGGCACAGAACCTCACACCACTTTTCCACCCTTGACCACCCGCTCCACCAGGTTCTCCCCAAACTGGTAGGCCAACTGGCGGTAGTCCTGCGCATTCACCAGCAGCAGATCTGCCCGCTTGCCGACCTCAATCGACCCCACCTGCGCGCCCATGCCGATGGCGTGGGCGGCGTTGATCGTGCTGGCGTTCAGTGTCTCGGCCGGCAGCAGCTTCTGATAGCGGCAGGCGATCGCCATCACCAGGGGCATCGACGGACACGGAGCGGACCCGGGGTTGATGTCGGTGGAAAGGGCGATGGCCGCCCCGGCATCGATCAAGCCACGGGCATCGGCGAAGTGGCTGCTGCCCAGGTTGAAATTGACCGCCGGGAGGACGACCCCCACGGTCTTCGATTGGGCCAGGCGGGCGTATTCAGTCGGGGAGGTAACGTCCAGATGGTCTGCCGAGACGGCACTCAGCTCCACCGCTAGCGGCACCCCGCCCAGGTTGGTGAATTCATCAGCATGGATCTTGGGGCGCATACCCCGCGCCAGTCCGGCGCTCAAAACCTGCCTGGATTGTTGCAGATCAAAGGCGTTTTCCTCACAAAACACATCACAAAACAGCGGCAACCCGGACGCACTGAAATGCGATCCCTCGTACCAGACCTGCACAGCGGGCAGCATCTCATCGATCACCAGCTGCACATACGCGTTGGTGCGGCCTTTATATTCCGCAGGCACGGCGTGCGCGCCCAGGAAGGTGGGCACCAGGGTGATGGGATGTTCGCGATCGAGAATTTCGATCGCTTGCAGCATTTTTAACTCGGCGGCGGTATCCAGCCCGTAACCACTTTTCACTTCAGCAGTGGTTGTCCCCAGGCGCAGCATGGCATCCAGGCGGGAGAGGGATTCGGCTGCCAACTGCTCAACCGTTGCCGCGCGCACAGCGTTGGTGGTACTCATAATGCCGCCCCCTGCGGCCATGATCTCCATATAGCTTGCCCCACGGATGCGCTGCTCAAATTCATCAATGCGCTCCCCGGCATAGACGACATGCGTATGCGGGTCCACAAAGCCAGGGCAAACCACCTTGCCGCTTGCGTCGATGGTCTCCCGGCCTGTGTACTGGCATTGCAGTTCCGATGAAGAACCAACCGCAATGATCTTGCCCCCATCCACGGCGACTGCACCATCCGCGATAAGGCCCACATCCAGCATCTCCGCGCCGCGTTTGGGGCCATTTGGGCTGGCACAGGTGACCACCTGACTGGCGCTGTGAATGAGAAGGTCGATTGTTTTACGTTGCATGGGGAATTCCTATGGCCTTCATATATTAAACATTGAGGCTTAAAAACTTAATCAATATACGGGAAACCTTTCAATAAATAAAGGTAACACTCGTAGGGGCGGCATGCAAACTATTTCCCGTGCAAATTTATAATTTTTCCGATTTAGACAGCAGTTATCCCATTATCAATTCAAAATCACCGCATCTTATGGTTTATCTCTACCCGCTTCGCAGACACTTCGTCTGTCGCTTCGCCACATCTCCCTTTAACAAGGGCGACAAAAACTTTCCAGCCGCGGCAATCTCGTCACCTGCCGGGTTACGAGCCCTGAGCCTGCCGAAGGGCGGACTAATTCGCGTTCACCGCTCCGGCTTCGACAAGCTCAGCCTGCGCTAATGACCTCACAACGCCAATCCGCCACGCTCCACCAGAACCTGTCTCAGCGCCGCATCCATCTCCACAGCTTTGGCTTCCACATGTTTCAATTCCACCAGGAGGGCATCAGCCTGGGCCGCATCCTTCAGGGAAGCCCTGTTGATGCGCACGTTATAGCCCGCGGAGGTCAGGGCTGCCCGTGCCAGCGCTGCGCCGGACGCGCCATCGGTGATGGCATTGGTGTTGCCCAGCCGCGCCGCTTGCAGAGCCAGTTCCATGACCCGGAGCGCATCCTTCGCTGTCTGCAATGGAATTTGCGTTGCGACAAGGGTTGCTTCCTGGATTTTCTGGGAACGGGCTGCTTTTTGTGTGTCAGTTTCTTTGGGTAGCTTAAACGCCTGCATGATCGCCGCAAAAGAAGCGGCGTCTTCGTCTACGGCCTGGGTCAGTCTGGCGCGCAGTGATTCGGCTTCAGTAAGGATACCTTGCATCACTTCTTCGACTTCGGCGTATTTTTTCTTTCCCATGCTGAGCCGTGCGACCATCGCCACCAGGCCGGCGCCCATCGCTGCGGCATACGCCGCGGCGGAGCCGCCCCCCGGGGTTGGCGTTCCCGATGCCAGTGCATCCAGAAAATCCGCTTTTCCCTGGGCAGCATACAGGCGCGTTTCCAGGATCTGGTCTTTCTCGAATTGGTCGAGCTGGGTATACCACACTGCCGCATCGACCACAGCTTCCTGCGGGATCAATCCAACCAGCTCGCTGTGGTGAACGGCCACCCCGTAACGTTGGGCCTCACGGCGGATCGTTTCTACCACCCGGGCGAGGGGCGTCTTGCGGAAATTCGTCAAATTCATCGAGACTTGCGCCCGTCCATCGACGAGGATACCCATCGCCTTGACGTAGCGCAGCCCGCCCGATGAATGGCGGACGGCTTTGCTGATCTGCTGGGCAATGGACACATCGTTCGTGGTCAGATACACATTAAACGCCACCAGCGGGTCACGCGCGCCGATCACGGTGGCCCCCGCAGTGGGGATGCGGTTTGGCCCCTCATCCGGTTTGCGGTCGGGGTCCGTGCCCACCTCACGCTTCAGCCCTTCGTATTGCCCTTTACGAATATTCTCCAGATTGGTGCGCTCCGGCCGCGTGGCGGCGTATTCGTAGAAATAGACCGGGATGTGCAGCTCATTCCCCACTCGCCGTCCAAGTTCCCGCGCCAGGGCAACGCACTCGTCCATCGTCACGTCCGAAATGGGGACGAACGGCACCACATCTGTTGCGCCGATGCGAGGGTGCTCGCCGCGGTGTTCGTCCAGGTTGATCAGCTCACCGGCGGTTTGGATGGCGCGGAAGGCAGCCTCGGCCACCGCTTGCGGCGGCCCGGCAAAGGTAAGCACCGTGCGGTTGTGGTCATTATCGGAGGAACGGTCGAGCAGGCTCACCTCTGCCACCGATTCGACGGCAGCCACAATCTGGTCAACCACTTCGGGTCGGCGTGCCTCAGAAAAATTGGGAATACATTCAATGATCTTGGTCATAATTTGTCCTTGTAAGGGTTAACGCAGCAGCTTGTCCATCTCACCGGTAACGATCATCGCTTTGACCGCGGCAAGGTATTCATATAACACCGTATCCTGTTCAATAAAAGGAACCTGCTCGCGGATCAAGCGATACACGGGGGCAGTTCCCTGGCCGAGTTGGGCATCGGCACCGATTGCCGCACGGCGAAAATCAATGCCCTGGGCGGCAGCCATCAGCTCCGTCCCCAGGATATAGGCGACGTTATCGACCACCTGGCGCAGTTTGAGCGCCGCGGTCAGCCCCATGCTGACGTGGTCTTCAATATTGGCAGAAGTCGGGATGCAGTCCACGCTGGCCGGGTGGGATAGCACCTTGTTTTCGGCGGCCAGGGCAGCCGCTGTATACTGGGTAATCATAAACCCTGAGTTCAGGCCGCCGTTTTTGGTCAGAAAGGCGGGCAGGGTCTGGGCATTGCTGCACTCGTCGGTCAGACGCATGATGCGCCGCTCGGCGATGTTGCCCAATTCGGTGATCCCGACAGCCAGGTAATCCATGGCAATCGCCAGGGGTTCCCCATGGAAATTGCCACCCGAGAGTACAGTACTGCCCTCATCATCCTCATTGCAAAAGATGAGCGGGTTATCGGTGACAGAATTGAGTTCAATCTCCATCACCCAGCGGGTGTAGGCCACCGAATCACGGATCGCGCCGTGCACCTGCGGGATGCAGCGCAGGGTGTAGGCATCCTGAATATTGGTGGGATCATTTTCGCGGGTGAACTGGCTGCCTGCCAGTAATCTGCGCATATTGGCAGCGCAGTCCACCTGCCGCGGGAAGGGGCGCAAATTATGGATGCGCTCATCAAACGCCAGGGTTGTCCCGTGCAGGGCTTCCAGGCTCAACGCGCCGGCCGCGTCAGCAGCCCGGCACAGTATCTCGGCCTGATGTACGATCAACGTACCCAGCGCGCACATCACCGACGTGCCGTTGGTCAGCGCCAGACCTTCTTTAGCGGTCAGCTCCACCGGTTCCAGTCCGGCGCGCTGCAGGGCTTCGGCCCCCGGCAGCATTTCACCCTGGTATTCAGCCTCCCCCATGCCAATCATCGCCAGGGCCATGTGCGCCAGGGGAGCAAGATCACCGCTGGCGCCGAGAGAACCTTTTTCGGGGATGGCCGGATGAACACCCAAATTAAGCATATCCAGCAGCAGTTGCAGGGTGGACATGCGGATACCGGAATATCCTCTCGCCAGGGTGTTGGCGCGGATCAGCATAATAGAGCGCGTGGTGGGCTGGTCATACAAATTGCCTGTGCCCACTGCGTGGCTCATGACGATATTACGCTGCAGGGCTTCCACCTGATCCGGCGAAATGATCCTGTCCTTGAAGGCCCCAAATCCGGTGGTGATGCCGTAGGCAATCTCACCGCGCTTCAACAGTTCCTGAACGGCTGCGGCAGCGCGATTCACCTTCCGCGCGCCCTCAGCACTGATCGTAACCGCAGGCTGCCCTGGTTCGCCATAGGCCAGGCGGACCACTTCTTCAATGGTCAGAGATTTCCCATCCAGAGTGATTGAGTTTTTTGGCATACGTATGGTTTGTCCTCATGTCACAAAACGATTAAGCATGATTTTGGGGTCTTTGAAAAAACCTGAGTCGCGCTTTCATTGTAGTAACGACTGAAGTCGTTATTTCCGGTGCGTAAATTCAAGCTTTGACGAATAAATTCGTCACTACAATAAAGGATGTTTTTTCTCAGTCCAGATCATTTTCCGCGGACTACTTCCTTATCGGGATGTTAATCCCGTGCTTCTTGGCAAAGGTGACCGCTTCAGGGTACCCGGCATCCACATGCCGCACCACACCCATGCCGGGGTCAGCAGTCAGCACCCGTTCCAGGCGGGCAGCGGCTTCCGGCGTGCCGTCCGCCACGATCACCTGCCCGGCATGCAGACTGTAACCGATGCCGACCCCGCCGCCGTGATGGTAACTGACCCAGGTGGCGCCATTGACGGCATTGATCAGCGCATTCAGCACAGGCCAATCGGCGATGGCATCCGACCCATCCAGCATGCCTTCGGTTTCGCGGTTCGGGCTGGCCACCGAGCCGCCGTCCAGATGATCGCGCCCAATCACGATCGGGGCCTTGATGGCGCCCGAAGCGACCAGTTCATTGAACTTGAGTCCTGCCCTGGCGCGCTCGCCGTATCCCAGCCAGCAAATCCGGGCGGGCAAGCCCTGGAATGCCACCTGTTTCTGCGCCATGTTGATCCAGCGCGCCAGATGTTCGTCTTCCGGGAAGAGTTCCAGGATGGCTTTATCAGTAGTATAGATGTCTTCGGGGTCACCCGACAGGGCCACCCAACGGAAAGGCCCCTTGCCTTCGCAGAACAAAGGGCGGATATAGGCAGGCACAAAACCGGGGTAATTGAAGGCTTCTTTCAAACCGTTGTCATAAGCACGCTGGCGCAGGTTGTTGCCATAATCAAACACCACCGCGCCTTTCGCCTGCCAGTCGAGCAGGGCCTGGACGTGCTTCGTCATTGAATCCGTCGAGCGGCGCACATATTCATCCGGGTCGCTGTGGCGCAGTGCATCTGCCTCTTCCAAAGTCATGTGCTCCGGGATGTAGCCATACAACGGATCGTGGGCGGAAGTCTGGTCTGTGACCACGTCCGGTACCACCCCGCGGATGACCAGCTCTGGCAGGATTTCCGCGGCGTTGCCGATCAAACCGATCGACTTGGCTTCCTCGGCGGCCAGGCTCTCTTCCACCCAGGTCATGGCTTCTTCCAGGTTATCGGTGACTGTGTCGATCTGGCGCAGTTCCAGCCGGCGCTGCGCCCGCCAGCGGTCAATCTCCACGATCAGCCCGACGCCGCCATTCATCGTGATCGACAGTGGCTGCGCTCCGCTCATCTCGCCCAGCCCGGCGGTAACGACCAGTTTCCCTTTCAGGCCGTCCCAGCCCTGCTGGCGAGCCAGTGCGCCAAAGGTCTCATAGGTACCCTGCAGGATGCCCTGGGTGCCGATATAGATCCAGCTCCCCGCCGTCATCTGGCCGTACATGATCAGGCCTTCCTGCTCCCATTTTTCGAAGTTCGCCTGCGTGGCCCAGGCCGGGACGATGTTGGAATTGGCGATCAGCACCCGCGGCGCATCGGTATGCGTGCGGAAAACCGCCACCGGTTTGCCGGACTGCACCAGCAAGGTTTCGTCAGGCTCCAGGTGGCGCAGGGATTCCAGAATGGCGTCAAAGCATTCCCAGTTGCGGGCCGCCTTGCCCCGCCCGCCATACACGATCAAGTTATCGGGGTCAAAGGCCACAACCGGGTCGAGGTTGTTCTGGATCATGCGGTAAGCAGCTTCGATCTGCCAGTTTTTGCAGGTTAGTTCCGTTCCCGTGGGGGCATGAATGGTGCGCTTCATACATTACTCCTTTTATAGAGAATTTTGGGGCTGAGCACGGAAATGATACATTTCCTGCCGGTAAACAGCCTGAAACCAGACCGCAGGGGAGGCTTCGCCGTTCAGGTTCGTAAAACTCAGACGATCGACGGCGAAAGCCAGCGCTTCAGGGGCGGCCTGCAATACCCGTGCGTCGGATGGGGACAGGTTTTGGAATTCAACAATATGCTGGATCTTTACCAGGGGGATATTGAATTTGTGTACCAGCAGCAAGTGGATGGAATTTTCAATCAGGTCTTCCTCCAGCAGGGTTGGGCACAGGCTGTGCGCCAGGTATCTGGTTTCGCGGGCGACGGGACGGTTATCTGCCAGTTTGAGCTGCACAATATGGATGACAGGATCGCCTGCCGGGATGCCCAGCTTTTCGGCTGCCGCTTCTGGTGCGGGGATGACTTCTGCGGTCAGCAGCCGGGTGGACGGCATCCGGTTCAGACGCAGCATTTCTTCATCAAAGCTGGTCAAGGTGAACATGCCCGAACGCCGCAGCGGATTGACAAACGTCCCCCGGCCCTGTTCACGGCGCAGCAGGCCTTCTTCCACCAGCAGGCGGATCGCCTCGCGCACCGTCCCGCGGCTTGCCGTGAACTGATGGCTCAGCTCATCTTCATTGGGTAGTTTATCGTTTGCCTGCAAGTCACCGGAAGAGATTTGCCCGCGCAGTGCGTCGGCAATCTGGATATATTTGGAAGGACTGCCTTTTTTTGTAATCATATTTTGGATGGGGTATTCATCTATACGTATAGATGAATTTTGATGGTTTTATATAGTATACAGAAAAAGAACTGCCGGGTCAAGTTTTGATGCTTCCCTGTTTGTAGGCATGTTTGCAGGCATGTAACATTTCTCGGTTCTGGAGTATACTCATTCCCACCAGTTGAAGAGAGGTAGCAAATGAAAAGAGCTGTCAGCATCAGTATTGGATCTTCAAACCGTGACAAGACGGTTGAGATCATAATATGACACAAAACCCGGAGATAACTATTTTAACAGCAAATGTTGGTAATTCATCATTTTTATGTTTCCACAAAAAATTCAAACTATGTAACAAATTAGTCGAAGATAGGATTCGCGATAGAATTAAGGAAATTAAACCGGCGATCATTGCTTTTCAAGAATTACTATCGCCGATGCAAGAATCTACTAAAAAAAACCAACGAAACACTTTGCCTCAAATAAGAAGAATTCTAGGTAGTGATTATTCAATCATGTGTGATAATAGACAGCAATTCACGGCACTAGGTTTGCATCAATCAACAGGAAAATTCGCAAATTCTCCTTTAAGAAATTTGGGATTATCGAAAAACACCTATCCCCCTATTAAAGGTTGTGATAGTGGGTTTAGTCTTTTTCAAGAAGAAGTAATTCTTTTCAAGAACATGTCCAAAATTCATGTTGTTGTTGCTCATTTAAATAGTCGAAATTGTAATTGCAGAATTAAAATGATAGAGCAATTACAAGAGCAATTGATGCAACTATCCATAAATGACAAAATATTAATTTTAGGAGATTTTAATTTAGATATTTGGAGGCATGGAAAGGAAAAAAGCGCTGTTAAGTTTGCTTTATTTCTAAAACAATTTCCTTGTTTAAAGATACATAACGAATTAAATATAGATGAGTTACCGTTATTAACATTTAATAAAGGTATAATAAAGGCAACTTTTGATTTCATTTGCAGTAATTTTCTAGAAGGGGATTGCTTGGTATTAAATGGGGAAGAAAATTTAGCGCGTTTGGATGGTGGAAAAGGAACAGATCATTTCAGTGTTTTCGGCAAGTTAAATTTAGGGGAATAAGCATTTTGGGAGGAGAGTGTGTTTAAAGACCCATTATATAATTTTTGTTCTTATTTGAATTTTAATTGGTATAGTTTTGCAATATTTTATGCACTATTGTCTAATTTTGTTGACTTTGTATTTTTGAATGTGTTTAATGGAATAAAATACGGTGGGCCGGAACGATACAAAAAATATTTAAAGAATAAATTGAATTGGCTATTTTGGCCAGTTTTTATTATGGGTGGAGTTTCCTCTGCTTATATTATTACGGGCCAATTTTCAACTGAAATTTCTAAAAACATATCTAATTATGGAATTTCATATCAGAGTTTAGATATTTCGCATATATATAAAGATTATGCATTTGTTGTTTGCTTAATAATATCTTTAGGAATAAGTGGATATACTCTTTGGCGGCATGTAAAAGAAACAACATTATTTTTTACAAAACCTCTATTATTTATCATTATAAGAACAATTTTGTTTGATTTGCCTCTTTCGTATATGGTTTGTACATCCATTCTTCGGGTCGTCGATCAGGTTGTTGTATTACACCGGTTTTATTCTTCTGGCTGGCTGCCTATCAGTTATCTTACAGCAGATTCATTTTATGGTTTAAGGTGGGCTCATTCTTTGTTGATTAAACAGATAGCATTAGGATTAATTATTAGTTTTGTACCATTAATCATGTTAAGTCGGAAAGAAATGGCAACAAAACATGCAAAAGAATATATAGCGTCACCAATATTGTTCCTTGTAGCAATATCTATTCCCTTACTGATATTGTCACGGGATTTAAATGAAATGCTTACAAATATTAATGAGCATTTTATGGGTCTTGTAATAAATAATATTCAATTAATTCAAAATAACTATAATACAAATAACATGATAGGGTTGATAGTTCTTTATCAAGAATTAGATCAGTTGTCAAAATTGCCAAACCAGATAAATCTTCCCATTCTATTAGAAGGTTCCTTGGGCGCATCTGCATTATTTTGGGTTGGCTATATTACTGATAAAGTTTTTGATAATCTATGGGAAAGCATACCCCAAAAGTTAAATTCTTTTTTACTTAAAGATCGAGGGAATAAAAATAACTCATGAGAATCGGAATGATGGTTGATATGTATAAACCATATATCAGTGGTGTAACAAATCATGTTGAAATTTATTCTGATGAGCTATCAAAACTGGGACATGAAGTAAAAATATTTACGTTTGGACAAAGCAAAGATTATGGTCTAAGTGAATCGGTAATATATTCAAAAGGTCTACCAATAAAATTTCCGTTTGCGGATCTAGCATTCAATATCAACTTAAACCATACAAAACAAGCTATTGACTTAATTCAAACAATGGACATCATAAATGTTCACCACCCATTTCTTAGTGGCAGTCTCGCATATCGTTATTGTAAAAAGAAAAAGATTCCAATAATTTTTACAAGTCACACTCGATATGACCTTTATGCTGAAATTTATGCTCCGTTTTTACCAAAGCGCATAATTAAAACATTCTTAAAATTTAATTTGCAACTAGCCTGCAGGAAATTTAATGCAATAATCACACCTTCTCAAAGCTCACGAAATATGTATGATGAACTTGGAATAAAAGGTAATTTTATACAAGTACCAAATGGTATAAGAATTCCCGATTCTGTTACGAGTAATCCTAAGAAAGATCGAGAAAAATATGGGGTTGCTGATGGCGAGTTTATTTTTATATATGTAGGTAGAGTTGGCCCCGAAAAAAACCTTCCTTTAATGATCGATGCTTTTTATTCATTGACTCAGTCTAATTCAAAAATTAAGTTGTTTGTTGTTGGCAAAGGAACAGAATTGCCCAATATTATTAAGCAAGCCGAGGAATTAGGAATCAATCAGCAGGTTGTTTTTACAGGCTTCATTCCTTACGATGAAGTATTCAACATCTTAAAAATAGCTGATGCGTTTATTTCATTATCTTTAACTGAAGTACACCCTTTGTCAATTTTAGAAGCAATGAGTGTTGGATTGCCAGTAATTGGTATTGATACTTCTGGCATCAAAGATATTATTGAAAATGGGCAAACTGGACTGTTATCAAATTTAAGCCTTGGAGAGATCGTAAAAAATATGCAATTTTTAATTGAGAATCCACACGAAAAAAAGCAAATTGGCGAAAATGCCAAAAAAAACTCCAAAAAATATGATGTTAAAGTGACATCAAAAATGTTGATTTCTGTTTTTCATAATATGTTGGAATGATTTTATCTTTATGAAGAATTTAAAAATAAAAAAATGGACATTATTCGTAATAATAATTTTTCTTTTTTTTACAATTTGGTTTTTCCCTGAGCCAAAATATGTTGATATGTCAATGGAATCACTTCCTGTTAAAATTAGAGACAATCAAATTTCTTTTTTAACCGCAAATCTTGGGAATAGTAACTTGAGGTGTCAAAAATATTTTTGGAAATTATGTATTCCTGAGGTTGAACGACGAATTACTGAGGAAATTAGTAACCTCCAGCCAGATATAGTAGTTTTCCAAGAAATACTATCAAGCCCTCTCTGTGAGGAATCGGGATTTCATGACAATGGGGTTTGTGAGTTAAATTCAAGGATGCAAAGTGAACAAATTTCTCGATTGCTTGGTGAAGGATATACGATTGTTTGTGATTCAAATCAACATATGCAATGTATTGGAGTAAAATCAAAATTTGCAAGGGTGTTAGATTGTCCACTAGATTGTGTCTGTATGAACGGCAGAACTATTCCTATTATCGAGAATTGTAATCAAAATTTCACAATCTTTGCTGTGAGTATTGAAACCAAAAATCAAAAACAAATAGATTTAGTAAATGTTCACTTAAATTCGCGAAGTGATACATGTCGTGAGAAAATGTTTGTGGAGTTATTCAATCCTCAAAATGAAATTTTGGTGAATAGTGAAATATTGATAGCGGGTGATTTTAACATTGATCTTTATAAAAGCAATAAACAAAGTTCAATTGTCATTGAACAATTATTGCTTACTAAGAAAGACTTTCATATGCATGAAGTACTTGATGATGATTTCGAACCAATTACAACATTTCAATTCGGGCCATACCAAAGAACACTGGATTATATTTTTTCAAATTTTTTAATTGGGGAAGTTGTTGCTTTGGGAGCGTCAGACAAAACAATCAGGTTAGATGGGGGAAGTGGAATGGACCATACAGCATTATTTGGTGTTTTTGAAATTATTGAAGATCAATAAGATTGAAAACCTTATGGGCATCACCGGCCGGGCGGTCATCGTCCCGTTTGCCGAGCTGGGCATGGACGTGGACAAACCGCATCAGTTAGAGCTGGTCGAGAGTGACCTCGCCGTCCAGGTTTGATCCGATACCTGCGGATCGCCCCCCCTTCCAAGATGACAACTTAACATCAAAAGCTGGCGAGAAGCGATCGCCAGCTTGATTTCACTTCAATCCAATCGGTCAGTAACGCAGAAAAGCACCAATCTCGCCTGCCTGCCGGAGGGCATCGCTCTCCCCGATCGTTTCAATATCACCGCCGTGTGCAAGCACAGACCCGACGGCCTGGTTGACCACATCCGTGACGGGCTGCAGGCCACCGCCACATCCGCTACAGGCACCTTCGGATGCCGCCGTGAGCGCCCCACAATCCGCACAGCGAAACCCTGGTATATGATATTGCTGCAAGATGACCAGCGTTTTTACCTGCCCGTTGTTTACCGCGTCCAGCGTGTCTTCCAGGCCGGCCACGCCCCCGCTGCCCTTGGCCGTTGCGGTGATCAAGGTTTCCACGACATGGGTTTCGCGCTTTTGCTCGGCCTGGCGCCCCACTTCCAAAGCACGCGAGAGAACTTCGGTATGATTGGCGGTCATATCCACGGCAAAGGTGCCCACGATCAAACTCTGCCAGGCTTTGGGTAACTGGCTGCGGAACAAGGCCACATTGTGATCTGTGCCGCCGATCAATATTCTGCGAATTTTTTTCTGCTCAAAAAACGCATCGGCAAATTCAGCCGCAATTTTCATATTGCGCTCAACCATCTCCTCGTGGGCGCGGGTTTGGCCGCCGCGAAACGCAGAATCTTCCCCATGTTTGGCGTGTTTGATTTCCGTCCCGATCACGCCATCCTGTTCCATCAGTTCGCCGAGATGGAAGTAAAACAAACGCGCACCCTGCTGATCGATCAAAACTACACCATAGCCGCCGTAATCATCCAGCAGATCCGCCAGCGGGCGCACGTTGGGCCGGCTGCCGACAAAGACCGCATCGTGTAGTGGCAGCGCAAGTTGAAAAACTCTAAAAAAATCATTTTGTGTACAGGAAAAAAGCGCAAGGCTGCGTCCGGCGCCGTCATAGTCACGGTCAATAAAAAGCTCCACCGCTTGCACATCTCGAGGAAGATGGACATCCTTCAGCAGATTTCGCAGCCGTAAACGGTATGCTTCAGATCTGCCTTTTGAAGGGTCCGTGTTCAAATAAACACTCAGGACGGACTGGGGAGCTGTTAAGGATAATAATTCGCGCAAATCATTGTCATGGTACATGTTCATCTCCTTTCGCCAAAGAACAAATACCGCTTCTTCGTCCAGGTCAGGGACGTTTACCCAGAGTAACCGCTACCTCCTTTTGTTCGTTATCACGGATGATGGTAAGTATCACAGTTTCGCCGGGGCTTTTCTCCGTCATCAGGTAGGAAAGCAGCTCGCCGAAAACACGCACCGGACGGCCATCAATGGCAATGATCAAATCACCGCCAGCATTCAATCCCGGAATATTGGTTTCAATGGAACCGCCAATCATGCCGGCGTCATCGGCCGGGCTGCCTGACACTACATTGACCATATACGCCCCGGAACGGTTGGGCAGCGACAGTTCCTCTATCTCGCTCAGGCTGAGGTCATCCCGTGAGTTGATCCCCAGATACGGATAATCATATTCGCCATCTGCGATCAGAACAGGCACCACCCGCTTGACGATATTGGAAGAAACGGCAAACCCCACGCCGCTGTTGCTGTTTTCAAACATCGAATTGGTTTGAATGGCGCGGTTGACGCCCACTACCTCGCCGTTCAGATTGAGCAGCGGGCCTCCGGAATTGCCGGGGTTGATGGCCGCATCGGTTTGGATCAAATCTCCGGCCGAGAAAAGTCCGCCATTCGGTGATGCGCGCAGCGAGGTCAGGGTACGGCCTTTGGCCGAAACAATGCCCAGAGTGATCGTGCTGTCGAGGCCGAAAGGATTGCCGATTGCCACCACGGCTTCGCCAATCCGCAGCAAGTCGGAATCGCCCAGCGGCAGGGGAAACAACTCCTCTGCCGGAACATTTACCTTGATCACCGCCAGGTCAGAGTCCAGATCAAAGGCTACCACCTCACCGCGTACCTTGTACCCGGAGGGAAAGTCGACCTCATAGTTCAGCCCTTCCTCAACAACATGATAATTGGTAACGATATGCCCCAGACCATCAAACACAAACCCTGAACCCTGGGCCACGCCCTGTTCCGAATTCACCTGGATGGAAACCACCCCGGGGTTGATGCGCTCATACAGGGCAGCCAGTCGGTTCTCATCCGCCCCCGACGGTGAAGCGAACGGCTGCAAGGTCGGCACAGGTTCCTGCAAGAGGGGAAAATCCCGGGTAGCAGTGGGGGCCGGTGTATAGGCTGCCGGGGTTGGGCTGGGTTGTGTTCGCATCACCACACGCGGAGAAATGCTAAACTGGCAGGCCAGAATGCTGATCAAAGCCATGCCGATCACCAATATTGACGATAATTTTTTCATTTATTTTTTCCAGTCCCTTCCTGTTTTTATCTACTTAAACAGGTGGTTTGTGCTTCACCCCTCGTTACGCAGCCAGTTTTTGTAATTTTTCAAAGAGCTGGCGTTGTTCATCGTTCAGCTTGCGGGGCATCTCTATTTTAACACGTGCATATAAATCACCCGAGGACTTGGGAGAGCGTATCTTCGGCATACCCTGCCCAGCCAGACGGAAAGTCTGCCCCTGCTGGGTACCGGAGGGGATCGTCAAGGTCGCACTGCCGCCCGGCGTATCGAATTTTGCCTTGCCGCCCAGCACAGCCGTGTACAGGTCCACCTTAACATCCGTATACAGATCGTCTTTCTTGCGTTCAAAGCGGGCATCATCGGCAACCGTGATCTTTAAATAAATATCAGATTTACGACCGTCCCTTCCGGCCGGGCCAACGCCGGCAATGCGCACTTTGGTGCCCGTCTTTGCCCCTTTGGGGATTTTGGCCGTCACCCGCTGGTCTTCCAGTTGCAGCACGCGTTCGCTCCCATGATAGGCTTCATAAAAACTGATCGTGATCGGCTGTTCATATGTTTGTGGACGGGCAGGCGCCTGTTGACGCGGTGCGCGGCGTGGTTGACCGCCCAGGTCGCCAAAGCCGCCCAGACCGCCAAATATGGCGTTAAAGAAATCGGAGTACATTTCTGCCTCCCCCATATCCACATGCACACCGCCGCTTCTGCCTCTGGGTGCGCCGCTGAACCAATCATCCCAATTAAAATTATCTCCGGCTTGCCCGCCCTGCTGCTGCCAGTTTTGATACGAGCTGCCTAACTGGTCGTAGCGGGCTCGTTTTTCCTTATCGCTCAACACCTGGTAGGCCTCGTTAATCTCTTTTAATTTATCTTCAGAAGCCTGATTGTCTGGATTGCGATCCGGGTGATATTTCATCGCCAGTTTTCGATATTTTTTTTTGATATCTTCCGCGCTGGCGGTACGTTCAACACCTAGTGTTTTGTAATAATCTTTATATTCCATAATTTGATTCTATTCAGCCAGCGGGAGAAGTCAAGTCTTTTTGGGCATGTCTTATAGGATTCTTACGCGGAATAGCATGAAAAAATTAAACCCAACGCCTATTGTGTACCACAACAATTGATTTCACCCTTCCCGGCGGTGTATCGCCACACCTGCCCACACACCCCTTGCCCACGTCGGTTTCTTTCTTTTTTATCGCAGCCATGCTATCATTATTCTGGTGAGGTCTGTATGGACAAAATACTTTTGGTAGAAAATGACCCGGTCATCAGCGACTTGATTGTCCGGCAGGCATTACAAGCCGCAAATTTCGAAACTGTTGTGGTAGGCGAAGCCTCGGCTGCCATTACGCGCGTCATGCAGCAGGCTCCCGATGTGATCATCGCTGACCTGTCCCTGCCTGGACTAAGCACCCAGGATATGATCATCGCTCTCGCATCGCAAAACATTCACACCCCGGTCATTGCCCTCGCCCGCCAGGGAGACGACACGCGCATCACCCAGGCCTTTCGCCTGGGGGCAAGCGATCTGCTCATCTGGCCGTTCAATGAAACAGAAGTGCTCGCCGTGGTGGCGCGCGCCCTCAAGCAAACCCACGCCAGCCAGGAGCGTGAAATGCTGGCCCGCAGGCTCAAGGAAACCAATGTGGAATTGCAGCAGCGCGTGCGTGAATTAACCACCATCTACAACATCGGCAAAGCGGTTACCTCCATCACCGATCAATCCCTGCTGTTTGAAAAAATCCTTGATGGCGCCACCCGTGTGACCCATTCCGACCTGGGCTGGTTTCTTTTGGGTGAAGATGGAGGCAATAAATTCCGCCTGACCGCCCAACGCAACCTGCCGGACGCTCTGGCTCAGCACATCAACCAACCGTGGGACGACGGGATCAGCTCGCTGGTCTCCATGTCCGGGGAAACGCTGACCATTCACGGCGGCCCGCTAAAGCGCTTCAAAGTCGCCTCCCTGGGAGAATCTGCCATGGTCACCCCGATTAAGGCCCAAAAACAGGTGATTGGCCTGCTGGTGGTGATGCGTAAAAAGTCGGAACCCTTCATGGAAAGCGAACAGCATCTGCTGGAAGCCCTGGCCGACTATGCTTCGATCTCATTGATCAATGCCCGCCTGTTCCAGGCCGTCGAAAAACGCGCCCAAACCCTGCAGCGCGCGGCAAACAGCGCCCAGATCGGGGAGAAGATCACCAATGAAATGCTGGAGGTGGTCAAAACCACACTGCGCGGGCACCTCAACGAAACCTACCGCTCGCTGGAGAAATTAGCCAAAACACCGTTGGCGCGCTGGCACGCCAACCAGCGCCAGGAATTGGCAAACGTTGAAGAACAACTCAAAAAATTGAACCAAATTACGGAAGCGATCCAGCCCCTGCCTATCACCAATCCTGCCCAGGTAAGGGCGCAGACCAATCTGAATGATCTGGTAATAAAATCGGTCAACTACTTCCAGCATTTTGCACAGCAGAACCATGTCAGTCTGGTGGTTGAAACCCCCGAAAAACCCATAGCCGTACGCGCCGACAGCCTGCAAATCAGCCAGGTGATGAACGGCCTGCTCAGCAATGCGATCAAATACTCCCGTCCAGGCGGTCAGGTAACCGTCCAGGTAGAACGCGCGGGGAATGGGCAGGCGCAAGTATCTATCCGGGATACCGGCACCGGCATATATGAAAAACAACTGGCCGCCATTTTTGAACCCAAAGATGACGACAAACCCAAAACCCTTCGCTTTGGTGGTTTGGGTGTACACTTACCATTGATAGAAGAACTGATCATTGGCAACCAGGGAAAGATTTGGGCAGAAAGCCGGCCTGAGCAAGGCACAACCTTTACATTTGTATTGCCCATTGCGTAATAGAACAGGAAAGCTGACAGAAGAAAGGCTTTCTTTTCAACTGTCAGGGGAAAACTATGGCATTTCATAAACAAGAGCATATTCTTGCAATCATCTCGGAGATAGATATTTCTTTTTTGTTGGAGCCTGTACTGAAATCATTGGGCTATCAAGTCGTCCTGTGTGATGACCAGAAAAGCGCTCACAAGCACCTCACAACCGAGACCCCCATGCTTGTCATCGTGGCAGAAAAACTAAACGATGGCAGCGGGATCGATTTCGCCCGCAGTTTTCTGCAAAAACTCCCCCTGGTGCCGGTTATCCTGCTGGCCAAAGAAAATTCGCCGGGCTTGCTCAAAACCTGTCTGAACATCGGCATTCATAATACCCTGGCCATGCCGCTTACCGCAGAGGACATTAAAACTGTGGTCATGGGCAGCATCAACAAAGCCCGCCAAACGCGCGAGTGGGTTCTGCTGGAAGGGAAACGCGCGACCGCCAGCCTGAAAGAACAGGTGGATGAGCTGCAAACCCTGACGCGCCTGGGCCAATCGATCAACCGCTCCCTGAATTTAAACAATGTGCTTACCTCGGTAGTCGATATTGCTGTTGACTTGACCCATGCGGAAGAAGGCAGTCTTTTGCTGCTGGATGAAGACACAAACGAGTTGTATATTCGTGCTTCGCGAAATTTTCAGGAAGAGTTTGTGCGCACTTTCCGCCTGCCTACAGAAGATACCCTGGCGGGCACCGTGCTGCAAAGCGGCCAGCCCATGCTGATCGACGAAAATACCCCGCAGAAGATTAAAACTTCCTATCTGGTGTACAGCCTCATCTACGTTCCCATCCAGATTGGCGGACAGGTGATCGGGATCCTCGGCGTGGACAACCGCTCGAAGAGCCGGGCTTTTAATCGGAGAGACGTCAAGCTGCTTTCGGCCATTGCCGAATATGCTGCTACCGCCATCGAAAATGCCCGCCTGTACACCGCCGCGGTCCTCGAACGCAATAAACTGGAAACCCTGCTGACGCGCATTCAGGACGGGGTGATCGTCTTTGACCAGCAGCGCAAATTGATGCTGGTCAATCAGGCGGCCAAATCTGCCTTCGATTTGTCAGGTCATCTCGCCGGGCAAATCTTCCAAAACGTATTCACGGACCCGGACCTGCTGCAGCTGGCAGAAGACGCAGAAAATAACCGCTTCAATCATGCCGAACTGACCATTAAGGACGGCCGAGTCTTCAACGTTCAGACCACTGCCATCCCGGATGTGGGTCTGGCAATTACGATGAATGACATCACCTACCTGAAAAAAATGGATGAGATTAAAAGCGATTTCGTCAATGCCATCTCACATGATCTGCGCTCACCGCTGACCGCCATCATGGGCTATATCGATCTCATCGACCGGGTCGGGCCGCTGAACAAAACTCAGGAGGAATTTATTGCCCGGGTACAAACCAGCACGCAGAGCATCACCAGCCTGGTGGATGATCTGCTCAATCTCGGCAAGATCGAATCCGGATTCGACGGCCAAAACGAAAAAATCTATCTGAATCAGTTGATCCACTTCATCGTGGACGGCTTCCAATACCGGATTATCGAAAAACGTTTTAATATCGTCCTGGACCTGCCTGCAGAAATGCCGCCCATCTTTGCCAACCCCTCCCAACTTCGGCAGGTGATCGAAAACCTGCTGGACAACGCTTTCAAATACACCCCGCCCGGCGGAAAAATCATTATCCAGGCAAAAGTGGAACAACACCAGATCATCCTTGAAGTAAAAGACAGCGGGATTGGTATCTCGCCGATTGACCTGCCGCATGTCTTCGATAAATTCTATCGTGCGGGAAACGTAGGCGGCATCACCGGCACCGGGTTGGGCCTGGCAATTGTCAAATCAATCATTGACAATCATCATGGCCGCATCTGGGTAGAATCTGCTCCCGGGGAAGGCACCACGGTCACCGTTGTGTTTCCGGTGGTGGAAGAATAATTTCTCCTGATTAAACGGCCAGCCTCCGTTGTTGCCAACGGAGGCGCTCGCCAAAGGAGGAAAATAAGAAAAATCTTATCACCAACTACGGAAATCCTATCTCCACTAAAATTCTACTCGATCCATCCCATTCCTGCCACAGCCAAAGGTCACAAAAACACAATGACGTTTTACCTGATTGGCATGCGCCTGTAAGGGGAGTCTTGCCTTAACAATGGAAAGCAGCTGCCCAGCAGGGGGAGTGGACAGCCCACCCTGCTGCTATCAATCGCTTGACATGCCAAAGGAAATTAGTATAATTAGTGTATATATGACACTAACGACCCACCACCAAAAAGAGGACTGGTATGAGCATTTTTGACGGCAAGAGATTAACCAATGAAACCTTCAAACTGGATGTAGACCGCATGCGGCACGGCTGGTATTCCGACAAGTATTTTGTCAACATTGCTCAAATGTTGACCATATTGGCAGCCAACGGCTACCGCTATCAGGGACAGCACGATAACCTGCCGCCCGGTTTTTCGCCGGAAAATGTCGCCTGCGGAGACATTGAAGTCGAAATGCAATGGTTCACCCGCCACAAAGGCGCCACGATCGTGGTCGGGGTGGACAAGGCCCTCGCTATGCTGCGCCACTCCACCGGCTATTTTGAAGGGGATAAGTTTATTGATACTTCCAACAAACTGGAAGTGTGGGCTGTGCAGGATGGCTATAAGGTTCACAGCAACGGCGATCCTTTAACCATCCAACCCGTGATCCGCGTGCGCGGCCGCTACCGCGATTTTGCCCTGCTGGAAACCACTACTTTGGGCATCCTGGCCCGCTCCAGCCGGGTGGCGACCAATGTATACGAAACCCTGATCGCGGCGCGAGGCAAACCGCTGCTCTTCTTCCCGGCTCGTTTTGACGTGCATGAAGTCCAGGCAGCCGACGGCTATGCCTATCATCTTGCCTTGCAGCGCTTCAACATGGATTATGCCAATAAACTGGGCGCATTCATCTCCACCGATGCCCAGGGCGACTGGTGGGGCGGGGCTGGCGGGGGCACAGTCGCCCATGCTGCCATCGCATCCTTCCTCGGCGACACCGCCGAAGCCATGCTTGCTTTTTCCGAGGTGCTGCCTGTGGACATCCCCCGGATTGCCCTGGTGGACTTCAATAACGACAGTGTCACCGAATCGCTGCGGGTGTGCAAAAGCATGTTTGACCGCTACCGCGAGTTGATCGCCGCCGAAAAAGAGGCAGATGCGCAGCGCTACAAGCTGTATGGCGTGCGCCTGGATACCAGCGCTTCCCTGCGGGATGTATCCGTGCCGCCGCTGGGCGACCCCACGCTGGATCTGGGGGTAAACCCCCGGCTGGTGTTCCTGGTTCGGCAGGCACTGGATGCCGCCTGGGTCGACTGGAATCTGCCGCAAGAATGGCAGGAGGAGGCACGCAAGTTCTGCCAGGCGGTCAAGATCGTAGTGTCAGGCGGGTTCAATCCGGAACGGATTACCCGCTTTGAGAAACTTGGCGTACCGGTAGATATCTATGCAGTCGGATCATCGCTGTTTGACAACTACGGCCCCACCCGCACCGACTATACCGCCGATGTGGTACGGGTTAAAGTTGAGGGTGAATGGGTTGACCTCGCCAAAGTCGGGCGTCAGGCGCGCGACAACCCCGACCTGGAACGGGTGTGGTAGCTCAGCCAGTAAACCGCGGTTGGGCCAGTTTAATTTTTCAGAAATCCCAGGCCGGTAGTTGTAGGGTGCGTTCGTAGTTGAACGCACCAAAATTTACCTTTGGTTTTGAATGGTTCTGAAGTGGAGCTTGTTGATTGGTGCGTTGCCGCTTCCCTGCTTGGCAGGGACTTCGTCCGCGGCTAACGCACCCTACGCGTGACAGATTTGTAGACAAAAATTACTACTTGTTTCGTGCAGGATAATCTCATTCGCCGCTCGGCTCCATTGACAACGCTGAGCAGTTACAAAAATTCTAAAAAATGTCTCACCCGGCCCATTTTCCCCGCTCAGGAACTTATCCAGAGCGGGGAACGTCTTATAAGTATGGGGAGCATCCCCCATTGACAGGCTGTTTGGCCTGGTTAATAATGAATCATAAGCGTCCCGGCGCATGCGCGCGGGATGGAAAAGGAGAAAGAAATGAATGTTCGTAAAATATTTGGCGTTTTATTGCTGCTGACCTTTACCCTGGCGGCATGCGGCCCGCAGCCGGTCATAGAGACCCCTGCCCCGCCACAGGAAATCCAGCCGCCCACTGCTGCCCCCACGGAAGAACCGACCATTGTTCCCTTGCAGATCGACCTGAACAAACTCGAAAACACCACCTATCAGGGCATCTACGAAGAAGCAGTCCCCCTGACCGATGGCGTATATGAAGGCGAACCCGTTACCGAAGGATCGGCCTTGCGGCCCCTCGTAACTTTGATCCCGGAAATCGTTGCTTTTGGCGATCTCAACGGCGATGGCGTCGAAGACGCAGTCGTCGTCCTGACCGAAAATTCCGGCGGCAGCGGCAGCTTTGTTTATTTGGCAGCTGTGGTCAATGATATGGGCGTACTCAAAAATATTGCCACCTTGTTATTGGGCGACCGTGTTTTTCCAAGCCAGATTACCATTGCCGATCAGCAAATTGTGGTTGAAATGCTCACCCACAGCGACAGCGATCCCTTGTGCTGCCCCAGCCTGGAAGTACGCAATACCTACGCCTTAAAGTGGACGTTGGAAAAGATGGACTCGGAAACCCTCTCAGAGGTCGTCATGCCCGATAGCTTGCAAAACACGAAGTGGGTCGCCAGCGGCATCTTCGTCGATGGCGAAATGACCACCAACCCGCTGGATTCGAAAATCACTGCCCAGTTTGAAGACGGACGTATCAGCGGTCAATCCGCCTGTAATCAATATTCCGCCGACTATACCCTGGAAGAAAATAACAGTATTAATTTCAGTGCCTCCATGAGTACGCTGATGGCCTGCGAGCCTGCCGTCAACCAGCGGGAGCAGGAATTCCTGACTGCCCTGCAAGCCGTTACCCGTTATCGCATGGATGAAAACACTTTGGAATTGCTGGATGCCAACGGCGATGTGCAGATTGCCTGGCAAACCCGGGCGGAAGCGGCTGTGCCCGCCGAATTACTCAATACCGTCTGGCGGTGGACAGCCTACGAAGACACGGCTGGACTGAATGACATTACCGTGCCCGACCCTTCCAAATACACCCTGGAATTTCAGGCCGATGGCTCCGTCCTCATTCAGGCGGATTGCAACCGCGCGACAGGCAGCGTCAACATCGAGAACGGCAGCCTCAACTATATCCCCGGTCTTACGACCCTGGCAGCCTGTGGGCCTGATTCCCTGTATGACCAGTTTCTTGCCAAACTCAATGATTCCGCCACGTATGTACTTCAGGATGGTCAGTTATTCCTGAACCTGAAGATGGATGCGGGCAATATGGTATTTGCGCCGTAAAAAGATTTTGTAGTGGAAACGGCAACGAGCGCATCTTCCCGTTAAATAAAAAAAAAGGCTGTCCGCACCGGACAGCCTTTTATCTTTCATCCTGACAGGTAAGATATCATACCCGTAGGGGTAAACCTGTCCGTATCCTGTTGATTGTGGTGAGAGGGTCAATTGGTAAAGGTGTTAACGCGGTGTGAAGGAGAAGAAAGGCACTTGTTTTGACGAAGCTGTTCGTCAACCTGAGTTTTTACGGGTTTCTGTAACGACTGAAGTCGTTACTACAATCACCTCTGGTTAAAAAAATTACTTTTGATACACTAGCGAGACCCAGTCCTTCATCTGCGCACGGTCAATCAGTGTCAGGCCATCCGCCTGGGCGGCAGCGCGGATGCGCTCTTCCTGCTCGTCCAGAATGCCAGAGAGGATCAGCGTGCCGCCCTCGGCGGTCAGCTTTGCCAGCCCGGCTTCAAACAAACGCAGGATGATCACCGCCAGAATATTGACCAGCACCACCGGTGATTCGGTCAGCGAGAAATTGCCGTCCAGCACTTCCTCCACCGACCCCTGACCGATCTCCATCCCCCCGAAAACGCGGTTAAATTCAGCATTACTGCGGGTGGCCTTGACCGATTCAATGTCAATATCCACCGCCAAAGCATGGCTGGCACCCAGCTTTAGTGCGGCGATGGAAAGAATCCCGGAACCACAGCCGATATCCAGCACCGGCTCACCGGGACGTACGTATTTTTCGATCATCTCCAGGCAAAGCTGGGTAGTGGGGTGTGTCCCCGTACCAAAGGCCATGCTGGGGTCAATATGGATGGGAATTCGTGCGGGGTCTTTGGCTTCAATCCAGGCCGGCAGCACCATCAATCGCTGTCCGACGGGGATAGGCCGGTAATGCACTTTCCAGGCTGTCATCCAGTCCTGGTCTTCAATTGTACGGTATGCAGGCTGCGGGAGAGGTTGGATGCGGCTTAAATACCACAGGGCCTGTTCCAGCCGCTGGCGGCGTTCTTCAAGGGTTTCATCCACGGGCAGGAAGCCAAACACCCGCACCATCGGCAGCGGCGTGCCGGGGTCGTCCACATCCAGGCAGGTGATGCCGTTCTCAACCACGGCACCGCCCTCAGCATAACGCGTGATCACGTCTGCCACAGCTTCGGCCAGCTCACCGTCTACTTCCAGCGAGATTTCCAGCCAGCGCTGCTCAGCCACCAAACGCATCCCGGAGAAGATCAAAGAATCCGCGTTCTTGAGGCGCAACCTCGGTTCCCAGGGTATCGGCTATTTTGGCAAACAGCTCACTCTGGTCATCTGTAAGACGGGTGGGAATTTGCACGTTAATCATCACACGCTGATCACCGCGTCCGCTGTTGCGCAAATGCGGCACGCCTTTGCCGCGCAGGGTAAATACCTTGCCCGGCTGTGTGCCGGCAGGGATGCGCAAAGATTCCTCCCCATCAACGGTAGGAATCTCAATTTCAGCGCCCAAAGTGGCCTGGGCTACATTGATATTCATATCCAGCAAAATGTCATCATTGGAACGCCGGAAAAATTTATGCGGTTTGACCCGCAAGTCAAGATACAGGTTGCCGCGCGGGCCGCCATTGGTGCCGGGTTCACCCTCACCGGCCAGACGGATGCGGGTACCATCGTCTACCCCGGCAGGAATAGTGACTTTCTTCTGGATCATCTTGCGCTCAAAGCCGGAACCGCGGCATTTTTCACAGGGAGATTTCACCACCTTGCCCTTACCCATACAGGTGGGGCAGGTGGTAACCTGCACCATCGAACCGAGCAAGGTCTGGCGCACCTGGCGCACCTCACCGGTGCCGTGACAGGTTTGGCAGGTCTCTGGTGAGGTGCCGGGTTTGGCCCCCGATCCGCTGCAAGTGCTGCAGGTTTCATCGCGCGTAAATTCAATTTCTTTTTCAACCCCAAAAACGGCTTCTTCAAAGTCCAGCTTGAGCGACATGCGCAGATCAGCGCCAGCCCGTGAGGCATTCCGCCGCCGGGTACTGCCGCGCATCCCGCCGCCGAAGCCAAACAGGTCTTCAAAAATATCCGAAAAATCAACTGTGCTGAAGTCGGGCATCCCGCCGAGGCCATTCAAACCGGCATGTCCATAACGGTCATAAGCTGCACGTTTTTCGTCATCCGATAACACAGCAAAGGCTTCATTGATCTCTTTAAATCTCTCTTCAGCATCGGGTTCCTTGCTCACATCGGGGTGATATTGGCGGGCAAGACTGCGAAAAGCAATTTTTAGTTCATCGGTAGAAGCGTTGCGGGACACGCTCAGCACTTCATAATAATCTCGTTTGATCATACTTATCCTGCAATGCGCTTGGTTTGGAATGGGACGTTATCATGGGATAAGCCTGACAGGCGTTGGCACCTGTCAGGCTGGTTTATCCTCATGCGGTCAGCATTTGTGCAATGCGTCCCGATTGTATCATATCTTTATTCGGTGGTGAACTCACCTTCTACAACATCTTCATCACCATCGGCCGGGGCCTCGCCGCCGGGAGCAGCGCTCGGGCCAGACTGCGCCTGTTCATGCATGCTGGCACCAATTTGCTGAACAAATTGCTCCAGGTCATTGGAAGCCTGTTCCAGAGCAGCCTTGTCATCGCCTTCCAGCAGATCACGCACCTGTTTGACCTTGGCTCGGGCCTCTGCCTGCTTGTCTTCCGGGATCTTGTCCGCGTTTTCAGTGAGCAATTTCTCGGTAGAGTAAGCAATGTTATCGGCCTTGTTGCGCGTCTCAATCATTTCCTTGCGGCGCTGGTCTTCTTCAGCATGCAATTCTGCTTCCTTGCGCATGCGTTCGATCTCCTCTTCCTTCAAACCGGAAGAAGCGGTAATCGTGATTTTTTGACTGCGTCCGCTGGCTTTGTCCTGCGCGGTTACGTTGATAATCCCGTTGGCGTCAATGTCGAAAGTTACTTCGATCTGGGGAACACCGCGGGGTGCCGGGGGAATGCCATCCAGGACGAATTTACCCAGCGATTTATTATCCGCTGCCATCGGGCGTTCACCCTGCAGCACATGGATCTCTACCTGGGTCTGTGAATCTGCCGCAGTGGAGAAAACCTGACTCTTGCGGGTTGGCACTGTCGTATTGCGCTCGATCAACGGGGTGGCAACGCCGCCCAGAGTTTCAATCGAGAGGGTCAGCGGGGTCACATCCAGCAGGAGGATATCACTCACGTCGCCGCCCAGCACACCCGCCTGAATGGCTGCGCCGATACCGACTACCTCATCGGGGTTGACGCTGCGGTTCGGTTCGCGGTTGAACATCTTGCGGACAGCTTCCTGCACGGCGGGCATGCGGCTCATGCCACCGACCATGACCACTTCGTTGACTTCTTCGGCCTTCAAGCCGGCATCGTCCAACGCGCGGCGCATCGGTTCAATGGTGCGTTCCACCAGATCAGCAGTGAGCTGTTCCAGTTTGGCACGGGTAAAATTCATCACCAGATGTTTGGGGCCGGTTGAATCTGCTGTCAAATAAGGCAGGTTGATCTCGGTCTGCATGGTGGTCGATAATTCAATCTTGGCTTTTTCAGCAGCTTCCTTGAGGCGCTGCATCGCCTGGCGGTCACCGCGCAGGTCAATGCCGTTTTCTTTCTTGAATTCGGCGATCAGGTAATCCATGATCTCCTGGTCAAAGTCATCCCCACCCAGGAAAGTATCCCCGGCTGTGGAACGTACCTGGAAGACGCCATCCCCGACATCCAGAATGGAAATATCGTAGGTGCCGCCGCCGAGGTCGTATACGGCAATGATCTCGTTTTTTTTCTTGTCGAGGCCGTAGGCCAGAGAAGAAGCGGTTGGTTCGTTGATGATGCGCAGCACTTCGAGACCGGCAATCCGGCCGGCGTCTTTGGTGGCATTTCGCTGGGCATCGTTGAAATATGCCGGGACGGTGATCACAGCTTTGGTCACGGGTTCCCCAAGGAAAGCTTCTGCATCAGCCTTCATTTTCGCCAGGATCATGGCCGAAATTTCCGGCGGGGAGTATTCCTTGCCGTCCAGAAAAACGCGAATATCGCCATTGGGGGCTTTCGCCACTTTGTATGGCACGCGGGAAAGGGAACGCTGCACTTCAGGATCGTCGAATTTCCGCCCCATAAAGCGTTTAATCGAGAAAATCGTATTCTCGGGGTTAACGATTGCCTGGTTGCGGGCCACGCGGCCTACCAGACGTTCGTGATTTTTATTTACTGCTACCACAGACGGGATCAAGCGTTCGCCTTCGGCGGAGCTGATCACCGTTGCTTCGCCGCCCTGCATGACGGCCATTGCTGAGTTGGTGGTACCTAAGTCAATACCTATGATTTTTGCCATTTTTTTCCTTCCTTTTTATTTAACGGGCTACTCTTACCAATGCCGGTCGCAGCAACCGGCCATCGGCCAATTTATATCCTTGCTGCATTACTTCAATAATTACTTCACAATCGTGGTCAGGGCTTGCTTCACTCGAAATTGCTTCATGACAGGTTGGGTCAAACGGTTCATTTTCTTGAGCGACAGGCTCAATCCCCAACTGTTCGAGAATCGCGTTGAATTTTTTTGTAATCAGTTCAATCCCTTGCGCCCATGCCGCACCTTCCCCTTGTGTGGGGCGGTTCTTCAAAGCCAGGCCAAGATCGTCGAGGATTACCAGGTATTTTTTCGTCAAGTCACCCGTGATCGTCTGACGCATTTGCGCCTGTTCGCGGTCCAGCCGCTTCTTGTAATTGGAGAATTCGGCCAACGTGCGTAATTTGGCATTCAGGTTTTCAACAGCGTCTTCACGGGCGTTTGCCAGCTCCTGCTGTAAGGCTTCATACTCTTCACGGGTGATCGTTACCATTTTATCTGTTTCCTCAAGATCCTCCTCATTTTTAATGAGATGTTCGTCTTCTATGGATTCTTCGTCTTTTTTTATTTTGTTATTTTTCATAAACCTTTGCCTCCAGGATTACCATCACGTCGTTACGCGCTCAGAGTCTCTACGACCATATCACTCAGCAGACTCGAGAGGAAACGAACGGTGGAAATCGTATGTCCATACGGCATACGGATGGGACCGAGTACGCCTAATGTGCCGGTTGCCAGGCCAGGCGCACCATAACGGCCCAAAACCAGTGAACACTGCCGCAGTTCATCCCAGGTGCCTTCACCGCCAATCAGTACATGCACGCCACCCACTGCACCGGTCAACACGGTACGTGCCAGCAGGTCCTGCAAATGCGAGCGTTCCTCCAAAAAATGAAGGGCGCGGCGTGCTTCTTCGGCATTGGCAAATTCTGGTTCCGAGAGCACATTCGTCCAGCCGTCCAGATACACTTCGCCTGAAGCTAAAGCGTCCGATTTGCTTAAATCTTCTACAGCCCATTTGATGGCATCCTGTTCCAGTTCCGTCAGATTTGGTATGGCTGCTTGAATCGTTTCCAAACTCTCACCAGCAAAGATCTCCGTCAACCGTTTGGCAGCCGCAGATAACCTGCTTTGGGAAACCGGTTCATCCAGCAAAACGATGCGCTGGTGAATTTGCCCCGAAACCGTGACCAGCACCATCAGCACCTGGCGTCCCTGGGTAGAGATCAATTCCAGATGCTTAAAGCGGGACTGCTCAAAATGGGGGGCAGTGACCAGTGACGCGCCCTGTGAATGCACAGCCAGCACAGAGGCGGCCAGACGCATGGATTGATCTACGTCATACTGCATCTGATAAAACTGATGGCTGATGGTTTGACGGATGGATTCAGGAAGTTCGTGGCTGCGCTGTAAATGCTGCTGCACAAAATAGCGGAAACCGTCTTCGGTGGGCACCCGGCCGGCAGAAGTATGCGGCTGGTACAGCAAGCCCATCTCGGTCAGGGCGGCCAACTCATTGCGCACAGTCGCCGGACTGGAGTCCAGCTTGTAACGCGTAACCAGATTCTTTGACCCCACCGGGGTTGCTGTTTCGGTGTAATCGTGCACCACCAGCGAAAGAATCAGCTTCTGGCGTTCTGTTAATTGGTTTTTATCCGTCAATGCAGCCATTTTTTAGCACCCTTTTAGCACTCCAAGCACTAGAGTGCTAATTCTTATAGATATGATGATAACATGCACGGAAATAGCAGTCAAGCGGAGGGAGTACGTTTAGAGAATTTCTGATGAATTTTTTATATTCTCTCATGCTATAATTTGCGCTGTTTATGGACACGATCACACTCACCCCCACACAAAAAAAGAACCTGCGCATCCTGCTGCTGATCGGGCTGGCTGTCTTCCTCCTCTTCGCCATCCCTAACGCCCAGGGTGCAGAAAATGAATACATGCTTTCCGTTCTCTCGCAGGATGAGAGCTTCCAATACCCCTTCCTGGTGAGCGTCCTCACCCCGGGTGATACCCTGCTGGAAACCATTAAAAATTTCATCTCGTACCAACACTACATCTACGGCTATCCCTTCTACATCATCTCCAGCCTGGCGGTGCTGCCTTCGCGCCTGATCTATGGCGCTGAATTTGGCAGCCATGTGCAGCTCAACCTGTTGCTGCTGCGCCAACTGGTGAGCGTGCTGCCCATGCTGATCGCATTGGGGTTCCTCACCTGGCTTACCACAAGATTTAAAAGCACCTTTAAAAGCGTGGTGCTTTTCCTGTTTTTGCTTAGCGTGCAGGGCGTCACCCGTCAGAACCTTCACTGGTGGCATCCTGATGCGTTCACCTTCCTGATGATCGTGCTGACCTTCTTCTTTCTTGATCGTGACCGCCTGCATTTTGGGCGTCACTTCTATCTGGCGGCCATCACCTGCGGCCTGGCCGCCGCCACAAAGGTGATCGGGGTGTTCTTCATCTTAACCATTCCTCTCTACCTTTGGATGGGTCTGCGCCAGAAAAAACTGGGGATCAAACAGGCAGCTCAAAAAGCCGCCCTGTTTGTTCTGCTCATGCTGCTCGTCGTCCTGATCACCAACCCTTTACTGCTCATCCCGCGCACACGGGCGGACATCATTGCCGTGCACCGCAGGCATAATGATGATTTTGCCAAAGGCTGGCAGGCTACCGGCGACACCTACCAGCGCGGTTTCCTTTCCTGGATTCCCGTCCTGACCACCTGGTACGGGCAAGGAGATATGCTCATCTTTGCCGTGCTCTCGCTGGTGCTGGGCGCGCTCTGGGGGAAGAACAAAATGGTGCATGGGCTGTTTCTCAGTTGGGTGCTGCCGTATGCCTTCTATATCTTTTATGCTATCGCCAACAAACCCGACCATTACATGCTGCCGGCCATGCTGCCGGTCTATGCCTGTATCTTCACCCTCGCTGACATTGGGGATGGCATCCGCAAGAAGGTGAGGACAGAAACCAAACCGATCCCGCCCCTCCCTCCGCGCAAATTCCTGAACACGATCATCGCCGCCGATCTGGCCTGGGCGATCGTGTTGATCATGCTGACAGCGCAATTTATCCCCAACGTGCAGCGCGGCCAGCGCCTCTATCATCAGGCGATGACCGCCGAGCGTCTGTTATTGGCCTGTAACAACAGCCCATCCAATGATCCCGATGGCAGGGCGGTTAACCTGGAAGATGGGCGCTGGTATTTAATGGAAGACTACGACTACACCACAGACCCCGAAACGCGCCGTTTCACTGCCGTGCGCGGCCCCCTGGAAGTGCAGGCGGTCAAAAGCGGCGGCCAGCAGGTATGGGCCTGTATCAATGCCGTTGAAGCCGAATTCAGCGCCCGCGAGCGCGCCATTACTTTCAAACACAACCACCCCGAAATCCAGGTCTTCGGTCCGGACGGCGTGGAATTGAAATAAACGCGCCACCTCTTGATGTCATTGCGGATGTTTTGTCTCCCCTTGTCAAAATGGGATGTCGCGAAGCGACAGGGGGATTGCCACGTTCGTTCGTGTTTCGCAATCACAAAATCCATAACCTTTAGCGCCAAAAAAACGGCAAATTCCCACAATCCCGCAGAATGTGCTAAAATTTTTATACTGTTTTGCATGATGTACCAAAAGGCTATCGACAAGATGACGATTGTTTTCTTTGAATTTTATCTCAGCCTTAAGATGAGGATGCCTCTTTTTTTACCCGAATGATCGCTGACATCCGGCATCTTCCCTGTTTTTAACCACTTATTAAACCAAAGGAAAAAGCCATGAACTCTTACCAAGCCCCCTCTACCAGGGCGCCTGTATTTCGTGATGTTCCCGATGAGCAATGGGATAACTGGCGCTGGCAGCTCTCCAACCGGCTGAACAGCATCGAAGATTTTGAAAAAGTACTGGAATTGACCCCGGGTGAGCGCGAAGCACTGAGTGCTTCCAATCTGTTTCACGTGGATGTAACCCCCTATTTCATCTCGCTGGTTGACCCGGACGATCCCAATGACCCGATTCGCAAGCAGATCATTCCCAGTGCGTTGGAACTCGTTCACTTTGACGGGGTAATGAAAGATTCGCTGGGCGAGGAGGAGATGTCTCCTGTTCCGGGCCTGGTGCATCGCTATCCTGACCGCGTGCTGATGCTGGTGACCACCCAGTGCGCCACCTACTGCCGTTATTGCACCCGCTCGCGCATCGTCGGCCAGGCCGGGGCCAATTTCTCCCGTGCAAACCATGAAGAAATGCTGGACTACATCCGGCGCACCCCCGCTATCCGCGATGTGCTCATTTCCGGCGGCGACCCGCTGACCCTGGCACCCAAAGTGCTGGAAGACCTGCTGCGCAAACTGCGCGATATTCCGCATGTCGAGGTGATCCGGATTGGCTCGCGGGTGCCGGTGTTTGTGCCCCAGCGGATTACTGACGACTTGTGCGAGATGCTGCAACAATTTCACCCGCTGTGGCTCAACATCCACGTCAACCATCCCAACGAGATCACCACGGAACTTGCCCAGGCAATGGACAAATTGAGTCGTGCCGGTATTCCGCTGGGCAACCAGTCCGTGCTCCTGGCGGGGATCAATGACTGCGTCAATGTACAGCGCAAGCTGGTCAACGAGCTGGTGCGCATCCGTGTACGGCCTTACTACCTTTATATTTGTGACATGGTGCAGGGTGCAGGCCATTTCCGCACGCCCGTCTCCAAAGGCATCGAGATCATTGAAGGACTGCGCGGCCATACTTCCGGCTTCTGCGTGCCCACCTTCGTGGTGGACTCTCCGCACGGCGGCGGAAAGGTTCCCGTTGGCCCGAATTATGTACTCAGCTCGTCAGATCACCGCGTGGTGCTGCGTAATTATGAAGGCTTTATCAGCACCTATGAAGAGCCGCTCGATTACTCGCGGCACGACCCCGCCACCTGCAAATTCTGTCAGACGCAACGGGATGAAAGCGGACAGCGCGGCGTATCGGGACTGCTGGAAGGCGATGGCAAGACCATCAAACCCGAAGGCTTTGACAGGATCCACTCGCGCAAAGCCTGACAGGACTCATCCTCAAAAAAAATACAGCGCACCAGATTTTTACACCTGGTGCGCTGTGGATTTAACGTCTCGCAGATCCATGCGAAGATGGGGAAAGGAGCTTTTTAATTCTGGTTGGCTGTCTGACGATGTTGTCCTGTCCAGGAAGCCTGAGCGAGGATATGCCCCTGCATGGCGCGCAGCAGGTCGCTGGCGTTCATGTCACCGGCCAGGTTGGGCGGCAAGTCCAATGCGTATAGCTTAAAGATGTAGCGATTGCTGCTGCCATCCCGTGCGCAGGGACCGTCATAACCGGTGCGATAGAAATGATTGATCGCCTGCGTACCAATGCCGCTGACGTGCGGCGTGCGCACAATCCCTTCCGGGAGCGCATCTTTTTCAGGGGAGATATTGTAAATCGCCCAATGCACCACCGGCTCAATGATCCCATTCGGGTTTTCAACGATCAGGGCCAGGGACTGGGTATTTTCCGGCAGTTCCTGCCAGTTAAGCGAGGGGGACTGATTTTCACCGTCCCGGGTAAAACGCAGCGGAATGTCTGCGCCATTTTCAAAAGTAGAACTGAATAATTTGAATGTCATTGTGATTCTCCAATTGTGTAATTGCCTTCAACAGGTCGTTTTATAATTTTTCTTTACCTCATCGCCAGAAAGGCAATGATCGCAAATAAACCGCCAGTCAGATTGGCGGCCAGGTTAACCCAATCATTGTTAAACCAGCGCCAGCCGCGTTTGTATTCAGTCGCTGTGCCGCAGGAATGGATGACGCTGTGTTCGGTTTCCTGTTCGCAGGCCGGACAATAATACATCGCCTGTTTGGTGGCACTGAAAAACGAGTCCATCTGGGCACCAACCAGGCCGGACAGGGCGATCAACATCACTCTGGCAGCGGAGTCCAGCAGTACCGGCATGGGATCAACCAGCACGGCCAGCAGGCCAATCAACAGCGCGCCGCCCAGCGAGGCCAGCGTACCATCCAGGGTAACTGCCCCGGCAGTGCCGCGCGGTACGGGCTTTAAACTGGTGATCAGATGCGGCTGACGGCTGCTGAGCACACCCAGCTCGGTGCCCCACGTATCGGCGTTGGCTGCTGCCAGGGTGCCGGCAAATCCCAGCCAGACCCATTCTGCCTCCGGCAGCAGCAGGTGCAGCAGGACAAAAGCCCCGCAGATACCGCCATTGGCGATCACCTGCCCGGCGTCACGCTGCGAGCCTTTGGAAAAGGCCGCATCCAGACTGGACTTGCGCCGTCCAAACAGCCTGGAGAGTACGCTGGCCGAAATGAAAAAGCCAAACAGCAGCGCTCCCCACGCCCAGCCGCCCAGCCCGAGGACGATGGTGCCCAGCACGGCAGCACTGAGCGCACCGTCGGGGCTGAGGTTTTTTGACCGCCAGGCCAGCAGGGATGTTAAAACAGAAATGAAAAAACCGGTCAACATTTGTATGAGCATTTTTATTTCGTCTGAGGGGGAAAGGGAATAAAATGAAAACGTCGCCCTGCAGGCGCCGTATCGAATTCTAGCGTATTTTTGAAAACTGGTCAATAACAGGAATGCACGGAAAACAGGCACATTTCCCACCCCCAAAAGTGAGCACTGGCATTGCTGATGCAGGAAAGTACGCGGTAATTTGATTGGGATTTAAGGCAAGGGTGAGCAGGTTGTCCATTCTCGACCCTATTCTATTTCTGTCCGGTATATCTTTTAAGGTATGGCTGTTGAACCCTGCCGCCATACCTTTTTTGACTCTCCTGCCTTGAATCCCGCGTTGAGATTTCAAGACGAGCCTAAAAGTCTCCTCTTGACAGTAACTCCATCAATGGTGTTAGAATCACCCCATACTCTCCCGCGCTGTAAGACTCGTTTCTTTCCGGGATACTGCCTGCCGTGGAACTTATCCGATTGATTGTGCGTCTTATCTTCAAGGAGAATCCATTCTATGACCCTTCCTGACGAAATAAACGGTGAGGTCAAACCCTCACTGAAAGCAGATCCTCGCTGGCTGCTGAGCATCTTTACCCACCCCACCCGCACGCTTCATGAAATCCTGGGCAATTCCAAAGCCATTTGGCTGTGGCCAGTTCTGCTGTTGTCCCTGCTGGCGGTGATCCGTATCCTCGTCAGCGGGCCGATCCAGATTCAATCCGCACAAGGGATCGAAGTCATCCCGCCCGATTTTCAATACTATACTCCCGAACAGCAGGAACAGTTTCAGTCCGCGATCAGCGTCAATCAGGGGCCGGTGATGGTGTATGTGCTGCCTGGTCTGGCGGCCGTGCTGGGGGTATGGCTGCACTGGTTTTTGCTGGGCGCGTTATTACACCTGGCGCTGACCCTCAACGGCAGCCGCAGCAGCAACACAGCCGCCCTCAACCTGACCGCCTGGGCCAGCCTGCCGCTGGCCCTGCGCGAGATCGTGCGTATTTTCAGCATCCTCTTCACCCACCGGTTGATCCAGTCTCCGGGGCTTTCCGGGTTTGCCAGCGGCGGGTTTTTGTCGGCCCTGTTGGCCCAAATAGATGCCTACTTCCTGTGGCAGATTGTCCTGATCCTGATCGGTGCCCTGCATATTTCCGGCATGACGCGGGCCAAAACCTGGATTGTGACCCTGACCACGATTTTGATCGTGATGGGTTTGCTGGCTATTCCCGCCTATCTGGTAACCCGGCTGAGCGGCATCGGCGCGATTACGCCCTTCTTCTGATATGTCTACCCCCACCCTGATCGAGATTCGCCAACTGAGCAAGGTCTTTCACATGGGCAGCCAGACCATCCGCGCTGTGGATAACCTGGACCTGGACATCCCTGCCGGATCGTTTACGGTCATTATGGGGCCGTCCGGTTCCGGCAAAAGCACGCTGCTCTACTTGCTGGGCGGGCTGGATCAGCCCACTTCCGGCAGCCTGAAGGTGGATGGCCGCCTGCTGGAAAAGATGGATGAAAATCAGCTGGCCCTCTACCGCCGCGATAAAGTCGGTTTTATTTTTCAGTCCTTTAATTTAATCGCCAGCATGGAAGCCCTGGAAAATGTAGCCTTCCCGATGCGCTTTGCCGGCATTCCGGCGCACACCCGCCATGCCCGCTCCACTACATTAATGCAGCAGGTCGGGCTGGGAAAACGTCTGCACCACCGCCCGACCGAACTTTCCGGCGGCCAGCAGCAGCGCGTGGCGGTCGCCCGCGCCCTGGTCAACGACCCGGCCCTGATCCTGGCGGACGAGCCGACCGGCAATCTTGACAGCAGCAGCGGGCTGGGCATCCTCAAACTGCTGGCCCGCTTGCAGCAGGAAGGCCGTACCATCGTCGTCGTTACCCATGATCCCCGCACCTTGCATTTTGCCAGCCAGGCTGTTTATCTGCTGGACGGTCATGCCGTCCGTGAAGCGGATTATCAGGCGGCGATCAATCTATCTGAACTTGAACAAGATGAGGAGTATCCTGAATGACGAAACCCTCTTTTCTGAAAATCATCAGCATCACGCTTGTGCTCTTGAGCCTGCTGGCATTGTCCGTGATGCCCGCTCTCGCCCAGCCCCAGCCCGCTCCGCTGGCCGCGCCGGGGGTTACCCTTAGCGGACCTGACACGAAGTCCGGCACTCCCGGCAGCAATGTTACCTTTACCCTCTCCCTGGAAAACACGGGGGATGCCAGCGACACCTTCGATCTGTCCGTGGGAGGGGGGGCATGGACCAGCCAGATCAGCCCTGCCAGCCTCACCCTGGATGCAAACGCTTCCGCCACCGTAACTGTGGTGGTTAGCATTCCCGCTAGTGCTTCCACGGGGGATGATACTGTTACGGCTGTAGCAGCGTCGCAAACGGATCCAGCAATCATCACCAGCTTGACGCTAACCACCACCGCAGTGGCTCCCACCGCCACTGTTCCTCCGCCCGGCGCAGTCAACCGCCCCCTGCTGGTGATCCCCTCCTACACCGCCGGCGGTGCGATTGCCGCGGGCAAGGATTTTCGCCTGGATGTTTCCATCCGCAATATCGGCCAGGCGCATGCCAGCAATGTGATTGTCGACTTCGAAAGTACCGACTTCCTGCCCCTTGAAACGGGCGGTCTGCGCGCCCTGCCCAGTCTGGTGGCCTCCAACAGCGCCAGCGTTTCCCAGTCTTTTCGGGCGGGGGAGGATACGGCCGGTAAAACCAACGGTACGATCAGCGCCGCCATCACCTACAGCGACAGCGCGGGCAACTCCTATTCGGATACCTTCACCCTGACGATTGAATTGCAGGCGCCGGTTTATACCGGCGCGGCCTACGCTACCAAAACGCCCACCAGTATGCCGCGTCCGCAGATCATGGTCGGTTCCTACACATCGGATGTAGATCCCCTGCAGCCTGGCAGCATTTTCAACCTCTCGCTTGACATTCGTAACCAGGGCAACTCGGAAGCGCGCGCCGTTACCATGATCCTGGGCGGGGGCAGTGTCGAAATGACGGGCGGTACCCCCCAGCCCGGCACGACCGGCGGCAGTGGGGACGTCACCAATTTCGCCCCCCTGGGCAGCTCCAATCTCTACTATCTGGGTGACATTCCGGCCGGCGGCGGACTGTCCGGCACGCAGCAATTGATCGTCAACGTCAACACCAATCCGGGGGCTTACCCGCTCAAACTGTCCTTTGTCTATAATGACGTCTCTGGCAACCGCGTGGTCGACGATCAGATCATCACCCTGCTGGTCTACGGCCTGCCCCAGGTGGAAGCCGGTTTCTACCAGGACCCCGGCATGATCCCCGCCGGGCAGCCTGCCCCGCTGCCCCTGCAGATCACCAACCTGGGGCGCAAAACAACGACCCTGGGTAACATGAAAATTACCGCTGCCGGCGCAGAACTGACCAACAATACCGCCCTGATCGGCAGCCTGGAACCGGGCGGCTACTACACCCTTGACCCGCTGCTGATTGCCTCCCAGCCCGGAGAGCTGGAACTTGAGATCACGATTAACTACACCGATGATTTCAACCAGCCGCGCACCATCAACCAGACCCTGTCCGTCACCGTGGAAGAAGCCCTGCCGATGGAGCCGATGGATATGGACATGCCGATGCCGGAAGTGCAGCCGGAAACCTTTATGCAAAAAATCGTACGCTTCATCAAGGGCCTCTTCGGCCTGGACAGCGCCGTGCCCGAACCGGAATTCCCGGCGGAGATGTTCCCCCCCGGAGAAGATTTCCCGCCGATGGAACCGTCTTTCGAACAACCGTTGGGTTAAGAGACAATCATGCGTTTTTGGGATTTATTGAGCCTGATCCTGAGCAACCTCAACCGCCGCAAAGGCCGGGTAGTGCTGACTGCCATGGGTGTGGTGATCGGTACGGCCGCGGTGGTGCTGCTCGTCTCGTTGGCCAGCGGGCTGCAAAAGAATGCCGCCAGCCAATTGGGCGGAATCGGCGACCTGACCGCCATCACCGTGTATCCCAACTATGGCGAAGGGGGGCCTGGTTTTATGGGCCCGGGCATGATGATGGAATCTGGGGGGCCATCCACCGCAAAAATGCTCACCAACAAAACCATCGAAGAGATCACCGCCCTGCCGGGGGTGAAAAGCGTCATCCCCCGTGATTCGCTGCGCATGGGCGGTATACTGCGCTTCGGAAAGATGGAGAACTATGCTTATCTGCTGGGCGTCGGTACAGATGACCTGTCCGTGTTTGAGTACCCCGTGCAGGAAGGCGAGCTGCAGCTGGCCCGCGGCACGGCCGTCATCGGCGGCTGGGCGGCCAAAAACTTCTATAACCCCAACCTGCGCCCGGGGCAGGAGATACCCGAACAGCCCGACCTGCTGGGTCAAACGGTGAAACTGGTGCTGATGAAGTGGACCGAAGACGGGGAGGTGATCGAGAAAACCGTGCCGCTGCGGATTGTGGGCGTGCTCTCCGAGGTGCGCGGCGAGCAGGACAGCGCCCTGTATGTGCGCCTGGAAGACATCACCGCCTGGAATGAGTGGGCGATGGGCCAGCGCATCAACCGCAACAGGGACGGCTACGAAACCCTGATCGTCAAGGCCAACAGCGTGGATGATGTGCTGGCCGTGGCCGACAGCATTAATGCCCTGGGGTATATGGCGAACACGCCGCAGTCGTTTGTGCAGGGCATCAACAGTTTTTTCATCGTTTTGCAGCTCATCTTTGGCGGGGTAGGCGCGATCGCCCTGCTGGTGGCGGCGATTGGTATCGCCAATACCATGACGATGGCGATTCTGGAACGCACCCGCGAGATCGGCTTGATGAAGGCCGTCGGCGCCTCCAACCGGGATGTGTTGACCATCTTCCTGGGCGAGGCCGCCGGGATCGGGCTGGTGGGCGGGATTGGCGGGGTGCTCCTCGGCTGGGGCGGCGGGCAGATCCTGAACGTGGTGGCCTTATCCTATCTTGCCAACCGCGCCGCTACCCAGGGCGGTTTGCCGCCCTCCTTCGCCATCTCTACACCGTTGTGGCTGCCCATTTTTGCCCTGCTCTTTGCCACCCTGGTCGGTTTGCTTTCCGGCCTGTATCCTGCCTTGCACGCGGCCACATTACAGCCGGTCAGTGCGCTGAAATATGAGTAGGGGGTGGTGCGTTGTATCTCACGAATTCCCGTGGAATCCTCCGGCCTGCAAAAGCGCTGTTCCGAAGCGCCGGCAGTCTGTAGAGGTTGTCAATGGAGGAAGGTTCGAGCCGGCATGGGCAATCCCGCCGCTGGCCGGAAGTTTGCCGCAGTCGCCGCAAAGCGGCCCCTTCGGGGCGATCCAGGGCTGAATGATTTCCTGTCCCCTTTTCGTGCCCCCGAACCGCGTTGTATTTCGTATATCTTTAAATTGTGCTATACTGGAATTGATGTACGAACATTCTTTCTGGTCTGATTGGGCACGATATTTGCAACGATGGGGACTGCGCAGACCGGCCGCTTTTGTGCTGGAATCTGCTGGCCCATTGACCCTCTTGCTCTCGCAAACCATCTACCTTGCACAGCCTTTCATGCGTTCCGGTTTGCAAGCGGGAGAATGGGAGGCGCTGGCAGCGCTTTTGGAAAACCAGCAGGAAAGCCAGGCTTTTGCGGACTTCTTGCGGAAGGAGGATGAACGACATTGACCATTATTGATAAGCTCCTCGGACTGGCACTCGTCCTTCTGGCTGGCGCAGCCATGTTCATCCTGGCCCTGCCGTCCAGTTCCCTGCGCTTTTCCAAAAAGGCCAGAAAACGGTACAAGCCCACCCTGCGTCCGCTGCCGGCTTTTCAAAAGCTGCGCCGGGCGATTGGCCTGGCAATTGAAGATGGTCAGGGTGTGCATCTTTCTCTGGGCAATGCCAATATTTTACAGGCAAACGCCGCTTCGGCGCTTTCCGGTTTAAGCACCCTGGAAAGACTGGCCCAGTTGAGCATCGTCAGCGACAAGCCGCCGATCGTGACCAGCGGCAGCGGCAGTCTGGCAATCCTCAGCCAGGACACCCTGCAAGCTGCCTACCGCAGCGGCAGTGCCATGGCCCAATACCGGCCAGACCTCGGCCGCCTGACCGGCCCCACTCCATTTTCCTACGTCGCCGGCACGATGCCGGTCATCCACCGTGAAAAAGTTTACACCAATATTCTTGTCGGCAATTATGGGCCTGAGATTGGGCTGCTGTGTGAAGCAGCCGACCGCGAGGGCACCTTTACCCTGGCGGCCAGCGATGCGCTGCCTGCCCAGGCAGTGTTATATGCCACCGCTCAGGAACCCCTGATCGGCGAAGAAATGTTCGCCATCCCCGCTTACCTGAAAGCGGGCAAGTTCCATCTTTCCAGCATCCAGGCACAGGATCTGCTGCGCTGGGTTTTGATGATCATTATGGTGATTGGCGCCTTGCTGAAACTGGTGCAAACCTTATTCGGGATTTCAATCTTATGAGAGCACCGCTAGCTACGGCCTTTGCAATTTCTGTCGCTGTGATCCTGCTGCTGGGCAGTTTTTTGCCCGTTCCCCTGCTGCAAGACGTTCTCCAGCCTTATCTGCTGGGCAGCGCGGTCATCGTGGGCGGCGTGGCCTCCCTGATCGGAATTTACAACCTGCTTTCCGTACATGTGAGGAAATTGCGCACCCCTAAAGCCGGTAACCTGTACAGCCTGTTTCTGATCATCGCCTTCGTCGTTACTTTCGCTGCGGGGTTATGGTTCACGCCCAGTGATGCCAGATTCCAGCGCGTGGTAACCCATATTCAGGTGCCTGTAGAAACCAGTCTGCTGGCTTTGCTGGCAATCAGCCTGACCTACACCAGCCTGCGCCTGTTGCAGCAGCGGAAAGACAGAATGGCGTGGGTCTTTGTGATCAGCACCCTCATCTTTCTGATCGTCACTGGCGGTTATCTCAGTGCGCTGGGGGGGAATGGCGGGGGTGGATTTGCGGCCTTCTTCAATACCCTGCCGCTGGCTGGCGCGCGCGGCATTTTGCTGGGCGTTGGCCTGGGCAGTCTTACCACCGGCCTGCGCATCGTCTTCGGCGCTGACCGGCCTTATAGTGGATAATTATGGTTGATACCAAACGCTGCCCCATGTGTGGAAAAGGACACCCGGCTGATGCCGAGGTGTGTCCGCACTGCCAGGCACAACTCAAACCCATCGTCGGCGCCGCTGCGCCTGGGGAATCGCCTGCCCCCCTCCCTGAAGAAGGCGAGAAGATGGACTGGCTGCGCAGCCTGGCGGGTACCAATGAAACACCACCTGCCGAGAACGAATCGGAAGATGACCAACCCATTCCAGAGGACGATGACTTCCTGCTGAACAGGATTAATCTCTCCAGTCCTGCTCCGGCCAAACAAGCATCCGAGTCTTCCCTTCCTGAACATCCGGAAGAAGAGGGCAGCGCAGACTGGCTTCGTATTCTGGAAGAATCTTCTGCCAGAAAAGAAAATGCTGCCCACAGCCTGCCCGAAGAGGATGGCGCAGACCTGGATGCGTGGCTGGAAAATTTGGGCAGCACCCCGCCGCCAGCCGCAGCGCAGCCCGAACCCCCTGCCAAACCAACCCCGCCCCGAAAACTGACAGACCGCCTGAGGGAAGAACGCGATTCACAGGCAGAATCAAAACCAGTCGACTGGATGAATACCCTGCGTCAAGAGTCTACTGGTGGAACTGCCCCGGAAGAAAATGAAACCACAGACCCTTCTTCCGTTTTCACATCCAATTCCGTAGATAGAACCGGCTCATTGATGGGCTGGCTGGATGATGAAACCCCGTTTTCCGAAGATCAGCAACCCGAAGAAAACACGGTTTTGCCTGATTGGCTGCAGGAAGAACCTTCCCAACAGGAAACCGCCGCCCCCATCTTGCCAGACCTGCCTGCTGAAACCGATCAGCCTGCCCAGGCCGCGGAACTGCCGGACTGGCTGCGAGACATGGCCCCACCGGAAGCAGCCCCAGCCACACCAGAGCCGGCAGAACCATTGTTTGACGCAGGCCGCCCGGACGATTTGCCTTCCTGGCTAAACGATGAAACGGGCGAAAACGCACATGAGCTGAATTTCGTTACTGATGACGATGAGGATATGGGGGATTTATTAAGCGGCCTGCATGCGGAAGAAAGCCCTGTCGAAGAAACCCCGGCAGCCCCATCTACTGACGTTTTTTCCTTCAACACAGAAGAAAAAGAAACCAGCCCTTTCCCATTTGGCGGCGATCTTCCTGTTGAGCAGGATGACTCTTTGGAAGAAGACTTCCTCATTGGAAACATATCACCCTTCAAAGAGAATGCCTCTTTCGAAGCGCGCCCTCCTTTAAAAAACATACCTCTAGGGAATGGAGAAAACCTGCCTGATTGGCTTGCAGAGAAAAGCGATTCCGCCTCACAGGACGAATCCCCTGGGGACGGACCGCTTGCGCCTTTTACTGCTTCCCCCTTTACAGACGACGCTTCGTCCGACAGCAATCCTCCCCCCTTCGAAGATGATCCTGATCTGCCCGATTGGCTCACCAGCGATCTGCCAGAAGAAGAAACCGGCCCACAAGGGCAGCCTCCCGCCGTTGAAGTACCTCTTTCCAGCACTTCACCTTTTTTGGACAATCTGGCGTCTGATGATGATGCTGTCTTTGAAGACAGCCCCCCCTTCGGTGCGAGCGCCCCAATTGCCAATAAAGCCGCCGGTGAGGAAGACGGGGAATTTATTTCCGCCGGGGATGAACACCCCTTCGCCGCTGCGGATTTGCCCGACTGGCTGGAATCTGAAGAAGCCAGCCAGATCATGCCCGAACAGCCGGCAGCCGGTGAAACCGCGGGCAATCTAAGCCCGGCCCAGCTTCCTGGCTGGCTGGCCGCCATGCGTCCGATCGAATCGGTAGCCATCCAGAGCGACGGCAGCCTGAATGAAATCATCGAAAAATCCGGCCCGCTGGCAGGGCTGCGCGGTGTGCTGCCGGTAGACAGGCAGGCGATTAAATACCGCAAGCCGCCGATTTACTCCGCAAAATTAAAAGTTACCGAAACCCAGGCGCAGCACGCCGGGTTGATGGAAGACCTGCTGGAATGGGAACACAGGCCCAGCGAAGCCAAACGCGTTGGCGCGCAGGGTTCCAAACGCCTGATGCAGCTTGTCGTAGCCGTGGTGCTGATCGCTGTGCTGATCCTTTTCCGCGGCGCTGGCAGCATCCCTGATATCCAGGGGCGGCCTTATCTCTCCCCATTTGTGACATCCTTCTTCAAGGAAATTGAAAGCCTGCCAAGCGAATCGCCGGTGCTGCTGGCGGTGGACTATGAACCTGGCTATTCTGGCGAAATGAAAGCCGCCTCAAACGCCGTGATTCAACGCCTGATGAGCAACCAGCAGCGCATTGCCGTCATCTCCACCGTGCCCGCCGGCCCGGCCCTGGCCGAAGACCTGCTGCTGCAAGCCTGGCTCGGTCAGCAAGCCAGCGCCGCAGACTATATGAACACCCATACGATCAATCTTGGCTACCTGCCAGGCGGGATCACCTCGCTGAAAGAATTTGCCCTGCGCCCGCAGCAAGCCGCCCATTACGGCCTCACCACCCAGCATGACGGTCTGATCCCCTGGGATCATCCCGCGCTGAGCGGCGTCAGCAGTCTGACCGATTTTGGTGCAGTGCTTGTGATCACCGACAGCGTGGATTCGGGGCGTGCCTGGGTAGAACAGGTTCAGCCCTCTCTGGACAGCACCCCCATGCTGCTCATCTCCAGCGCACAGTCGGCCGCGATCATGGAAGCATACGTACAGTCCGGGCAAATCAAGGGTATGCTCTCCGGGCTTGCCGGCAGTGTGGCCTATGAAAATCTCACCGGGCAGCCGGGCACCGGTCACAGCTACTGGGTTGCCCTGCAGGGCGGGTTGGCGGTCGTCGTGGCCTTAATCCTGGTTGGCATCCTTCTGGAACTGTTCGTGGCCCTGGTTGCCAGCCGCAGAACACAAAGCGAGGACTGAGGATATGCAATCTTCCAGCCTCTTCTGGACATTCACCAGCTTCCTGCTGACCCTGATGATCTTTAGTTATTTCTTCGGGGATAATCCCCTGTTCCGCCTGGCGACCTACCTTTTCGTGGGCGTAACCGCTGGCTATGTGGCCGTGTTGATTGTCTACCAGGTCCTCCTGCCGCGGCTCATCTGGCCGCTGCTGCATGGCGGCACAGCAGATCGAATATTGGTTCTTTTGCCCCTGATCCTGAGCCTTCTTTTACTGACCAAACTTTCCCCTAAATTCGCCCAGCTTGGCAGCATTCCGATGGCCTATCTGGTCGGCGCGGGCGCAGCCGTTATCATCAGCGGTGCGGCTACCGGCACGATTATTTACCAGGTGCAGGCCGCGGTCAACATGTTCGACATGCAGTCCCCGGCAGCCCAGGCGGTCGGGCCGGTTTCCCAGCTCTTCACGGCCACCATCGTGCTGGTCGGTACAGTCAGCAGTCTGGCCTATTTCCATTTCTCAGCCAAACCCAGGGCGAACGGCCCCGCCCAGCGTTCCCCATTAATGGAACTGCTGGCAAAGATCGGGCAGATTTTCATCGCCATCACCCTGGGCGCATTGTTCGCAGGCGTGTATGCCACGGCCATCACGGCATTGATCGAGCGTCTGGATTTCATTACCCAATTTCTACAATCATTACCGGGATTGTTTTCTTAAGAGACTATGACTACTTCAACGATTGATGCTGAATCCATTCTGGCCGTCGAAATCGGCTCTACCCTGACCCGGGCCGCTCTGTTTGACGTGGTCGAAGGCGTATATCATTTCATCGCCAGCGGCAGCGCTACCTCCACGGTGGACGCACCCTTCCACGATGCCGGGGAATGTGTTCATCTGGCAATTGAAGACCTGCAAACGATCACCGGCCGGCAGTTGCTGGACAAGGACGCCCGCATCATCCTGCCCGGTAAATCAGACGGCTCCGGGGTGGACCGCATGGCGATGAGCATTTCCGCCGGGCCAACCCTGCGCGTGATCAACGCTGGTCTGCTGGATGATGTCTCCCTGCAAAGCGGGCAAAACCTGATTGCAACGGCCAAAGCCCGGGTGATCGACAATTTTGGCCTTTCTGACGCGCGCTCTACCGATGAGAAAATTGACGCGATCATCAGGGCCGAGCCAGACTTGATCATCCTCACTGGCGGCACGCAGCAAGGTGCCAGCCGCTCCGTGCTTAAAATGGTGGAATTGATCATGATGTCCTGCCGCATCCTGCCCGAAACCAGCCGCCCCGAAGTGATTTTCGCCGGCAACCGCGTGCTGGCAAAGCGCATCAAGGAAGTGCTGGGAAAATGGTTCTCTGTCCACACCGCTCCCAATGTGCGCCCGTTGATCGACCTGGAAGACATCAGCCCCGCCGAGGCCGTGCTGACCAATGTGGTCACCCGCATCCGTACCAGCCAGATTGGCGGGTTGAAAGAATTGGGCAAAGCCTGTACTGCCCCGCTGACCCCTGCACCGCAGGCATTCGGCCGCATCGTGCGCTTCCTGAGCGAAATCTATAACCCCAATAAAGGGGTGATGGGCATTGATGTCGGCGCTTCGTCAACAACCTTCAGCGTGGCTGTGGCCGGAGGGCTGACCAACAAAGTCTACCCGGTCGGACTGGGCAGCAGCATCAAAGACATCCTTGAATTTTACGAACCTGCCGAAATCATCCAGTGGATGGACATCCCGCTCAGCGAAGACAGTCTGGTCAGCTATCTGTGGCAAAAGAGCATCAACCCCGGCAGCCAGCCGCTTGACCATACGGCCATGGCAATCGAACAGGCCGTCACCCGCATGATCCTGCGCCATGCCATGCAGGAAATCAAGGCCAAGTGGCGGGAGAATTGGGAAGATGAAGTCTCCTTTGAGCCCATTCTGGCAGGCGGGGCCGTGTTGACCAATGCCCCTACCCCGGCCCAGAGCCTGTTAATGATTCTGGATGGTCTGCAGCCGGTCGGCATCAGCACGATCATTCTCGACCAGAACACCCTCACCGCCAGCCTGGGCACCATCGCAGCCTTTAACCCGATATTGCCGGTACAGGTGCTGGAATCCGGCGCTTTCCTCAATTTGGGTACGGTCATCTGTCCCGTCACCAAAGCACGGTATGGCACACCGGTACTGAACATCCGTATGGAGCATGAAAACGGCTTTAAAGAAACCTTCACCATCAAACAGGGCAGCATTACCGCCCTGCCTCTGCGCATGGGAGAAACCGCCACGATTGCGCTGGATGCGCTGCGCGGCACGGAGATCGACCCCAATGGCAACCGGGCTAATACATTCAAAATCATCGGCGGCGTGTGCGGGGCAGTCATTGATGCCCGCGGGCGACCGATCCAGCTCCCCAAAGAGGATGGCCGCCGCCGTGAACTATTAAAAAAATGGCAAAATACCCTGGAAAATCGCTAAAAATGTTTTCCTGGTATAGGACTTGCAACGAAAAGAACTGATATGATAATCTTGGCTCCTGTCACGCACATCGTACCCCTTACCAAAGTCCGCCGGGCGCGCCTCCTGCCGACCAATGGCCGCGTGCTGGTCAAGGCCGGCCAGTCTGTAACTGCATCCGACGTAGTAGCGGAAACCAGGCTGCAGAACAAACATACCCTGGTGGACGTACAGCGCGACCTGAACATGACCAGTGCCGCAGAAACCCGTGAAGTCATCGACCGCAAACTGGGCGAACGTGTGCAGGAAGGCGATGTGATTGCCGAAACGGGCAGGCTCTTCCGCCGGGTGGTGCGCGCACCCGTCAGCGGCGTCATCGTCATGATCAGCAGCGGACAGGTCTTAATGGAAGCTGATCAGCCGCCCTTCCGCCTTAAGGCCGGTCTGGACGGGGAAGTGACTGAAGTCCTGCCAGAGCAGGGGGTGATGGTTGAAACCAACGGTGCGCTGCTGCAAGGTGTATGGGGCAATGGCAAAATCAGCCAGGGGCTGCTGCTGAACCTGACCCAATCCGCCGGTGATGAACTGACCCCGCCCAAAATGGACGTGAGCATGCGCGGAGCGATCGGTTTTGCGGGCTGGTGCGGCCGGCCCGAAGCGCTGGAGATTGCCGCTCAACTGCCTCTGAGAGGGTTGATTCTCGGTTCCATCCTGCCTGGCCTGATCCCGCTGGCAGAAAAGATGGATTTACCCATCATGGTGCTGGAAGGTTTCGGGCAGATTGCGATTAACCACATCGCCTACGACCTGTTGATCACCAATGTGCAGCGCAGCATCGCGCTTAACACCGCGCCGTGGAACAGATTTACGGGCTCCCGTCCCGAAGCGATCATCACCCTGCCCGCCCCGGCAGAAAGCAGCCCGGAAATCGATATTTTCAAACCTGGTCAAACGATCCGGGTGCAAACCGCACCCTACTGCGGCCAAACCGGCATTCTTTCAAATATTCTTCCCGGTCTGACCACCCTGGACAATGGCCTGCGCACACAAGCAGCCATCGTCCGGTTAAGAGAGAATAACGAAATCACTGTACCACTGGCAAATTTAGACGTACTGCAATAGAATTATCCTATACCCGGAGGAGATGCACTGATGAGCGATGATAATCTGTTTGATGATAGTTTATTCGATGATTTCGAAGATGAGGAAGTTCCGCCATTTGAGTCAGATTTTGATGATGATCTGCTCGATATGGAAGAAACCAGCGAAAAGAAACCCGGCGGCAATCGCACTTTTATTGTGATTGTGGGCATCATTTTCGCCTTCTTTGTGCTGATTGGCGGCGCCATCGCAGCTTATGTACTGCTGATCGCCCCCCAGTCACAGAACAAGGCCGCCCAGCAAGCAGCCCTGATCAATGCGCAGAACACCGCCACATCGGTGGCTGCTACGGAGCAATCCCTGATCATGCAGCTGGCGCTGACCCCCAGTGCCACCCTGCCGCCCACTGCCACCCTGGAAGAAGCCATCCCGAACACCCCTACCGCGGTGATGATCATCGCAACGGACACTCCTGTGCCCACCGCGACAGAAATCATTACAATAGAAGCTGGCGCAGCTGATTTTGACGCTCTCACGGCGACGGTGGCTTCCCTGCTTACCCTGGCAGCAGAAGGAAAAACGGCCACGGCCACGCCATCGGCCCTGCCCGATTCCGGCTTTGCCAGCGATGTTGGTCTGCCCGGCTTGCTCGGTCTGGCCGCGTTGATGGTCGGGATCATCTTCCTGGCACGGAAACTGCGCTCGGCAGCCAACACGGCCGGTTAATCCCCACCCCGCACCCTCCGGCGGAAATATTTAAATATAATCCCGGGCTGTTGAAATCAGCCCGGGATTTTTTATGTCAGTATATTTTAAAACGATGGGGATCACCACATATTGGCAAATGCCTTCACCGATATTGACGCTTCGCGTTGAAATCAGGAAAGGGTCCTTGCCGCCTCAACAAACGCCTTGATCTTTTCCAGGTCTTTGCAAAACCCGCCGCCGGGCAATGGTTTGTTGGTATGGCTCAACGAATCAACCGCCCAGGGCTGCACAACCCGGATCGCTTCGGCAACATTGTCTGCCTGGAGGCCGCCCGCCAGAACGACCGGGATGCGCGTTTTTTCCACAATCTCGCGGCTGATGGCCCAGTCATGGGTTGCGCCGGACGCGCCAATTCCGCCGATCTCTGGCGCAACCGAATCGAGGATCAACAGATCAGCCACTTCCTGATATGCCAGGGCATGGTCAACCGCCTCGCGGCTGGTGCCCACCGGGATAGCCTGCATAATACGCATGCCATCGGGCAGCAGCGGACGCAACGCGCGCACCATCTCCACCGTCACATCACCAAATGGCGCGCACAGGTGCAGAATGTCCGGCTGGACAATTTTCGCCATTGACGCAATTTCGCTCAAGTGCTTATCGACGCTCAGCGCAACCCGCGTGGCCCGATCGCCAACGCTGTCCACGATTTCGCGCGCCAGCTCGTAAGAAATCTCCCCTGGCAAACCGCAATCTGAGGGGGTGAGACCGATATGGTTCACGCCCAGGTCAATCACGGCGTGTGCTTCTTCTATCGACTGCATGGTATAGATTTGGATGATCATGGTTTCCTCGCTATCTAAAAAATATTGTGTAAGAAAAGTGATCAGTCAATCTGTCAACCAGTTAATCAGTAAAAAAACTGATCCCTGATTGACTTCCTTACTTGACACTCTCTGCCACCCGCTCGCCATACTTGAGCAGGGCTGTTACCATCTCGGGTGTGCGCCCTTCGGCATACACGCGCAGCACTGGCTCGGTGCCGGAGGGGCGGATCAGCAGCCAGGAATCATCCGCCAGAATGTACTTGACCCCATCGGTTGTGGCAACTTCCACCACCGTCTCCCCGCCAATCGCTGCCGGGGCGTTGTCCTTCAACTGCTTCACCATCAGCGGCTTGGATACCGGCCGGCCGAGGCGCTGGTCGCGGCGCTCATAATGCGCAGGGCCCACCTCCGCAATCAGGTCGTCGACCAGCTCGCACAACGTGGCGCCCGTGGCGGCCACAATTTCGATCAACAACAGGCCCATCAGCACGCCATCCCCTTCGGGAATATGTCCCTTGAAGGAGATCCCGCCGGACTCCTCGCCCCCTATCAGCACATCTTCGCTCATCATGTAATCGGCGATATGGTTGAAACCGACCGGCGTTTCATGCAAGGTTAACCCATAACGCTTCGCCAGGCGGTCGATCATGCGTGTAGTAGAAACTGTACGCACCACCGAGCCGGTCAATTTGCGCTGCTCGTGCAGATAACGCAGGGAAAGCGCCATGATCTTGTGCGGATCAACGAAATTGCCTTTCTCGTCCATCGCGCCAATGCGGTCAGCGTCGCCATCCGTCGCCAGGCCATAATCACCCAGTCCGGTGCTGATCGCGCCAGCCAGGGTATGCAGATAACGGGCTATCGGTTCGGGGTGAATACCCCCAAAACCGGGATTCATCTCATTGCGGATCTCATGTACTTCAATGCCGGTGCCCTTGAGAATATTGGCAATCGTGCCGCGTCCCGAGCCATACATCGAGTCCACCACCACGCGCTGCTTCGAGTCCGCGATCACATCAAAGTCAATCAACGTACGCACATGGTTGGCATAATCCGGGATGGGGTTGAAGCGCCGGATCAGATCCTGATTTTTGGCTTTATCCAGGTCCATCAGATTCGGGCCGCGGCCCTGTGCTTCGTTGTCATTCAGATACACTTCCACTTCCCGGCACTGCTGAGGCAGGGCTGAACAGCCTGCACCACCCTTAAGCTTGATCCCGTTATAGCGAGGCGCATTATGCGAAGCCGTGATCACGATCCCCGCAATCGCGTTCAAATAGCGTGTGGCATAGGAAATGACCGGTGTGGCGGCATCTCCCTGGCTGAGGTAGACCTGAATGCCATTGGCTGCCAGCACGCGCGCCGCCTCGGTGGCGTAGCGGTCTGAAAGAAAACGGGTATCAAAACCAATCACCACCTTCTTCGGTTGGGCGGGATCGACGCTAGCGGGGTCATTGCATTCCCAACTGCCGGAGGCAGCGGCGTCAGCAATAGCCTGCGTAACCTGCCGCAGGTTGTGAAAAGTGAAAGTGTCCGAAATAACGGCTCGCCAGCCGTCCGTTCCAAAATTTACGGTCATCTACAAACTCCTGTGAAAAAAGAATCATGCAGGGATCTCTATCGCTGCATGTCGCCCCTTTGAATGGCTCTATGCGCCAGGTGCAGGCGGGGTCGCCGTTGATAACAATGTACTCACCACCCAGCCTTCAATCCCGTCGGCGGTGATCACTTTCATCCAGGTGGTGTTGCCCACGCGCACATCGGCGCCGGGCACAATTTCTACCAGCATGCCATTCATCAGGCTGATCGCCACCAGCGCTTCCTGGCTGGGTTCTTCGCGCACCAACACACCCCCACCCGATTCGGCATTGACGCGGGCATAAATCGGCGTAGGCTTGGGGCTGACTGTCAGGGTAGGGGTTTTGGTAGGCATCAAGGTGTTGGTCGGTGTCGGTGTGCCGGTGGGGGGGATGGGTGTGGCCGTCATCGTGGCTGTCTGGGTCGTGGTCGCGGTCAGACTGGGGGTATGGGTCGGCACAGCCACCTGTAAACCAATTGCGGTGCCCATGCCGCTCAATGCCACCAGGGCGGCAATCGCTGCCAGTAAAAGCGTCGTGCTGACCGTGTAGCCAAACAGGCCGCGCGGATGCACGCCAATGATGACCAGTACAAGCGCGCTGATCAGAACGGCCGCCGCCAGATGGACAACAAACACCAGCAGGCCATCCGGCCACAAACCGGGGATGCCGCTTAACAAACCAAAACCAGCCACGCCCAGTGGGAACAAAATTTCGTAAGCCAGGGCCACGCTGGCCACCATGGGCCGCTGCCGGGGTGAACGCACGATCAAATACGTGGTCAAGCCAGCGCCAAGCACCAGCAACAGGAAATTCGCCCACGTGAATTGGGTGAATTGGTAAGCGATCCTGATTACCAGTTGGGAGGAACGCAGGCTGATCAACGAGCCTCCCAGCACGCCGCTGAGGAAAATCAGCGCACCGCCAATCAACAGACCGCCCAATGCCTGCATGAAGAAGCGTACCGACCCCAGCACAACGCCCAGGGAAAGGCCAATCACCGGCGCCATGAAAGGCGCCAGCAGGGCAGCCATTACCACCAACGCCCATTGCTCGGTAAATAAAGCCACCGTCAGCGTCAGGCCGGCAATCAGGCAAAACAGGAAGAAATCAAAAGAAGGGGTGACGCGGCGCGCCAGCTCTTCCAGGAAGCTGAACTTCTCATCCGTGCCCTGGGGCAGGATGCGGCGTTTCCGCCGCCTTCTGCGGGCGGGCGGCAAAGAGCGGTCAGATTCAGGAGAAAGCGGTTCGCTGGTGGGTAAACTCATATTCGTAAACTGGCTACCATTCGCATTGGATTTTGAAACAGGTCAAGCGCGGAAAGAATATCAGGCATCAACAGGTCAGACGTCTGCAAGGTTTCCACGGCCAGCCCCTCCTTGGAAAGGAGGCTGATCCCGATCGCCGCGGCGGCCAGCATGCCGGCGTCATTCGCGCCCTGCCCTATGGCAGCCACATGCTCAGCGCCCAATTGAGCCACATACTCAGCCTTCTGCCACGGTTCATTCCCTTTTTGCAGTCGTACAGCGGTCAAATTCAACTGCTGGTCAATCTCGGTCTGATGCCCGTGGGTGTCCGCGGTCACCAGATGAACGTGAAGCAGGCCCTGCAACGCTGCCAGTGCCTGCACCACCCCATCGATAAGTTGTCCATCCACTGCCAGGGTGCCGTTCACATCCAGCACCACATGTTCCAGTTGAAACTGACCGCGTCCGGGAATGTCGATATTTAACATGGCTTTATTATAATACAGGCGGCGTCTTTGAATGAAAATAATGTTATGACAGCCTGATCCTACGCCACCTCCAACATTTCACCCGGCTGCAAGACCACCGCGCGTGTATCCGTCTCCGCCTCCACACGCGCCGTCCAGGCCCCCACGTCCTGGGCGATTAGATCCCAGGTGTTGTAATGCATCGGAATCACGACTTTTGGTGTGAGCATCTTGACCGCGCGCAGGGCATCGTCCGGCCCCATGGTGTAATTATCGCCAATCGGCAGCACTGCCACATCCACGCCCTCCTCGCCAATCAGGCGCATGTCGCCAAACAGGCCGGTATCCCCGGCGAAGTAGAATTTTTTTCCGCCCAGGGTGGTCAGCAAAAAGCCGGCCGGGTTGCCGCCATAGGTGCCGTCCGGCAAAGCAGAACCGTGCAAGGCCAGGGTCAGCTTGAGATAGCCGAAGGGATGGTGATAGCCCCCGCCAAGGTGCTGTGCATGGGTGCGGATGCCCTGCTTGTTCAGCCAGCCCGCAATCTCGAAGACCGCGATTACCAGCGGATCGCAGTTTTTGGCGATGATGGCCGTGTCACCGATGTGGTCACTGTGTCCGTGCGTGACAAGGATATAATCCGCGGTCATCTCCTCGGCGCGTACCGGCGAAGCGGGATTGTCATTAAAGAAAGGGTCCACCAGCAGGTGGTATCCGCCCGTTTCAAGGCCCCAGGCTGCATGTCCATAATACGTTAATCTATCGTTCATGTGCTCTACCTCCTGATTGCTTTAATCATACATCAAAGTCCTCTCCCGCGGGTTGGGTTCCTCATTCCAGTGCCGGTCTAATTGGACACTGATTCCACAATCCCTGCACAGTGAACATCCCTCCGAAACCTGAAGGATTCATACTGGCCGGTCTTGCAAATATCGCAATTGGGGATTGATTTTGGAGGGACGTTGCATGTTCAGGATGCGATCTCCATTCGAGGGTACAAAACAGCCGCCCAGCATCAGGCTGGGCGGCCGAAAGAACGGCTGAAGTCGTACCTACACCGGGTATCTTCTAGCGCAGGCGTTCACCGGGGGCGCGGCCCATTGCTTCGGCGACGACCAGAAAATCGGTGGCCGAGATCAGCCCCACCACTTCTCCTTTTTTGTTGGTCACCGGCAGATGGTGGATTTTGTTTTCTTTCATGATCCTGGCGCAGTCTTCAATGGGGGTGTGTTCGTCCACGGTAATGGTGGGCGAGGTCATGATGTCTGCGACCTTGACTTTGGAAGGATTTTTTCCCTGGGCGACGATCTTGTCGGATACATCTGTGGACGTGAGAATCCCGTATTCTGGCTGGGTTTTGGTTTTCTTGACCATTACACTGTTGATGTACCGCCGGCGCATGGTCGCCAGCGCTTCTGTCACAGTTGCATCGGGGTCGATGAACACCACCAGATCAAGCATCCAGTCACGTACTGAGAATACCATTTTTGGCTCCTTGTTGAATATGGGTTAGATGAAACACATCTGTGTGAAGGCAGTGATGAAAACACTATGTTATCAGTATAGGAAAAAATGGGCGGAAAGGCAAGTTGACTGGACAGGCGGATGAAAAATGTAGGGGCGAGGCACACCGCTGTGCGGCGCTCGCCACTACGCACACCGTGCTACTTACCCCACGTCCAGCCCTTTAGCGATTCTGTCATGTGATAGGCGGTCATATCAAGATGCACGGGGGTGATGGAGACGCAGCCGGCGGCCAGGGCGCCGAAGTCAGTACCGTCTTCCGGCTCGCCCAATGGCGGGTCGCCGCCCAGCTGATATTCGGACAGGTCAGCGACTTCCGGGAGAAGTTTGTCGAGGTAGATGCGCTTGCCGAGGCGGGTGATCTGGTAACCGCGCAGCTCGTCCAGGGGCACATAGGGTGCGTTCACGTTCAGCAGGGTTTCGGCGGGCAGGCCATTGCGCAGCACCTGGGTCACCACGGTGCGGGCTGCTGCGGCGGCGGTGGTGTAATCAACGTGTCCGGTGAAATGATGATTCGGGCCGTCCATCGAGACGGCCACCGCCGGCACGCCGTGGATCACGGCTTCCATCGCCGCGGTGACCGTGCCGGAATAGGTCAGGTCGTGCCCCAGGTTGGCGTAGGGATTGATCCCCGAGACCACCAGGTCCACTTTGTCGGCCAGCATGCCCATCAGGGCCATGGCGACACAGTCTGATGGTGCGCCGGAGACAGACCGGGCTGTGATCCCGTCAGCCAGAACGACTTCGCGCACGGTGAGCGGGGTGAAGAGGGTTTTGACATGGCCGCACATCGACCAGTTGTGGTCGGGCGCGACAATGGTGATGGTGCCCAGGGTTTGCATGGCCTGCGCCAGGGCGAGCAGCCCGGGGGCGTCCACGCCGTCGTCGTTTGTGATCAGGATATGTATCATGGTTGGCCTTTATGGTTCGCAGGGTGAGCGCAGGTCGCTCAAATTGGAAGTGAATAGTATATCAGACCCATCCAGGGCAGCCACTAGGCGGGCTTCAATCATCGCTTCCTGCTGGCAGCCGATGAGGATCATATCGGTCGGGTGGGGGAAATGTTCCGGCACCTGCGCCACGGGCAGGGCGACGGTTTGATTGGTCTCTTCCGAGAGGAAGAAGAACACCACGCGGGGATAGAAAAGGGTGGCGTAGGCTGTCTTGGCAGTGTCGGGTTCGACCTTGTCCTGCCCGTAATAGCGCGGGTAGAGGGCACGCCCCTTGAGGATCAGCAGATTGCCCTCTGCCGGGAGGTCACTGAGGGCTTCTGCCAGGTCCGCGTTTTCACGGACGGCGGGCAGTGCCTGCAATTCAGCGAGGAGCTGTGCATCGGTCTGCGGCGGAAAACGCTGCGACACGATTTTCTCCGCCAGGATCAATGAAGAGCCGATCAGGGCAAACAGGGCCAGCCCCAGCACGATCTGCCACCAGTGTAAGGGATGGGCTGTGATTTGCGGCGCCCTGGATGTGGATGTCTTTTTAGCGTGATGCAGGGATTGCCACAGCAATTCGACCAGGGCCAGCACACCCAGGCCAAAATAAAGATGCACGATCCAGGTGACGGGCAGCACAAAGCGCATCCCCGATACCTGGAAAATGGCCGTGGCCAGGTTGTACATCAGGTTCATGGTCAGCGGGATCAAGCCGATCCATTTCAAACTGTGCCAGGCAGCGCCGATGCCCAGGGCAACCAGTCCCAGATTCAGGACAAGCAGCAGGATCATTTTGGCGGTCGGCGTTGCGGGCCATATCTCCCAAAAGGCATGGCGCGTGCGCAGCAGTTCTTGCCAGCTCTGGAGGGGATCGGTGCGGATGGGTAAAGTCAGCAGGCTGGAAAGCTCTCCGTTGACCAGGTTGATCCCGACAGTTTTAACAGCATATCCGGGATGGGAGAGGATGGCGTTCGCGGTGTAGGTGTTCAGCCGTTTCACAAAATCGCCATCGTTTTCTCCCGGTTGGCGGGCGAGGATCGCGGCGGGGTCTTCCTCAAAGACGATGGCGTAACGGCGGGCCATTTCCCAGTTTTGCGAGAGCGGATGGTCAAATACGACTGCCCCGGTGATCTGGTAATTGCGCCACAGCCAGGGGGTAATGGTTACCATAAGTCCGGCTATCAACAGGGCAGCGGGCAGGAGGAGCTTCTTCCAGTCAGGCCACAGGGTCACCAGGGCAAACAGCAGCACAAACGGCAGCACCGCCAGCGACTGGGTGCGGATGAGCATGGTGATGCCCAGCATGCCGCCCGCCAGCAGGGGGTTCAGGCCGGGCTGTTCGCGGCGTTTCAGCCAGCGCAAGCAGAACAGCAGGAACAGGCCTAATCCCAGAGCGGTGGGAATCTCTGAAAAATATAGTTTGACATTGGCAACGCTGCGCGTGAAGGGCGCAGCCTGGATAGAATGAGTCTCGCGCAAGATGGTCAACAGGGCCAGCATGATGCCTGCCGGCCGGGAACCGAATTCTTTCCCCAGCAGATAGAGCACAGCCGGGAAGAAAGCCAGCACGATCATCTGTACCAGGATGACCTGGTTGTAGTCCTGCCCGGCCACGGCATGCAGGATTGCCAGGAAAACCGTATATAGCGGACGGGCGGGAATTTCATCCCCCATCAAGCCGTTGCCGATGAGGATACTCTGGGCGGTCTGGTCGTAGAACATGCCATCCGAGAAGGGATACACCTCAAAATTTGGCGGGCGTCCCGCGGTGGCATAGTGGTTGGGCAGCAAAGGCTGAGCTGTCCACAGGGTCAGGCTGAGCGCCCAGATGAGGAAGAACCAAAAGCGGTCTGAGCGCAGCAGGGCGTACAGGCGGGATTTTGTGGGGGAATTGGGCTGCTTTTCTGGCCTGTCCAGCACGAAGAACAGCGCCGCGATCAGCCCGCTGAGCCAGATGTGCCACTCCAGCAGGGGCACCGCAGGGATGGCCCAGGCGGTCATGCTGGTTTCGGGCACGCGCAGCCCGCTGATGCGCACGATCAGCGCCAGCAGCAAAAAGGCGCCCCAGGTCAACAGGGCGGCCCGGCATAGTTTACGGTTAGCTTTCCACAGGTCGTTCCATTTTTCAGGATGCGTGATGAACAGCCAGCCCCAGAATTGGACGGCGGCCAGGCCTGCCCACAGGAGGAAGGGGTCCAGATGGAGAGACGCCAGACGGAAGAGGGCGTTTCCTGTACCCGCATAGAGACTATGCAGCGTGGTACCCGTGATAATCACCAGCGGGATGACCGCCAGAGCCAGCAAAGAGAATACGGTCAGACGGTGTGGGTGTTGTGCGTCTGACAGATCAAACAGTGTTTTATGCGATCGTCGCCAGGTGAAACAGAATGCCGCCAGCAGGGCAAGGGTCAGCGAGGCGGCCAGCACCATCAGCAGGATGGAGATGGTGGCTGCCAGCCCGCCACCGGGGCTGCGGGGAATCTGCGTCAGGCGGAAAAAGACATACAGCCCTTCGAGAGCGGTTAATGAAAACAGGATGGGGCGGAGCAGGGTCCGGTTGTTGTTAGAGAGAGGGAATAAGGGCATCAGGAATTAAAGGGGGCAAAATTAATGCGTATAGATAAATACGTTGACGAGGCAGGTTAGTAAATATCGAGCAGTTCGTCGCGCAGGCTGACGACCAGTTTGTGCCGCTCAGGCCTGGGCAGGAAAGCCGCCCCTGCGGCGGCGATGATCCGGTCTTTCAAGGCATCACGGGAGAGTTTGAGCACACTGCACACCATGTGATATTCGTCACTGAGAATGATGCCTGAGATTTCGGGGTCGTCCGTATTCAGGGTAACGTTCAGGCCGGCTTTGAGCATGCTCATAAAGGGGTGTTCTTCCAGGGCGGAGACCACACCGGACTGGTAATTGCTGGTGATGCACACTTCAAAGGGGATATTGCGTTCGCGGGCCAGGGCGATGACCTGCGGGTCTTCCATCACGCGCACGCCGTGGCCGATGCGGTCAGCGTGCAGGTCTTCGATGGCTTCCCGTACGTTTTCGGCTCCGCTCCACTCGCCGGCATGCAGAGTGACAAAGAGGCCGGCTTGCTTGGCTTCGCGGAAGATACCGGCAAACGGTTCGGCAGGGTATTTGACTTCATCCCCGGCCATGTCAATGCCTACCACGCCTTTGCTGATGCGGTCAACGGCCAGTCCGGCCACTTCTTCCGCCAGGGCAGGGCTTTCATGGCGATTCACGCTGGCGATCAGACGGGTAGTGATGCCAAATTTGGCACTGGTTTCCTGGGTGGTTTCGACGACCCAGTCCATCACGGAGGCCAGGGGGAAATTCTGCGAACGGCTGAGGGCAACCGGGGTGAAGCGCAGTTCGAGATAGCGGATACCGTCCGAGACGGCGTCTTCGACTACCTCGCGTGCCACGCGGGTGATCACTTCCGGCGAACGGTAGAACTGGCGCAGCGGCTGGAATTTGGAAAGGAAATTACCTGAGGTGAGGGGGTCGTCCGTTTGGATCTGTACCAGTGGGCGCAACTGTCCCGTCTGTGGCGGGAGGGGAACGTTATGCTGGAGGGCAATCTCTTTCAGGGTGCGCACGCGCACCGAACCCTCCAGGTGCCGATGGAGTTCGACTTTCGGCAGTGATTTAAAAAACGTCAGATCCGTTGCGGCGTTATACCAGCCCATATTTCGCGCCTTTGGTTAGCATTGTTGTGCGGTAAGGGGGGAAAGCAGGTCCCTCTGGATAGACATATCATAGTCTAAGGTGGGATTTAAGTCAATTTACCGTCAGTGTATTTTATTTGTCGCGTTGTATTCTTGTTTTTTCATTTTTGGGTCTTCTGCATAATTTACCTGTCAGTCTCGCCATGCTATAATCGTAATTTGAAAATCAAAGAGTTTCTTTTTTCATCACAAATTGAAGCTTTCTGCCAGAAGTATCATATTCGCAGTTTGGCTGTTTTTGGTTCTGCGGTGCGGGAAGATTTTAGCCCGCAGAGTGACATTGATATTCTGGTTGAATTTGAAACAGGAAAAGTTCCCGGTTTTGAATTTTTTCTGATGGAGGATGAGTTAACCCGCCTGGTGGGGCGAAAAGTGGATTTGCAAACGCTTAATTTTCTAAGCCCTGAGATCAGGGAACAGGTATTGTCCGAAGCGGTTCCTGCGTATGAGCAAACGTGATCCGAAAACTGCGCTGCGGCAAATCCTGTTGCTTCACGGGAAGCAGTGGGAATTTGTCAGTCACGCGTAGGGTGCGTTAGCCGCGGACGAAGTCCCTGCCAAGCAGGGAAGCGGCAACGCACCAATCAACAAGCTCCACTTCAGAACCATTCAAAACCAAAGGTAAATTTTGGTGCGTTCAACTACGACCTCATAACTACCGGCCTGAGCAGTTACAATTGGAGAAAATATTGGAATAACAAGAGATAGTGGTCAGAATGTTTCGATAAATGCTTATCACGCCTTCCCGTTGACGTGCGTTTTTTATTATCAGCTTGTTCCGAAACCTTATCACATACCTTTTGCGGTCGTATAATCCTGTTGCCGGACAAGATGTATTTGTTGATGAAAGTTATGCAGAGAGGGATGTGCCTTGATGAATCGAACCGTGAGAATGAGGGAAGAGCTGTCCTGGCGGACAGCGGCAGATTATTTGATGCTGATTTTGGGGGCATTGGTTCAGGCTTTGGCGATGCGCCTGTTCCTGGTGCCGTCCCAGTTGTTGAGCGGCGGGGTGAGCGCGATTGCCCAGATCATCCATTCGTTCAATGGCTGGCCGATCGGGTTAATGGTGTTTCTCGGCAACCTGCCGCTCTTCTTCCTCGGTTGGCGTTATCTGGGCGGAGCGCGGTTTGCCATCCGCACCGGGGTTGCCATCACGGTCTTCTCCGTTTTGACGGACACGCTGGTTTTTGTGATGCCAGCCGAAGGGCTGACTCATGATCCGGTGCTTTCCAGTATTTTTGGCGGGTTGATGTTTGGCGCCGGTCTGGGGCTGGTCTACCGCGCCAAAGGCACCAGCGGCGGCAGTGATATTCTCGGACAGATCCTGTATCACCGCAGGGGCATCGCGATCACCCAGGCTTATTTTTTCACGGACACGCTGATTTTGCTGGCAGGCGGTATCTTCTGGAGCTGGGAGCTGGCCTTGTACGGGATGATCGTCATGTATGTTAGCGGACTGGCGGCCGAAATGATCCTGGAAGGGCCTGGTATTTTGCGAACGGTGACCATCATCAGTTATGAACCGCAGCAGGTCGCCCAGGAGATCATGACCGTGCTGGAGCGCGGCGTTACCATTCTGGCAGGCAAGGGGGCTTACACTGGCAAAGACCGTCCGGTGTTGTACTGTGTCGTGACCCGTTCAGAAGTGAACAAGATCAAAGCCCTCGTGCATGGGATTGACGAGGATGCTTTTATTGTGGTGGGTGGGGCGCACGAAGCGCTGGGGGAAGGCTTCAAACGGCTGACGCCGCCGGAGAGGTAAAAGCAAAAAGTTCCCTTGAAGGGTTCCTTCGCGGGAACTTTTTTATGCCAGAAAAATCATATTTCCCCAAACGCCAGCAATGCTCCGGTGACAATGCCCAATTGACCGAGTAAATACGTTACCATCACGACCAGGTTGCCATGCTTGAGCGGATGGATGAATTTGTTCCAGGCGAGGGTGCTGTCGGAGATGACGAACAGCACGGCGCCGGTCACTGTCCATGCGGCTGCGGCGGGCGGCCAACCCGGGCGCAGGGGTGTCAGCAGGGCGGAGAGCAGCATGATGGAGATACCGATCATGTAGACAATAATCAGCGCTTTCAGCCGCTTGCTGTGACGGTGTTTTAGACTGCGGAAGAATTTCCGGGCGAAGAGGAAGACGACAACAGCCGCGGCTGCTACCACCAGCAGACTTTGCCAGGTGACGATGGGCAGGGTTTGATTCAGGCCAATGATGTAGCAGACGTGCGCGGTGAGGAAAGACAGCGCGCCAGCGGGGAAGCACCACACTGGCAGCAGGAGGAAGATATCTCCGGCCAGGGAGAGTAACAGCCCCATCCCGAACCACCACAAAATACCCTGCCAGGCGCCTTGCTGGGTGAACCAGGCCAGCAAGGCCAGCAGGGCAGCCGGTTTGGTCACGCGGCGCAGGCGACTGCTTTTGCTGGCAACTGCGTACCATTCGGCCACAAAGGCCACAGCGGTTAACAGCAGCAGACCGTTGAACACGGGTTATTCGTCCTTTTGCACCATGAACCCGAATTGCTGCAGGGCGTCGGGGTTGTTGCGCCAATTCTTGTGAACCTTGACACGCAGGTCGAGGTAGATTTTACGGCCGCTCATCGCTTCAATGGCCTGGCGTGCGGTGGCGCCGATCTGTTTGATCATTGAACCACCTTTGCCGATCAGGATGCCTTTTTGCGAGTCGCGTTCCACATACAGGGTGGCCTGAATAAAGGCAACGTTGTTTTCACGTTCCTTGAATTCATCAATCCGTACTGCGGTGGCGTGGGGTACTTCCTTGTCGAGGTGGGTCAGCAGGGCCTCACGGATCAGGTCGGCGGCAATCTCGCGCTCGTAAAGGTCGGTGATCTGATCGGGTTCGTAGTAAAGAGGACCTTCTGGCAGGCGGGCGATGATCGCGTCCAGCAGGGCGTCTTCGCCCTGGCCGTCTACTGCGCTGACGGCGAAGGGCATCGCTTCGGGCAGCAGTTCCCAGAAGGCGCGTTCGCGTTCTTTGAGCTGCTCAGGGGAGAGGAGGTCAATCTTGTTCAGCGCCAGAATGAGGGGCGGCAGGGGCTGCACGGCGGCGATGCGCTCGGCGGCCAGTCGATCCTCGTGGTGGGGGGCTTCGCTGGCGTCCACCAGCCACACGATCACATCCGCATCCGACAGGGTTTGGAAAGCGGTTTCGTTCATGAAGTCACCCAGCTTATGCACCGGTTTATGGATGCCGGGAGTATCTATGAAGATGATCTGTGCGTCCTCAAGGGTGAGAATGCCTAATTGGCGGCGCTGGGTGGTCTGCGGACGGGGCGAAGCGGCGGCGATCTTTTGCTGCATGATGTGGTTGATCAGGGTCGATTTGCCCACATTGGGGCGGCCAGCCAGGCTGACAAAACCGGATTTAAAGGGTAGATTTTCGTTCATTTTGTTTCCTTCCAAAATGGGTATTTGCTGATAGCGCGCGTCAACGCCTTATCGTTTAGTTTTTGTTGAACAACCGGAGACGATAAAAAAGATCGATGCTCATCGTGCATCAGTAAGGATGAATTTAAACCAGTTTTTGGTCGACAACCCGGTGACCTTCCAGTGTGAGCAGCCATGCTTTCGTTTCCAGCCCGCCCGGCGCTGAATAGCCGTGCAGGGCGCGTTTGGCGTTAACCACGCGGTGACAGGGGATGACCAGGGGGAGAGGGTTACGCGCCAAAGCACCGCCGATAGCACGGGCCGCGCGCGGTTTGCCGATCATTTCGGCCAGTTCGCCGTAGGTGCGCACCTGTCCGAAGGGGATTTGGACAGCGGCATGCAGGACGAGGCTCTCGAAGCGCGTTACCAGCCGCCAGTCAATGGGCAGTTTGAATGTGTGCAATTCTCCGGCCAGGTAGGCGATGATCTCATCGCGGGCAATCGACAGCATTTTGCTGGAGGACTGCCCATTGATCGTCATTTCAATACCCAGCTCATCCTCCATGGATTGGGATGGGCCGAAAGCGACGCGCAGCAAACCCTGCTCTGAGGCAACCAGCGAGATGGTCTGGATCGGGCTGTTTGTCTCAAAAGTCAGCACGTGCAGGGGAATCGGGACGGAAAGCGGGGTATTAAACATATCAATTTTAGTATAGCAGAAAACGAGGGGAGGAAGATGGTTTTCATCACGCAAAACACCCCCTCCTGACATCTTTTTAAGGGTGGATTTTTAAGAGCGGCGAAAGTCATACCGCACTCTGAGCTTGTCGAAGCGTGCGAGATCGCGAGACCCGCTTCGGCTTCGACAAGCTCAGCCTGCGCTGTGAGGCTTCCAAATGTGTTTGCATCAGACTTATTAAAAAACCTGTCTCTAAAAGCGCCTATCCTCCCGCATTTTTGAAAAAAATACGGGAAGCACGTGGTGATTTTGCGTGTGATGGCGATCTCCCAAACAGTGGTGAACGCTTCGCGGCCACGCTCCGGCTACGCCTCCGTTCGCGATGACAAATTAGTCACCTTTCGTTTTTGTCAGGTGGTCGTAGGGTAAGCGTAGGGGAAGCGTCAAGCATGGTTTGGGGAGGTGCGATAAGATAGTATCAACAAAAGAGAAACTTCTCTTCTTCTCCTCCTTAAGTAATCTGCCAGGGTCGGCGTCCCTGGCAGATTACAAATTTAAGGGGGGAATTGCGTTTTTGTAGAGGCGGACGGCGTGTCATCGGCATACGCTAAGGTAAAACTCCCTTGAAAAGGTTGGCGTACTTAGCATTTTACCTGCCCAGTTCCGCCGCCCGTAAGCGTTAATGGCTTGCGAACCGACCCTTTTCAAGGTTGCGCGCGCGTGGACCTTACCCTGCGGGTACGATGTGAAAAGGGGAACATTGCCAACCAATTTATGAACCTTTGAACACATTTCGTCATCCAACTTTATAGAAATCCAAGCTTTCCAAGGGGAACATTTGTTTTCTTTTTCTTGGCGTATGCCTATGGAATGGCGTCCGCCCGCTTCTTATGAGTATTCAAAAGTGAAGATTGGCATAATATCCTTTTGAGGATATAGTCCTGGCCTTAACTATGAGCTTGTTGGTCTGGTGGGCGCATGGCAGGCGCCCCTACAGTGGTTGAGGATGGAAATGAGAAGATTTTGTATTCTTGTCTTTTTGCTTTACGCTTTGCTGGCGGACGCCGCTCAGGAAATCAATGGTGGCGTCGTATTCCGCTCTTGCGAATTAAATCCCGCAATTCTTTTCAAATTCCTCGTCGATCAAGCTCAACAAATACTGCCCGTAGCGGTTGGCGGACATTTTCTCGGCAAGGACGCGCAGATCTTCGAGGCCGATGTAGTTCATGCGGTAGGCGATCTCTTCCAGGCAGGAGATCATCAGGCCCTGGCGTTCTTCAACGGCCTGCACGAAGCTGGAGGCTTGCAGCAGGGACTCGTGGGTGCCGGCGTCCAGCCAGGCCACGCCGCGGCCCAGCACTTCCACGCTGAGCTGCTTTTTCGCCAGATAGACCTTGTTCAGGTCGGTGATCTCCAGCTCGCCGCGGGAGGAGGGCTGCATGGCTTTGGCGATCTCGACCACCTGATTGTCATAGAAATAAATGCCGGGCACGGCGTAGTTGGAGCGCGGTTTGGCGGGTTTCTCCTCCAGGCTGACGACCTGGTAATTGCAGTCGAACTCGACCACGCCGTAGCGTTCGGGGTCGCGCACCGGGTAGGCAAACACCACCGCGCCAGCTTCCAGTTTGGCAGCCGAACGCAGTGTGGTGGGCAGGCCGGTACCGAAGAAGATGTTGTCGCCCAGCATCAGGCAGCAGTGGTCGTCGCCGATGAAGGATTCGCCGATCAGAAAAGCCTCTGCCAGGCCGCGCGGTTCCGGCTGCGGGGCGTAGGAGATTTCCAGCCCCCATTGACTGCCATCGCCGAGGAGCTTCTCAAAGGCGGGTAAGGCGTCGGGGGTGGAGATGATCAGGATCTCGCGGATGCCGGCCAGCATGACCATCGAGAGGGGGTAATAGATCATCGGTTTATCGTAGACGGGCAGCAACTGCTTGCTGATTGAGAGTGTTAGGGGGTAGAGACGGGTGCCATGCCCGCCAGCGAGAATGATCCCTTTCATTTGCCTGCTCCTCGTTGCGTATAGTTTTCGTTCATCCAATTGGCGAAACCTTCGCCGCCGGTGACGGCGGTGATCCAGCCGCCGTTTTGCAGATACCAGTTCACGGTGTCGCGTAATCCCTGGTCGAGGTCGTGCTGCGGCTGCCAGCCGAGTTGGGCTTCGATCTTGCCGGTGGTGACGTCGTAGCGCCTGTCGTGTCCCGGCCGGTCGCTGACGTGCTGCATCAGCTTTGCATGGGGGGCATGCGGCGAGTTGGGAAACCGTTCATCAAGAATGGCGCAGATCCGGCGCACGAGTTCGATGTTGGGCGGCTGGTTGCGTCCGCCCACCAGGTAGGTTTCGCCGAGGCGGCCTGCCGTCAGCACGGCATGGATGGCGGTGCAGTGGTCTTCCACGTACAGCCAGTCGCGGATCTGCTGCCCGTCGCCATAGATGGGCAGGCGTTTCCCTTGCAGGGCGTTAAAGATCATCAGCGGGATGAGTTTCTCGGGGTACTGGCGCGGCCCGTAGTTGTTGGAGCAGTTGGTGATGGTCACGGGCAGGCCATAGGTGCGGTGGTAGGCGCGCACCAGATGATCGCTGGAGGCTTTGGATGCCGCATAGGGTGAGTTGGGGTCGTAGGCAGTGGTTTCACAGAAAGGCGGATCATCCGGCCCTAATGTGCCAAAAACTTCATCGGTGGAGACGTGGTGGAAGCGGGGGTTGGAGACGGTTTTCTCGTCCAGCCAGGCCTGACGGGCGGCTTCCAGCAGGGTAAAGGTGCCGATCACGTTGGTTTCGATAAAGCTGGCCGGGCCAGTGATCGAGCGGTCAACGTGGGTCTCGGCGGCGAAATGCACGATGGTGTCAATGCGGTATTTACGCAACAGGTCATCAACCCGCGCGCGGTCGTTGATGCTGCCGTGGATGAAGGTGTGGCGGGAATCGTCCGGCAGGTGATCCAGATTCTCGCGGTGTCCGGCATAGGTGAGGGCATCCAGGGTGTAGATGCGTACATCCTGTTCTGCCTTAAGCAGGTAATGAATGAAATTCGAGCCGATGAATCCGGCGCCGCCAGTGACCAGCAGGTTTTTCATGGGAGTCTCCTGATTATTTAGGTTCATCACAAGTATAACTCAGGTAAAGGGTCAACCAGTCAATTAGGGATTGGTCAATTTGGAAAATAAGCTGACCAGACATGTGGAGATTAGGGTGTAATATGATAGAATCGATGTGGGTTTTTGCCGGGAGCGTACTCCGGTAATCGATAGAATTGTGAGGAATTATGCTGATTGAAAACGGTCATTATGTTGTTGAAATTGCCGGCCTGCGGCGGGAATTGCCTTTGCTGGAGATCAAGCCTGGTTTGCGGATTGCGCTTCTGAATATTCTTGGGGATATTGAGCTGACCCAGGCTGCTGGAAAAGCCCTGGCGGAGAAGCTGGCGAGATTTGAGTACGCAGCCATTATCACCCCTGAAGCCAAAAGCATCCCCCTGGCATATGCGCTGGCATTGGAAGTGAACAAACCTTATGTCGTCCTGCGCAAGGACTTTAAACCCTATATGGGGGATGCTTTAGAGATGGAGACATTGTCCATCACTACCGGTCATCCGCAGACTCTGTTTCTGGATGAGAAGGATCGTGAATTTGTGCAGGGCAAGCCGGTGGTCATTGTGGATGATGTGATTTCTACCGGCTCTACGCTGGAAGGGATGCGGGCTTTGATGGAAAAAGCGGGGGCGACGGTTGTCGCCGAGGCGGCCATCTTCACCGAAGGGGATCTGGACAAGTGGAGTGAGATTGTTTCGCTGGGTCATTTGCCGGTGTTTGTGGACTAGAGAAAGATTGTAAATGATACAGGCTGCCATTCTCGGCAGCCTGTTTTTTATTTCCGCCAGTAATTCTTTTTCTTGTTATCGTTGGGGTCTTCCTGATAGCCGCGCCAGAATTGTTTACCATCGTGTTCCTGGATTTTCTTCAGGTTCTTGACTTCCCGGATCTTAACTGCGCGGGCCCTGGCCTGGCGCCGGTAGAAAAAACCCGTGACCGCCAGCAGGATGGCAAGCTGCGTAAGATAGGATATGGCAATCAGGTCTTCGTTACCGGTCATATAATCCGGCAGGAAGGTGATCGACACTGGTTTGGTCACATGCCCAATTTCGTATGCGCCGGGGGTTTCAATATAGAAGGTATGGATGGGGCGGCCTTTTGCCAGAGGGGTATCATAGATGCGCAGACCGCGCTCAACATACCCCACCTTAATCGGCTTTCCGCTGGATATTTCGGTTATTTTCAGCCAGGGGTCCAGCTTGTGTTTGGCGATCTCATCATTGATGACCAACAGGTCATAGTCGTTGGTATACACGGTGTACAATCCTGGCTTCTCAAAATAGAGCTCTGTCGGCGGATTGGACATGGTTACTTCCGCTATTTCAGTTCGTTTGGCGGTCTGGAGAATGCCCAGCCTGTCCGGCAGAAAGAGGAACACATTACCGAAGCTTTTGACAACCTGGCCCAGGGTGAAGAATGCAATCAGCAGGATGATGAAAACGATGACCCCCGCCAAAATCGCAAAGATGGTTGGTGATTTGTATTGATTTTTCGCTGCCAAAAAAGTCTCCTTGAGGAATTTCTACCATGATGATTGTACACGAAACAAGTCGTTATGCACCTGTCCAAATGGGGGATATTTGGCTAATTTTTTGAAAATATTTTGGGAACCGGATTTCTCGTCGCTTTTTGTTGTGGATCGTTTTTCTTCTTTTATTGTCGTTGTGCCAATGCCCGTTTTTTTGCATGGGGCAGGCGTTTGAGCTGAATCTCGCGGCGCATGGCTGTGCTGCGGTCTGGCTGGGCTTCAACATACACCAGTTTGACCGGACGGCGGGTGCGGGTATAGCGTGCGCCTTTGATGGTGTGGTTATGTTCGTGTTCCCGCCGCCAGGGGTCGGTGGCCCAGCCGGTATAAAAACTGCCATCAGCGCATTTCACGATGTAGCAATAAAAATTTGAGGGCAGTTCATTTTCCCGGTCCACGTGTAAGCCGGTCAGTCCTTTTTTTTCTTCTTTTTGGGATTGATTCCGATCCAGTGCTTCAGATGGTCGCCCATGGAAGGAATATCTGCGCTGGAAGGGTCGGTATTCCATTCAGCACGGCTGCGTGCCATCCACCAGTCATCATGCGCATCCTTGACTGTTTTCATCAGTTCTGCCAGCTTTTCTTCATCGCGATTTTCGAGCGCAGCGCGCACGATGTGCAGCCCTTGAATTTGATTATCGATCAGGCGGATCAGATTTTCGCGGTTCATCATGAAGGATGCGCCCAGTTTCTCGCGGTCGTCCATCAGCAGTAAGGGCTGGGTGCCGAGGGCGTAGGCTTGCCCGGCGATTTTGCGGCCTTCCTGCCAGCCGGCGCGGCCGGTGGTGGTCAACACCAGGGCGGCGGCGTTGATCTGCGGCAGCAAGCCACTGGCAGCATACAGCCCTTCGTATTCAGCCTCGTCAACGAAGAATGGGCGGCTGCCCAGCAGGACGGCCAGGTTGGTGGTCAGGGTCAGGGCGGCTTCGCTGGTCTTGCGCGGCGAGCTGATTACGGCCAGGCTTTTCTGGAACAGGTCAGCCTGGGCCGATTCAAACCCGGTCTTCCCATCCAGCAGATGTTCCGGGTTGAGGGTCAGGGCCATGGTGAGGAAGTCCACCTTTTCGGGGAGGAGTTCGGCGGCCCAGGTGGAGGCGTTCGACTTGCTCGCCGAGGTGTCGATCACCACGGTTTCGGCTTTCAGGTCGTCCGCAATCTGACGCATGGTTTCGTAGATTTCATCCACTGGAATTGCCAGGACGATGATATCTGCATCCTGAACGGCCGTATGCAGGTTGAGGGGTGTTTTATCAAAGGCGCCCATTTTTTGCGCCTGGTTGGCATATGCCGGTACGCGGTCGTGCCCCACGCGGGTCAATTGTTCGGTTTCACCAGCCAGGGCTAACCCGATGGAGGTGCCAATGCGGCCGGTACCGATGATCGTGATTTGAATGGTCATGTGGGGAAGCTCCTATCCTACCAGCAGGGTCCAGAAGAGGTTAAACAGGGGGCGAATGATCCAGCCGATGATGTCAATGCCCAGCCTGGGGAGGACAAATAACAGTGCCATCAGGATCAATGGCCCATACGGGCGGATGGTGTCCAGAAAATCAACCCAGGAGGGGGGAAAAATGGATTGTGCTACCTTTTCGCCATCCAGCGGGGCGAGGGGGATCAGGTTGAAGATCATCAGCAGCAGATTGATTTGAATAAAGGTGCTTAAAAAACCAAATGCTGAGGGAAAAAAGCCGTTTGAATAAGCAAAGGGCACCAGCCTCAGCCGCAGGGGAATGGCTGCCAGAATTGCCAGCAGCAGGTTGGATAGCGGACCGGCCACGGACACCCACATGGGGGCAGACTGGGAGCGCCGCTGGAGGGCGTACATATTAACGGGTACGGGCTTGGCCCAGCCAAAACCGACGAGGACCAGCATCAGGCTGCCGATGGGGTCAAGGTGGGCCAGCGGGTTGAGGGTCAGACGGCCATTCATGCGCGGGGTATCATCGCCAAAAAAATTGGCGGTCCAAGCATGGGCAAATTCATGAAACGAGAGCGCGATCACCAGGGTGATCAGGCGTGAGATTAGGGTGGGGGCGGATAATCCGAGCATGTTTTTTTCTTTCCAAGCCTCCGTTGGGGAGGCGATTATTTGAGTTCAGGTGCGGTGATTATATCATGGGTGTATAATGCGATCATGTTGACAGAACTGGCTTTGGAGGATGTGGTGCGGCTGCGAAAGCCGCATCCCTGCGGCAGCACGGACTGGACGGTGGTACGCCTGGGGGCGGATATTGGCCTGGAATGCAAGGGCTGCGGCCGGCGGGTGCTGTTACCGCGCCGGGAATTGGCGCGGCGGTTGAAATTGATTCTGCCGTCGGAGGAGAAGCCGGGGGAGTGAGTGTCCTCACCTGACTTTTTTGCTGCGCAGGAAGTCTGCCCCGCTTCACAGGGGTTTCATCCTCTCCCGGCAAGCGGCAGAGGACTTTAATTTACTAACCAAGGGTTTGCCCCTGGATTTGGAAAATGCCAAGGATGGGAAGCTCCCCTCGCCCACTTGTTGGGCCTCCTAAATGATAAAAACAGGTATTTTTGCCTTATAATAATCTTATGCCAATCTTTGATTCCAACATGGTTGAATTTCTAAGCCGCGGGCCGGAGCAGACCCGCCGCCTGGGTGCACGTCTGGGGTCCCTCCTCGGACGGGGCGATGTGGTTTGCCTGGAAGGGGACCTTGGGGCAGGCAAAACCACCCTGGTGCAGGGATTGGCCCAGGGGTGGGGGTCGCTGGATGCGGTATCCAGCCCCACGTTTGTGCTGGTGAATGTCTACCGCCGGCTGGATGGCGAAAACCTGCACCATCTGGATGCGTATCGTTTGCAGGATGCGCGCGAGGCCGAGTCGCTTGACCTTGATCAGATGCTCGATGATGGCGCGCTGATCGTGGAATGGCCCGACCGCATCCGCCCGGCCCTGCCGGAGGACTGCCTGTGGGTTGGTCTGGATTATGTGGGGGAGGAGCAGCGCCGGATGACGTTTAAGCCTTTTGGTGCGCATTATGAAGATATCCTGGCCGGGTTTCGCCAGCGGTCTTTTGGAGGGTGAGCAGCATGTTGTTAGCGGTAGATACATCAACTCGATGGATTGGATTGGCGCTGTATGACGGCGTGAGTATAAGAGGGGAGATGGTGTGGAATACGAATAATCACCATACCGTTGAATTGGCTCCGGCGCTGGATCATTTGTTCACGCGCTGCAATATTACCAGCGCAGACCTGAAAGCCCTGGCCGTAGCTTTGGGGCCGGGTTCCTTCACCAGCCTGCGGATTGGCATGGCCGTGGTCAAGGGGATGGCCCTTGCCCTGCATCTGCCAGTGATGGGAGTGCCTTCGCTGGATGTGCTGGCTGCTGCTCAGCCGGTGAGCGACCTGCCCCTGGCAGCCGTATTGAGAGCCGGACGCGGGCGTTTGGCGCTGGTATGGTACAAGCCGTATCGCAGCCACTGGAAAGCCGACAGCGACCCTGAAGTGATCACCACTGCCGCATTGGCTGATTTGCTGAAAGAACCGACCACGGTGTGCGGTGAACTGACGAGCGATGACCGCCGCATTCTGACTGAAAACCCCAATGCTATTCTCCGGTCTCCGGCGGATTGCCTGCGCCGGCCGTCTTACCTGGCCGCGCTGGCCTGGAAGCGCTATCAGGCGCATAAATTTGACGATGCGGCTTCCCTTTCACCGATCTACCTCCACATGAATACCGGCATCCCTGCCTGAGGGAGATCCCGTGGCGTTTGAACTGCGTCCCATGCTTCTTCAAGATGCGCAGCAGGTGCATCATCTTGATCAAATTTGTTTCAGCCTGCCCTGGCCGAAACATTCTTTTGCTTATGAAGTGGAACATAATCGTGTTTCCCGTCCTTATGTGGTGGAGTGGACTTCGGCCAACGGCGCGCAGCGCATCGCGGCGATGATGGTTTGTTGGCTGGTGATGGATGAAGTGCAGGTAGCGACGATTGCGGTGCATCCCGATTTCCAACAGCAGGGGCTGGCCCGCTGGCTGCTGGCGCATGGCCTCTTGCAGGCAGAAAAAGAAGGCGCAGAGCATGCTTTTCTGGAAGTACGCGCTGGCAATTATGCGGCGCAGGCCCTTTACCGCAAGTTTGGCTTTGAAGTGGTCAGCGAACGCAAACGCTATTACCGTGACAATGGAGAAGATGCGCTGGTGATGCTGCTGGATCATTTTGACCTGGCGCAGCTGCACGCCTGGTGCGAACGCGATGATGAAGAATAAAGAGAGGAGATCGATATGACAACCGCCGAAATTCTGGAGGAGATTGCTCAACAAGTGGCAGTGTGCGAGAAATGTGAGCTGCACTTCTCGCGCAAGCATGCTGTGCCGGGTGCGGGCAGTCCTCAGACGGAGATCCTCTTTATTGGTGAAGGCCCCGGCTTTCATGAGAATGAGCAGGGCCTGCCATTTGTCGGCCGTTCCGGCAAGTTTTTGGATGAGCTGCTGGAAAGCTGCGGGATGGACCGCTCGACGGTATTTATTACCAATGTGGTCAAATGCCGTCCGCCTGGCAACCGCGATCCCAAGCCCGAAGAGCTGACGGCCTGTGGGCGTTATCTTGACCGGCAGATTGAGGCGATCAATCCCAAAGTGATTGTCACCCTGGGCCGGCTCTCGATGGCGAAGTTCATTCATAATGCCAAAATCAGCCAGATCCACGGCCAGCCGCGCCGGGTGCGCGGGCGTTTGGTTGTGCCGATGTACCATCCGGCAGCTGCCCTGCGGCTGGGGTCATTGCGCCCGGTGATGAAAGAAGATTTTGCGAAATTGCCTGAATGGATTGAGCAGGCCCGCCAGGCCGCGCCCCAGCAATACGAGACTGCCGCGCCGTCCGGCACCCAGACCAGCATCCACGAGGTCAATGCCGAGCAAATTGACCTCTTTAGTGGGAACAATCCTGCCCCATCAAATGAAGATGCCCCGCCGCTTTTTAATCCCCAAGAGGATGAGCCGGATCAGTTGAGTTTGTTTTAACCTGTCTGGCTTCTTGGCCTGCAATGTAACCCTTTTCGAGGTTGTTTTCGCATTAACCTTGAAAAGGGAAGCCTTGCTGGCTGATTGATGGCATGCCTGGCAAGGTTTGGCGTCAAACTACTTGGAAATCCAACCTTTCCACATCATACCCGTAGGGTAAGGGGCGGTTTTGGCGTTTTTGTTGATTACCACCGCTTAGCTTGATGCGTATGTGCGTTCAAAAGCGAACGGCCCTACGCGTGACGGCTTGAATCATCACAGAGTATTTGAAATTTCAAGTTTCACGAATGAAAGGGTTGTAAAAAGAAACCCGCTCACTTGACTGGTGAGCGGGTTAAAAGATTAACAATGCTGGAGGTTATGGCACCCAGCGCGGATTGACCGCGTAGCGGTAATTTTCATTGAGGCGGGTCTTGCCCGATCCGTCAAGGTTCATGGTATAAACGCCCTGGCTTCCATCCTGTTTGATGTAGATGATCTTGCCATCTGCCAGGGCGGGGTATTTTTCGTTCTCGGCGCTGGTGTTGGTCAGGTTTGTGGCACCTGCCATGTTGGTGATGTCGGCGATATAAATATCATATTGGCCGCTGCTGTAAACCATGTACACGATCTGGTTGGCAGACACGAATTGCGGTGAATATTCTGACAGGCTGTTGGTAGTTAAGCGGGTGACGACATAGGGATCCGGACCAGTGTTTAGATCCAGCAGATACAGGTCTGTCTGTCCGCTGCGGATTGATGTAAAAACGATGCTGTGCCCGTCAGGGGACCAGTCGGGATAGCTATCCTCATTGCTGTCGTCGGTCAACCGTTGGGGGGCCAGTGAGCCGCTCGAATTCATGCGCCACAGGTCAGCGCTGGTGCCGGAACCCTGCACGAAGAGGATCCAGTTGCCGTCGGGGGAATAGACTGCATCATGGGTGTTAAAGCCCATGTTATTGATGAATGTTTCGTCAGAGCCGTCTGTGCGGATTTTCTTCACCTGCGGGATATTGCCGCTGTGGAACAACAGCCACTCGCCGTCAGGTGACCAGTCGGTCAGGATCGGCTCGGCGCCGGAAGAACCGGCCCGGATCATGTTGGTATATACCCCGTTGCTGCTCATCGTCACCAAATCTTTGTAGCCATCCCCGTTGTAGTCAACCGAAAAGGCGATGGCTGTCGGCTGTGGGGCAGGGGTTTCGGTAGCCGTTGCTGTGGCAGTAGCAGTAGATGTAGCAGGATAGGGGGTGTAGGTTAAGGTCGGAGTTGGTGGAGTGCCGGTCAGCGTTCTTGTGGGGGTTCGCGTTGTCGTTCTGGTTGTGGTAGCCGTGGGAGATGGCCCGGGCGTGCCCTTGGTTGCGGTGCGCGTAGCCGTTGTGGCGGGGGTGTTGGTCGCCGGTATGGCGGTCTTGGTAAAGGTTCGGGTGGGCCGGATGACCGGATACAAAATATTGTAGGTTGCGGTGGGCATGATCGTCGATGTGGAGGCGAGCTGGTACTGTGAATCTGTACGCGGGGTAAGCGTCCAGGTCGCCGGCATGGAGCGCGGGGTAGTTGTCCAGGAAGGGATGATCAGCTTTGCGGGGACGGTGGGGGGCGGGAAGGGGTTCACGGCAGCATAGGGGTTGCGATAGACTTGCAGGATCAACCCGCCGATCACCAAAAGCAGGATCAGCAGAAAAAAGGAGAGGATGTCCCAAAATTTAATTTTCATAGATGGTTCCTGACGTATAACGGGGTTCCCGCACTGGTTTATCGGGGGGATGTTTTGCTGAAGCATTTCCCCGGGCTGTGAAGAGCAAAATCCATAATAAGCTTTGATGATAGTATAGCGGAGTTTAAAGCCATGTCAAGTAGCAACTGCGTATAGGTAACTTAGAGATACTTAACAACTACTGCGCATAGATGAAAACCACCCTGAAAATCAGGGTGGAGTTTAGTTGATTACGATGCAAGAATTGTTTAGGCATTTGCCAGATCGACAATTAAATATTCATTTTGTATTACTTCTGGGTCAAAACTCCCTATTTCTTTTTTGAAATCAAGAGTAATAACTTCGTGTATTTCGCATGGATTTGAAGGAGAAAATCCTGTTAATGTGATTTGAGGTTCTGGAATGTCAATATTAAATTTTAGTAAGTGTACAATGCAATCCAGCCGTACCTGACGCAATGCAGTAATGGCTTCTTCAGGTGTATCGCCTTGGGCTACACATCCGGAAAATTCTGGTGATATTGCAAAATATACAACATCACCAGATTCACATATTTCTTGTCATAAAAAATGTGAATAGCTTTTTTGTGCGTATTCCTGTGCATGTTCATGAATTGAGCGTTTCATGCTTCACCTGTTTCCTTAACATTATAGAGTATACAATATTTCAAGATTAGATCAACCATTCAATGGCGTTGTTTCTGCCTGCTATTGGATGGTATACTTTGGGCGGCTCAATTTATCGTTTTGTTGCGCCTATCATACGTATATGCAGTTCAAACACAAACTGCTGTGTTTATCAGGAAGATGATGACGGCTCAAAAATTTCCCCAGATTTTTATTCGTGTAGACTCCTCCATCCGGGATGCAATTGCCTGTATTGATGGCGGTGGAAAGGGTATTGCCCTGATCGTGGATTCGGAGCAGCGCCTGGTGGGCACCGTCTCGGATGGCGATGTGCGCCGCGCGATGCTGGCCGGTGAAAATCTGGACACGGGTGTGCAGGTGCTGCTGGATGCCAAACAGTCTGGCCCGTATGCCAAACCGATCACGGCTTCCATCCATACCCCGCCGGAAGAAGTTCTGGCCCTGATGCAGGAGTATGTCATCTCACAGGTGCCGCTGTTAGATGAAGAAGGCCGCGTGGTCGAGGTGGCCTTGATGGAGGAAATGCTTCCCCAGCAGCCAGCGCCGCTCCAGGCGGTGATCATGGCTGGCGGCGAAGGCCTGCGCCTGCGGCCATTGACCGAAGACATGCCCAAGCCGATGCTGCCCGTGGGTGACCGCCCGCTGATGGAGCTGGTCATCGAACAGCTGCGCAATTCCGGTATCGAGCAGATCAATGTGTCTACCCGTTATTTGGGCGACAAGATCAAATCCCATTTTGGGAATGGGGCTGCGCTGGGCGTCAATCTGAATTATGTAACCGAGGACCGTCCGCTGGGCACGGCCGGGGCACTGGCTTTGATGAAACGCCTGGATACCCCCATGCTGGTGATCAATGGCGATATCCTCACCCGGCTGGATTTCCGCGCCATGCTGGCTTTTCATCACAAACACCAGGCAGAAATGACCGTGGCAGTGCGCCAGTATGATTTGCAGGTACCCTATGGCGTGGTGGATTGCAACGGCCCCTTTGTGAAGGAAGTGCGTGAGAAACCCTCTTACCGCTTCTTTGTCAATGCCGGCATTTACTTGCTGGAACCGGGCGTGGTAAGCTCCATTCCCAATGGCGAGCACTATGATATGACCGACTTGATCCAGCTGCTGCTGGATGAGGGCCGCACGGTGGCGAATTTCGCGATCATGGAATACTGGCTGGATATCGGCAAGCATGATGACTACGTGAAGGCACAGGATGACGTCAAGAACGGGAGGTTCAAACCATGAGCTGGGCAGGAAAACGCGTGCTGGTCACCGGAGCGGGCGGGTTTATCGCCAGCCATCTGACCGAACGGATGGTGCAGGAAGGCGCCGCAGTGCGCGGGCTGGTGCATTACAATGCGCTGGGCAGCCGCGGCTGGCTGGACGAATCTCCCCTGGTGGACCAGGTTGAAGTGCTGGCCGGGGACATTACCGACCGCGACAGTGTGCGCCGGGCAATGGAAGATGTGGATGTAGTTTTTCATCTGGCAGCCCTGATCGCCATCCCCTATTCCTACCGCGCCCCCGAGTCGTATGTGCGTACCAATATCAATGGCACCCTGAATGTATTGCAGGCTGCCCGTGACCTGGGCACCCCGCGTGTGGTGCATACCTCCACCAGTGAAGTATATGGTTCGGCGCTGTATGTGCCGATTGATGAGAAGCATCCTCTCCAGGGGCAGTCGCCCTATTCGGCCAGCAAGATCGGTGCGGACAAGATGGCCGAGGCTTTCTATCGTTCCTTTGATGTACAGGTTGCCACGGTGCGGCCTTTCAACACCTTTGGCCCGCGCCAGTCCGCCCGGGCCGTCATCCCGACGATCATCACCCAGTGCCTCCAGCAGGGGGAAGTCCATCTGGGCAGCCTGACCCCCACCCGCGATATGAATTTTGTATCCAATACAGTGGACGGCTTTGTGATGGCCGCCCAGTCGCTGGAAGTGGTCGGGCGCACGGTCAACCTCGGTTCAGGCCGCGAGATCAGCATCGGTGGTCTGGCCGCCTTGATTGCCCGCCTGACCGGCATTGACTTTGAGGTGGAAAGCGAAGTGGACCGCCTGCGGCCGGAGAAGAGCGAGGTCAACCGCCTGCTGGCTGACCACAGTCTGGCCACTGAGCTGATGGGCTGGACGCCGCGCGTTTCCCTGGAAGAAGGGCTGGAAAAGACTATCGCCTGGATTCGAGACAACCTGGACAGGTACCGACCGAATGAATACACCGTTTGAGCCCGGCACCCCTCCCCAGGAGGGTTTTGTGCCATTATGCGTCCCCGAGATCCGCGGCAATGAATGGAAGTACATCAAGGAGTGTCTGGATACGACCTGGGTGTCTTCGGTAGGGGCGTACGTCGACCGTTTTGAGGCCGGGCTGGCGGATTTCGTCGGTGCGCCGTATGCGGTGGCTGTGGTGAATGGCACCTCGGCCTTGCATATCTCCCTGCTCGTTTCGGGTGTGCAGCCTGAAGATGAAGTACTGGTCTCTTCGATGACTTTCATTGCACCGGTGAATGCCATCCGCTATGCGGGGGCCTGGCCAGTGTTCATTGATTCGCAACCAGATACCTGGCAGATGGACCCGCAGCAGGTGAGTGATTTCCTCGACCATAAATGTGAATACCGTGACGGTGAACTGTGGAACCGCCACACTGGCCGACGGGTGAAAGCCATCATCCCCGTGCATATCCTCGGTCATCCGGTGGATATGGATCCCATCCTGGCTGCCGCTCGCAAATATGATTTGGTGGTAATTGAAGATGCCACCGAGAGTCTCGGTGCGCGCTACAAGGGCCAGATGACGGGCTGCATCGGGGATCTGGCCTGCTTCAGTTTCAACGGCAACAAGTTGATCACCACTGGCGGCGGAGGGATGATCGTTACCGCCCGCAAAGAGTGGGCTGAAAAGGCGCGTTACCTGACCACCCAGGCCAAAGACGACCGGGTGGAGTTCATTCACAACGAGATTGGCTATAACTATCGCCTGACCAATGTGCAGGCGGCGATGGGTGTGGCCCAGCTTGAACAGATCGAAGACTACATTGCTGCCAAGCGGCGCATTGCGGATGTATATGATGCTGCTTTTCGGGATGTACCCGGTCTGACCCTGATGCCGGACGCATCCTGGGCAAGCAGTGTAAAATGGATGTACACGATCCTCGTGGATGAGGATGCTTATGGTATGGATAGCCGCGCTTTGCTTAAAAAATTGGGTGAAGCGCGGATTCAGACACGCCCACTTTGGCAGCCAGCTCATCTCAGTCTGGCGCATGCGGATGCGTTTGCCATGCCCTGTCCGGTGGCCGAGCGGCTGAAGCGTGAGGCGATCAGCCTGCCCTGCTCGGTGGGCTTGACGGATGAGCAGCAGCAGCGGGTGATACAGGCAATCTACAATTTATAATGTACAATGCATAATTTACAAAAAGGTGTTATGACAGGTAAGAACGAGGGAACCACGCAGGAACAACCACAGGAAGTCCAATGGTGGACGAGCGTTATCACCCCGCGTGAGAAATGGTATCATCTGCGCCTGAAAGAACTGTGGGAATATCGCCAGTTGGTGTGGCTGTTCGTGCGCCGTGATTTTGTCTCGGCTTACAAGCAGACCATCCTGGGATATTTCTGGTTTGTGTTTCCGCCGATTCTGGCAGCGCTGGCGAGTACTTTTTTCTATGGCAATGTGATCAGCCTGCCTACCGACGGTCTGCCGCCCTTCCTGTTCTATATGTCGGGCACCTTCATGTTCAATATTTTCTCGAACAGTTTTATCAATACCTCCAATGTGTTTGGACAGAACGCGAATATTTTTGGCAAGGTGTATTTCCCGCGGTTGACGATACCACTGGCACGGGTGTTGATCTACCTGATCAATGTGGCGGTGCAATTTGTGCTGTTCATCGGCTTCCTGGTGTATTTCATCTCCATTGGGGCGGATATTCAGCCCAATGTGTGGGCATTCATGCTGCCGGTGCTGCTGTTGATGTCCGTCAATATGGGTCTGGGGCCAGGCTTGATCACCTCAGCCATGACGGCTCGCTACCGTGACCTGGGGCAGTTGGTGGCATTCTTCACCACCCTGGTGACCTACGTCACCCCGGTGGTGTATCCGCTTTCGAATGTGCCGGAGCATCTCAAGATCTATTTCAAGCTTAATCCGGTAACGGCGATCATCGAAACTTTCCGCTATGGGTTCCTGGGGCAGGGCGTGCTCGATCTGGGGATGCTGGCATATTCTTTTACCGTGTCATTCGTTTTCCTGCTGATCGGTGTGTTCTGGTTCCGCAGCATGGAAAGCACTTTCCTGGATACGGTATAGGCGGAGATCATGGGCAAAGTCATTTCAGTTGAACATCTCAGCAAATATTACCGCCTCGGTCTGGTTGACCGGCGCACCTTCCGTGACGATATCCTCGTCCTGTGGAATCGCATGACCGGTAAGCCGGACCCCTATGGGCGCACCCAGAGCGAAGAAACCGGCATCTGGGCTTTGAAAGATGTCAGTTTTGAGGTGGAGCAAGGCGAGCGCATCGGTATCATTGGCTTCAACGGGGCGGGCAAATCGACCCTGTTGAAGATTTTCTCCAGGATCACCGCTCCGACAGCAGGGCAGATCAAGATCAAAGGCAAGGTCGCCAGCCTGCTGGAAGTCGGTACGGGATTTCATCCCGAGCTGACCGGCCGCGAGAATATCTACCTGAACGGCACCATCCTGGGGATGAAGCGTTCCGAGATTGAGAAGAAATTCGACGAGATCGTGGCGTTTTCCGAGATCGGCAAATTTATCGATACCCCGGTCAAGCGTTATTCCAGCGGGATGTATGTGCGCCTGGCGTTTGCGGTGGCCGCCCATCTGGAGCCGGAGATCCTCGTGGTGGATGAGGTGCTGGCGGTGGGCGACTTCGCCTTCCAGCGCAAATGCCTCGATAAGATGGAAGACGTGGCTACCGGCGGGCGCACGGTGTTGTTTGTCAGCCATAATATGGGCTCGATCAACCGCCTGTGCAACCGCGCCGTGTTATTACGCCAGGGCGAAGTGACCGCCATCGGGCCGACCGCCGCGGTGATCAACAAGTATATGAAGGAAAGCATCGCCGGGGAAGCACAGTATATTCAGGAGCCTGATCCCGCAAAGCCGATGAATTTGCTGGAGGCATCGGTGGTCAATCAGGAAGGGGTGGTTGGCGCACAGTTTGGCTATGACGAGCCGGTCACCATCCGCCTGAAATACGAGATCAACCAGCCGGTGCGCGGCTGCTATGTGGGCATTGAATTATTGACCTCGATTGGCGTGAGTGTGTTTACCACTGCTGACCATGATGCGGATGTGAGCATGCTCGAAGACCGCCAGCCGGGCGTGTATGAAAGTGAAGTGGTCATCCCGCGGGAATTCCTGATGCCCGGAGAATTTATGGTGCGGGTATGGATCGCGGACGGGTTTGCGGTGGTGGCCTATGAACGGGTGGATGCCCTGCGCTTCTCGGTGATGGATACCGGTACGCCGGGGTCGCATTTTGGGCAGGACTCGCGCCGCAGCCTCTTGCAGCCGATTTTCCCGTGGCGGACAAAAGGCCTGGATTGAATTAATAGCGATTAATCCGGGTATGATTGGGTTATGACAAAAAATATTCTCCCCCACAAACAATCTGTAACGACTGCGCAGCGCAGTGCGATCAAAGGGCATGCGCCGGTGGTGCTGTGGTTCACCGGCCTGTCCGGCAGCGGCAAGTCAACGGTTGCCAATGCGGTTGACCTTGTGTTGAACGGAGCGTACCAGGCGCACACCTACCTGCTGGACGGGGACAATATCCGCACGGGTCTCAATAGTGACCTGGGTTTTTCTCTCGAAGACCGCATGGAGAACATCCGCCGCATCAGGGAGGTGGCGCGTTTGCTGCATGACGCCGGCCTGATCGTGCTGACGGCTTTCATCAGTCCCCTGCGCGCCGACCGGCAGGCAGTGCGTGATTTGCTGGGAGAGGGCAATTTCCTGGAGATTTATGTCGATTGTCCGCTGGAGGAATGTATGCGCCGCGACCCGAAGGGCTTGTACCGGAAGGCACAGACAGGCGAGATCCCCGAATTTACCGGGATCAGTTCGCCGTATGAGGCGCCCGAAGCGCCGGAGCTGGTGCTGGATACGAGCGTGCAGTCGCTGGAGGAATGTGTGGCGGCGGTGGTGGCATTGCTGGAGGAGCGGGGGATTGTGGGGGGAAGGAACGTTTGAAGTAGAGCTTGCAATAAATGGGAGGATGTCAAATTCCCTCAACAAACCTATCAAAACTATCCACCGGCTTGAATACTACCTCATTGCCCAATGCCTTGAAATGCTCATATCCACACTGGATCTTGGCGTGCTCGGTCGGACGCAGGGCTTCAGCCAGGATATTCCCCTTGGTTTCCAGCACAAAGTACAACTTTTGATCTCCATCATCCTCAACCAAAACCGCCCAGTCGGGATTATAGGAACCAATTGGTGTATTGATCGTGAACCAATCGGGAAGTTTGGCATAGGTCTTCACGCTGGCATTGCTCTCAAAACGCTGTGCAAAATTGGCTTCCGTGTCTGAATCGTAGATCACATATTCATAAACAGATTTGTGACTTTCCAGCATATTTTTGGATAGATACCCATACAATTCTTCATTCTCAAATTTTTCCTGAATGTAATATTCGTTATCACCTATTTTCGTATATTTAATCCCATCCACAATCATCATCCGCAGTTCGCTGGAGATGATCTTGGAAACCTCGTCCATATACTTTTGCGGGTTCTTCTTGAAAAGAGACAAAGTCTTGCTTTGGATTAAAATATCAACAATGGTCTTGCGCTTCAGGAAAGTCTTGTTTTGCAAGAAGGTAACAATATCCGGCAGGAAAACACGTTCATCTACCACACCAACCATGTAGGCCTCTTTCTCTTCCGCCAAAACGCCACCGGCTGTGATATCTAACCCGCCTCTGCGATACATCCACTTCGGAGCGCGCACATCGATTTCCTGGGCAATCACCCTGCTGCATTTTCTGACCAACTCATCACTGTCAAATTGCACGGAATACGTGGTTTTGTATTTGATCCTGTCCCAAAGCCCCTTGAATTCAGGGCTTAAGAACACCTGTTTGTTCAATTTGACTTTGCGTTTGTCATCGCTGTTCTTGATGTTCAACTTGCCGCTGACTTTGCGCGTCAAGGCTGTAATTTTATCCTTGCTGGCTTCAAATTTCTCCGGCAATTCAAAACGATCCTGCTTCAGATCAAGCTTGAGCTGATCGGTGACCTTACCGCGAGCGTCAATGTATTCTTTCTCCTGGAAGAACGCAAACAACTCTTCAGAGGCTTCCTGGCCCAGATAGGCCACAGTACCATCTTCCTGTTCAACCGGGATATTGGCGAAGGTGTGGGCTTCGATCACGCCAAAGCGGATGCCTTCTTCCTGCTCGATTTCTTTCTGCAGCCCTTCAGCAAAATCCTCATAACTTTCATTTGCCATCACGGTCAGGGTATTCACCTCAAAGCCGTGCAGACGTTCACCGTCCTGGTTGACGCACAGGCGCATTCCGCGCCCGATTTCCTGACGACGTTTGACATCAGACTTGGTTTCATTAAGCGTGCATATTTGGAAGACATTGGGGTTATCCCAACCTTCCCGCAGGGCAGAGTGGGAGAAGATAAAACGCAGGCGGCTGTCAAAACTGAGCAGCCTTTCCTTGTCCTTCATGATCAAGGTATAGGCATCTTCATCGTCCTGGGTTTGACCGCTGGTATCCTTGAAAGTTTTGGTGCGCTTGTCAATAGAGAAGTACCCATCGTGCACCCGTTCAACTTCTTCGTCAAAATCAATGCCTTCAAAAAGTGTGTGATACTTCGGCTTGCGGATCAATTCCCGATAAGCCTTCTCAAACATTTCAGCATAGATCCCTTTTTGCGGGTTTCCTTCTTCATCATAAGAGCGGTAATTCGAAACGCGGTCAATGAAGAACAGACTCAGTACCTTGACGCCCTTCTTGTTGAGGATCAATTCTTTGTCCAGATGTTCTTCTATGGTCTTGCGGATCTGCATTTCTTTCAGCATCAATTGGTCAACATCCCCAATTGTTTCCCCCAGGCGCAGAATATCCGGCTTGCTGGTGAAATCAATGTATTCGTTGCCTGGCTCGCAGTAAATATCTTTGACCACATAGCCATCATATACTTCCCGGCGGCCAGACTTATCATACAGATCATCACCGCGCTTGAATGTAACCGTCTTCTTTTGAATGCCATTCTTTCCCTGCACATCAATTTCCAGCCGCGCGGTGATCGGGGACTTCTTATTGTTCACCGAAACCAGGCGCATATAGGCATCATTGTGTGCATTTGTAGCTTCAAAGCCAGCTACCTCGATCTGTTTGACCAGTTCCAATTCATAGGCATCAATCGCATCCAGTTTATAAATCGGATCGTGCTTCTGCACGTGAGTGGCAGAGTAGCGGAAAATGCACAATGGATGCAACGATTCAATTGCTTCTCTTGCCTTTTTTGTTGTATCTACAGATTGCGGCTCATCAATGATCACGAAAGGGTGAGTTTCCTGAATCAATTCAATCGGACGCATTCCGTTCAGGCGGTCATTAGGGCGGTGAATGATATTAGCTTTGGTTTCCTTGCTGGGATCCGTGAAACTGCGGCGGAAAGCATCAATATTGATGATCATAATTTGAATATTGTCGCTCACTGCAAAATTGCGCACCTGATCCAGCTTGGAGCTGTCATACACAAAGAATTCACAAATGGTATTATCGTAAAGATTTTTGAAATGCGCATCCGTGATCTGCAAGGATTTCATTACCCCTTCCTTGATTGCCAAAGAGGGGACAACAATCACAAATTTGGTAAATCCATAGGCCTTGTTCAATTCATAGATTGAGCGCAGGTATACGTAAGTCTTTCCCGTTCCAGTCTCCATCTCCACATCAAAATCATATTGACCGACAACAAGCTTCTTTGTTTGAGGCAGACCATTACGCAGCTGAATGGCTTGCAGGTTTTTGAAAATATCTTCGGCATCCAATTCAAGCCGGTTGCCTATGCCATTCTGCGTGTCCTGCAAACCAATCTGGCCGATCATATAAGAAACGGTAAAGTTAGACTGTTTTGGGGTTTGCCCCAGAAACAAGTCTTTCACCGATGCAATAGCGTGCTGTTGATAGTCAAGACTGGGATTGAATTGTAATTTCATTATTCGTTTTCCCTCTCACTTCTCATACATCCGTTCAGGTAAATCTGTCCAAAACTGAATCACGGCATTGAAATAATCAATAAAATCTTGATTTGTTATTGTTAGAGTTGTGTCTAACAATGTAACTCCATATTTTGTCATTCCATCGGTAAGCATGAATTCATTACCAGTATTAAAAAAATCGGGGCGTATTGTTTTTAGTGTACTTGCAGAACGCCCTTCGCCATGCTTTATTACATTAACTAATTGCCTCATTTCATTAATTTTAGACCAACACTGCAAGCTCTTGACCTCCACCTGGAATTGCCGAAAAATTTCCCATAATTGCTCTATATTGAAATCCACTATTGGTTGTCCCTTATTCCCAACTAATTCAAGCCGCTCTGTTTCAAATTCTTTTTTCAGAAACAAGGATATCTGTTGTTCCCAAACCTGACACATACATGATATCCACATAGCTAAAGTTCGATACTTCATTATCTCCAGAATCGTATAGCGATCATAACCTTGCTCCATGATCCAAGTTGACAAATCAGCCCTATCATTATTATCAATTTCACCATTTACTATTGATCTTGAAGCCGCTTTATGCAAATTTTCCTCATATCGTTTTGCATCTCCTTCTGTATCTGCAAATCCAGGCTCAATTTTCTCAAAATATAGCTCTTTAATTTGAGTAATTTCCTTTATAAAATGTTCTCTTTGATACTTGTATAAATAAAGTTGTCTTTTCTTGTCATTAGAGAAACTCCTTAAACACTCACAATCTCATCAATGCCTGCATTACGCAGGATCTCTTTAGTATTCGTCTTCACGCTGTCATCCTTGAAGCCATTGTCCTTGAACACCACCCGCATCACTTCCGGTTTCAAATCTTCTTTCAGGCGCACGATCTCATTGGCAACATCCGTGGTGATCTCCCGATCCAGGCAGATCATCAATGCCCCATAACCGATGGAGTAAATCTTCTTCCCGCCAATTTCATATTCTTCAAGCGGCAGCGTCAGATCAATGCCATACTTGAGCATAATCTCATACACCACATCCAGCTCGCTGCGCCCATCCACATAATTCTCAATGACATCTAGCAAACTTTCTTCGATGTTTTCAGTATCTGGGTTCCACTTCTTCAAGTTGGAACTATCTAACTTGAAAACCTTGAAACCAACATCCAGATCATCAGGATGTACCGAAGCGTTTTCTCCCAAAATGGAAGGTTGCTTTTTTCGCTTTTTCTGCAATTCGGCTTTGATCTTCTCGCCTGCCCGCCGGATACGTTCTTTACCAATCTCACAAATATTTTCATAACCAGCTTTGCGTGCTTCCGTATTTTCATCGGTTGGCTCAGGCAGTTGCACCATAATGAATTTTCGCTTGCAGCCATCTTTACTATTCAATTTCATAACAGCATGCGATGTTGTTCCACCACCAGAGAAGAAATCAAGCACTATATCATCATTTGCTGTAGTTAGTCTTAACATTTTGATAATCAGCGAAGAAGGCTTCGGTGTATCAAAAAGATTATCTGAAAATAAATCTAATATTTCTTTTTTCCCAGCTTTATTGGTTGCGATATTTTCCCAATAGTTCGTTACTGGTTGCCCAGAGCTTTCGAAAGAATAAATTACTCTTTGTGGAACACCATTTCCATCAATGCCGTAATATACCCGCTTTTCCTCTACCAACCTTTGAAAACTATGCTGTGGATAAGCCCATAATCTGTCATGAACTTTTCCGGTTGGTGTTGCTATCTTATATTGATAGCCACCACCACTTAAACCTTTTGAAACAGTTAAAGGCACTGGACGCCATTTTCCTAACGGGAACTGACTATTAGGGTCTTTATAACTTTTCTTAATATATTCTTCAGATAATGGTTCAGAAGCAAATATTGCACTACTTGTTTTCCCATAAGTAAGTATATACTCCCCCTGAATCGCGACATTTTTGGAATCACTCGAAATTTCCTTTTTTCGCTTCCACATAAAAGAAGTTATAAAGTTATCTTCGCCAAAGAGTTCGTTACATATTTTTTTTAGGTTTTCCATTTCATTATCATCGATAGAAATGAATATAACCCCATCATCCCGCAGTAAGTTCCTCGCCAGACGCAGCCGCGGGTACATCATATTCAACCAGTTGGTATGGTAGCGCCCGCTGGCTTCACTGTTGGTGCTGACTCTTTTGCCTTCCTCATCCACCTGGCCAGTCATGGCAAGATAATGCTGCAAAGGATCTTTGTAATCATCGGGATACACAAAATCCTTTCCTGTGTTATAAGGCGGATCGATATAGATCATCTTGACTTTGCCGTGATAAGATTTTTGCAAGAGTTTGAGCACTTCCAGGTTGTCGCCCTCGATGTACAGGTTTTCCGTCGTATCCCAATCCTTGCTTTCTTCCTTGCACGGGCGCAACGTGCCCACTGAAGGCGATTGCGCCAATCTCAATGCGCGGCTCTTCCCCCACCAGGTGAAGTTATATCGTTCCTCATTATCATCCGCATATTCCCCCAAAACCGCTTGCAGCTTCTCAAAATCAACGCTATCCTCGCAAAATACTTCGGGAAAGATTTGCTTTAGTCTTTGAATATTCTCAGACACGATGTCTGCGGATTGTCCGTTGAGTGTGGTTTCGTTCATAGGTTGGGTTCTTTCTCCAAAGATCGCTTTAAACTTGATTTCAATTTCTTTCCTGCCGGGAATAATGAACTGTACCAGAATATTATATCCCTTCTCCTGTGATCAGATGCCCGATAGCGGTTTTCTGCCTTCCCCATTTTCATGGCGAATTGCCATGATCGAGGGCGGGCTGTTCATAGTACAATATCCCAGCAGTGGGAAACAGGTTTCCACTGCTGGCATTTTGTTTAAGCCTGTCGCTACATCAAAAAAAGGAAAGCAGGAATTATTTTTTATGGATCATCTTGACGAACTGGAGAGCCTGGGCGTTCATATTTTTCGGGAAGCCTACGCCAATTTTAAAAACCTGTGTATGTTGTGGTCAATGGGCAAGGACAGCACGGTTCTGCTGTGGCTGGCCAGGAAGGCTTTTTTCGGGCATGTACCTTTTCCGCTGGTGCATATCGACACGCATTACAAGATCCCGGAGATGATCGCCTACCGCGATCAGTTGACCCGCGACTGGCATTTGCCAATGGTGGTGGGGTCCAATACGGAAGCCCTGGAAGCCAAACAGACCTTCCCGGATGGGAATGTTGACCGCATCCGCTGCTGCGGACTGTTGAAAACCGAAGCCCTTAAGAATACGATCAACGCTACCGGCGTGCGGATGCGCTTCAACCATGCCATGGATCGGTATGAAGAAGAGGAGAACTCCCAGCCGTATGAAGGGGTGATCGTTGGTGCACGCGCAGATGAAGAAGGCTCGCGTTCCAAGGAGCGCTACTTCTCCCCGCGGGACAAGCAGAACGAGTGGAACATCGGCGGCCAGCCGCCCGAGTTCTGGAACCAGTTTAAGACGGATTTTGCGCCCGGCACGAATGTGCGCATCCATCCCCTGCTGGACTGGACAGAGCTGAATATCTGGGAATACATCCACCGCGAGAACATCCCCACCGTGTCGCTATATTACAACCAGGGCGACGGCACGCGCTACCGCTCGCTAGGCTGCTATCCGTGTACCATCCCGGTGGCGTCAGAAGCGCGCAACGTGGAGGAGATCATTGAGGAATTAAAGACCGGCAAGTTTTCCCATATTGCCGAGCGCGACGGCCGCGCCCAGGACAAGGACGACGGCGGCGGTCTGGAAACCCTGCGCCGGGAAGGATATATGTAAACATGGCAGAGCTAAACGAAACCTTCCTGGAGAAAATGAGCGTGGTCTTTGTCGGCCATGTGGATCATGGCAAAAGCACGGTGATCGGCCGCCTGCTGGCGGACACGGGTTCCCTGCCGGACGGCAAGCTGGAACAGGTGCGCCTGGAATGCAAGCGCAACGCCAGCCCGTTTGAATATGCATATTTGATTGACGCGCTCAAGGACGAGCGTGCCCAGAGCATCACCATTGATGCTGCCCGCGTGTTCTTCAAGTCCGGGCAGCGTAATTACATCATCATCGACGCCCCCGGGCATATTGAATTCATCCGTAACATGGTCACCGGCGCCTCGCGCGCCGAGGCGGCCATTCTGGTGATCGATGCCCACGAAGGGGTGATGGAAAACTCTCGGCGGCATGGCTATTTGCTGTGGATGCTGGGCATCAAGCAAATCGTGGTATTGGTCAATAAAATGGACCTGGTGGATTATCGCCAGGATGTGTATGAAACCGTGACCAAAGAATATAACGCATTTCTGTCCGAAATCGGGATGCGCCCGTTGGGGTATATTCCGGTCAGCGGCAGGGAAGGCGATAATATTGCCGGGAAAAGTGCGCACATGCCCTGGTATCAGGGCGATACCGTATTGACGGCGCTCGATCGTTTTCAAAAAGCGCCTTCTTTGGAACACAAGCCTTTCCGCATGCCGGTGCAGGATGTGTACAAGTTCACCTCTTTTGGCGATGACCGCCGCATCGTGGCGGGGACGATCCTCAGCGGGCAGGTACGGATCGGGGATGAGGTGGTTTTCTACCCGTCCACCAAACGCAGCAAGGTGAAAACGATCGAAGGTTTTTCTGCTCCGCCAAAAGGATCCGTCATCAGCGGGGAAGCAGCGGGGTTCACGCTCAACGAGCAGGTTTACATCCAGCGCGGTGAAGTGGCGGCCATGGCACACGAAGCGCCGCCGCAGGTATCCTCGCGGCTGCGGGTATCCTTGTTCTGGCTGGGCAAAAAGCCTATGCTGCCCAAGAAGCAGTACGTTCTCAAGCTGGGGATGGTGCGGGTCAAGGTGCAGATCGAGGAAATTTTGCGGGTGATCGATGCCTCGGATATGGCCGTCAGTGCGCACAAGGACAGGATCGAACTGCATGACGTGGCCGAGTGCATCCTCAGCCTGCATACGGCGATTGCCTTTGATCTTTCCGAGACGATGACCGATACCGGCCGTTTTGTGATCGTGGATGATTACGAGATCTGCGGCGGCGGGATTGTGCTTGAGTCTTTGCCGGACGAGCAGGAATGGGCGCGCGAGGGAAGGATGCTGCGCGATGCCAAATGGATCCGTTCGGATGTGACCCTGCAGCAGCGCGCCGAGCGCTATAACCAGCGCCCCACGCTGGTGATCATCACTGGCAGTCAGGGGACTGGCCGAAAGGATATTGCCCGCGCCCTCGAGCAGCGCCTCTTTGCAGAAGGAAAGTACGTCTATTATCTGGGGATGGGCAGCGTGGTATACGGTGTCAACCTGGATATCAAGCAGCGGGGGAATGGCGAGCATCGGCAGGAACATGTCCGCCGCCTGGCCGAGCTGGCAAATATCATGCTCGATACCGGGCTGATCGCCATCGTTACGGCGGTGGAGTTGACCCGCCCGGAATTGAACCTGCTTAAGACGATCATTGAACCGTCGCGGATTGAGACCGTGTGGGTGGGTGACCAGCGCAGCACGAATGTGCCGGTGGACTTGCACCTGCCTGGAAACGAAAATGTAGAAGGCGCTGTGGTTTTGCTCAAGCAGCTTTTGCAGGAGCATGGGGTCATCTTCCGTCCGTAAATTTCCTGGGGCGACGCTCCGGCCAAAAATTTTAGCAGGTATTTTCTTTGTGGCATTGTGCGTTTTTTCGCCAATGCCACAAAGGCGTTTCCGTCAAGAATGGATTGCAGTTTGCCATAAAGTCCGTAAAAATCGTGTGAATGACGGTAATTTAGTGATTCCTTACAAGATTGTAAATTGATTATTCCCTGCGTTAAGCTACAATGAAATCGCACAAGAAGGTTTCTGTGCGTTTTTGCGTCTTTATCTCAAAGTGAGTATTTTAAAAATTGAAATCAATTAAGTTTTATTCTAAAATTTTTTTTGGAGAAGGTGTGGTATGAAAAGAAATTGGATGCATACATTGTTGTTGACGGTCTTTTTGGTCACGATGGTTACCCCGGTTCCCGTTCAGGCCAAGGTCATCACCAGCCAGGCAGATGAAATGCCCGTGCTGGAAGCAGCCGGCGGCGAATTGGGCCCGGTGGCTGTCGGAACGCCCGTGCCGGTCATGGCAGTGGGGGACGCAGTGGACAGGGCTCCGGCGTCCATGCAACTGGCTGCCCCTGTCGCCCTGAACAGCGGCGTGGCTGCACCAGCCAAGGCGGATGCAGGCTGGGTGGATGACAACAGCGCCGAGATCACCTGGACAGGAAGCTGGGCCACCCAAAATTCGGTTAGTGCACTTGGGGGAACTTATCGTGCTTCGACCACGCTCAACAGCAGCGCCAGCCTGGAATTTACCGGTACGCAGGTCAGCCTGATCTTTGCCAAGGCACCTGGCCGCGGCAGCCTGGAAATCCGCATTGATGGTAATCTGGTTACCACCCTTGCCATGGCGAATCCCAGCGAGCAGTGGCAGGTACGCTGGGACAGCCCCATTCAGGCTGATGCTGGACCGCACACCATTCTCCTGACCCACACCGTTACCGGTCAGGTCGTGATCGATGCTTTTGAAATCACCAATCCTGACCCCGACGCTCCCCTGGGGCAAGGACATTATGAAGATTATGACAGTCATTTCCAATACAGTGGCAACTGGACTGCATGGAGCGGCACCGGCCCTTCGGCTGGGGGTAACCACTATTCCAGCACAATCGGCGACTCTGTTTCTGTTTCTTTTAGCGGCACGCAGGTCACTTTGTTGTATACCGGTCTTACCAACCGCGGTATTGCTGATATTTATATTGATGATACGAAAGTTGCTTCATTGAACCAGTACAGCGCATCTGTGGCTTTCCAGAAACGCTGGCAAAGCCAGATCCTTGATAACCCCGGCCCGCACACGTTGAGGATTGTTCACGCATCTGGCGGGCAGGGAGGGATTTACATTGATATTGATGCTATTGAGATTGAAGATATTCAACTGCCCGACCCGGTAGGCCCGGGAACGTATGAAAACAACGACCCGAACATGGTTTATATCGGCAACTGGACAACGTATAATTCCGCCAATGTTTCTGGCGGGAACGGTCATTATTCCAACACAATTGGCAATTATGCCCTGCTGCGATTCACTGGCACCCAGGTGAAATTGAAATATGCAGCGAATGTCAATAATGGGAAGGCAGAGATTCGTATGGATGGCGCGTTGGTGCATACGCTAAACCAGTATGCTGCCGCCCCCGCCTATCAACGGGAGTGGACCAGTCCATTGATGGCGGATGAAGGGCCGCATACTATTACCATCACCCATACTACGGGCACGATCATTGATGTGGATGCCTTGCTTGTTTCTAACCCCACAACGCCTGGCGAAGGGACCTATGAAGATACCAGCCCATTGATTGCATATTCTGGCAGCTGGAATCCGTATGCCCATGCCAGCGCATCTGGCGGCAGTTCCCGTTATTCTAACCAGGTTGGCAGCACGGCACAATTTAATTTTGAAGGCAATCAGGTCAGCGTGGTGTACACTGGACTCACCAATCGCGGCTTGATGAATGTATATATTGATGGGGCATTGATTGCTACTATTAATCAAAAAACAAGCGCGCTGGCCTGGAAGCAGCAATGGGACAGCCCGCTGTTGAGCGATACTGGCCCGCATACCTTGCAGCTGGTACATTCTTCTGGGGCAATTGCAGATATTGATGCAATTATTGTCACCAATGCTGAACCGACCCCCACGCCAACGGGTTCGATTACCACCCTTACGGAAGGGACTTATGACGATACGGAACCGCGCATCAGCTACTCCGGTAAATGGACGATTTATAATTATCCGGGAACATACAATGGCGGTTCCCGTTATTCTGAAGGCATTGGCGATACGGCCACTTTCGAATTCTTCGGCACCCAGCTCAGCCTGCTTTATCTGGGTCTGACCAATCGCGGCAATGTTACGGTCAAGATCGATTCCCAGATTGTGGGCACAGTGAACCAGTACACGGCGGGGGTTACCACGCAGAATCGCTGGGACAGTCCGGTGCTGGACAATCCTGGCCCGCATACGGTTGTTTTGACTCACGCAACCGGCTACATTATGGATCTGGATGCTGTCATCATCACGGGCGGTGGTGAAATGCCTACCCCCACAGATACAGCGACGGCCACGGTAAGTGTTACCTTCACCCCGACCGCAACGCCAGAATTTGACCCACCAGATGGCAAGGAAGTGTATCGTTCCTCCTATGCACCTGCTGCGGCAGGCGATAATCCGGAGTCGGAATCTGCTGATCTGGATTCCTATGGCGACTCGATCACCGGGAATGGGCAGTATACGGTCTTCGCTTCAGGGGCTTCCAATCTGATTTACGGCGCCCATCCTTGTGAAACCACCGGCTTCAGTGATATTTACATGCACAATCGTCAGACCGGCACCAATACCTGTCTGTCCACCATGTTTGGCGCAGCCGTAGACGGCGAATCGGTTGATCCGTTCATTTCGGATACCGGGCAGTTTGTGGTCTTCGCGTCACGGGCAACGGACTTTACTTCGGGAAGTGCCCCGGTTAACGTACAGCAGATTTATTTGATCAACCGTGCGGGGAATGAGATCATCCCTGTGTCCCGCAGCAGCAGTAATGACTACGCAGACGCAGACAGCTATGACCCGTACGTCACACCGGACGGCCAGTATGTGATTTTCTATTCTGACGCGGCCAACCTGGTGCCAGGGGATACCAATGGCGTAACCGACGTCTTTATTCGGGATATGGGCGACCGCGGGCCGGATGGTTCTTACTCCGGTTCAGGCCAGGCCACATACCGCGTTTCCGTTGCCAATGATGGCGGCGAATTGAGCGCGGGTTCACAAGGCTCGGTTGGCTCCTTCGTGTCTGATGACGGTCACTATGCGGTCTTTACCAGTGACTCGCCTGATATTACCGGCGATGGCACGGGGACAACCCGGCAGGTATTCGTGAGAGACCTGGATGCTGGCACCACCAGCCTGGTTTCAAAGAATGGCAGCGGTGAACCCGGCAATGATGATTCCTGGGCGTATAACCTGACGGCAGAAGGTAAATTCGTGATGTTCTATTCCAAAGCCAGCGATCTGGTGGCGGGCGGCAATACCACAGAAGACGCGTATGTGTATGATTTGCAGACGGGGGTAATGACGCTGGTATCCTTGCCTGCTGCACAGGCGATTAATCCCTTCCCGGCAGTTGATGGCGGAAAAATCGTCTTCGAGACGGCCAAGGGGCTGGTGCCTGAAGATACGAATGGGCGCAAGGATGTGTATTTGCGCAAGTCTGACGGCACGACGATGCTGGTTTCCTTGCCGCTTGGTGCGACAAATACTGGTGTGTATGCTTCTTTTGCTCCTGCGATCAGCACGGACGGGCGCTTTGTGGCTTTCACCTCAATGGTCAATGCCCTGGATCCGGTGGACAATCCGCCATCAGGCGGCGAGCCGAATATTGATAATCTCTATATCCGCCAGATTGACGGCCGCTGGGAAGGCCCCACCGCCGGTATTTATGACGACGATGATTCCCGGATTAACTATAACGGCAGTTGGCCGATACAAGCCAGCGCCAATGCCTATGGCGGTGAATTCCATTATTCCAATGCAATCGGGAATTCGGCCAGCTTTACTTTCAAGGGCCGCCAGATCAGTATCATTTATGCGGGCTTCACCAACCGCGGCTCGGCCGAGATCAAGATTAACGGTCAGGTGGTGGACACGCTGAACCAGTATACGCCCACCTTGCAGTGGCAGCGGCATTGGAACAGCCCCATCCTGGCGAATAACGGCCCGCACACACTGGTGATCACTCAAAAGACGGCCGGCGTGGTTTCCCTGGATGCCCTTGAAGTTTCCGACACGATTGTGGTCGGCCCCGGCATTTATGATGACGCCGGTGGACAAATTCAATTCCAGGGCAGTTGGACAGACTGGCCGGCAACCGGCCCGTATAATGGCTCCATGCGATTCACCAATGCCAATGATGCTGCCGCTTCCCTTACCTTTTATGGTATGCAGGTCAGCCTGGTTTACACCAAATATACAACCCGTGGGGATATCCTGATCCAGATTGACGATGGAACCCCGGTTACCCTGAACCAGCACAGCGACAGGCTGGAATGGCAGCATCGCTGGGACAGCCCGGATTTGGACGAAGGGATTCATACGATTAAGTTGAGCCACCCTGGCGGCACGCATTATATTGATGTGGATGCGATCATCGTCACCTTCCCGGCTTACGAGTTGGATCCGCCTTCGCCGATCACTGACCTGGCTGCCGCGACTGGTACCGATATGGGTTCGGTGGACCTGACGTGGACCGCCACTGGCGATGATTTCCAGAATGGTACCGCCAGCCAGTACATTGTGCGCTACTCTACCAGCGAAATTACCTCGGAAGAAATTTGGGCCGGGGCAGCTGACGTGGAAGGCGAACCGGTACCGCAAATTGCCGGCAGCGCGGAATCGATGACCGTTACCGGTCTGCCCCCGGGACAGTTCTATTACTTTGCGATCCGGGCGCGGGATGACGGGGCCAACCTTTCCGGGCTTGGCAACAGTGCCGGCGCTACGACGCAATCCAGTTCCAATGTTGGCGCGGGTACCTATGATGACAATAACGCCAACATTATCTACAGCGGCACCTGGAGCCTGTACAACAGCAGTGGACCGTATAATGATAGCCTGCATTTGTGCAACACACCCGGTTCAACCGCCAGCTTTACCTTTACCGGTACGCAGATCAGCCTGATCTACACACAGTACACCAGCCGTGGAAATCTCGAAATTTCGATTGACGGCGGCGACCCGGTTACGCTGAATCTATACGGCAGCCTGGTCTGGCAGAAACGCTGGGACAGCCCGCTGCTGCAACCGGGAACGCACACGATTGTTCTCCGCCATCCGGGGCACACAAAGTACATTGACGTTGATGCCTTCATCGTTTCCAATCCTGAAACCATTCCACCGGTGGATGTCGGCGACCTGCTGGCTTACACCGGCCCGGACAAGGGTTCGATTGACCTGGCGTGGACGGCTCCTGGTGATGATGGCATTGAGGGCACGGCGAGCGAATATATTTTCCGCTATGCTGAATCCGCGATCAATACGCTGGCTGATTGGGAGGCTGCCAAAGACCTGACCGGTGAACCGGTTCCTTCGGTCAGCGGCACCGCTGAAGAATGGCGCGTGACCGGCCTTGATCCCACGAAGATCTATCATTTTGCAATGCGCACCAAAGACGATGCCGATAATATCTCCGGCCTTTCAAACTCTGCGGATGCGCAGCCAAACCTGCCCCCGGCAGTTGGCGTGGGAACGTATGATAACGCCAGTGACGATATTCTCTATACCGGCACCTGGACGCACTATAACGTTGGCGGCCCCTATAATAAAACGCTGCAGTACACCAATGTAGCAGACAATAAAGCCGTGATGCAGTTTACCGGTACGATGGTCAGCCTGCTTTACACCAAATACACCAGCCGGGGGAACTATGAGATCATCATTGACGGCGGTGCGCCGATCACACTGAACGCTTACGGCACCGCCCTGCAATGGCAGCAGCGCTGGGATAGCGAACTGCTCCCGGAGGGCACACACACGCTTGTGATCCGCAATCCTGGCGGCGGCAAGTACATTGATGTGGATGCCATTATCGTCTCCGAACCTGAGGCGATTCCTCCGGCTGCCATCACTGATTTGAGCAGCACGAGCGGTGCGGCTGTTGGTTCGGTCAGTTTGAGCTGGACAGCTCCCGGTGATGATGACATGACCGGCACAGCCAGCAGTTACATTGTGCGTTATGCCAGCAGCCCGATTGACTCACAGGGCGCATGGGATGCGGCAACAGATGTCAGCGGCGAACCTGCCCCGGTGGCAGCCGGCGGTGTGCAGTCGATGGTGGTCAGCGGGCTGGTGCCCGGCAATACGTACTACTTCGCTATTCGTACGTTGGATGATGTGCCCAATACATCGGGTCTGTCCAACAGCCCCTTGGCGGCGGCCAAAGCGCCCGATCCTGTCGGCGCAGGCACGTATGACGATGCGGGCGGTTCGATTGCCTACGTGGGCACCTGGCAGACGCAGGCCGCCAGCGGTGCGTATAACTCAACCATGCATTACACCAATGCCACCAATGCCGCGGCCTATTTCAGCTTCACCGGCACGCAGTTCACCCTGGTGTTCACCAAGATCTCCAGTCGCGGGAATATTGAGATCATCATTGACGGCGGCGAGCCGATTTTGGTCAACCAGTACAATGCCAGCCTGCTCTGGCAGCAGCAATGGGTCAGCCCGGAATTGTCCGATGGCACCCATACGATCGCCTTCCGCCATCCTGGCGGCACAAAATACATCAGTATGGACGCGATCATCGTGGCTGCCGCTCCATAAGCAGGACGACGAGGCGAATAGTTTTCACGGGGCCGTCCCAAAAGGACGGCCTCTTTTTCATTAAGAACGAGAATTTTTTATCCAGGGTAAAAAAGAGGTTTGGAGGAAAAGATAAAAAACCGCGGTTATTGCACCGCGGCTTTGGCTATATTACGTGCTACCCCATTCTGTGCTGACTTTTTCTTTGCCTTTTAGCAGAAATCCTTGAAAGTCCCAATCCTGTTTCAGTCTGCCAACACAACCCAACCTCAATTGGACGCTTCGATCTGAAGTGAGGCCAGGTGGAGTTGTCGATGCTGCCAGCGTTTGCGGGCAACTTTCCGTGGGACAGGCTCCGCATCATTTGCCTGATATAAAAAGTGCCTCACCATCATTAACGCCACCATGAATAATGCCTTCATCAACTGATGCTCCGCTAATGGTGTTCGGGAAGACAGTAAGCGAATCAATTTTTGATTCCAGTATATTCTCATCCTGGTAAAGATATGACAAAATGGATGGAAAGATATCTTGTAACACAACGATATCGTCATATTTTTCATACTCTTCTGAAGGCCATCTGATTGCCAGGAAAGTCCCAAATCTGTCCTGGATATCCAGTCGCGATATGTCAGAAATATCATAGTACCCATTCGTGTGATAACAATTTTTTGTCAGATACGGGCCGTGATCGCCTGCAATGATCACAATCGCGTCAGGATCTCTTTGTGTGATGATTTCTATATCCTGAAACATTTCAATATTTGCTCCATCTAGTCTTTGCTTAAATAGTTCTGTTTCATCGGGCAAGCACTTCCCGGAATTTTGACTATGATTAGGTGTGGGGGTGTGAGAATAAATAAATACAGGAGATTCAGAAATATTCTTAAAAATACTTTGTTTTGTTTTAACGAACTCTTCGTGAGATTGATATTTGAAATCTCCAATCCCAAGATCAAATCTGAATTCGCCCATCAGAATTGCTGAAATTAAAACTTTAATTTGTGAATCATCCACACGCGCTGGTATGGAGTGATCATAACTTGAATCTACATTCCTAAAAAAATAATCCGACCTGAATAAACCATAGGTGCTGTATCCATGATTTTTTAATATTTGATGAACCACACCATCTCCTGAAACAGCTTCCCACTGATTCGTGTTTGAGGTTGAAACATTCATAATACTGCTCATTGTATTTATTGTGGTTTGCGCTATTGAATACGTATGTGGATAGAGTTCAAAACCTTTTTCAACCAGGTAATCTTCCTGGGAAGTGTTATCAATACCATAGCCTGACATTGTTTCGTTTGACACATAGGCATCATATATAAGCAGATAAATATTCGGGGTAACTACAGGTTCTTTTTCTTCTGTTAGTGAATAAAATTGATTCTCTTCTGTAAGCGAAAAAGATGATCTATCCCTTTCTCTAGCAGTTGATAGAAATTGGAAAGCAGCGTTTGTTATAAAACTGATTAATATAAAATAGTAAAAAATTCTTCTGTCTTTCATGCTATAAAGCAAAAAAGCTAAAGTGAAAGTTCCCACAAGAAATAAAAGCTGAATAATAAAGTTCCCCGAATAATACCAGGAAAAAGTGTTGCTGAAAATTGCCATATTGGTTATGGTATATACAAAAGCCAAACCCGTGAGCATCAATAGTTTTGTTGAGCTAAAAATACTGAAAAGCATAGGAATTAGGTAAAGATAAACGGCAGAACATATGATGAAGAACACTAAAATTATTATTGTATCATTCAATAATAAAATATCTTTATTTATAATGAGATATTGGACTATCGGGGTTAAAGGGAGCAAAAGTAAAAGAACATCTCCCGGGGAAAAATTGTTATCAGAATTAACGAAAACCCATTGATCTTGCTTATGAAATTTATGGGTTATAAAAATTGAGATATACAGGACAATTACAAAAACTGACAAATATTTAATTAATAAAGAAAAAAAGTTGTGGTTTACGCCTTCAGGAAGATACCTGGAAGAAAAATATAGAAAGGAGGCAGAGTATAAAATCAGTAAAAGCACGGGAACAAGACAATTTTTAAAAATTAAGCTTGCTTTCCAGTTTGATATGATGATAAGGAATGAAATTAAAAATCCAAGAATCGATGAGAAAAATATAAGGGGGATGAAAATAAGAAATTGTGGTGCAGGTTTATTGATGGAATAGGGTTTTTCCTGGATCGTATCCGCGTATAAATCCATGCGTACGACTTCTTCTCTTATGGAAATATCAACCATTCCCGATTGAGGACCAGCAATAAAATTGACCCATAATCGATCTTCGATTTTGGCGTTTAAGGTCAGCTTTGCAGTGCTATCATATAAAATGATGGAATCCTCCAGAATTTCACCATTCCCCTCAAGTTTAATGCTTTCATAACTGATCCATTTGTCGCCATTCCTGATCCCATTTATCTCAATGTGCTTTTCCTGAGATGTGTTATTGGTCTCAAATCCATGAATAATGATTTTCGTTCGTGGAATAAGAAAGATGGATTCTGGAATATTGATATGTGCAGCATTAATAATGAATAATCCCGTAATGGGGATCGCAATAATAAATATGAATTGAGTGATCCGGTCAAGAGCTTTCCACTTCTTCCAATACCCATTTTCATTGCACACTGTAATAATAATGTAGAAGAGTACGGTTAAAAGAAAAAGTACGGATAATCGTCGCTTGCTGGCGGTTATCTGTTGATATAAAAACAGGGTAGTGGATGTAGATAAAATAATACTTAAAAATAATATGAAAAAATTAAACTTCATATATCTTTGAATGAATTTCATAATTTCCCTCTAAACGATTTTCAGATGCCGCAGAAATTTCTCGTCTTGCAAGCACATGCTGCAACGGGGGGCGCGAAATGAGGCGGATAGGCTTCCTCCTGAGCGCCTATTCCTCATCTTCTTTGTTTATTTGATCCTCTTTTTTGCCAAACAGGGAAGTGATCTTTCCCCAAAACAGCTTAATGAAAACGCCCAACCCTAAAAGGGCAGCCAATACTGCCTGGACAACCACACTACCTGTTCCTGGATCAAGATACATTTCAAACTCCTCATTTTAGTGATTTCGAAAACCCGCAGACAATGCTTCTTGCGTATTATACTAATAAATTTGGAAAGGAATGGCTTACTCTACAATTTTATTCAACTAACAACTAAAGCGGTGCACTAAAAATATTCGCTTTTGGGACAGCCTCGTTGTTATTTATCGCAGTATACTTACAGGAGCTTATGCTCGTTGTGGTAGATTTGGACAGAAATCGAAAAAAAGAAATGTTACCCTGTGGTCAGTCGTTCAGCACGCAAATGGTAACCACTGAAGTGGTTACTACAATGGGCATCGAAACCCTGGCATAACTCCCTTATAGTAATTTGAATGAAAGAAGAGGTATGTATGGCTAAAAAAACTGCTTCAATCCTGTTCCTCGGCAAGGCGGGTGATGCCTGTGTTGAGAAAGCATTGCAGTTCTGTCAGGCGAATTTTACGAATGTGACCGCCCACCTGGGGGAGTGGGGAGATCCCCTGCCGGAAAGCGCAAAACTGTGGGAGGGTGATTACATCATCAGTTATCTCTCCCGCTGGGTGGTGCCTGCCTCCCTGCTGGAAAGGGCAAAGATCGCTGCGTTTAATTTTCATCCGGCCTCGCCGGATTATCCCGGGATTGGCTGTAATAATTTTGCGTTGTATGAAGACGCAAAAGAATATGGGGTGACCTGCCATCACATGGCAGCCCAGGTTGACACGGGCAAGCTGATCGCGGTCAAGCGCTTTCCTGTCTTTCCCACGGACAATGTCGCTTCCATCCTTGAGCGAACCTATGACCATCAGATCGTATTGTTTTTCGAAGTATTGGGCATGATCCTGAATGACCAGCCGCTGCCGGTGCTGGAGGAGACCTGGACGCGCAAGCCTTTCAGCAGGAAGGAATTCAATCAACTGCGGCAGATCACCCCGGATATGACAAAGGAAGAGATTGCCCGGCGCATCCGTGCCACGGCGTATGGCGAGTGGCAGCCGTGGGTGGAGATTGCGGGGTATGTTTTTTCATTGAAGTCAAGGGAATGATGGTCATTGCGCGGCGTGGACTGAGCGTCTGAAGGGTTGCGATCCTCTCTCCGTATGGTAATTGTAGTAATGACTTTAGTCATTACAGCCTGCGGGGGGTAACCACTAAAGTGGTTACTACGATGATTCGTAACGATGATTCGTAACGATGATTCGTAATAATCCTTCTTGAAGGTCCAGTTTGATTGTACGTGCCAGCGTGGTAATCGCCTTGTTGCCAAAACATGAATGGCTCGCCATGACGGAGCCGTCCCTATGGTAGAATCGTTACCATCTTTAACATTCGCACGATATAAAATGATGATGGAGGCCTGAATGGAGGCTGTTGAAATCGCTGGCCGAAAGATTGGCCGAGAATACGCCCCATTTTTAATTGCCGAAGCGGGGGTCAACCATAACGGTGATATTAACATGGCGCTGGCGCTGGTCGATGCTGCCGCTCAGGCTGGCGCGGATGCGGTCAAATTCCAGACCTTTTCCGCCGACCGTCTGGTTACCAAACAGGCCCCCAAAGCCAAATACCAGCTTGAAACCACAAACGAAAGCGAATCGCAGTACCAGATGCTCAAAGATCTGGAACTGAGCGAAGAGGATCACCGCCTTTTGCTGGCGCGCTGCCAGCAGAAAGGGGTGCTTTTCCTTTCTTCGCCCTTTGATGAGACCAGCGCTGATCTGCTGGAGAGCCTGAATGTCCCTGCGTACAAAATCCCCTCTGGTGAGATCACCAATCATCCCTATCTGGCGCACATCGCCCGCAAGGGCAAGCCGATCATCCTTTCTACGGGCATGTCTGGTCTGGGCGAGGTGGAGGCAGCGGTGGAAACCATCGCTGGGGCTGGCAGTCCGCCGCTCGTGCTGCTGCACTGCGTCAGCCAGTATCCCGCCCCGCCGGAAGAACTGAACCTGCGTGCCATGCACACCCTGGAAGCCGCATTTGATGTACCGGTGGGTTTCTCAGACCATACCGAGGGTATTGAGATGGCCCTGGTGGCGGTTGCCCTGGGTGCAGCTGTGATTGAGAAGCATTTCACCCTTGATCGCAGTTTGCCCGGACCGGATCATCGCGCCTCGCTGGAGCCGGATGCGCTGAAGCGGCTGGCAGACGGGATGAAGCGTGTACAGATCGCTCTGGGGGATGGACGTAAACTGCCCACGGCCAGCGAACGGAATACCGCCGAGGTAGCCCGCAAGAGCCTGGTGGCGGCTTGCGATATCCCGGCTGGAACCGTCCTGAAGGATGAACTGGTCGCTGTGCGCCGCCCTGGCACTGGCCTGCCGCCTGCTCTGCGTGAGCAATTGATCGGGCGCATTACGACGAAAGCCCTGACTGCCGGACAGCTTTTCAGTTGGGAAGACCTGGCATGAGGACGATTGGCGTTGTCACGGTGGGGCGCTCGGACTTTGGCATTTACCGGCCTGTGCTGGAGGCCATCCGGGCGGAGTCGACACTGGAGCTGCGCCTGATCGTGTCGGGGATGCACCTGTCGCCGCACTATGGTTCCACTGTAGAGCAGATCGAAGCTGAGGGCTTTATTGTCGACGAGCGTGTGGAGATGCTGCTTTCCTCAGATTCGCCCGAAGGGATTGCCAAATCCATGGGCTTGGGCACGATTGGCTTCGCTCAATCCTTTGCGTATAGCCGGCCAGACCTCCTCCTCGTTCTTGGGGACCGCTTTGAGATGCACGCTGCCGCCCTGGCCGCACTGCCGTTCAATATTCCGGTTGCCCACATCCACGGCGGCGAGGTCACAGAAGGCGCGATGGACGAGGCCCTGCGCCATGCCATCACCAAACTCAGCCACCTGCATTTCACCGCTACGGAGGAATATGCCCGGCGGGTGATCCAGCTTGGCGAGGAGCCGTGGCGGGTGATCGTTTCTGGCGCACCGGGCCTGGATAATTTGCATGGCATGTCCTGGCTGAGTGCCGCTGAACTGAAAGAGCGCTTCGGTCTGCGTATTGATGACGCACCTTTATTGGTTACGTTTCATCCGGTCACCCTGGAATATACCAGCGCGGCATATCAGATTGACGAATTGCTGCATGCTTTGCAGATCAGAGGCTCATCTGTGATCTTCACCCTGCCCAATGCCGACACGGGCAACAGTGTCATTCGCCAGAAGATCGCCGCTTTTGTTGCCGCGCACCCTGACAACGCGCAGGCGGTGGAAAGCCTGGGGACGCAGGGCTACTTTAGCCTGATGAAGCTGGCCGAGGCGATGGTGGGCAATTCCTCCAGCGGGATCATTGAAGCGGCGTCGTTTGCATTGCCAGTGGTTAATATCGGCAGCCGCCAGGGTGGGCGGGCGCGCGGCAGGAATGTGATTGATGTGGGGTATAATCATTCGGAAATTCTGGACGGTATTCAACGCGCGGTTGCCCCTGCCATGCGCCAGTCCTTGCGTGGGATGCAAAACCCTTATGGCGATGGTCACGCGGCGGGGCGCATCGTTTTCCACCTGCGGGATATCCCCCTGGACAGGAAATTGATCGTCAAGCGGTTTTATGATCTCCCCGCAGCAGCAAATGAAGGGAGCGCGTAATCCCATGCGGCGGTGTGTGATCCTCGGCGGCGGCGGTCATGCCAGGGTGTTGATTGATGCCATTTTGCTTGTCGGTCAGGTTGAACTGCACGGTATCCTCTTGCCGGACGAATCGTTGTGGGGATCCGATGTTTTCGGTGTGCCCGTACTGGGCGGTGATGCCCTGCTGCCCTCGCTGGTTGCGCAGGGAGTGGACAGCTTCGTGGTCGGCCTCGGCTCGGTGGGTGACAGCAGCATCCGCGAGAAGTTATATCATTATGGCCTCGATCTGGGCCTGGATGTGCTTTCCGTCTGTCATCCTGCGGCGATTCTTTCGCCTCGGGCGCGCTATGGCCGTGGCGGGCAGTTCCTGCCCGGCAGCATCGTCAACGCCGGAGCCGTGATTGGCGAAAATGTGATTGTCAACAGCGGCGCGATTGTGGAGCATGATTGCCAGATTGGCGATCATGTGCATATCGCCACCGGCGCACATCTCTCCGGCACCGTGCAGATTGGAGAGGGTGCACATATCGGCACTGGCGCGATAGTGCGTCAGGGCATTAAAATTGGAACGAACGCCCTTGTGGGGGCGGGTGCGGTGGTTGTCAAGGATGTGCCGCCGGACACATTGGTAACAGGTGTTCCTGCTCATCCGCGGCAAACATCAACTTAATGGAAGCGTAGAACCTGTATGAATTTTCGCATCATTCCAAAACTGGATATTAAAGGTCCAAACCTGGTCAAAGGGATTCACTTTGAGGGTTTGCGCGTGATGGGCAAGCCGGAAGATTTCGCCCGCCATTATTATCACCAGGGCGCAGATGAATTGATCTACATGGATGCGGTGGCCAGCCTGTATGGCCGCAACAGCCTGCTGGACATCGTTGAGCGTACCTCGCGGGAGATCTTTATTCCACTTTGTGTTGGCGGCGGCCTGCGCAGCGTGGAGGATATCCGCGCCGTGCTGCGGGCGGGGGCTGACAAGGTTTCCCTGAATACTGCTGCCATTGAAAACCCCGAACTGATCCGCACGGCTTCGCGCGTGTTTGGGTCTTCGACGGTGGTGGTATCGATTGAAGCGATCAAACATGCCAGCGGCAAATATGAAGCCTGTGTGGAGTATGGCCGCCAGGAAACGGGCGTGGACGCCATCGAGTGGGCGCAACGTGCTGAAGCACTGGGCGCGGGCGAGCTGGTGGTGACGTCCATCAACCAGGAAGGCACGGGCGAAGGGTTTGACCTGGAACTGACCCGGCGGATTGCCGAGGCCGTTTCGATCCCTGTCATCGCCGCCGGTGGCGCAGGAAGCATGGAGCATGTCGTGCAAGTTCTTCAGGAAGGCAAGGCGGATGCTGTCAGCATAGCTTCCCTGCTGCATTACAATGTTGTGCGCCAACAGCAGTATGCTGAAGAGCAATTCAAGATCGAGGGCAATGTCGAGTTTCTGCAGGGGCGCCGCGGCGGAGCAGGTTTTTCCAAAATTGAGGAGACGACCCTGCCGGAGCTGAAAGATTACCTGGCGCAGCAGGGCATTGACGTGCGCCGGCAGATCATCGAGGAGGGGGCATGAGTGACGAGCGGAAGATCGAAGCTGCCATCGTTGACCACCGCCTCGGTAACCTGTACAGCGTGAAACTGGCCTGCGAGCATGTGGGCATGCAGGCTGAGGTGACCGATGAAGCGGCGGAAATTCTGGCCTCGGATGTGGTCATCCTGCCCGGTGTGGGTGCATACGAAGATGCGATGATCGCCCTGAACGAATCCGGCCTGAGCAAGGTGCTGCACGAAGTGGCCGCACGCGGCACGCCGCTGGTCGGCGTTTGCCTGGGATTGCAGCTCTTGATGACGGAAAGCTTCGAGTTCGGTCATCATCTCGGGCTGGGACTGATTGAAGGGCAGGTGCTGCCATTTGACAAACCGCAGGACGAGAATGGGCGTGTTCTGAAAGTGCCGCAGGTGTGCTGGAACCGCATTCACCGGCCGGCATCCGTGCAGTGGGAGGACAGTTTCCTGGATGGGGTGGATGATAATGAATACATGTATTTCGTCCATTCGTTTTACGTCCAACCGGCCAATGAGGATGTCATCCTTGCTACCACAACCTACGGCGATGTAGAATTTTGTTCCAGCCTGCGCCGCAGAAATGTGTTTGCCACACAATTCCACCCGGAGCGCAGCGGCCCGCAGGGGCTGCGCGTTTATGAAAATATCGCCGCTTATTGCAAGTCGGCACGAATTTAACAAAACGTTCCCTGCGTGTGCCCTGAGCGTGCCCTGAGCTTGCCCTGAGCTTGCCGAAGGGCTTGCCGAAGGGCTTGCCGAAGGGCTTGTCGAAGGGCTTGCCAAAGGCCACGTTTTGATTGAGGAGAGCAGCATGACCGAAAAACTAGAGACTTTGTACGGGCTTCCCCGGGAAGTCAAATATTGCAAGAAATGCGTAATGTCGAACCAGCGCCCGGCATCCATCCCGGAGTTCAAGCACACCCCGGATCGCAAAGGGGCCAATTACATGCACTTTGACGATGACTTTGTGTGCGATGCCTGCCGCTTTGCTGAAGTCAAGGCGCAGATTGATTGGGAGAAGCGTGAGCAGGATCTGCTGCAACTGCTGGACAAACACCGCCGCACAGACGGGCACTATGACTGTATCGTCCCCGGCAGCGGCGGCAAGGACAGTGCCTACGCTGCGCATGTACTCAAATACAAATACGGGATGCACCCGCTGACCGTCACCTGGCCGCCAACCCTGTACACCGATTACGGCTGGGAGAATTTTAATAACTGGATCAAGGTCGGCGGGTTTGACAATATTTCCTTCAAACCCAACGGGCGGGTACACCAGATGCTCACCAGGCTTTCTTTTGAAAACCTGCTGCATCCTTTCCAGACCTTCATCCTGGGGCAGAAGTTCATCGCGCCCAAGATTGCTCTGAAATACGATGTGCCCCTCATTTTCTATGGTGAAAACGAAGCGGAATATGGCAACCCGATTGCTGATAATGCTTCGTCCATGCGGGATAAATCCTACTTTACCTACAAGAGCTTTGATGATCTGTGGCTGGCCGGGGTGCCGGTCAAGCGCTTGATGGATGAGTACGGCATGACCCTGAACGATGTGCTCACTTATCTGCCCGCAGACGCGGATGAGCTGGCCAAGAGTGATATCGAAGTGCATTATCTGGGCTATTACCTCAAGTGGACACCGCAGGAATCGTATTACTATGCCGTCGAGCATACCGGCTTCCAGGCGCGCCCCTTCCGCACCCAGGGCACGTATGCCAAATACAACAGCATCGATGACAAGATCGATGATCTGCATTACTACACCACCTGGATCAAGTTCGGCATTGGCCGCGCAACCTATGACGCCTCGCAGGAGATCCGCAACAAGCATCTGACTCGTGAGGAGGGTGTGGCTCTGGTCAAAAAATATGACGGTGAATTCCCCGACCGCTACTTCCAGGATGTGATGGATTATATTGAGATGAAGCCGGAAGAATTTATGGCTTTGTGTGACAAGTTCCGCTCGCCGCATTTGTGGAAGCAGGAAAACGGCGAATGGAAGCTGCGCTATCCCATCTGGGAAGTGGCGCCTTAGTTTAGTGTTTTGTAGGGACAGGTTTCTAACCTGTCCTTTTTCCTTGCTGGGGAAATCCCCCCAACCCCCCTTTCACAAGGGGGGCAAAGAGGTATGAGGCATTTATGACCGAAATCCTGACCATTATCCCGGCCCGCGGGGGTTCGAAGGGCATCCCGAAGAAGAATATTGCCCCGCTGGCGGGCAAGCCGTTGATCGCCTGGGTGATTGAGGCGGCGCTGGCTTCAAAAAACATCTCCCGTTTGATCGTGGACACAGATTCGGAAGAGATTGCGGCGGTGGCCCGTGAGTGGGGTGCCGAGACGCCTTACATGCGCCCGGAGGAGTACGCGCGCGATAATACGCCTTCCATCGTGACCTTGCAGCACAGCCTGCGCTGGTTTGAGGAGCATGAAGGCTATGTGCCGGATTATCTGATGTGCCTGCAAGCTACGACACCCTTCCTGACGACTGCCGATATTGACGGCGCGGTGGCCCTGCTGGAAGAGAAGCAAGCCGAGGCCCTGGTGAGTGTGTCTCCGGCCAAGCATCCGCCGCAGTGGCTGCGCAAGGTGGATGAGGACGACCGCTTGCAGGATTATTTTCCTGACCAACCTTTTATCTCCCGCCGGCAGGATGTTGCCCCGGCCTATGAGTTGAATGGGGCGATCTTTATTGCGCGCCCAGGTCTGTTGCTGGAGAAGGGGACGTGGTATGTGGATGGTACCTGCGGCTATGTGATGGAGAATGAGGTGTGGGTGGATATCGATACGCCGTTTGACTTGCAGTTGGCGGATCTGGTGATGAGGAATTTGGTGGATAGTAAGTAGGAAAAACTTTAATCTCCCCGCTTCGCGAAGACGCAAAGAAAAAGCATTTATTGAGATACGCATAATTTGGGTAACTCACATTGACAGCAAAAACACCTCGTTTAATATGGTGCAGTGTTAACTCAGACCGGATTTGTTGGAGCGGGTAGTGAATTGGAGTTTGTTGATTGGTACGGTCACGTTTTTTGACCGCACCCTACGCGTGGGGGTAGGTGATGTTGGCGACCTGCTTTGAATTGAGTTTTTGGCCGGTGCATTGACCTCATCCCCGGCCTCCAGGGGCAAGGTGTCTCCTAATGCCTGGGGTGCGGGAGAAGGGGAGCGATGGGCGAAAAATGATAATTGTATTGCAATAAATTATCATTAATGATAATATAAATATATGGATTTCAAAGAATTGCTTGCGTTGGTTGAGGATGAACCGGTTTTTGAGACTGGATTATTGTTGGCTGGCAGTGTGGATGTGGATAATGTGCGCTTGCAGCTTGGCCGCTGGACGAAGAGCGGGAAGCTGTATCAGCTGCGGCGGGGGCTATATGCGTTGGCACCGCCTTACCAGAAGGTCAGGCCGCATCCTTTTTTGGTTGCCAATCGCTTGCAGCGCGCCTCGTATGTGAGCTGCCAGTCGGCGCTGTCATTCTATGGACTTATTCCCGAGATTGTACAGGTCACAACCAGCGTGACCACCGGCCGTCCGGCTGTGCGGGAGACGCTGCTGGGGCGTTTTAGTTACCGGCATGTCAAGCTCACCTTGCTGCGCGGCTATCGTATGCTGGACTTTGACGGCCAGCAGGCTCTCGTTGCCAGGCCGGAGAAGGCTTTGCTTGATCTGGTCTATTTGGAGCCAAAGGGGGACACCTTGGCATATCTGCGCGGGCTGCGGTTGCAAAACCTGGACAGGTTGGATGCGGATGTGCTGCATGAACAGGCAGAGGTGTTTGGCTTACCGAAGATGGGGCGTGCTGTGGAAGAGATTGAATCGCTGATGCAAATTGAGCGGGAGGAGTATGTGAACCTATGAAAGAAGTATTGACTGAACTGGTGAACAAATCTGCCTCTCCCGAGCAAGGGCGTAATATTGCACGGGAATACCTTCAGGCCCGCATTTTGGGAGCTTTGCAGCGCAGCGGGGCGATGATCCCGTTGGCATTTCACGGCGGTACTGCTTTGCGCTTTCTGTATGCTCACGGTCGTTTCTCCGAAGACCTGGATTTTGCCCTTGAAGGAGCAAAGGAAGAGTATGATTTCCTCCGTTATGTAAAAGCTATCCGCGCGGAGTTGGCTCCAGAGGGCTATATGGTGGAATTGAAGGTCAGGGATAATCGCACGGTACATAGTGCCTTTGTACGTTTCCCCGGTTTATTATATGAGTTGGGCCTGTCCGCGATGCAGAATGAAGTGCTGGCAATCAAGCTGGAAATTGATACCAATCCCCCACAGGGAGCGGGTCTGGAAACCACGGTAGTGCGCCGTTTCGTGATGCTGCAATTGCATCACCATGATAGGGCTTCCTTGTTGTCCGGCAAGTTGCACGCTGTTTTACAGCGGCCTTATACCAAAGGCCGTGATGTTTATGATCTGTTATGGTACCTTAGTGATCCTGCATGGCCGCAGCCGAATTTGGTGCTTTTGAACAATGCGCTGGTACAGACAGGCTGGGGAGGAGAGTTGTTGACCGAAGAGAATTGGCGCGGTGTAACATTGGAACGGCTGCGTCATTTGGATTGGGGGAATGTTCTGGCAGATGTAGGGCCTTTCGTTGAGCAAAGTTTTGATCTGGGGCTGCTTACGCTGGAAAGCCTGGAGCAGGTTTTGTTGTAATGTGGGTTGCTAACCCACACTACCCTTTCCCCTTATTCTGGTAAAATTGCACTTATCCCAACCCCCTTCGGGGATTGTGAAATATCATCAAATGTACAGGGCTGCGATGAGCAGCCCATGTTTAGAGAAGGAGCATTTCATGGGTGATACTGTGAAGGCTGGGTTGATCCAAAAACTGGAAGATAAATCTGCCGTTGTTGCGATCATGGGGCTGGGCTATGTCGGCCTGCCGCTGGCGGTGGTGTTTGCCGATGCCGGTTTCAGGGTGATTGGCATTGACCCCATTCAGGAAAAAATCGATATCCTCAACAGCGGGAAGTCTTATATTCAGGATGTCCCTACCGAAACGGTCGCCCGCCTGGTCAAGGCAGGCAGGCTTTCGGGAACAACAGATTTCGCTGCCTTGAAGGAAGCGGATGCGGTCAGTATTTGCGTCCCGACCCCGTTGCGCAAGACCGGCGACCCGGACCTGTCTTTCATCGTCTCGGCCGCCGAATCACTGGCGCCTTACCTGCATCAGGGCATGGTGGTGGTGCTTGAGTCCTCTACCTATCCCGGTACCACCCGCGAGATGGTGCTGCCCCGTTTGGAAGAGGCCAGCGGACTGACCGTGTGTGATGACTTTTTCCTGGCATTTTCGCCGGAACGGGTGGACCCCGGGCGCGAGGACTGGACGACGATCAACACCCCCAAGGTGCTGGGCGGTATTTCTGGCAATTGCACCGATGTGGCCGCGGCCTGGTACGGCCAGGCTTTGGAACAGGTTGTACCGGTATCCTCCGCCGAAGTGGCCGAGATGGCCAAGCTGCTTGAGAATACCTTCCGCATGATCAATATCGGCATGGTCAATGAACTGGCCTTGATGTGCGACCGCCTGGATGTGGACGTGTGGGAAGTGATTGACGCTGCGGCCACCAAGCCGTTTGGCTTCATGCGCTTCAACCCCGGCCCCGGCCTGGGCGGGCACTGCATCCCGATTGACCCGCTGTACCTTTCCTGGAAGCTCAAATCACTGCATTACACCGCCCGTTTCATTGACCTGGCTTCCGAGATCAATACCACCATGCCGCGGTTTACCGTCAGCCTGGTGCAAAATGCGCTCAATGACCACGGCAAACCGGTTAAGGCCAGTCGCATCCTGGTGCTGGGCGCAGCCTACAAGCCGAATGTGGACGATGTGCGTGAATCACCTGCAATGGACGTGATCGGCCTGCTGCGTCAAAAAGGCGCTGACATCGCCTACCACGACCCCTATATCCCCCATTTATTACATGATGACTGGGCGCTGGATTGCGTGCCGGATGTGATGCAGGCTGTAACGGAGGCGGATTGCGTGGTCATCATCACCAATCACCGGGATTATGATTACGATGCCATCCTGGAGCAGGCGGTGTTGATTGTTGACACGCGCAACGCGCTGGGACGCAAGGGACTCAATCATCCCAAAGTGGTGAGATTGTAATGGCAAATTATCTGGTTACGGGCGCCGCCGGTTTCATTGGCCACCGGGTCAGCAGTATGCTGCTGGAAGATGGGCACACCGTGGTCGGCGTGGACAACATGAATGACGCCTATGATGTGCGTCTGAAAGAATACCGCCTGGCGCGCCTGCAGAAAATGGCTGGTTTTACCCACGCCCATCAGGACATTTGCGATTATCCCGTGCTGGAAAAACTGGCCCAGCAGCAGGGCAGGATTGACGGGATCATCAACCTGGCTGCCCGCGCCGGGGTGCGCTACAGCGTGATCAACCCGTGGGCATATCTGGCCGCCAACACCGAAGGCGCCCTGAATCTGCTGGAGCTGTGCCGCCATTACGATATTCCCAAATTTGTGCAGGCTTCCACTTCCAGCATTTACGGCGCCAACGCGCCCCTGCCGACCCCGGAAGACGCTGACAGCAGCCACCCCTTGCAGCCGTATGCGGCCAGCAAGAAGGGCGCTGAAGCGATGGCCTACAGTTATCATTACCTGTTTGACATTGATGTGACCGTTTTCCGCTATTTCACCGTGTACGGCCCGGCCGGACGGCCGGATATGGTCATGTTTCGCTTTGCCAAATGGATCGCCGAAGGCGAGGAAGTGCATTTGAATGGCGACGGCAGTCAGACCCGCGGCTTTACCTATGTGGATGATATTGCCCGCGGCACCATCCTCGGGTTGAAACCCCTGGGGTATGAGATCATCAACCTCGGCGGGCATCAAAATATCTCGATCAATGATTTGATCGCCATTCTCGAAAAGCTGATTGGCCGCAAGGCAAATGTGGTCTATCATGACCAGCACCCCGCTGATGCGATGGCAAATCAGGCCCTGGTTGACAAGGCCCGCCAGATGCTGGGCTGGAATCCTCAGGTCTCGCTGGAGGAGGGCATTCCCGATCTGGTCGATTGGTATATGCAGGAGCGGGAATGGGCGCGCGATATTAAGCTGACATGAATTTCTTGAAGCGATTGCAGGAAATCTGGCACGAAGACCGGCTGCTTCAGGGGATCATCCGCAATACCGGCTATTTGTTCAGCAGTAATACCATCACGATGGTACTCGGCATGGCGCAGAGCATCCTGGCAGCGCGCCTGCTGGGTGTGGCTGCTTTGGGCGTGCTGGGGACGATTACTGTGTTTGCATCGACCGTCAACCGCCTGTTTTCCTTTCGCATGGGCGATTTGGTGGTTAAGTATTTTGGCGGTTACCTGGAAGAGGGGGATTTGCCGCGCGCCGGTTCGTTGATCAAGGTGTCCGCTTCCATTGAATCGATCACTTCGGTGGTGGCTTTTCTGGTACTGCTCTTCCTGGCGCCGGTTGCTGCGGTCATTTTTGCCAAAGACCCGTCATTGACGGTCTGGTTTCGGGTGTACGGGGTGTTTATCCTCGGCAGCCTGATTGATGAGACCGCCGTGGCGGTGCTGCATGTGACCGATCGTTTCCGCAGTCAGGCGATTTTGAACCTCGCCCAGAGCATTTTGACCGCTGTCGTGATTGGTCTGGCTTTTTTGCTGCAGGCGGGTCTGCCGTTGGTGTTGTTCGCTTATCTGGCGGGCAAGATTGTGCTTGGTTTTGGCGGCGTTTTTCTGGCTGCCCGCAGCCTGCGCCGTGTGCTTGGCGCGCGCTGGTGGCGTCAACCAATGGTGAAGCTGCCCCCGTGGGGAGAACTGGCCCGCTTTGCGGTTTCCACCAACCTCAGCACCACGATCAACCTGGTGGTGCGGGACAGCGAGCAGTTGTGGGTAGCCTATTTCCTCTCGCCGCTGGCGGTGGGCTATTACAAGATTGCCCTGGCAATCGTAAATATGGTGGTCATGCCAATTACGCCTTTCATCAGCACGACGTATCCCAAGATCAGCGCCAGTGTGGCGGGTAAGAAATGGGCGCAGCTGCGCAGTTTATTGCGCCGGGTGACGGCTATTTCCGGCGCGTGGACGGCAGCTTCAACGCTTGGTCTGCTCGTCCTGGGGCGTTTATTCATTCGCATCATGTATGGCACGGAATTTCTCCCCGCGTACCCCATCCTGCTGGTCTTGCTGGTCGGGTATGGCCTGGCCAATACCTGTTTCTGGAATCGCCCGCTGCTGCTGGCATTTGGCAAGCCGATGGTGCCTTTCTATGCAATGGCCGTGTTCGGGTTGATCAAGGTCGGATTGGCTTTCAGCGTTGTACCTGCGATGGGCGCGATGGGTGAAGCGATCCTCCTGTCCGGTTACTTCGTCTTTTCGGTGGGCTGGATCGTGCTGGCTGGACTGCGCGAACTGCGCCGCGGGGAACAGGCATCCCTGGCAGCGGAGGCTGCGGGATGAAGATAGCCTGTATTGCTACTTCCCAGGTGCCTTCCAGTACGGCCAACAGCATTCAGGTGATGAAGGCCTGCGATGCCTTGCAGCAGGCCGGGCATGAGGTGCGTCTGTGGGTGCCGGAGGCGGACGAAGGGAACCCGGCTGATTTTACCAATTTCTACGGCTTGAAAACAAGGTTTAATGTGTGTCAGCTCCCTTCACGTAAGGGATTAAAGCGCTATGACTTTGCCTGGGACGCGCTGCGCGCCGCCCGCACATGGGGCGCTGAGCTGATCTATACCTGGTTCTCGCCGGTTGCCGTGCTGGGTCTGCGGGCCGGGCTGCCTGTCATCCTGGAACTGCATGACCTGCCCACCGGCAAGGCGGGGCCGCGCTGGTTCCGTCAGTTCGTCAAAGCGGACGGCAAAAAACGCCTGCTGGTGATCACGGATGCTTTGCAGCGTGCGCTGGAGACGACATACGGCCTGCGTTTTGATCCGCAAGCGATACGGGTTGCCCCGAACGGGGTAGACTGGCAGGACTATGCGGACATGCCGGACGCCCGGCAGGCACGGAAGCAATTGGGTCTGCCCGAACAGCCGACTGCCGTATACACCGGTCATTTTTACGCCGGACGGGGAATAGAACTGCTGTTTGCCGTGGCACTGCGCATGCCGCAGGTACATTTTCTGTGGGTGGGCGGGCGCCCGCAGGACGTGATCCGCTGGCAGGCGCGTCTGGCTTCCACCGGTGTGGATAACGTGACCCTGACGGGTTTTGTGGACAAAAAAGACTTGCCCCTCTATCAGGCTGCGGGGGACTTTCTGCTGATGCCGTATGAACAGGCTATCGCGGGCAGCAGCGGCGGCAATTCAGCCGCCATTTGCAGCCCGATGAAGATGTTTGATTATCTGGCCGCCGGACGGGTGATCCTGACCAGCGACCTGCCCGTGCTGCATGAAGTGTTGAATGAAGACAACGCTGTTTTTTGCCCGGCGGGAGATGTGGAGGCATGGCTGGCGGCACTTGTCAACCTGCTGGCTGACCCGCCACGCTGTGAGCGGCTGGCGCGGCAGGCCCGTCTGGACGGGCAGAACTTCTCCTGGCTGGCGCGTGCGCGGAATGCGCTGGACGGCTTCGTGTAGCCGGTATTATATAACGAACCCTGAGCCTGCCGAAGGGTGGGGCAGGTTTGGCAATCCGCTTCGGCTTCGACAGGCTCGGCCTGCGCCGGGCTGCGAACCCTGAGCCTGCCGAAGGG
>CAYURM010000005.1:114372-161413 GCA_964447155.1 uncultured Anaerolineaceae bacterium
TGGGACAGGTGTGGAAACCCGCTCCGGCTTCGACAGGCTCGGCCTGCGCCGGGCTGCGAACCCTGAGCCTGCCGAAGGGTGGGGAGGCCTTGCAAAGCAGAAAACATTTTCCATACTGCTGTTGCACACTCATCTTCGTGGTGCTCCGCGCAGATTAAAACGACTAAAGCCGTTGCTGCAATTACTGTAACCAGGTATCTGCTTGTGGATTTTGTAAAAATTATCACTCGAGGATCAAAACCTGTTGGGAAGAAGTTTTTCTTTGCGGCTTGGCAGCTTTGCGTGAGCATGGCAGTTAAGCCTTCCCATTCAAGCGGTACACGAATCTCCCAAAATCAATTATCATGGTGAATATGATTACGAAAATCCAACTGGAATCCTTCAAAACCCGCTTGCTTGTTTCTTTCCTGGCTGCCCTGGTTGGCGGCGCGGGATTGGCGGCAGTCCCCCCCGCACCGGTTTTGGGCGGCTGGCTGGCGGCTGGCGTGCTGTTATGGGGTACAGGGCTGGCCCTGCTGTCTGCGTGGCTGTGGCTGGGCGGGAGCAGGACCCTCGGCTGGATGATCCTGCTGGCTTTCCTGCTGCGTCTGGTCTTCGGCGTGGGCATGACCCTGGCCTTGCCTGTTTTTGGTTATGACAGCGAGCAGCAAAAAGCAGGGTACCTGTTTTACGATGCTTTCCAGCGTGATTGTGAAGCCTGGGAATTGGCAAGTTCTGATAATGCCATGTGGGCCGCCTTTCAGAAGGATTTCACCACTGATCAATACGGTGGTTTGCTCTCCCTGAGTGCCGCGGTTTATCGGTATCTCAGTCCAGGTGCGCACCGTGCGGTGTTGATCCTGATTTTGTCGGCGTTTGCCCCTGCACTGGGGGTGGCTTTCCTTTTCTCCGGTATTTCCCATCGCTGGGACGGGCGCCTGGCAAAATGGGCGGGCTGGATCTTTGTGCTCTACCCGGATGCGATTTTCTTTGCCGGTTCGCAGATGCGGGAGCCTTTTTTGATTGGTCTGGCAGCGATTGGTTTTTGGGCTGTCCTCTTCTGGAAAGACAAACCCCGCGCAGCGGTGATTGCTTTTTTCGCCAGTCTGGTGGTGGGCATGCTCCTTTCCTCCCGCGTGACACCATTCATTTTTGGTATGCTGCTGATCCTGTTTTGGGCGGAGCATTTGATCCCGCGCAGCCGTACCTGGCAGATCGTCGGCTGGGTGGGGGTGGCGGCGGCCGGGATTGGTTTCCTGTCCCTTTCGTGGAACTGGCTGGAAACCTCCGCCTGGTGGGATTTGCAGGTCACCGAGGATGCTTCGGGCTGGGTAGCAAGTATCATCGCGGATTGGGACCTCAAGGTGCAATATGCTTTCATCACTGGCTATGGTCTGGCACAGCCGGTGCTGCCTGCCACGATTGCTGACCCGGCCATCCCGTTGTGGAAGACGATTGCCATGATGCGCGCATTGGGCTGGTATCTGCTGGTGCCGTTCCTGCTGTATTCCTTTCTGGCAGTCTGGTTCGTCAAGCCTGCCAAAGAACGGCGCATTCTGGCCTGGATGGCGGTGTTCAGCATCATCTGGCTGGTGGTGGCCGCCGCGCGCGCAGGCGGCGATATGACCGATAATCCCCGCTACCGGGTGCAGTTTATCCCCTTCCTGGCCTTGCTTGCGGCCTGGGCCGTTCAGTGGGCCTGGCAGCACCGTGATGGGTGGTTGGTGCGGATTATCGCAGTGGAATTGGTGTTTCTTGGCTTTTTCGGCAACTGGTATTTCAGCCGCTATTTCCAGTGGGGCGGGCGTCTGCCATTTTGGGATAACGTCAAATGGATCGTCGGATTGAGCGTCCTCATCCTGGGCGGCGGGGTGGTGTGGGAAGGCGTCAAATGGTTGAGAGGGAGCAAACAATGAGATTATCTCTGGTAACGCCAATTTATAACGAAGAAGAGAGCCTGCCCTTGTTGTACGATGCCGTGCAGCAGGCGCTGGCTGATTTTCACAAATCCTGGGAGATGGTGCTGGTGGATGACGGCAGCAAGGACGGCAGCATGGAGGTGCTGAAAGACCTGGCAGAGAAAGACCCGCTGCACGTGCGTGTGGTCGCGCTGCGCCGTAATTTCGGTCAGACGGCCGCCATGGCTGCGGGGATTGATCATTCCAGCGGCGAGATCATCGTGATGATGGACGCCGACCTGCAAAACGATCCCGCAGACATCCCGATGATGCTGGAAAAAATTGACGAAGGTTATGACCTGGTCAGCGGCTGGCGCAAGTCCCGACAGGATGCATTTATCACCCGTACCCTGCCGTCCCACATCGCCAACAAGATCATCTCGGCAGTGACCGGCGTGCATCTGCATGACTACGGCTGCTCGCTCAAGGCTTACCGGCGGGAAGTGATCACGGGCTTCCGTCTGTATGGGGAGATGCACCGTTTCATTCCAGTGTACGCCAGCTCGGTAGGGGCAAAGATCATTGAAGTGCCGGTCCATCATCACGCGCGCCAGTACGGGAAGGCCAAATACGGGCTGGAGCGCACCTTCAAGGTGGTGCTGGACCTGTTCACAGTCAAATTTCTGACCAGCTATTCCAATAAACCGATCTATCTGTTTGGCGGGGCGGGGGCGGTTCTGGTGCTGCTGAGTGCCGTTGCGCTCATCTTTTTGGCTGTGCGCCGCCTGGGATATGGGGTCTCGGTGCTGGAATCACCCATCTTCTGGATGGCGATCCTGATGGCGATCATGGGTTTTCAATCCATCCTGATGGGCTTGATCGCTGAATTGCAGACCCGCACCTATCATGAATCCCAGAACAAACCGACCTATACGGTGCGCGAGGTGATCAACCCTGTTCCTGAAACCAGTGGGGAAGAGGTCTGATGCGTATTCTGGTACTGACCCACGAATATCCGCCGGTAGGCGGCGGGGGCGGGCGCGTGGCGCAGGACATCTGCACCGGCCTGGCGCGGCGCGGCCATCAAGTGACCGTACTGACTGCCCAGTGTGACGCTCTACCCCAAAAAGAAGTGCTTGACCGTTTGACCCTGGTGCGCATCCAGTCGGGGCGGCGGCAGCCGTTCCGGGCGGATATGCGCGCCATGCTGGGGTATGTGTGGGCTGGATTTTGGCAGGGGCGGCGCATTATCCGCCGCTGGCAGCCGGACGTGATCCATGTGCATTTTGCCGTGCCTGCCGGGGTGGTCGCCTGGGCATTGTCGGTAACAACGGGTGTGCCGTATGTGCTCACCGCCCATCTGGGGGATGTGCCTGGCGGTGTGCCGGAGAAGACCGGTAACTGGTTCCGCTGGATCAAGCCTTTCACCCCGCCCATCTGGCGGCGGGCAGCCAGCGTGGCGGCGGTGAGTGAGTTCACCCGCGGCCTGGCGTTGAAGCACTACCCGGTTGAGATGGATGTCATCCCGAACGGGGTGGATTTGCAGGCGCTTGACCCCGGCGAGATGGCGGTGCATAACCCGCCGCAGGTTGTCTTTGCCGGGCGGTTCATGGCCCAGAAGAATCCCGTTCAGATTGTGGACTCTCTGGCCGCTGTGGCAGACCTGCCCTGGCAGTGTGTGATGATGGGCGACGGCCCGCTGCGCCCTGTGGTGGAAGCGGCGATTGCCCGTCATGGCCTGCAGGAGCGTTTTATTCTTCCGGGCTGGGTGACTCCCCAGGAAGTGATCGACTGTTACCGGGCCAGCGATATTTTCTTTATGCCCTCCCTTTCAGAAGGGCTGCCGGTGGTGGGGGTGCAGTCCCTGGCGATGGGGCTGGCCCTGGTGCTGGGTGCAGCCGGCGGAAATCTTGAGCTGGTGGAGGAAGGCGTAAATGGCTTCCTGCGTGATCCGCATGACCGGGAAGGCTTTGCTTCCGCTTTGCGTGAATTGTTAAGCGATCCTGCGCGGCTGCTGGCTGCCCGCCAGGCCAGCCGGGCAATGGCGGAACGGTTCGACCTGAATGCGGTTGTGGCCGCGTATGAAGCGCTGTTTGAACAAACCATGCGGTAAAATGTGGCGGCGCAGCAGGCTGCGCCATTATATCGTATGATCGGATGTCTCGCTTGGCGGCGGGGGAGCCTCCCGCAGGTTACCCACGGTCTGTGCTCGCAAGCCAGGCGCTGAGGGATGGTTCGGGTTGGTTCCTTCGAAATCTGCGGGAGGGGAGCACTGGTTTTTCCCGCAGGTTGGGATGACGCCCACTTTCCCATGCTTGTTAAGGTTGTGAAGGGGTGATCCTGGCACAACAAAGGTCCCTGCGGGAGGTTCCGGGCGGCGGACAGATCAGATACCCTGCTCCTCAAGGTAGACCTGTCCCTACCAAAAAACAACCCGGGTATGGGCGTTGTGGATAACTGAATGGTGATTGCCTGACCGTGGTTGCGCAGGAAGAATAAAACGCAGAGAAAACTTCCGCCGTTGTGGAATATTGCCGGTTGCCAGTAAGCTCTCAATCGAGTAGAATCTTTGCGGCTGTATAGAGGTTTATTAAACCGTTTGCATTTTTATTTTTTTGGACTGACTGAATAGAGCAAATCGGATATGCGCCACGGTATTTTCCGTGTGAAGAAAAGGATCATTAGATGACGAAGATAAAAGAGATTATTCCCAATGATTTTCAATTGCCGGAACGGATTAACCGGCTGGGTGAACTGGCCTATAACCTGTGGTGGGTGTGGCATCCAGAGGCCCAGCGGGTCTTTTCCTGGATTCGCCCGACTTTGTGGGAACGGGTGAATCATAACCCCATCAAGCTCTTGCAGCAAACTTCAGCCGAATGTTTGCAGGATGCCGCCGAGAACGAAGACTATTTGCAGTTGTACGATAATTGGCTGGCGGCATTTGATGCCTATATGGCAAATGAAGATACCTGGTGTGCTGAGGAATGCAGCGAGGTGGATAAAGGACAGATTGCCTATTTCTCCTTTGAATTTGGTTTGCACGAATCCGTGCCGGTATATGCCGGCGGGCTGGGGATTTTGTCCGGCGATCATCTGAAAGAGGCCAGCGACCTGGGCCTGCCCCTGGTCGGGGTGGGTTTCATCTATCAGCAGGGCTATTTCACCCAGAACATCACGGAAGATGGCTGGCAGGAAACCCGTAATTATTATCTCAATTTTGAAGAAATGCCCATCATTCCGCTGTTGAATACGGACGACAAGCCGGTAAAGATCTCTGTTCTGTTGGGGGAACGAACGGTGTGGGCGCGTCTGTGGAAGATCCAGGTCGGACGGATCTCCCTGTATTTGCTGGACTCCAATCTGGAAGAAAACACCCCGGGGGACCGCCAGCTTACTGCCCGCCTGTACTCCAATGACCTGGAAGTGCGCATCTCGCAGGAAATCCTGCTGGGGATTGGCGGCGTGCATGCGCTGCGTCGTCTGGGACTATACCCGACCGTGTGGCACATGAACGAAGGCCATTCGGCATTTCTGGGCCTGGAACGGGTACGTGAATATATCACCCAGAATGGTGTCGATTTTGACAAAGCTGCCGAAGAAGTGCGCAAGACGAGTGTCTTTACCACGCACACGCCCGTCCCTGCGGGCAATGACCAGTTTCCTGTATGGCTGGTGGAAAAATATTTTTATAACTACTGGCCGCAGCTCGGTTTGAACCGCGATGAGTTTATCCAGCTTGCCAGCCACGCCCAGCCCTGGGGAGAGACTTTCAGTATGCCGGTGCTGGCCTTGCGTCTGTCTGAATACGCCAACGGGGTCTCCAAGCTGCATGGTCAGGTTTCCCGCAAAATGTGGCAGTTTCTGTGGCCGGAAAAAGAAGAAAGCGAAGTGCCAATCAGCTATGTGACCAATGGCGTTCATAATGGTTCCTGGCTGGCACGCCGGACAGGCGACCTTTTTGATCAGTATCTGGGTGCTGACTGGGCGGATCATCTGGATGATACTGCCATGTGGGACAAGGTGCTGGATATTCCCGATGAGGAATTATGGGCAGTCAAACGTCATTTGAAACGCAAGCTGGTCATGTTTGCCAACCGGCGCGTGCGCCGTCAATGGCTGAGCAATACGGTGCATCCGGTGCAGGTGATTGCCGGCGGCGCGATGCTGGAGCCGTATTCGCTGACGATCGGTTTTGCCCGCCGCTTCGCTACCTACAAACGGGCGTACCTCATCTTTCGCGACATTGACCGCTTGCTTCGTTTGATCAATGATGAAGACCGACCGGTACAAATTGTTTTTGCCGGCAAAGCTCATCCGGCAGACGAGCCGGGCAAGATGCTCATTCAGCAGGTCTACCGCGCCGTCAAGGATGCCCGCACGGGTGGACGGCTGGTGTTTCTGGAAGATTATGATATGAATGTGGCCCGTTACATGGTGCAGGGCGTAGATGTATGGTTGAACACCCCCCGCCGTCCGAATGAGGCTTCCGGCACTTCTGGAATGAAGGCCGCTATGAATGGCACCCTCAATTTCTCCGTTCTGGATGGTTGGTGGTACGAGGGGTATAATGGCAAGAATGGCTGGGCGATTGGCGACGGCAGCGAATATGCTGACCATAACCAGCAGGATGATGCCGATGCGGCCAGTTTGTACGACACCCTCGAAAATCAGATCATCCCACTGTATTACAGCGGCCGCTCCGGTGACGCCCTGTCCCCTGAGTGGATGAAGATGGTCAAAGAGTCCATTCGCTCGCTGTCTCCGCAGTTCAGTATGGCCCGCATGGTGAAAGAATATACCCGCAATTTCTATCTGCCGGCAGCCGGGAAGAAGAAGTAGGATTTCGTTAATTTTGTACATGGCAGCCGGAATTTATTTCGGCTGCCATGTTGATTTAAGCTGGACAGACAGGCAGGGATCTGTCAATCGGGGAGCAGGACAATGCCAAATCTGCAAGCGACAAACCGGATTACAATAGGGTTATAATGGAAAAAGATATGCGCAATTATCGCAGTTGCCGTTTTTTGTGGATGGAGTGTTTCTATGGATGAAATTTTAAGTACGGTACTATTTTCTCAACCCTTGTGGGTGGGGACGTTGTTTATTTTTTTGATGCGGGTGGTCAATATTTCTACAGATACCGTCCGTTTGCTCTTTATGATCCAGCGCAGGAAGGTTGTTGTCTGGATCCTGGGATTTGTTCAATCCATTCTCTATGTTTTAGTGATTGGCTCTGTGCTTTCGCAGCTTGACAATTTCTGGTTTTTGCTGGCCTATGCCAGCGGTTATTCTACTGGCACATCGCTTGGTATGTGGATCGAAGAACGCCTGGCGCTGGGATATTTGCAGGTGACCATTATTTCTCCCAGTTTGGGCACCGCGATTGCCGAGAATCTGCGCAATGAAGGATTTGCGGTTACCGAGATCCCTGCCCGCGGCAAGGATGGCATGGTGAGCATCTTGCATTCCAGTGTGATCCGCAAGGATCTGCATCTGGTCGAAACGATTGCCATGGAAGCAGACCCGAAAGCATTTGTTACCACCGAAACCGTGCGCCCCGTGCGGGCAGGCTTCTGGAGAAAAAAATGATCCTGATTGGGGAATTTTATAAAAAGCACCGGTAATTACTCAGCTGCCTCGATGATGGCATTGCGAGGAACACGCTTTTGCCACGCGGCCTCGCAATGACATGCCTGAGTAGTTACAAGCACCGAAAAAATGGGGATGAATTGGGGTTTTTGATGAATATTTTTTCGAATCAAGCGGATTGGCATACATACTGCACCATATAGGGCAGTGTTTTTCACCTGTTTCAGGCTGTTTTCCATCAAAAACGTGTTTTGATTTTTGGTAAAACAGGCTATACTATAAAATAAGCACAAGGTGAAGAGGATTAAATTGTGATCTTTTTATGATTGCAGGAAAAGGTTGCAAAAGTTAAAGTGGACATATTGTCACACAGGAGGATGAACATGAAGCTCTATAAATTGTTTTACCAGACGGCAACCCTGGTTGTGGTATTGTGTCTGGCTTTGGCAGGATCCACATCCGCGGCCGCAAAAGCCCCTGCCGTTCCTGCTCAGGCCGGCACGGCTTTGATGTCGATGCAGGCCTCCTCGACATCGGTCAACGTGGGTGATACGTTCAACGTGACCGTGCAGGTAGCTGCTGGAACCCAGGAGGTGGATACGGTGCAGGCAAGCATCGATTTCGACCCGAATTATCTGGAAGTGGTTGCCCAGCCGACATCCAGCGGCGTTTTGACCACACCCCTGAGCAATGTTTTCGACAATACCCTTGGCACTGTCGATTTTGGTGCAGGGCTGTTAGGCAGCTCCACCTCAGGGACATTTTCGGTCGTTACCATTCAGTTTCGGGTAAAGGCGTCTACCAGCGCGACTACCCTTTCATTCCATTCCGGTTTGCCGCGCGAGACCAATGTGCTCTATCAGGGTAATTCTGTCTTTGCGGGCGGAACGGGCGTGACGATCACCGTGTCTGGCGGCGGCGGCGGGGCAACACCGACCCCCGTCCCTGGCACAACCCCGGCGCCCAATCCAGGCTCGTATCCCTATCCGTATTACTATCCTTATTATTACGGGAATATCCCCACGTTCAGCATTCTTTCTGTGGTGACGGATGACAAGGTGACCGTGCAGACGTATAACTTCCCTGCTAACAAAGATTTCATCGTGCGTATGGGGCCTTACGGCGGATATGGCATTGGCGGTGTTGAAGTGGGTACGCTCAACTCCGGCGCGGGCGGTTCCTTCCAGGCGACTTTTGATATTCCTGCCGCATTGAAGGGAAAATATCAAATCGCGATCCGCATGGACAGCACCACGGGCGGGTATTACAGCTTCAACTGGTTTTATAACAACACGACCATTTCATCCGGCGGTTCTTATATCCCTACCGGGATCCCTTATACGGATGTGATCAGTGTGGTGCAAGGGCAGAAAGTTACCCTGCAAACCTATAATTTCCCGCCTAATCTTGACTTCACGGTGCGGATCGGTGCGTACGGCACGTATGGGATCAATGGGATTGTGGTCGCCACCACCAATTCCGGTACGGGCGGTTCTTTCCAGGTCACTTATGATATTCCTGCCGCGCTTCAGGGCAACAACATGCTTTCCATTCGTATGGAGAACCCGGCTACCGGTTATTTTGCCTATGACTGGTTTTATAATACGGATGGCGGCGGTTATACTCCGCCTCCAGGCAGCGTTCCCCCGACGTATACCGGTTTCCCCTATACGAGTGTGACCAATGTGGTCAAAGATACATCTGTCACCCTGCAAACCTATAACTTCCCGCCCAACCTCGACTTCACCGTGCGGATCAACACCTTTGGCACGTATGGCGTCAATGGTGTGGTGGTAGATACGATCAATTCTGGTGCTGGCGGGTCCTTCCCGGTAACGCTGAATATTCCGGCCCAGTTTACCGGTGTGCCGATGCTGGCGATTCGTTTTGAGAATCCCTATACCGGGCATCATGCCTTTGACTGGTTTTATAACCAGTAAATTACCATCTCTATTGGCTTTGCTCTTGCCTCCCGCTGAAACTCGGCGGGAGGTTTTTTTATTCGTATTTCATTTCGTCTCTTCGAAAACGAACGCAGCGCTGTTGGAAGACTCGCAATCCCCGAACTGAGCAACAGGACGTATGCTTACGGCACGGCCTTGAAAAGCTGGTTGCCGTATGCCAGCAGGATGATGCGGTTTTCAGGGGATACGATGGCAAATGCGGTTGGCTGGCTATCTGGCACTGCATAGGCCTCGTCAAATTTGGGATAGAATTTTTCGTTGAGCGTTTTCAGACCGGTGGTGAACTGATACAGAACGGCCTGTTTGCTATCCAGAATGGTGATGTAGGAACTCGGCGCCGGGTTTGTCATCATCTGGCTGAACTGATGCTGGAAGGAGCCGGTGCTGATCTGTTCATCATTGACGGCGTTTTGGGCCAGGTCGATTGGCGTGTCAATGCATTTGGTAGGCTCTGCGAGTCTGACGCTCCCGTCTTCATTTTTGGCACCAATCCACGGATCGCAGATGGACATGCTTCCTCCTTCGTGGAGGAGATAAAGCTGGTTTTCAAAATAAGCAATATCCACCACATCTTGCAGATAGGGTTTGGCCTGGGTAAAGAAAAAGCGATCATCGCTGGTGTCATGTTCGTAGGTCAGCGCTTCTCCATCGGTTTTATCATGTTTGTAAAGCCACATGTTTTGGGTTTCCACGTTGAGGATAAAAAGACCGATTTCATTAACGCTGATTTTTTTAATGTTGCCAAAGCCGCCAGGTGGAGGCGCTAATGTGCCTGTTACGGGTTCGAGATTGGGTACACAGAACAGGTAATGGCCGGCTTCGTCCACAGCGAGGATGGAGGCTGCTTTAGGGATGGGGTTGGCGAACATTTTTTTGTTCAAAACCGCAAAATCAACGATGCGCTGGATGGTTACGCCGTCTACAGTGCCGGGGCCGCAGTCGAATCTTTCGTCCAGCTCGAATTCATAGTCTTTTCCGGATTGATAGATGCGCTTTACGGAGCCGCTGGTGCTGTCCAGCAGGTAAACGTCGCTCTCATTTGCCGCCATGCGGGTGATTTGCCAGTCACGGCTGGCACTGCTGTTCTGCAGGATGGGATAGTACGTTAAACGGGTGATGCCATGGAGGGTATCCAGGGTTTCTTCTGCTTTGTCACGTAATTGAACAGCCTGTTCACTTGTGCCGAGACGGTCGGCCTGATCCAGGTAGGCCAGAACCTGCATCCAGCCCGTCGCGCGCAGGGTGGGGTCCGAGGTGAGGTCTGCATCGGAAGCTGCTTGCATGGCCTGATTGAACAGACGCTGGCGTTCGTCCTTGCGCCCCGTGGTGAAATAGATGGCAGAGGCAAGGATGGTGATCAGGATGGGTACCACGACGGCAATGGTCAACATGGTTTTAGGGGACAAGTTGAGAGAAGCGCCGGCTGGCAGGAGTCTTTCAAAGGTTTGGGAAAGGCGGTTTTTGATCTTTCCCTGGGTGGCTTTGCCGCTTACCCACAGGTCGGCCAGCTTTTCCCTGGCCGCGGAGGGGTTGCGAGGCTGGCGGTGCGGCGGGGCTGGCTTGCTGACAGGAGCAACGATGTTTCGTTGTGCTGTTTTGACGGGCGGGAAGGTTTCTTTCTCAATTGTTGAAGCAGGCGGCGGGGATGTTTCCTGTGCGGCCTGGGGCGTTTCTGCGGGGATATTTTCACGGAGGAGTGTTGGCGGGGTCGCTGGAGGGGAAGCCGCAGGGGGTTCGTTCCCCGCCGGGGTTTCAGTTTTTGACGCTGATTCGCTGGGGATCCCTTGGACGCGGGGCTGGTAGATGCGGCCCTGTCCCCGGCGGAACTGGAGCAGTACGGCTCGTAAATCGCTCAGGGAGGGGTCCAGGATGCGGCGGCGGATTTGCCCCAACGGCAGGCGGGCAATCGCTTCCAGGGTATCGTTGTCCCAGGATTGCGGCGGGTCGGCGCAGAAGAGGAGCAAATCGCCGGGGTCCACCTCCGCCTGAAAATAGCTGAGCTGTACGGAGCGGCTGACACCGAGGCCGCGGCCGGCGGTGAAGGGTTCATAGAAAGTCTGGATGCCGGTTTTGCCCAGGGAGAAGGATTGTGTGTCACCGGCATGGACAACAAAGATTTGTTTCCCGCGCAGGACAGCGAGATTGAGCACCCCGATCTGCTGCTTCCCTCCCTGACCGGACTGATTCCTTTTTAAAAGGAAAGTATTCAGGTCTTCGGCAACCATACGCAGGCTGGTGGTGACCGTGCCGCGGGACTTAAAATATACCCCGGCCAGGGTTTCGAGTAATTCTTCTGTTTGACTGGAGGACAGCAGACCCTCCCCGCTCAGGGTCAAAAAGAGGAAAAGGATATCGCCGCTGCGGCTGCGGTGCGCTCGCGGCGGGGCATCTTTCACCAGCAAGCCGGGTATTTTTACGCTTTCTTGTCCCGCGCTGCGGTGGAGGGGCAATGAATAAATGTCAAATACTGATTTTTCTGTCATTTGGTTTACCTTAGAACTGATTATACATCTAATCGCCATCGGGTTGGGGAAAACACGTGGGTGGATGGCGCCAGGGCGTCCTTCTTGTTGTTGCATGCTTTATACCTGGTTGCTGATCCTGGTGCCTGCCCCCTGCTCTCTTACATCTTAATATCGTATCGTACAAATCTCTTCTTTTTTCTTGACGCAAAATTTGGTATGATTAATGACACATTTGAGGAAACATCTATCAGGGCTTATTTAAATAGGTAGAAACAGGAGGTTGTGTGCTTGTTTTTTACTGCCATATTGGTATACTTAATTAATAGTACTTTAATATTCTGTTTTTCATGGAAGTGTTGCTGAATCTGGCATGTTTGTTGCAAGTATTATGATGAGAAGCTAAAGGTTTACCTTTGCATTACCGATATAGGGAGATGTGAAAAGGTTTCGCATCGTCGGGCAATTTGTCCAGGAGGATTTAGGATGAAGACATTGAAAATTGCAGTTCTGATTGCCATGGTAGTGAACATGGTCTTTCTCACGGGGAGTGTACCGATGGATGCAGGTCCTGTTTCCCCGGGTGTTATGGAACCACCGGCCAAGATTTCTCCTCGCCCGGCAGCGGTTCAGGGAACAGGCTCGCAGACGGTCAACGGCTGGCCGCCCACCAATTATGGTGGCTCCGGCGTGGCGACCAACCCTGCTTATCCCAACCGCGTGATATTAAATGGCAATGTTGGTGATCCTGCCTGGGCGTTGTACGTTTTCACCCTGCCGCCCGAAGTGGCTGTGGATGGCGCCAATTTGCTGGACCTCACCATCGGTTTTTATGGCGGTGACTTCAACCCCGGCGGTGACCCGCCCGCGATTGAGCTGTGGAACTATACCACCAGCGGGTATGCCACCAACGCTGACCCCGCTTATGAAGCCACTGGCTGGCACATGATCAATACCACTGCCCTGGCGGCAGATCCGGTTTCGGATTATGTGGATGCCAATGGACAGGTGTGGATGCGCGTGCGCACATACCCTGGTGTCTCCGCTTTCGTGGATAACGTCAAGGTCAGCTATATTTACAACAAGGCGCCCAACCCACCCATTCTGAGTACCCCGGCCGACCACGCCATCAATGTTTCCACTTACCCAACCTTCAGCTGGAATAAAAACAACAATGATGCCAGCGTCAGTTATACGGTCAGGCTGCAGCGTTTTGGTGATGTAGGGTTCACCGCTGTTCCTGGTTGTATTGATGTGTTTACCCCAACCTGTACAATGACCGGGTTCCCCGCTGTGGGCACACCTTTGCTGCCTGGCTGGGCTTATGACTGGAAGGTGGTCGCCAAAGACGTCAGTGCTTATACAGTCAACAGCACCACAACCCGCCAATTTACTACCTACGGCACCTGCCATCCGTTGACCTTCAACGTGTTTGGCGACTCTGGTGTTGCACCGGTGACCTCTCCGGCGAATTCTACAGGATGCCCGGCCAATCATTATTATGCCGGTACGGTGGTGAATTTGACCGCGCAGCCCGATATGGGCAAGGAAGTGTACAGTTGGACCTTCACGGATGACGATACCCTGGAAGGGATGACTAACACGATCACCATGCCGAATGCGGCCCATGCCGTTCATGTTGTCTATGAACCCTCTTGCTACAAATTGACTGCTGCCCACACCGGAAATGGCCTCAACCCCACGGCCAGCCCGCTGCGCTCTTCACCGACCTGTGACCCGAAGGGCGATGGCTATTACATCTACGATGAAGCGATCACGATGACTGCTTATCCTGATCTGCCGCTGTGGTATCTGGCAAGCTGGACGGGTACATCTGGTGCATTCAACAACACTTTCACCATGCCGCCTTATGCCCATACCGTTACAGCCAATTATTCGCAGGCTTGCTACTCGTTGACCCTGGCCCATAATGGTAATGGCACCAATCCAACGGCCAGCCCGACCAAATCAGCCGGTTGTGATGCTGGAAAGTATTTGTCTGGTGAAACGATCACCCTGACGGCTAATCCTGACTTTGGTTATTCGGTGAGCGGCTGGACGGGGACAGATAACGATACCAGCACGAGCAGCACCAATACACTGACCATGCCGAACTTCAATGCAAACGCATCCGTAACCTATGCCGCCGCAGGCGCCACAGCTACGATTAATGGCAGCGTCAGCCTGACTGGCCGCCCGGTACCGCCGAATAATCAGTGGTTGACCAACCTGACCATCAAGCTGCTTTCCCCCGGCACCTCTACTGTGCATTACACCTTCACGGTCAATACCGATAACATGGGTGAATTCAGCATCCCCGGCCTGGTGCCTGGCACGTATGATATCCTGGTCAAAGGCGCAACCACGCTCCAGAACAAGCTGTCCTCTAAGGTGATTTCCACCGGGTTGAATGCGTTCACGATGGGCACGTTAAAAGAAGGCGATTCGAACAACGATAATTACGTCAACGCAACCGATTTCTCGATGCTGGCGGCTTCCTATGGTAAATGCCTGGGCACAACCGGATACAATGACTACACGGATTACAATAATGACAATTGTGTGACCGGAGCAGACTTCTCGCTGTTAGCTGCAAACTACGGGCTCGGAGGCCAGTAGTGAGATTAACCCGCTTCAAGAATATCAAAGCAGCGCCAGTTTTTCTGGCGCTGCTGTTCCTGTTTACAGCCTGCCAGGCTCAGCCGGAAGTCGTTGTCACGGAAAAAGTGGCACCGGCTGCCACCGTTACCCCGGTAGTGGTGGTTGTTGAAACGGAGAAAGACTGGCAGCCAGTGGAGGCAACAGCGGAATTCATCCTGGAACTGGAAGATGAAACTGCCCGGGTGGGCGAAGAATTCGTCGTCCATGTAGTGGTAGATACCGGGAATCAGGAAGTGGATATGGTGCAGGTGAACCTGAATTTTGATCCCGGTGTTTTGGAAGTAGTTGAAATTCAGGGCGGCGACGTGCTTACCGTCCTGCTGCAATCCGAGTTTGATAATGAAAAAGGCACAATAGACTATGCGGCCGGCTTGCTGGGTGAAACTGTCGGCGGCGAAATCGAAGTCATGCAGATCAAACTGGAAGCCTTGCAGGAGGTGACAGTTGGCATTCCGCTTTCTTTCAATTTTGGGCTGCCGCGTGAAACCAGTATTTACAGCCAGGGACAGCCTGTGTTGAAAAAAGACGGCGCCCGGGATTTCCTCATCCAGCTTGCGCCTGCGGCGGAATAGGTCACCCACCGATTGTAATTGTTCACCTCCTGGCTGGTTGGTCAGGAGGTGTTGTTTTTCTTTCAACCTTTGGTTCGTGAAACAGGAAGTATGCAGTTCTCCTGATTCCTGATTGCCTGATTGACTGCGCGTCAGCTGCTGCGCCTTTTCCGTTCTTTTCAATCCCTCTCATTTATGGTAATCTTATTTCCCAGTCACCCTCACAGCAGGAGGAACCATTTTGTTGAAACGTTTGAAAATTCCGTTTGAAATCATCCTGATTTTGATCGTGATGGTCGTCACCATCTCGATGGCCGTTCGCCCGCCAAACAGCGTGATGAACTGGTTCGTCGCTGATGATGTTTTCTATTATTTCAAAACTGCCCAGAACATCGCTGCCGGGAAAGGGGTTACCTTTGACGGTATTTCCCAATCCAACGGGTTTCATCCCCTGTGGATGCTGATCTGCATCCCGGTTTTTTCGCTTGCCAACACAGTCAATCTCATTCTTCCCTTGCGCATCATCATCATCGTGCTGGGACTGTTCAGCGCCGGGACGGGGGTTTTCTTTTTCCGCTTGCTGAAGAAAGCGGTCTCGCCAGAAATTGCGGCGGTCATCTCTCTGGGCTGGGTGCTTTCGCCCACCGTACATGCCACCGTGACCCGCCTGGGCCTGGAAACTGGCGTCAATGCTTTCTTTATTGTGCTGCTGTTGTATCTTGCGGCCAAATGGGAAGAGGGACAGCGTTCTGGAGAAACCAGGGGTTGGAAGCCTTTCCTGTGGATGGGGATTGTGGCAGTGCTTGCTCTCTACAGCCGGCTGGATAACAGCTTCCTGGTGGTGGTGGTGGGCGCGTGGATCGTGTTGCGCGGCAGCCGGATTGACCGCGTACTTTTTACGAGTGAGTTGATCGCCACCGGATTTGCGGCATTCCTGTCCTTCATGCTGCGGCTGGGGTTGGGGGATGTTTTTTACCAGATGTCCTCCGCATTGGTTTTCATGCTGGTGGGGGCGATGGCGGTGCGGGCCGTGTTCCATTATGTGTTTGGGTTGTACAATCGCGCGCTTGTGCAGCAAGCGGGTTGGAAAGACCTTGTAATGCGCATAGCCGCATCTTCTGCCGCCGGGACGGCGGTGATGATCGTGACGGCTCTGGTCATCATCCGTACCGGACGCGTACTCAGCTTCCCGCGCTCGGCTTTGGTGATTGAGCTGGTGCTTTCGATGGTCTTTGCTCTCGCGCTGCGTTTCATCGTGCGCACATGGGGCGACCGGGTTGCTGCGCAGCCTGCTGCGGGTGGATATGGGCTGAAGCAGGTCTTGCAATTTGCTGAGCTGCGCCTCGAAAACTGGAAGCAGTTCTTCAGTCGTTTTGCCGCTTACTTCCTGCCGCTGGGTGTTTCGCTGGGTGCGTACATGGCGTATAACCATGCCAAATTCGGCACCTCCACCCCGGTCAGCGGGCAGATCAAGCGCTGGTGGGGCACCATCTACACCGTGTACGGCCGTCCGAAGGACACCATTTGGGGCGTGCTGGGCCTCGACATAAACGGTTCCTGGCGGATCATCACCGACCCGATCTATGAATTTGCCAAGACCACGGTAGAGAAACGCGGCCTGGAACCGGGCAGCGACCTGTATGACGGCATTGTCATTATAGGGATCGTGCTTGTGCTGGTTGTGACGCTTGCCATTCTGCTTTGGGATCGCAAATACACTGCTGCTGCCTGGAAGAAACTGGGGCTGCTGCCCCTGTGGGTTGGCAGTATGATCCAGATGGCGAACTACACCATGACGGGGTACGTGGCCGCCAAGGCCTGGTACTGGGTCGGGCAGATGTTGTTTGTTGCCCTTATTCTGGCGATCATGGCCGAGATCGTCTGGCGTAAATTGCAGGCCACGAAGATCAATAAGACTGCCCTGCAGGCGGTTCCTGCCCTGGCGGCAGTCATCATGGTGCTGGTGTTTGTTGATTATTCTATCGGGCTTTCTCCCCCTACGGTGACGCCGGAGAATGAAGAAGTTTATCTGGGCGGCGCGTATGGGCTGGAAAAGTACACTGAACCGGGATCTATCATTGGTTCTACCGGCGGCGGTGTGCTGGGATATTTCACCCAGGATCGCATCATCGTTAATCTGGATGGCCTGATCAACAGTTATGAGTATTACCAGATGATGCGGGAAGGTACAGCCAGTGCGTACCTGGATGAGATTGGCCTGGATTATCTCTACGGCGCGCGCTACGTGCTGGAAGAGAGCGAGCCGTACTTCAATACTTTCCACGGCCGCACGGAGTACATCGGCGAGGTGGTGGGGTCTGCGCTGCTGCGTTATCTGCCAGCAGAGGAGTAGAAGATTACAGCGGCCGCGCGAAGCGTGGCCGCTGTAGCTTTTTATATCCGCAGGTTGGTTGTCCGGGGGATAAATTTTGGATCATCGTCAAAAAAACGGAGAAGGCAGGCGCAAGCGTTGCGCGCTTATATTTGTTGGGGTTTTCGTTTGGGAAGGTTGGGGTGACATGATTGTATGTTTGACGGGGTGCGGACAGGTGACGGGGTGCGGACAGGTCAGGAGACCTGTCCCTACAAAAAAAGACAGGCTGCCCAAACGGGCAGCCTGGTTGCAAATCAGAAGCGGTTACTTACTACAAGAATCCCTGCACCAGGGCCAGCAGGAGGCCACCGGCGATGACGCTGCCGAGCTGGCCGGCGGTGTTGGAGCCCATGGCGTGCATCAGGATGAAGTTGTGTGGGTCTTCTTCCTGTGCCATTTGGGCAGAAAGACGCCCGGCCATGGGGAAGGCGCTGATGCCGCAGGCCCCGATCAATGGGTTGATCTTGCCGCCGGTGGCAAAGCTCATCAGTTTGCCGAACATGAGGCCCATCACGGTGTCCAGAATGAAGGCCAGCAAACCGAGGGCGAGGATCATCAGGGTCTTGGCGTTGAGGAAGCTTTCGGCGACCATGGTGGTACCAATGGCTAACCCCAGAAAGAGGGTGGCAACGTTGATGATCTCGTTTTGGGCGGCTTTGTCCAGCCGGGCGACCACGCCGCTTTCCTTGAGCAGGTTGCCCAGCATCAGGGTAGCGATCAGCGGGGCTGCATCCGGGGCGATCAGGCTGATGATGACGGTTACCGCCAGGGGGAAGATGATCACGGCTGCCGGAGAGACTGGGCGCGCACTGTATTCCATGCGGATGGCGCGTTCTTTTTTGGTGGTCAGCAGGCGCATCACGGGCGGCTGGATAATGGGGATCAGGCTCATATAGGAGTACGCCGCTACGGCAATCGGCCCCATCAGTTCCGGGGCGAGGATGTTGGTGACGAAGATGGCCGTCGGGCCGTCAATGGCGCCGATCACGCCGATGGAGGCCGCTTCGTTGAGCGGGAAACCCAGCAGAGTCGCCAGAATGAGGGTGCCGTAGATGCCGAATTGACCAGCAGCGCCCAGCAGCACCATGTGCGGCATGGCCAGCAGCGGGCGGAAGTCGATCATCGCCCCCACGCCGATGAAGATCAGCAGCGGAAAAAGCTCTGTACCGATGCCGAAATCGTAGATGAACTTGAACACACCGTGATCTGCCGACATGCCCAGGTTGGCGAGGATACAGCCGAAGCCGATCGGGAGCAGCAGGTTGGGCTCGTACTCCTTGACAATTGCCAGAGCGATGAGGATGCCGCCAACCGCCAGCATGACGGCATTGCCCCAGTAGAAATTGGCGAAGCCGCGGGTGACTTGCTCAAGGATTGAAGTGAAATCCATTTTGGCCTCTTTCTCAGTCGCTGAATTCCATCAGCGGCTGGCCGTGTTTGACTTGATCGCCGGGATGCACGTGAATGCGGGCGATCTTGCCGTCACGGCTGGCACGGATGGCGTTGTTCATTTTCATCGCTTCCAGGATTAACAATTCCTGACCGTTTTGGATGGTATCCCCTTCATGAACGCTGAGGGAAAGGATTACACCCGGGATGGGGGCGGTCACCGTCCTGGCACCGCCCTGTACCGGAGCTGCTGCGGTCACCGGCACCGCCGGGGTAGAGGACACCGGGGCAGAGGATACCGGCGCCAGGCTGTTTTGGCTGACTGCCGTCTGAGCATCTTCCGGCCAGACTTCAAAGGTTTCGCCGTCGATGACCGCCAGGATGGGGCGGCATTTCAGGTCAGGGATATCCACTTCATAGGTTTGGTTGTCGACTTTGACACGGATTTTCATGCAAGCCACCTCAATGGTTTGATCAAATTGTCGGTTTATTGATTCCAGGAAGCCCGCTGCCACGCGCTCAACTCGGTGGACAGGGGTGCGGGGGACACAGCGACACGGGAATTTTGCATTGCCAGGGCGGCGGCGGCTGCGGCTGCGGCGGCCCGGCGTTTGCGGTCGCTGCGAATGGTTGGGGGATCCGCTTCCGGCACTGTTTCCCCTTCTGCCGCTTCGCCTTTGTCTCTGGGGGTCGTGATCCGCACCAGCAATTCCATGCTGCCCCACAGGATGACAATGGCGGCGAAGATTAAGACAATGCCGACCAGGGTGATCCACAGGGAAATTGTCAAAGGACTCATCGGTCTCTCCTTTAGACGGGCATGTTGCCGTGTTTGCGCGGCAGGCTCTGCACCCGTTTGTTGCGCAGGGTCTGCAAGGCAGCCACGATCATCGGGCGGGTTTCTTTGGGTTCGATCACGTCATCAATGAAACCAGCTTTGGCAGAAGCGTAGGGGTTGAGGAACAGATTTTGATATTCCTGGGTAACCTTTTTGCGTTCTGCTTCAGAATCTTCGGCGGCCTTGATTTGCTTGTGGAAGAGGATGTTGGCGGCCCCTTCTGCACCCATCACGGCGATCTCGGCACTCGGCCAGGCATAGGTAACGTCCGTATCCATGTATTTGCTGCTCATGGCGATGTAGGCGCCGCCGTAGGCTTTGCGGGTAACGATGGAGATCTTCGGGTTGGTGGCATTCGCATAGGCGTAAAGGATTTTGGCGCCGTGGCGGATGACGCCGCCGTGTTCCTGGTTGATGCCGGGCAGGAAGCCGGGTGAATCGACGAAGGTTACCAGGGGGATATTGAAACTGTCGCAGAAGCGCACAAAGCGGGCGATTTTGTCGGCAGCGTCAATGTCGAGCGAGCCTGCCAGAACGCTGGGTTCCTGCCCGACAATGCCGACGGCGTAACCGCCGATGCGGGCCAGACCGATCAAGGCGTTCTGGGCATAGGTGGATTGCAATTCGAGGAAAGAGCATTTGTCTACTACCATCTCTACGACATCGTGCATGCGATACGGGGTGCGCGGATCAAGGGGGATGATCGCATTGAGGGCTTCTTCCATGCGGTTGGGGTCATCCACGGGGGCTGCATAGGGCGGGGTTTCCATGTTGTTGTTGGGCAGGTAGCTGACCAGCCGGCGGGCGAGGGCCAGGGCGTCCTGGTCGCTGGGGGCAGCCATGTGGGCGATGCCGCTGATGCCGAGGTGGGTGGCTGCGCCTCCCAGGCTTTCCTGATCCGTCTCTTCGCCGGTGACCGATTTGATCACTTGCGGGCCGGTGAGGAACATGTAGGATTGCTTCTCGACCATGATGATGAAGTCCTGAAGGGCCGGAGAATAGGCCGCGCCGCCGGCGCAGGGACCCATCACCAGGCTGATTTGCGGAATGACACCGGAATACTGCGCATTGCGGCGGAAAACTTCAGCGTATCCACCCAGGCTGTGAATGCCTTCCTGAATGCGCGCGCCGCCGGAATCAATCATCCCGATCACCGGGGTGCCGTTGCTCGCGGCGAGGTCCATCACGTGGCTGATCTTCTGACCGTGCATTTCTCCCAGCGAGCCGCCAATGACGGTGAAGTCCTGGGCATAAACGTAGATGGTGCGGCCATCGATCTGACCGTAGCCAGTGACCACACCATCGCCGAGGAGCTTTTCATCGTCCAGTTCCAGATCATGTTGACGTGCCATGACAAACGGATCCAGTTCATGGAAAGTGCCGGGATCCACAAGGAGGTCGATCCGTTCGCGGGCAGTCAGCTTGCCTTTGGCATGCTGTTTTTCAATCCGCTTTTCGCCGCCGCCGAGGCGCGATTTCTTGCGTTTTTCACGCAATTCCAAAATTCGGGGATCTTCGGGCATACGCGTTCCTTATCGAGATGAGAAATGGGTGAAGTGAATAGACGAATGATGCCTGAACATTGTCAGGCAAATTCAATTTTTAAATTCTAACATAAATTAGTTTTAAAATCACTTATAAATCGGTGGGCAATCCCCTCTCAAGCCATTCCAGCAATTCCTCCAGCCAGGCGCGCACCGCGCGGGGCGAGGGCAGGCGGTAGCTTGCCTGGGTGACACGTTCCTGGGCTGCCACCACAATTGGAATCCCGCCGTGTTGCTTGATAGCTGCAAAGGCAAGTTCATCTTTGTCGTCATCGCCGAGATAAACCGGGATACTGTCCGGCACAGGGTCGTGTTCCAGGATAAAGTCAATCGCTTCTGGTTTGGCGGCAGTGACGGGACAGATTTCCAGAAATTTGCTCCCGCCAAGTAAATGCAGCATATTTTCTGACGGATATTTTTCTGAAAGCAGGCCTGCTTTGGCAAGTACATTTTCGGCTTCCTGATCCCCTGCCAGGCGCGCATGAATGGCTAAAGACCAGCCTTTGTCTTCAAGATAAAAATTTTGATTGTCTCCCAGCAGTTTTTCCCAGTCTGGTTTGAGTTTTTCAAGCGTTGGGCGCACGGTCTCATAGTCCAGCACATCTTTTCGGATTCCATCAGGCGTTTGCATCTCCAGGCCATACGTGCCGGCCAGCCAGATGCCCTTGATAGGGGCCAATGCGATGATATGCGCCAAACGACGGCCGCTGACGATGGCTGTGTGGATGTGCGGGTGTTGGGTGAGGCGGGACAGCAAGTCGACCAGTTCAGCATCTGGCTGGACAACGTCTGGATTGGGAGCAAAATCTGCCAGTGTGCCATCGTAATCCAGAAAAAGCCAGATATGCTGGCCGGGTTTCAGGTTGGCAAAAATAACATGCGGAGGTTGGATGTCAGGATATTTCATGCATCTTCTTTCAGTAAAGGGACAATTTTCTGGGTAAAAAGGGCCTGCCAGGTGTAGTTCAGCCGAACGCGCCGCCGGAAGCGGCTGAGCGGGTTGTCTTCGATCAGCCGGCTCAGGGTGTCCGCTGTTTTTTGCGGTGGCTGTGCGGGGTCAAATTGTACGATGTCTGCTTTGCCAATTTCAACCGCAGCGGGGACAGGCGAGCACATCACCGGAATGCCGGCAAATCCGGCTTCCAAAACTGGCATGCCAAAGCCTTCACGGTGGCTGGGCATAAACATGACATCACTAATGCGGAAGAGGTCTCCCACAACTTGATCGCTAATGGTGAAAGGTTGTTCAGGGTCAGGACCGCATTCATAGATAAAGCGCATCTGTTTTTCCAGGCCCAGCGCGTGGCGCTGGTCTTTCAGGGATTGAAAATAGGCTATGTTTGAACTGCTGTGGGGGTCGGGCGGGCCGGTTACAACCAGGCGCGGGTTTTGGTATTTGTCCTGTAATGCCTTTAAGACCTGTAAGGCATATTCAATATTCTTGGCCTGCGTAACCCGAACGGGCATGAGGATATTCAGATCGCTGTCCAGCAGGCCCAGTTTTTCGCTCAGTTCTTCCCCTGTGGGGGAAATGCCCAACAGGCTGTATGGTTCAACGCCATTGTGGACGACATGCACCCTCTCCGGCGATATCTTCAGCAGCCCGCAAAGCTCTTCCTGCCGCTTTTCGGAAACGGTTACATAGGTGATGCCTTGATGAAACTGGCGTAATAGATCCCAGGGATAGCCCTGATGCACCTTGCTGCGTGAATTGGGGCTGGTCCAGGTCAGGTCATGCGTCCAGGCAATTACAGGGGGGGCTTTGCCCTCCTGAATTAATTGGGTCAGGGCCGCCGTCAGGGGCAGGTTGAAGTGTTTGCTGAAAATATTATGAACGATGAGATGATCGATCTCTTTCAATACAGGGATCAGCAAATTTTTGATTTGCTGGACCAACGATTCGAAATTGTGCGGCAGATGGCCTTGCTCAAGTGTCTGGCTGGCTTGCAGGATGTCTTCCTGCTGGCTATCGATCAATGGCAGAAATGTGCCCGCGCAGGAGTCCGGCAGGGCGGAAGAATCGCCGCGCCCCGCAATGACATGCACTGCATATCCGTTTTTTAACAAAACTTTTGCCTGGGCCTGAATAACTGCTTCCACTCCCCCAATGACCGGCGGAGCGGAGTAATGCAGGATTGCGATGTGCTTTTTTTTCATCCATCCATCTCCCACAGGTTAAGGTCTTTGAGGGTGGTCAGCTGCGCGTTTAACCAGGCGTTAATATCATTGGTTTCTACGTTATTGCGCAAAAAATTAGCGCGTTTTTGCTTCTCGCGGTCGTTCATGATCAAGCCCTGGTGCATGGCTTTGGCAGTGGCATAAATATCACAAGGGGAAATGACGAGAGCCCCTTTGCCCAATTGCTGGCAGGCTCCCGTTTGTTCTGAAAGCACCAGTACGCCATTACGGCGGTTGATGATGGGGCCTTCTTTCGCAACCAGATTCATCCCGTCGGCAATGGCATTCACCAGCAGCACATCATATTCTTTCATCGCCGCAACAGCACGGGGATAGTTGTTGCCAACCAAAAGCCGCACAGGTTCCCATTCGCTGCTGCCATAATTGGCATTGATCCTGCCGGCTGCTGCCATCAGTTCATCCAGATAGTCCTGATATTCAATCACCTCCAGCCGGGAGGGGATCAACAGGGCCAGGAAAGTGACCTGTCCGCGATGTTCCGGGTACAGCTCCAGCATTTCTTCGAATGCCTGGAAGCCGCGGATAATATTTTTGCTGGGTTCAATTCGTTCGATGCGCAGGATTAATTTTTTGTCCCCAAAGTTTTCCTTAAAGTCATTTTCGAAGGATATCGTTTCCGGTTCTTCTGCCAACCGCCGGATCGCATTGACGTCAATTGAGATGGGAAAATCGCGCACATGGGTGATGGCCTTTTTGTAGCGCACCGTCATCCGGCGGAAGTTGACGCGTGCACTGGGGAGGTAACTTTGACAGGTACGCAGAAAATTAAGTGCGTCGCCTTTGGTTTGAAAGCCCAGCAAATCGACGGCACACAGGCTGTCCAGAATGGCCTGGCGCATTCTGGGCGGCAAGATACCCCAATATTCCGGCCCCGGCCAGGGGATGTGAACAAAATGCAGAATTTTTGATTTTTTATTTTTAAAAAGATTGCGCAATTTACGCGCGGTTAAATAAAGATGATAGTCCTGGATCATGATCAAGGCATTTTGTTCATTTTGCTCCAGGATTTCATGGATCGCTTCGGCAAACAATTGATTGACAACGATATACCCATTATCCCAGGCTTCCCAGGTGTTGCGGTCAATGACGGGGTCTCTGGAGACATCCCACATGGAATGCTGTAAAAACCACAAGATGGGGTTGGTGATTTGATTGTAGTAGCCATCATAGGCTTGTTCATCGGGTGTGATGAATTTGATGAACAAGGATTTTTCATCCGGTCCGGTATCTAATTGCCCTTCTTGCCAGCGGGAATCTTCCGGGGTCATGGCACAGGAAACCCAGGTTACGTCAATATGGCTGGTTAGTCCGCTCAATGCGGTTACCAGTCCCCCGCTGCCGCGTTCCATGATGATTTCGCCATTCTCATCATGGCTAAAGGACACAGGACCACGATTGGAAGCAATGATCATGAAAGGTTGCTGCGGTATTTCTTTCATTGTGTTTCCTCCTTTAAATCAGGCGTCAAATTTTGTTTTTCTTCTTCCTGACTGCATGCGATCGCCAGGTCAATAAAAACTGCGGCAGTCCAGCCGAATACTTGAGCTGCTTTCAGGGATGGTTTGCCAGTCTGAGAGTTGTAAAATTCATACATGCCGGCATTTTCCATGATCATCTCCAATGTTCTGGTGCGTAATTCTTTGGCAAGTTCCAGTTGATCGAGATTTAATAATGCTTCCACAAAGAAATAATTGATATTGGCCCACACGGGTCCGCGCCACATGGTTTCCGGGTCGTAATGTGAATCATTGTATGCAACCGTTGGCAGCACGAAAGCCCCCCAAAATTCCTGTGGATCGGTGAGATGTTCCAGTAATCTGCTTTCAATGGATTTTGGAAGACGGTTGGTCCATAGTGGATAAAGATTGAAAGGCGTGATCACACGGATAGGTTCATTTTTCAGGGTGGCATAAAAAATCCCCGCTTCTTCATCCCAAAAGTCATGGATCATGCGGTTGACAATGGCATTGGCCCTGCGCTGCCACATCTCGGCTTCAACATGCAGTCCAATGATTTCGGCGATTTTGGAAAGGGCGTCCATCTGGATGCACAGGTAGGTGTTCAATTCAGGGGATTCCACCGGCATGCCATAATCCCACAAGGGATTATCATCCAATCCGGAAGAATACGGATGGTTATATTGGGCGAGCCCGTCGACATCATCATCATTCATTGAAAACCACCAGGCGTTCCAGCGTACCAATGGAATGTAAATGTCTTCCAGAAAGGTGATGTCAGGATCTGTTTCGTGCAGTTTGATGGCTGCCCAGGCCAGAATGGGAGGTTTGGTCACTTCTGCGCGAATGGGGTGTTCGATTTCCGAGATAACCCCGTCATCATAAACGGCATCAGGCAGCATCCCGTCGGGAAGCTGCAAGGCCAGCATGGCCCGAATTTGATTGCGTGCCAGTTCAGGATTGGTGTGTTGGAAAGCAAGCGCATGCATGGCGCTATCCCACAGCCACAAACCGATGTAATTTGTTTTTGAAGGCATCATCGCTTCAAACAAGACATGTCCTTTTGGTTTTACCAGATTGACCGCCATGACCCACCAGGCATAGGCATAACTCAGCCGGTATTTATCGATAACCGGGGGGACGCGGGCAAACCATGCCTGCCAGCGTTTTTCAGCAGCTTCATAATACACAGAAAAAGCTTCCGGAATCTCGAAAGGATTTTCGTCCCGGCCAATGGTGAGTGAAATGGCACAATCGTTGTTGGCCTTAACAATAAACTCAATGGTGTAACCGCCTTTTTCGGGGGTGACCTCATTATGCACAGATTCAGCATTGGTCGCATAAAAGAAATCACGCACCGTGACGATTTTCCCCCCCGTTTCCAAAATTTTACAGAGCTGCACGGAAACATGGAACCGGATGCCTGCGGTTACGCCGGCGGGCATCCCAAAGACAATGCCCTGGTCTTCGCGAAAGACCAGGCTGAAATCACCAAGCGCTGTACTCATGTAAACGACATGAGGATACGATGTCATTTCGAAATCCAGTTCATTCCCATTTTCATCGATTAAACAAAGCTGCGTAATGAATGGCGGCCGGGTTAAATACGTTTCAATCCCCGGTTCCACATTCGTCAACCTTTCAGCTAACTTGACATAAAATTCACTTTTATCGATTGTTTTGAATACCATTAGCCGTGATCCGCGATCGCTGAAGGGCACCTGGGAATAATCAAGTTTGTTGCGCAGCATATTCAGGTTGGGCTGGGTTAATTTTGGCGTTTTTGTTTTGGGTGTTGGTGTTTCCATACTAAATTTTGCTCCTTGCTGCATTTCGCTGGTTAGCCCAGACAATTTGTACACTTTAAATGGAATCATGCTTGTTTTAAGTGTAACATAACTTGTTTTTAAGACTGAAAAATTATTTCGTATAGTCTTTGGATGACTGGCGATCTTTCTGGTAAAACCTTGCCTGTTGCCGGTTTCACCTTACAGCTTTGTAGATTGGCACTTAGTTTCTTTTAATATGCTTCTGTTATGCTTAATATAGATATGTTGTGAAAGGAGTAAAACATGCGTTCAAAAAAACGCTTAATAATATTGGTAAGTTTACTGGTTTTCAGCCTGGCGTGTGGTACGGTGGGCGCATCCCCATCTCCGGATGAAAATTTCGGCACCACCACTTCGACGGCTGCGGTACAAAATGAAATATTGCCGTCTGTCACGCCGGTGGAGGACGACCCTCCTGCACCCACGCAGACGGCGCCGCTGCCAGTGCCTGCGAAGCCAGCAGCTGCGCCGCAAGAACAGCCGGCCAGCCCGCAGGGACCGGTCGGGCCAGACGTTTTCCCTGACGGGGTGAATCCGTTGACGGGGCTGCCGGTCAGCAATCCGGGCAATCTTGCGCTTCCGCCGGCGTTGGTGTCGATCACCAACTGGCCGCCGGCTGCCAGAACCCAGCAGGCCGGGCTTTCGTTCAGCCCCTTTGTGTATGAGCTGTATATTGGCGAGGGCATGTCCCGCTTCCTGGCGATGTTCTATGGCGACTTTCCTGCGGCGGCAGACCCTGCTGCTGCCGGTAATTCTTTTGTCGGCCCGATCCGCTCGGGGCGTCTGCCGTATGAATCCTTGCGTAATCTCTACAATGGTTTTCTGGTGATGGCTTCGGCGTATTCCGGTGTGGCGGCCAATCTGAGTCAGTACAGTAATATTTATGGATCGGATGAGGGCGACATCAATTCCGCGATGATTTCGGTGGAAAAGATGGAGCAGATTGCCCAGGCCAATCAGCGGCGGTTGGGTGAAAATTCCTTGCAGGGCAATATGTATGATCCTGCACCGTTGGCGGGCGGGCAGGCGGCAAAGCGGTTATGGTTTGTGTATAACCAGATTGACCAGGTTGTCTGGCAGTATGATCCGGCCAGCGGCGCATACCGCCGTTATCAGGACAATGCCGACGGGACAACTTTTATTCAGGCCACCGACAGTATCAATGCCGAAGGACTGGCTTTTGAGAATGTCATTCTGCTGTTTGCCCAACACCGCGCCTGTACTGAAGCGGCTTTTGATGTTGATTTGCAATATACGCCCCGTTCACCAGCACTGCTTTTCCGCGATGGACAGGTGCACGAGATTTTCTGGACGACAAAAAGCGAGGAATATGAGCGCACCACCGGCAAGATGCGCCCGATTCGCTTTATTGATGAGAATGGCGAACCGATTGCGCTGAAACCGGGTCAAACCTGGGTGCATCTTGTGCCGACCGGGACACCGTATTGGGAAGCACCTGACCGCCAGGAAGTGCCAGCAAATGCCCCACAGTGGGTGGCGGAAGATCCATCCGGCATGTTGTATAACCTGCTGAATAATCGTGAAGCCGGTTCGGCCAACTGGGTCTCGCGCTATTATGCTTCGATGATCCTTTACGATGAGGCGGTGTGTGAGGCGATCCGCCGGTAGTTTATTTGTTTGAAAGTCGTAGTGGAGGAGGCTGTCTGTTTTTGAGACAGCCTCCTGTTTTTTGTGCAGGGCAGGTTCCCCCACTGCCAGCAAGGAGCCTCCCGCAGGGCAGTCAGTTGTGTGTAGACAGTAGTGCAAAAATATATGCAGGCAGGGGCAAGTTAAAAATTTCCAACCTGCGGGAGGGAGAAGGCGATGATGCAGTGCCCTGAGTATGGTGAGAGAAACAAGGAAATAACCCGTACACAAAATTTCCTCCGTAGTATACTAAGGGCATCTTATCCTCATCCCCACAACAAGGAGCAATACAATGAAAATTATGATCGCAGCGGATATGGAAGGTATCTCGGGCGTTGTGGCCTGGGATCACGTCTCTTCCTCGCACCCGGAGTATGCCCGCTTTCGCAAGCTGATGACGGCGGATGTGAATGCGGCCATCAAGGGCGCGCTGAAAGCGGATGTGGATGAAATTCTGGTGGTGGATGGACATGGTTCAGGGCGCAATATTCTGATTGAAGAGCTTCATCCCCAGGCCTGTCTGCATTCCGGCAATGCTGCTCCCTTCGCAATGGTGCAGGGCGTGGGCAGTGATGTCGACGCGGCCATGTTTATCGGGTATCATGCCCGTGTGGGCTCCACTCCCGCGATTTTGGATCATACCTGGTCCAGCAAAGATGTTGCCAACGTCTGGCTGAATGGCAAGATCATTGGCGAGACGGGGTTGAATGCTGCAGTTTGCGCGCATTACGGCGTGCCGGTCATCATGGTCTCGGGCGACCAGACCCTGGCAGCCGAAGTGGAGGAGACCATCCCCGGCGCCGAGACGGCCATCGTCAAGCTGGCAACCAGCCACCAGTCTGCCACGTGTTTTTCTGTGTTGGAGTCCGCCCGCCGCATTCACGAGGCTGCGGAACGGGCCGTGCACCGGTTCAGGAATGGTGAAGGGCCAAAGCCCTACGTGGTGAGTAAACCGGTCACGATCACGGTAGAATTGAAGACTTCCGGCATGGTGGACGGCGCCCAGCTGATGCCGAATGCCAAACGTCTGGATGCCCGCCGCATCGAATTTGAATCCCCGGATATGCTCCAGGCGTACCATGCATTCCGTTCTCTGGTGAATATGGCGTTTTAATCGAAAGAACGTTTTGCCGGGGTGTTTTCTGTGTTCGCCGATTTATTGAAAATACTGTCACTTGAGGAAATCCCCTTGCCGCTTCGCGGCAGTCTTCTTCCCCCTTCGGGGACGATGCAGTAAGGGGAACAAAAGCGATATGGATAAATGCGAACTTCAATCAACTTATATCATGCCAGGACAAGGTAATTGAATGTCTTTTCCCGTTCATCTGAACCTGCCGCATGGCAGCCTGAAATTTCCGGTGTACATGCCCGACGCTACGTTTGGCGTGGTGCGGGCGGTGGATGCTGTGGATTTGGAGGACTGCCACATTCAGGCGGTGGTGATGAACAGTTTTCATCTCATGCAGCGTCCGGGCTCGTCCACGGTGACAGCCCTCGGCGGTTTGCACAAGATGAGCGGCTGGGATCACCCCATCATTACCGATTCGGGCGGGTTTCAGGCTTATTCCCTGATCCGCCAAAACCCGAAATTTGGCAGACTGACCGACAAAGGCCTGGTTTTCCAGCCGGAGGGCAGTTCACGTAAATACCAGTTGACGCCGGAGAAGAGCGTTCAGCTCCAGATCAGTTACGGCGCTGATGTGGTCATTTGCCTGGATGACTGTACCCATGTGGATGCCCCCTATGAAGAGCAGCGTTTGTCGGTGAAGCGGACGATTGACTGGGCGCGCCGCAGCCGGAAAGAGTTTGACCGCCTGGTAGCGGAGAAGAAGTGCCCCGATGGCGAGCGACCGCTGCTGTTCGGCGTGATCCAGGGCGGGGGTGAGCTGGAACTGCGCCGCGAGTGCGCTGAAGCCTTGCTGGCGATCGGCTTTGACGGCTTTGGTTATGGCGGCTGGCCGCTGGACGGGGAGGGCAAGCTGCTTACCGACGTGCTTGCCTACACCCGCTCGTTGATCCCGGAGGAGTATGTCATCCATGCCCTCGGGATCGGCCATCCCAAAAATGTGCTGGAGTGTTATCAGCTGGGTTATGGTATTTTCGACTGCGCCATGCCTACCCGCGATGCGCGGCATGGGCGGTTGTATACTTTTGTGGATCCGCCGGATGCCCCCGGCGCCGGACTGGACGGCAGCTGGCTAAAGTATCTGTATATCCATGACGAACAGCATATCCGTGACAACCGGCCGGTGCATCCATATTGTGATTGTCTGGTGTGCCGCAAGTATTCATTGGGCTATCTGCGCCATTTATTCAAGATGAATGACAGCCTTTTTCACCGGCTGGCAACGATTCACAATCTGCGCTTTATGACCCAATTGATGGGACGTATTCGGAGGCGTTTTCATGGCTGATAAAAATAAAATCCAGGAGTTGGTGGATGCTGTGCGCCGTAATGCGCGCTATCAATCGATCAGCGAAGATTTGATTCGCCGGGTGGGGTTGCAGGAGCTGCAAAAGCGGGGCAGTTTCAAGCAGGCGGTCAAGTCTACCCGCAGCAAGCTGCACCAGGTGGGCGGCGCCTATCTGGAGAGCAGGATGCCGTATGAGGAGTGGCAGGCGCAGCTTGCCGCCCTGCCGCACGATGCCCGCGACCCGGCTGTGCGGGAATTCAGCAGTCAGGTGATGCAGAAGCACGCTTCCACCCGCGAACGCTTTCCCATTCGGGAGGAGTTCTTTCAGCGCACACTTTCGGCGATCTGCCCCGTTCATTCTGTGCTGGACCTGGCCTGCGGGCTTAATCCGCTGGCTTTGTCATGGATGCCGCTGGCTGAGGATGTTGTTTATTATGCCTGTGATATTTACGAGAATATGGTCTCGTTTGTCGGGAAGTATCTCGATCACTGCGGGGTGGAAAACCATGTTTCGGTATGTGATTTGACCGCGGGTTGTCCTCAGCAGCCGGTGCAGGTGGCCTTTTTGTTGAAAACGATCCCCTGCCTGGAGCAGATGGACAAGACCATCGGCCCGCGCTTGCTGGATGAGATCAACGCTGAGCATTTGTTGATTTCTTTTCCCACGCGCAGCCTGCATGGCAAGAACAAGGGCATGGTAAAAAACTACCGCAATCATTTTGAAGAGCTGGCAGCCGGGCGCAGCTGGCAGATCAGAAGTTACCAATATGATGAAGAGCTGGCTTTTCTGGTGAGCAGATAAAGCTATGGTGAACCTGACCCAAGAACAGCGGAATGAGATCGTCACTCATATCCTGCATTCCCGGAAATATCGCAGTCTGAGCATTCCGGCTGCCACCGTGGAAGACCTGCTAACCCTGGAGGCCGGCAACCAGACCTCCCAGCGTGCTTTGGTGAAGGTGGTGCGTCAGAAGCTGCACAACATCGCCGCACCTTACCTGGGTGACCCGGATTACGGCAAGGCAGCGAGGTGTCTGGAGAAGGCTTTTGCCAGCGGACGGGAGGAAGAGGTGCGTATAGCCTGTTCCCGTTTGTTGGGGATGCATGCCTCCACCAGTGAGCGCCTGCCCGTGCTGCCGGAATTCTATGATGCCGTGTTTGCGGCCATCGGCCAGCCAGAAACCATTCTGGATCTGGCCTGCGGACTCAATCCACTGGCCTTCCCGTGGATGAATCTGCCCACAAGCGTGCAATACTGGGCCTATGACCTGCATCAGCCGCGGGTGGAGATGCTCAACCGCTATTTTGAATTGCAGGGTTTGCCGCCGCTGGCCCGCCATCAGGATATTCTGGTGGAACCGCCGCAGGAGGAAGCGGATGTGGCCTTCTTTTTCAAAGAAGCGCATCGTTTTGAGCAGCGCCAGCGCGGCTGCAACCGCGCCTTCTGGCAGGCTATTCATGCGCGCGTGCTGGTGGTGACCCTGCCGGCGGTCAGCCTGACCGGCAAGCATCAACTGGCGGACAAACACCGCAGTCTGGTCTACTCAACGATTGGCGAGCTGCCGTGGCATGTTAATGAACTGTGCGTGGGCACAGAGTTGATCTTCTGTATTGATAAAGGTTATGGCGCGTAAAAAGAAGAAGCAGCAACCCGTGCTGAGCAGTGAAGAAATCCTCGAACGGCAGATGGCGCGTTTCGAACCATTGCTGCCCACCGGCGAATGGCGGCGGCTGTTGTCGGAATTGCAGAAGCCCCTCTACCAGGCTGTGCGGGCTAATCCGTTGAAGGTCAATCCCCCGCGGGCGATTGTACAGTGGGTGAAGCGGTATGGGTGGACGGTTGAGCAGGTGCCATTCTGCCCAACCGGGTGGTGGGTGTCTTCCAGCTCTGAGCCGGTCAGCCATCCCATCGAGCACCGCCTGGGCGAGTATTATATTCAGGATGCTGCCTCGATGATGCCGGTTGAACTGTTTGACTTTGATGAGGTTAAAAACCCCTTGATCCTCGACATGGCGGCTTCGCCGGGCGGCAAGACAAGCCATCTTATCAGCCGCAGCGCAGACCAGGGACTGGTGATCGCCAATGACTCCAGCCGTGACCGGATCACAGCCCTGCGCCTGGTGATGCAGTCCTGGGGAGGGATCAACATTGCCGGTACCCAATACCCCGGTGAAAAATATGGCGCCTGGTTTCCGGAGACTTTTGACCGCGTGCTGCTGGATGCGCCCTGCTCGATGCAGGGACTGCGGGATACCGAATCACATGGCATGCGCGCCATCTCGCACAATGAAATTCTTTCCCTGTCCCGCCGTCAGATACGTCTGCTGAGCAGCGCTTTGCAGGCTGTGAAGGTTGGCGGCCAGGTGGTGTATGCCACCTGCACGCTTTCTCCCGAAGAGAATGAAGCCGTGCTGGATGCGGTCATTCAGCGCTTCAATGGGCCGGTCGAGATGGTTGATCTTGCACAGCGCTTTGCCGGTATCGGAGAAGCCCTGCCCGGGTATGGTGAACAGGTATATGACCCAATGGTGCAGCGCGCGGCGCGGCTGTGGCCGCACCGCTTTGGTACGGCAGGCTTCTTCACCGCCTTGCTGACCAAGACTGCTTCCATTGACACGCGTGAGGATGCCCCGCCTTCACGCCCGTTTGAGCGTACTGGCCTGCATTGGTTGAAGCGCCCCGGTGAGGATGCCCTGCTGACCACTTTACAGGAGCGTTTTGGGATTGACTTTGAACCGGTGCTGACCCGGCAGGGGTTGACCCTGTGGCAGCGTCATCAACGCATCTTTGCCATTCCAGAAGCATACCTTGACCATTTCGAGACGCTGCCCTTCCAGTTTTTGGGGATGCTGGTGGGAGAAGAAACGTCTTCCGGCTTTGCCCCTTCTTTTGAATGGGTGGCCCGTTTTGGCCGTCAGGCCAGTCAGGGTAAGGTGATTTTAGCCGTGGATCAGCTCGATGCCTGGCTGCACGGGGAGGACATCCCCGGTCAGTTTGGCGGCGCGGAGACGCGCGGTAAAACCCTGGTTGTGGTGGATGAGATGGACCGTCTGCTGGGGCGCGGGCGGGTACTCTCCGACCGATTGAAGAATTTGATGCCGGCGAGATTGGTGTATTAGCGGTTCATCGCCTGGATGTAAAATTAATGTAAAAACTGTTCAGACGACTGATTATGGAAAGTTGCAAATGATCGCGATAGTGTATACTGATAATAGTAAATGGCTTCAGCCGGTTTTGATCCGGTGATAAGACGTGTTGTTTAGAGGTTTGGTTCGGGCGGAACGATGGCAATAGAACATACCCAGGTTCGCCGCACAAATGTATTCGACAAATCCATCATGGTTGAATTAACCCGCGCCGTGACGGAAATCTCCTCCTGCCTGGAGCAAGAGTTATTATTCAAGGCCAGTGCAATTCATCTGATGCAGCTGCTGAATGCAGATGGTGGGTTTGTAGCCGGCTGGCATCCTGAAACCGGCGAAAATTTATTTTGCCAATCTTTCAAATCTCCCTTTTATCCGAAATTCGATTACCAGTTTGATCCTGAGACGCTATTGCAAAGCCGCAGATTAACTTTGGTGTTGAAAGAAAGCCGGATTTTACAGGTTAATATCTCTGATTCAGCCCTCGGCGTGGCTGAACGGCGCATATTTAGCGATACCGGCGCCAAGAGTATGCTGTTGCTGCCGTTGATGGCTGCTGACAGATTCAATGGGGTGATTGGCCTGCTGCATATTCAAAAATCCCGCTTGTATGACAAACAGGATATCCTCATCGGTCATCTTGTTTCCAGTCAGGCCTCCACCTCTTTATCGAACGCATACCTGTACCAGGACTCACGGCAGCGCACCGAAGAATTGGAAGCAGTGCGCAAAGCGGCATTAAGTGTGACGGCCAGTCTGGACCTTCAGCAGGTGCTGGATGCCATTCTGAAAGGCACCCTGGAATTATTGCGTGACGTGGAGTATGCTCATATCTTCCTGTATCAAAAAGGGAAACTGGTTTTCGGTGCTGTCCGGTGGGGAGATGCGCAGGAAGAAGATCATTGGTACGAACCCCGCCCCAATGGCCTTACCTATACCGTCGCCAGGGGAGGGAAGGAAGTCATTATTGAAGATATGCGCACCCACAGTCTTTTTGCCAAAGACAGCACGGAATGGAAGGGAGCCATTATTGGCCTGCCTTTGAAAATTGGCAAGACCGTGGTGGGGGTGATGAATGTCGCTTACCAGCAGCCGCGTAAATTTTCAGCATCCGAGCTGCGCATTCTTAAATTACTTGGCGACCAGGCGGCAATTGCAATTGACAAGGCGCGCCTGCATCAGTTGATTGAGCAGCAGGCGCACACCGATGTGCTGACCGGACTGCCAAACCGGCGCGATTTTATGGAGCGCCTGGAATTGGAAGTACTGCGTTCGCGACGCTACCGCCATCCCTTTGCGCTGGCAATGATGGATATCAATCATTTCAAGGCTGTCAATGATCGCTATGGTCACCCCGCCGGCGACCTGGTTTTGCAGCAAACCGCCCAGTATTTTCTTGACTTCATTCGCGACACCGATTTTGTCGCCCGCTATGGCGGAGACGAATTTGTGTTTATCTTCCCGGAGACCAATCTGGTTTCGGCACAGCGCCTGCTTGCCAAGCTGTTTGAAAATTATGAAAAACTCTCGTTGAAGCTGCCGGGAGAAAAAGACATTAAACTAAGCGCTGCCTTTGGCGTGGCCGTGTTTCCGGACATGGCCGATAATGGCAAGGATCTTGTGCAGTTGGCCGATCAGGAGATGTATCAGCACAAGCGGCAGTTTGAGTAACTTCTCTTGCTTTCTGCATAGCGAGTGGATATGCAATGAACAGGCATGTGTTATTTTTGATGATTGGGGGAATCTCGTGGTTTGCCTGCATCTCCACCTGTTTTGATAAACTTTTTTTGGCATTGCTGGTTACCTGTAGGTTAACCATCCCAGGGTATTCTTGACAAAGTACAGGCACGCCGTATATACTGATTTAGACCTCATGCGTGTACATATTGTGTTGATCTTGCAGTCCTGAACAAGGTGGGTATGGCTCGTAAGAAAAAGAATGAGAAGACGCAAGTCCGTCCAGCACTGATCCCGGTTATCATCTTTTTGCTGTATTTTTTGATAACCTTTCGCACCGAGATCAGGGTTGTTTTTGGATACTGGTGGTGGATTCTTACAGCTATTCCCAAGGTTATCCTGAAAATTGATATTGGTATACTGAGTCTTCCCGAGAACTTTGCCGAGATTCAAAGGATTATTTGGTTTAATATTTTCAATGGTTTTGCGGGAGTGTTTATTTTATGGTTGTTTCTGGCAGCTCTGCAAACCTTGCTGCCGGCTGCCTCACTTTGGGATGTGGTCAGGACGATGCTGCTGGTTTTCCGCCATTTTATGGGTAAAAATATCCGCATTGCCCGTGTGGTGGGGGGGCAGAATATTTCTCCGCCGGAGAAACTGGAACGCAAAAAGAAAAAGTCCCTTCTTATGCAATGGATGCTGGATGATGAAGATTACAAAGTGAGGTATGAAAAGGGCATCATCGTCCAGGATTCGAACAGTGCGGTTGTATTGGAAGAAATGTCGGCGGCACCGGATTTACTGGCAATTCTGTTTCGGAAAGTGCTTAGTTACCTATGGCTAATTGATGATGTTACTCCGCGGATTTGCGGCCCCGGGCTGGTTTTTCTTCATCCGTGGGAACGGGTGCATTCGTTTGTTGATTTACGGAAGCAGATTCGCGGCGAGAACGGGGTTGTGGCTGCCACCGCGGACGGAATTGGAGTCCAGACGTATGTGTTTTCTGTTTTCAGTCTGGGGCGTGTTCCCCGGGCGCTGCAACTGGCCTTTAATAGGGGCAACGCCGAACAGGATTTGCAGATCGTCCATTTTGAAAAACTGAAACATGGTATGCTGAGGGTGAAGGATTTTCAGAATGACCTGGCCGCAGATGACCGGCTGGAAGCCTATCGTCAGGTATGGCCGCCGCGGCGTGCTTCCCAATTCGGTAAGTATTTCGAACCGCAGGATCCCGGCATCCGTCCGGTATATGACAGACGGCGAATTTTTGGAGCCGTGTTCGCCCGCGCGCAAGATGATGAAAGTGAAAAAATGAGCTGGGAGGAAATGCCGCTTATTATTACCAAAGACACTTTCAAGGAAATTGCACTGCAATTCAACTTTGATAAACTAAGCAATCCGGATGGGAACTCCAAAGTGGGTGAATTTAAGAGGATGGTTAATACAGCTATTCGTAACCAGTGTGTATTGACTTACAGCGTGGTTGTTCACCGTACTGGCGAACCGCTGAAGCCCGGAGGAATCTATCATTCCGGGGAACTGCGCGCAACCCCTGTGACACCTTTTATGACCTCCAAGGTGCTGCGCGACCGGGGAATTATGAATATTTATTCAGCTTTTACGATGGTTACGCCACTAGACGAACGTATTTATCGACAGCGGTTGGATAACTGGCAGGCCCGCCTGCAGCGTGAGATTGATCTGGCCGTGATGAGTCACGAGGTTGAGGTCCGCAATATTTCCAGCCGCGCCCGCATTCAGGCTCAGGAAGAAATTTCTGCCACCCTGAATGCTATTCTCGGGGACCGTGACTATTCTGAAGAAGCGATGGCTTTGCTTCTTTTCCAGGCTCTGGAAGAATATATCAGCAACCCTGAAACGCGAAGCCGGCTGCCCAATGAAGTCTTCACGCTGCTGCGCAATGTTCAGGACCGCATCCTGCCCTCCGGGGCGGGCGGGTTCCCCTTCTTGCGGGATTGAGGATTGATTTTTATGGAAGTGATCAGGGATGGATTGCGGCAACTATATGCCTGGCTGCGCGGCATTTTGGGCGGCAGTTATTATCGGGCTTTAAGGGCGCTTTGGGCCAATTCAGAAAACAATCGTCAAATTCAATCTTTGCTTGGTCTGGTGATGATCCTTTTTCTGGTGTGGATGCTTTCCCGTTTTACGCTTATCGGAAATTCCCTGAATGCCGAGCCGATGGATGTTACCGCAGCAGCCCAGCATGTGCGGGATACCAATCCTTTCTTTGCCCCTATTCCGCTGCGTATTCTGGAGTTTTTCGTGCTGCGGCTCAGCACGCCTACCCTGCGCTATGCGGCGCTGCCTTTGCTGGCGGTGATTCTGGTCTTTTTTGCTGGCGCCAGCTTTGTGCGGGATGTTTTTGATCTGGATTCGTTTGGTCAGGGATTGCGTCATATGGTTTCCGGCATGTTTGCTCTTTTTTATCCGAAATTGTTGGTGGACGAGGGGGAGATCAAGCTGGAGAATGGAAAAACGAATTTGCTGCATAACCTGGGCGGTCCGGGATATGTGCTTATCCAGCCCGGCAACGTGGCGCAAATGCGCCATTTGCGCGGATTGACCAATACGGCTACGAATGCGGATCAAACCTATTTCCTGGCACATTTTGAAACTGTGGAGTTGGCTGTTAGTCTTGAGGATCAGGTCGGGTATATTCCTTCGTCCAGGTTCGAAACCCAGGACGGCATCCAGGTGGTCTTCAAGGATATTCGTTTCGGTTACCGGATAAAGCCGGCAGCCGGCTTCGTGCGATCGGTGGTTCATCCCTATTCATATGACCCGGCAGCACTGGAACATTATATTTTTGACCGCAGCAAGGATGAGAATGAATATCGCTCCTGGAAACGAAATATTTCCTTTGCAATTGATGGACCGATTCGCCAGTTGGTGAACGAGAATAAGGTCGATTTTTTGATGGCGCCGAAACTGGATCAAAAGGAAGTGCGCCGCAAAATTCGTGAGTACTGCCTCCAGCAGCAGCCGCTGTCTAACTACGGTGCAGAATTATTGTGGATTGATATTGGCGGGATTGAGGCAGAAGTCTTCGGCGAAGAGATCAATGGTCAGCGGGTGGAACGCTGGGCAGTGACCTGGAAAGGTGCTGCGGAAATCACCCGGGCTTATGGCCGGGCCACGCGGCGCGTATTTCTGGAAGTAGCCCGCGCACAGGCGCAGGCTGCGGCGATCACCAGCATTATGGATTCGCTGGATACGGTTAACTGGCAGGATGATGAGGTTACCAATTTGCGGCGCATATTGCTTAGCCGGACAGCGCAATTGCTGGAAAGGCTGCTGGAAGATGATTCAGAAGCTGATTGTGAGGGGGAGGAGGAATGAAAGATTTTCATACCGCGTGTGAGTGGTTTTATCAATATAACGGCACATTTTTATCCCCTGAAGCGGCGCAGATGATCCAGTCTATTGATGCCGATTTGGGGATCTCCAGTTGGAAAATCCCGCCCGCCTGTGCCGTTTCTGAAGATCAAAAAGCAGAACTGGATATCGAAAAAGCGATTGAGCAATTTGTTCAATATGTAGAAAATGAAAAAACCGCCCATCCTGAACAATATCCTGAGGCGATGGTGCGCCTGGGGCGTTATTTTTACTATAAGGGGAAATCCGTCATCAAGAAAGCGCCGATTGAAGAACCTGATTCTGATGAGTCGCTGTTCAGGGAAATGCCTGATAATTTGGCACCACTGGAAAAAGCGTTGAATGCTCTGGGCGTTGCAGCAGTTTATTACCAAGATTTGCAAGCCATGCGGCCTTCCACTATTAATGGTTATAATCCCGAGTTGTTGCGGGCAATTGTATTGTGGATGATGGGACAGGTGAGCTTGTTGATGTCCGATACTAAATTTGCATATGATGTCTGGCAAAAAGCGATTGAAGGTTTTGGGAAAATCGCGAAGTATTCCGGGCAGCATTATTTGCCGGAACAGGGTGCTTTTGCCGGTGAGAAACTGGTGGAGATGCGTAAGGAGATCTTTTGCCTGCCCGAAAAAGCATACAGCTGGCTGGATGACAAAAAGCTGCCGTGGAGCTGCGAATACGGCGGCGGCAATCATATGAATGAACCTACCCTGGAATTGAAAAAGATCCTGATTCAAAGACAGGAAAGTGGGAAATACCGTGAAGTATATGCAGACCTGGAAAAATTCCATAAAATCAGTAAAGAGTCGGTTCATGGTCTGTATCTCAAAATGGTTTACGGTGAAGCGGATGCACTGGTGGTATCTGGCATGCTTTTATTCTGGATGGGGAATATTGAGGGCGCACGGGAAAAAATCAATAAAGCAGCAGATGTTTATTTGCCAGATACACATTCCAAGGCGGTGTCATACTGGATCCTCGGTTTGATGTATTTGTTTGTTCCGAATGATAAGAGTAAGGTGGTTGCCTATTGTCAGCGCGCTATCCAGGGTTTCAAGCGGATCAAATTCACAGCAGACAGGGATCATCACCAGACCGCTTTCGATTGGTATACCGATAAGATCAATTTGATGAAACTGACTCTGGAAATGATCATGAAAGATGAGCTGTTTCAATAAAAGGACAACGGGCTGCTACAAATAAGGTACAGCCCGTTGTCGGTTAAATCAATGCTCCAATTCTGAAGGAAGGTCTTCCAGTTGAAAACAAACAGTTAACGGTGGCTCTTGCCCCGTTCCGTTTTGTGCGGCCTGGCGCGCAAAGCGCGTGGCGAGGTTGTCCTTCATCGTTTCGTACACCTGCAAAGCGGTGCGGGCATTCCCGAAAGATTTGGCATCCTTTTGCTTGATGTGCAGGAGGTGATCAACGGCGGCATGCAGCACTTCCCCAGGAAGTTCAATGTGGTTGGCATCCGCCTGATTTTGCAGGTATGTGGCAAATTCCTCAGGTGTGAAGTCCGGGAACCGGATTTTTTTCTGGAAGCGGGAGGGCAGCCCCGGGTTTGCGTGGAGGAAGGTTTGCATTTTGTCTGGATAGCCGGCGGCAATCACCACGATACGCTCCCGGTAGTCTTCCATCAGTTTGACCAGGGTGTCGATGGCTTCCTGTCCAAAATCTCCGTGGCCGGATGAAGCCAGAGCATAGGCTTCGTCAATGAAAAGGACGCCGTCTAGGGCCTGCCTGAATTTTTTTTCGGTTTTGATAGCAGTGTGACCGACAAATTCTCCCACCAGGTCGCTGCGTGACACCTCAATGCAGTGGCCTTTTCGCAAAAGTCCTAATTGCTGAAATATTCTGCCAACAAGACGAGCGGTAGAAGTCTTGCCGCTGCCCGGATTGCCGGTGAAAAGGAAATGGCGCAGGATGGTAGCGGAGTCTGCTATACCATTTCTCTCTTGCAGGGCAAGCTCAAGCTGGATTCGGTTGGCGACTTTACGCAGTTCCCGCTTTACAGTGTGCAGTCCGACCATCTTGTCCAGTTCTTCAAAGATCATATTGAGGTTTTGTTCATCCGGTTTCAGGAAGCTGTGATAGGCCGAGGGAATATCGTCTTCAGTGAGGGGGGAGTCAATGGGATCGTCCTGTTCAAAAATGCGGAGGGCGTGCAGCCGTTCGATGGATTCAGTGAGATTGCGCATCTCTCCGGCGTTGCCGAAGTGCTCATCCCGGGAGTCATACAGGCCAGTGACGATATTTTCCAGTGTGGCGTAAAAGTCTTCCCCGGCGGGCAATTGGCGTTCTTTGATCATGCTGCGCAGGATTTCAGATAATTCTTTAGGAGAGTAGTCTTCGAAGAAGAGGCGGTTCATTTCTGGAATGCGCCGTGAAAGCCCTGGATTCGACTTGAGAAAGGTTTCCATTTTCTCTGGATAACCGGCGGCAATCAATACCCAGGGAGGTTCCTGGTCTTCCATACGTGTGAGAAGGGTATCAAGGGCTTCTTTGCCAAAGTCGCCGCGGCCTTCTTCGGTGAGCAGATAGGCTTCGTCCAAAAAAAGTACCCCGCCTGCGGCTTCGTCAATCCAGTGGGTTGTGAGCTGCGGTGTGCCGCCGACGTGGTCTGCGATGAGCTGGCTGGCCTTGACTTCGACCAGATGGCCGCGGGGCAGCAAGCCGATCTCATGATACAGCTCACCCACCAAACGAGCGACGGTAGTCTTGCCGGTACCGGGGGCACCGCTGAAGACCATGTGCAGGGCGGGACGCTGTTTTTGTGTGCCCTGCCAGCGGCGCCGGGTTACGTCCAGCCAGGCACGCATTTCACGCAGGTGGTGTTTCACCTCTTCCAGCCCGATCAGTTTATCCAGTTTTTGTTCGGCAGATTCATCTGGGTCGCGCACAGACTGGAACCAGCCAGCCTGGCGGGCAGCCGCGAGGTTGATCGAATCCATGGACTGCATCCTGTCCACCCAGGTGCGGATGGTGTGTTTTTCGGCTGCCATCCAGCTGCACAGGGTATCCAGTTCCTCCGGGCGTTGGGCAATGTCTGCCCCGCCGGGGTGGGTGATGATCAACCGGCGAAGTTCATTTGCTTGCGGTGTGCCGATGAGATGAAGATTTTGGGCGGTGCGCGGGGAATCCATCCCGTTGATCAAGAACGGCAAAGGGGCATGCTGCATGGATTGCTGCAGGACTTGCCGGTTTTCTGCCGAGAAGACGAGGATGCACAGGTTCAGGTTTTGGGAAGGCAGGTGCTGCCAATCGGAGACCAACCCTGAAAAAGTACGCTTGTCGTCAAAATAGGCGAGGGAGTTTTCCGCCTGCTGAATAATTGCGGCAGTAGGTTCCCCGGTGGGGCGGGTCATCATTGCATGCAGGGTGCGGATGGCATGGGCATCTCCCATCCCGCCCTGTCCCAGTTGATAGGTCTGTCTTTGGGCAACCGCTGCATCGTCTGGCAATCGCTCTGTAATCGCTGTCGTCGCCTGGTGGCGGATGGCGGCCGGGCCGTTGGTTTGCAGGTTGACAGCTTGTGATTTTAGCAGCATCCTGTTCTGGAAAGGGCCGTCCTCCAGAATGTGCATCAGCGGGCGGTTTTCGCACGCTGTTCCCTTCGACAAGCTCAGGGAACGGGGATTAGCCAGGGAACGGGGATCAGCCAGGGTATGCGGGTCAGCCAGGGTATGCGGGTCAGCCAGCGGGTGACGGGCATCCAGGGAAAGAGGGACACTCCCAACGGGGCTGGATTTCCGGATTCGCGCCGGGGGCTTGGGCAGGGCGCCTTGCATGGAGTCGGCATCAAAGAAATGCAGGGATTTGTGCGGTGAAAAATAAGCGATGTTGGTGTAGCCCAGGTGGTGCAAAACCTGCCACAGGACGTGATAGATATCAACTTCTTCTTCCCCCAGGTAATATCTGTCCAATGCCCCCGCGCCAAACAACACCAGCAGCCTTTCGCGCTGGTGTGACTGGATGAAGTTGTAGATTGCCTTCACCCGGCCTGTAAAAATTTCTGGTTGAATCTCGTTTTGTTTTTCCATAACGCTTTGCGGAAGCAGGATCAAATTCGATGACTTTGCTTTCTTTCTTTTCTTTCTGTATGTGTTTGTTGAGGGTTCGTTTCCTGTTGTGGCTTGGGCAGGACGTGGATGGACCCATGCTCCAGCCCGTATTGGTTCAGGGTGGCAAACACCTCTTTTGCGCGCTGTTGTAATTCATGCTCACTGCGCTGTTCTGCATCAGCGGAAATGATGTGCAGGTTGCTGGAACCAGGCTCGCCTTTATTCGGTTCTACCCCGATGATGATTTCGTCTCCAGCCAGGTTGGTCACATTGGCCGAATACGCCTTGCGCAGATCGTTGTGCTGGTAGGAGGATTCCGAGAAGCAAAAGCCCTGATTTTCGAGCGCCTGGATGACGATGTCGGCAATATTGACCCGTAATTGAGAATTCAGGGCTTCTTCGATTGCCAGGCGGCACGTATTTTCCAGTTCTTCAAACATGCGAGGCAGTTCATCCTGCTGGATGGCAAGCAGCTCGTCAGTTTGCAGCGCGTCAGCCCGGGTTTCGATCTGGCCGAGGCGGGTGTGGATCATGGTTTTCAGGCGGGAGAGTCGGCGCGCTGACCAGTAGTCTACATCGATCATTTGACCAATCTCGTTGCCGTCCAGGTCTGTCGAAGGGATTTCCTGAAGCTCTTCGGCAGCTGCCAGCAGTTGATGCAGATTTTTCTTGACCTCCAGGTGGAGGAGGTCCCATTCAGCCTGCTTGTGTTGCAGGGTAAAGCGCTGTTCCGAAAACGACTGATAGGCCTGCTGTGCCTTGACCAGGGCTGCATCCAGAAAGCCCTGGTCAAGGTTTTGGTGTGCCTGTTCCAGTTGGAAGGCTGCGCGTTGGGCTGCGCCGCCAGTGAATTTCTCATGGTCAAAATTGGCGGTGATGAAATCATACAGCATCTCGGCATCGTTCAATTGCTTGGTCACGATTTCTTCTTTCGAGTCCTGAAAGCGTCCCAGTTGTTCCTGCTGTTGGATGAAGGTCTGCACCTGCTCGAACAGAACTTGCTGATGATCTGAAATTTCTGCTTGCCGGGACTGGAAATCCAGAAAAACATGGGTGACATGCTGCTGGTGCTGATTGAATTGCACCGCCAGACGTTCGCTGTTCTCGCGGTTAACTTCCTCGTTATAGAGAATGTCTGCCTGAAGGTCGTGAAGATTCTCCAATGCCCGGCCCTGTTCTTCCATTTCGCCGGTAAACGCTTCATCGGTTTCCAGCCACATGCGGTTGAAGAGGCTGTGCATGTTTTCGGCGAGGGCGGCTTGCGACTTTTCCCACGCCGCGTTGTTTTCCTGTTCCAGGCGCTGCAAGGTGCGGCTTTGAAAGCCATCAAGCGTATGGTCAAAACGGGACTGGCGGTCTTCCATTCCCTGGAAGACTCGGTTCATATCTTCAATATGTTCTTCGCGCAGGCGAGCGCTGCGGTTTTGATTTTCCTCTTCGAGGAGGATGGCTCGAATACGTTGTTTGGTGAGGCGCGCGGCTGCGAATTTTCGGATGCTTAAGGTGGAAAGTTTATGGCCTGACATCTTGAACCAGCCTTTGGCGCAGATCCTGAACAGTGTGCATGGCTTCATCAATCGCGTTAAGGAAACTGCGGGAAGGAACGCCAATGAAGACCAACTCGTGATCCTGAATGTGGATCTCGGGTTGGCGGGACGTGTTTTCAAAATCAAAGGCCTGCAGGCGGGGCGTGAAATGATGGATGATCTGATTGCTGCTGCCGCGCAGCCCGGTGAGGCCGTTATCCAGCGCATGTCGATAGGGCCCGTCAATCAGGCAATCCAGGCGCGAAAGATACGCTGTAATGCCGGGGAGCGCAGTATTGTTGTGCAGGTCTGCCAGGGTGTAGCCGGAGTAGGCGAGGACGGTCAGCTCTGGACGCTGCGCGTGCACAAGGTCAATCACGCGGGTCAGGCCGAGGGCTTGATGACACGGCTCTCCGCCGGAAATGGTGAGCCCTTCTATTTCAGGGGTTTGCAGGATGCGCGCGGCCAGATCTCCGGCTTCAATCAGGACAGCCGGGGTGAAGGGACGATAGGAGGGCGAAACGCAGCCCGGACAGCGCAGGGCGCAGCCTTGCACCCAGATGACGGCGCGTTTTCCCGGTCCGAGAGCCTGGGTTTGCGGACAAAAATTTGCCAGGTTGAGTATGGATGGATCGCCCATGTTCCAGCGTTCCAGCAGGTTTGGATTGTTTTTCATTATGCCTCCCAAAAAAGGCCGAACTTAAAAGGCAGTTTCTATCAATAATCGAACTTATGTTCTAATTAGTATAGCATAGAAATGGGTTGTTTTGTCAAGTTTTTTGTGAGAGCAGGCAAAAGATGCAGAAATTATCGTTCGTTCACCGCGTTGGCTTGGATCTCTAAAGGGGACAGGTGCAAGCTCAGCCAGCGTTACGTGGTCATTGGTATGAGAAAAGGGAGGAATTTTTCAGGTTTGCCGGGTGTTTATGAGAGATTTCCTCGTCCCCGGATTGGATAGCGCGTATAATATTGAGTAGAAGGTAATCAATGTACGACGGGAAGGATATGATGAAAAAACTTGTTTACACCATCACCGGTTTTTCGTTCAGCCTGGCGGCAGCGCTGGGCATTATTGTGAGCATGCTGGGGATCGTGTTCGTGTGGCGGTTGGTGCCGGGCACAACGGAACGCCTGGTCAATACGGCTGTCTTCGCCCGGCGGGCACTGGATTCGACCGACGAGCTGTTGGTGGTGGCAGACACCACGCTCACCCAGGCGGAGGATAATATTGCCCTGATTGCAAATGCCACTCGTGATGTCGCCGAGACGCTGGAGCAGACTTCTACCGTGACGACTACGGTGGCTGATGCGGTCGGGGATGAGTTTGCCGGGGTGGTCAAGAACACGCAGACCGCGCTGGGTGCGCTGGAATCAAGTGCCAAGCTGGTCGATGATACCCTTTCCTTTATTTCCAGTCTGCCGTTGATGGGGACGAAATATTCCAGCAAGACGCCGTTGTACAGCAGTGTGGTGGAAATCAACGAGAGCCTGGACGAAATGCCCAAAACGCTGCAAAGTTTGCAGGATAATCTTGACTCAACGGCGGAGGCCTTCACTGGCTTGAATAAAAGCGTGGGAGTGCTGGCGGACAATGTAGACGAAATCGAAACCAGCCTGGCAGATGCAGTCGTGGTGGTCAACCGTTATCAGGTGCTGGTGGACGAGGCTCAGGTCAATACGGAGACGATCATCGAAAAGCTGCCGCGCTGGGTGCGCTGGACAGCGGTCGGCCTGACGGTACTGATGGTGTGGGTGATCGCCATCCAGGCCGGATTGCTAATGTTTGGCGCCGAGATGGCGGGACTGAAGTATGAACAGCAGGTACTGGAAGAGGTTGTCGAGGAAGAAATCAGGCCGGTAGAGGAAGAAAAGGACGACGAAACGCAGGAATAGACACGAAGCAGGCCGGGTGACTGAAATAAACAATCCCTTCCTCTCTTTGAGGAGGGGATTGTTGTATTCCGGTTTGTAAATAACGGATAAAATCGGGGAAAATTAATGCGATTTTTAGGGCAAACCGGCCGGGTTTCGTTTATGATCAAGGCATGGAAAAAATCATTGTTTGGGAAGACTGCGATCCTTCTACACCTATTCAGGATATGATCCGGTCTGCGATTAAATTCTATGCTTTTAACTACGGACGCCAGCCTGATTTCTGTGTGGTACACAGTGACCGCGGGGTGGATGTTTCCCAGGTGGACGGAGTAGAAGTTCAGCTGCGCGAGAGCGTGATGCCGCAGCATGTGCTGGTTGGGGTGAAGGAAGGGTATCAGGGTCAAGTGAATTGAATATTTCGCGGGGCTGGCCCTCTCTTGAAATCGCCGCAAAGCGGCGATTTCTTTCTCTCCCGGCGAGCGGGAGAGAATCTGGATGGAGTCTTTCTTATTTTACTGATGTTACGCAGCCTTGAGAGCTTGAAGCTCATCAAAGGCGGAG
>CAYURM010000006.1:0-119310 GCA_964447155.1 uncultured Anaerolineaceae bacterium
TTCTTTGTCCATGCCTTAAGATTACCCGATTTTTGCCTCTTTTGCGTAACATCAGAGTTTAAATCATCCTCGTAAAATTTTTGTGAATCCTTCTTACCTTTCAAAAATGCAAGGCAAAAAAATAAAAAAATAATGTATATTAAATCCAGATGAGAAACATTAAACCCTATTTACAGAAAAAGGAAATAACTATGAAAAAATCACATCGTCTCTCCGGCATTATCCTGATCGCTCTGATCCTGACCGTTGCCACCTTCGCTTTCGCCGCAGCCAACAACGTACCCACCTCAAACGCAGGTGATGGCGACGAAGTCATCAGCGGGTACGAAATCACCAATGTCCATTACGCGCTGAACACCACCAATCCTGACACGATCCAAACCGTAACCTTTGACATTAGCCCTGACACTGCCACTGATATACAAATCAAACTGGTTGATGGCGGCATATGGATTGATGCCTGCTCCAACGTTTCCGGCGCTGTGACTTGCAACGTCGCTGGCGCGGTTACCGCCCTGGATGCTGATCTCTTACGTGTAGTTGCAGCTGACTAATCACATTTGATACAATCATGGGCGCGGCTGCAATCTGTGGCTGCGCCCATCTTTTTATCCAGGGGACAACTTCTGTGAAAGCGCTCAAACGATTTTTCCACCTCAAAACCCTGCGTGCCGCCATTGGCGTCGTCATCATGGCCCTGGCCTGGGTGCTGCTCGTCCCCATGCAAATGGGCGGGCAGACCTCCTATGTGATCGTCGATGGCAACAGCATGGAACCCGTGTTTTACAAAGGCGACCTGGTGCTTTTGCGATCACAGCCAGAATACGAAGTGCGCGACATCGTTACGTACAAACACCCCAATATTGGCACCGTCATCCACCGCATCATCGGCCGAGACCTGGATCGTTACCTCCTTCAGGGAGATAACAACGACTGGGTTGACCCTTACGAACCCCGGCGCGCAGACCTGACCGGAAAATACTGGTTTCATCTTCCCGGTGCTGGTAAAATTCTCTTGGCCTTCAGGCAGCCCTGGATTCTGGCACTCATAGCGGGGTTAAGTACAGTAGTGATAGGAATGTCCATGTTCGAATCAGATGAAGCACAAACCACAGCAATTTCCAAACCCAAAAAGAAGCAATCATTTTTCCATTCATTATTCACCACCATGGGGGAATTGCTGGCAGACTGGAAAGACAATTTCTGGCTCGTGATCTATCTTCTGGCCGCCGGCGGCATCCTGCTGGGTGCGTTTGCCTTCACCCGGCCTGCCACGCGCAAGATCAGCGACGAAACCCTCTACCAGCAGACAGGATTTTTCACCTACAGCGGCAGCGCCACCGATAAAGTTTACGATTCCCGGAAAATTGAAAGCGGCGATCCCATCTTCCCCGTCCTGGGCTGCACGGTCAATTTCACCTTCGATTATGGCCTGCACACCCCCAAACCTTTTTCAGGCGGCGGCAGTTATGTGATCAACGCCGAAGTACGCGATACTTCCGGCTGGCATCGCATCATCCCCATCAGCGCATCTACCCCTTTTGAAGGCAGCAGTTTCCATACCAATCAGGTGCTGGACGTGTGTGCTGCGCAGGATTTGATCGACATTAAACAGGAAGCCACCGGTGCGGCGCAATCCTCCTACTATCTGAGCCTGATCCCTGCCGTGACGGTCAACGGCGTGGTGGACGGCCAAATCCTGGAAGACAGCTTTGCCCCTGCCCTGGAATTTGTCATTGCCCCACAGCAAGTCTATCTCAATCAAAACTTCGGCGAAAACCAGGATCCTTTCAAACCCGGCACGCTCGGTATTTTGTCCAGAGATAAAATAGTACCCAACGTGATCAATATCTTCCAGTATCCCCTGCCCATTCCTGCTGCGCGGGTGATTGCCATTGTCTGCCTTGCCCTGGCAGCAACCGGCGCCGGTTTGGCAATATTTGTCTTCAAGGAAGCTGAATCCAGTGACGAACGTCTGTGGGCCAGACTGCAAATCGGCGAACACATGCTGAGCGTCAGCACCAGCCCCTTCGGGAAAAACGACCGCGTGGTAGACCTGGACAATCTGGGAGAACTGGTTCAGCTTGTCGAACGCTATGGCGGCGCCGTCCTCTTCCATAAAGACCCACCGTATGTCAATTATTATGTGCGCGACAATGGCGTTGTCTACCGCTGCCGGCAAATGGAACGCCAGTACAGCCTGGCAAGTGGTGACAATGATTTCCAGCAGGAACTGCTGCGCGCGCTTGAAAACAATGAATTCATGCTGCAATATCAACCTGGCGTCTCGCTGAAGACCGGGAAAATCACCCAGGTGGAAGCCTTGTTACGCTGGAATCATCCCGAACGCGGCTTGCTGATGCCGATGTCCTTTTTGCCGGAAGCCGAAGCAGGCAAACTGATCGGCTGGATCGACAGTTGGGTATTGCGTACCGGCTGCGCACAGCTGCGCCAATGGCGGGATGCCGGTTTCCCGCATTTTCCCATGGCGATCAACATTTCATCCAGCCAACTGCGCCTGCCAAATATTGCAGACATGGTTGAAGACGCCTTGCTGGAAAACAATTTATCCGCTGACGCCTTGCAAATTGATATCTCGGAAGACCAGTTCAGCCTGGATATCGACATCCTGCAAAACCTGAAATCACTGCGCAACATCGGCGTCGGCATCACCATCAGCAGCCGCCACAAGAACCTGCTCGAAAACACCCCGGAGATTGCCAGCCAGGTCAAGGTCAACTATGCTGTCCTCCAGAAAAGCATCCTCGCGGGAGCAGAAAACAGCCCCCAGCAATGGTTCGAAAATGCCCGCGCCCACAAAGTCAACGTGATCGCTATGGGCGTAGAAACCCCTGAGGAATTAGGCTTCTTCCAGGTCAATGCCTGTGACGAAGTGCAGGGATTTTTCGTCCGCCCGCCGCTCACCGTCAACGAAATCACCCGGGAACTGGAATCCGGTCAAACGCTGATTGACCTGGAGTTAGAAAATGGAGCAGGCCGGTGATCAAAAAACTGCTGCGGCCGAGGGTATTCATGGCTTCGCTGGTCCTGCTCGTCTCACTCAGCGCCTTCACTGCCCTGTCAGCTGCCAACAGCGTGCCGGTCACCCATGTCGGCGATTCGCAAAGGCCGATCACTATCGCCGACAAAGCGCCGCCAGAATGCGCCTCGATTGCATCCAGCCTGAACAGCATCAGTGTTGGCGGCTTCTGGCCTTGGTTATATGTTTACCCTGGAAATACACTTATTCTGGGTACCAATGCCGGAGAAAACTTTGGGGGATGGCTGATTACATGGGGGAATGGGCCCAATTGCTTTGTAACAGGAGGCGGAAACGACACGGTTATTGGATCCAGGGGAAACGATATCATTCTCGGCGGGCCTGGAGATGATAACATTGATGGCAGCGCGGGAATTGATATCTGCTACGGCGGCGGCGGCAACGATACGTTCAGCAACTGTGAAACAATTTATCAGTAAACCAAACTTCTATTTCATTTTTCCGCAACCAACCCACTCAATCTCTTTCCCCTCGAAACGTACCCGCATCACTTCTATTGCTTGCGGGTTATTATCGATCAGGATAAATTGACGCCCCATCTCCAGGCATATATCACCAATCGTCCCGCTGCCGGCGAAAAAGTCCATCACCACATCTCCCTCGCTGGAAGATGCCTGCAGAATGCGCTTCAGCACCCCCACCGGTTTCTGGGTAGGATAGCCGGTCTTCTCTTTGGAGTTGGTGCCCACGATGGTATGCCACCAGGTATCTGTCGGGAATTTCCCGCGGGCGGCCTTTTCTTTTCCCACCAGGCCGGGGGCCATATAAGGAATTCTCGCCACTTCTTCATAATTGAAGGTGTAATTTGCGGGGTCTTTAACATAATAGAGGATATTGTCATGCTTGGCCGGCCATTTCTTGCGCGAACGCCCGCCGTAGTCATACGCCCAGATGATCTCATTCAGGAAACATTCTCGTCCGAAAATGCTGTCCAGCAGCACCTTGCAGTAATGCACCTCACGATAATCAATATGGAAATATAAACTACCGTTCGGCTTTAACAACCGGTAGGCCTGCTCCAGCCGCGGGGCAATAAAACCAATGAAATCATCAAACTGGTCTGCATACGCCCGGCTGCCGATTGACTCGGTACGATAACTCTGGCCGCCAAAACCCACCCGGTCACCATCCTCGTCCCGCACCGTCTTGATCTGCGTGCGCGCCTGAGCGTGCCCGGTATTAAATGGCGGATCGATATAGATCAGGTCCACCGATTCAGATGGAAGATCCTTAAGGATCGTCAGATTATCGCCGAAGTAAATGGTATTGGTCATGCAAGAATTTTAACATAGGTCAGGTGAAACCCTTGCAAATGTAAAGACAGGTTTACAAACCTGTCCGCCGCCTTATTTGGAGTCACTCTTGGCAATCCTCATAAACAATTTTTCCATTCCTCCCAGAATCCCATCCGGCCGCATACCCATTTAATAGTACAATATGCAGGTTATTCGCTTCAAAAGTAAATTTGTCACCTGGAGGTTGCATGTTCTCAAAAAAATTCTGGTCAGCCGCAGCGCTGATCCTCACCCTTTCATTGATGCTCTCAGCGTGCAGTGTCTTTACCCCTGCCGAACCTACCCCTGACCCCGTTGTGCTGCAAGCCATCGCCCGCCAGACCGTTGTCGCAGAGATCACCGCCGATGCGCAGGCCAACCCGACAGCCGTTTTCACTCCACCGCCAACCTACACCCCTTACCCCACCTACACAGCCGTGGTCATCCCCACCGAAACCCCCACTCCCGGCCCCACTGCCACCCCCAAACCGTCCGGCAATCAGGCCAAATTCCTGTACGCCAACACCTTCCCGGAGAACCGCCGGGTATTCTATCCCAACGAAATTTTCAACATCGGCTTTGGTTTTGAAAATATTGGCGAAGTTACCTGGGACCCCGGCTACGCCCTCGTCTATGTCGGCGGCGACCGTTTCACTAGCACTACTTCGATCCCCCTGGGGCGTACGGTTGCCCCTGGCGAAAAAGCAGATTTCAGCCTGGGCGCTTTTGGCTCCGAAGACTTACGCGTCCATACCACTTACTGGGCGCTGGTCACCAGCTCCGGCATACCTGTTGAAGGCGGCTCTGCCTGGTTCAGTTACACCGCAGAATAAAATCCTTCAAAATCAACGATTTCACCAGCCAAATTACCCTTCGGCTGGTGTTTTTTTATACCCCGCGCCCTGAACTTGCCGAACGTAGCAGCGTCCGATTTCCCTTATTCCTGCTCACTGGTTGTATACTTTAACCATCATCATTCGCTATCCATCAGGGAAAACCAATGGACTATTTGACCGCTACCCTGCTGTTTGTAATCATCACTACCCTCCTTCTGCTATCCATCCAGTGGCCCGGTCTGACCGGTGCACCCTGGTGGCCGACACCGCAGAAAAAAGTGCTGCGCATGCTGGAGATGGCAAACGTCCAGGCAGATGAAGTCGTCTATGACCTCGGCTGCGGCGATGGGCGAGTGTTGATCGCTGCCGCGCGGCGCTTCCAGGCCCGTTCCGTGGGCATCGAGATCGATCCGCTGCGTTTCGTCCTGGTGCAAATCCTCATCACTATCCTCGGACTGCGCAAACGCATCACCGTCAAACTCGGCAATTTCTTCGAGCAGGATTTAAGCCAGGCAGACATCGTCTTCACCTACCTGCTGCAAAATACCAACAACAAGCTGTTCAACAAACTGGACGGGGAACTGCACCCCGGCACGCGCGTCGTCTCACACAACTATTCCTATCCCGGCTGGCGATTGATAGATGAGGACGAAACCCTCGGATTGTATTTATATGAGGTGGTGAAGCCCTGAACAAATCCTGTGAATGACTATTCCTTTTTTGTCTCATGCAAAGGCGCAAAGAAATACTTTTGTTTTTTTTTATCACAATTTTGACTTGCCGCATCTTGCACTTATTTGACAATCTATAAAAAACTACCAAACAAACACTACAATCCAAACTTGACGTCTTGGCGGCTTTGCGTGAAAAATAATTCCTTTCCTCAAAAACTCTTCTTATATAACTGGAATCTACATCGGTTAAAATAATCCTATGACCAAATCGATTTACCAGCAAATCTACGCCATCGTGCGCCAGATCCCGCCGGGCAAGGTTGCCAGCTATGGGCAGATCGCCAGACTGGTCAATCGCTGCACGGCGCGCATGGTCGGTTATGCCATGCACGCCATCGGGGCGGAAGATGCTGACGTCCCCTGGCAGCGAGTGATCAACAGCCAGGGGCGCATCTCGTCCCATGGAGACGGCATCGGCACCAATATACAGCGCCAGTTGCTAGAAGAAGAGGGTGTCATCTTTGACCACACCGGCCGCACCGACCTGAAACGCTTCGGTTGGCTGGGCACGGATTTCATTGGGAGTCGCATAGGGAAATCTTCATGATCCGCGAAATCGAGGCCAAAACCATGTTGTCCCACCGCAAGAAACCCGACTCATGGTTCGGCGTCAAGTACAACATAAACATCTCCCGCGGCTGCCAGCACCAGTGCATCTACTGTGACTCGCGCAGCGAATGTTACCAGATCGAGGATTTTAACGACGTGCTGGTCAAGGTGAATGCCATTCCCCTGCTGCGCAAAGAACTGGCCAGCAAACGCGTCAAGGGCACCATCGGCTTCGGCGCGATGAGCGACCCATATACCCAGATCGAACGCAAATACCAGCTCACCCGCCAGGCGCTGAAAGTGATCGCCGAGATGCGCTACCCGGTGCACATGCTCACCAAAAGCGACATGGTGCTGCGTGACCTCGATCTGCTCAAGCAGATCAACGAAGTCTTCGCCATCGTCAGTTTCACCCTCACCACTGCTGACGATGACCTCGCCGCCATCCTCGAACCACATGCCCCCCTGCCCTCGGCGCGCCTGCGCGCCATGCAAACCCTGGTCGAGAACGGCATCCCCACCGGGGTGATGCTGATGCCCATCCTGCCTTTCATCGAAGATACGCCCGAAAATATCACCGCCATCGTTGAAGCCGCCCATCAACACGGCGCCAGCTATATCCTGCCCGCGATGGCGCTAACCCTGCGCGACCGCCAGCGGGAATACTATTTCGAAAAACTGGATGAACACTATCCGGGATTAAGCGAGAAATACCGGCGCGCTTATGGCGAGAGCCCTCAAAATGTCCCGTCCAACATCCGCGCCCTTGAAGCGCACTTCACCAGGCTGTGTAAGCAATACGGCATCGCCACCCGCGTGCCGCGTTACACCCCGCCACCGCAGCCTGAACAGTTGACTTGGTTCTAGCTGAAGGCAGGTTATTCTTGAACAGCCTCCGGCGCGGGATGGCAGACACCGCTGCCCGAGTCAGTAAACTCACCGCCCTCCACCGGGATGAATTCCCATTCATAACGATCGCTGTACAAATTGAACTTGAGCACCCCGTAAGTGCCGGAATTGAACACTTCGCTATTCTCAAGAATTTTCTGATAAGGCCGCTGGCTGGCCCCGCCCGTGCCGATCACGAACTGGCGGATGCCAAAGGCCTCATCCAGCTTGCCCTGCGGATCCTGCGGGGCAAAGCGCTCGTAGTTGTGGTCATCGCTGCTCAGTACCACCTCCACCCCCGCGGCATACAGCTCCTGCCAGAAGGCATCCAGCCAGTGCGCGCTGCCGCCCAGGCCGGAGCTCCAGCGCGGGTCATGCCAATACGCCAGAGTACAGTCAGTGGGGTGCGCAGCCAGGTCTTCCTTCAGCCAGGCCACCTGCGGAGAGCTGGGGCCGCATCCGTCAACCCACAAGCAGGCGGAGTTGAGTACGATGATGTGCCAATCGCCTACGTCATAGCTGTACCAGCCTTCGCGAATCTTGCCCGCCGCCTCGCCGAAGTATGCGAAGTAGTCGGCAGCGTGGTCAACTTTGTATTCGTGGTTGCCGGCGGCAGGGCGGATGCGGTCCTTAAACCGCCCCCAGGAGGGATCAAAACAGGTCTCGAATTGATACAGGGTCGCGTCTTCATTGACGTTGTCACCGGTGGTGAAGACTACGCCGGGGATGTCATCCAGCAGGGCAGCGGTCTGGTCATCGCCCTCCTGCCCGCAGATGGCAATATCACCCGCACCAACCAGCACAGCCGGTGTGGCAGTGGGGGTGAGGGTGGGTGTTGCCGTGGGCTCCGGCGTAACCGTAGGCTGTAGGGTATGCGTGACCGACGCACTGGGCTGCTGCGTGGCACTGGACGCAGGCGTGGGCATTTCCACCGCAGCGGGCGCGCAGGCGGCCAGGAATATAAGCAAGGGGAGGAAGAGATGCATTCTTTTCATCATCATTTTGTAGTAACGACTGAAGTCGTTACAGCCCTTTGTGAACTTAAAATGCTGACGATTAAAGTCGTCACTACAATCAATCAAATTTTACTCGATACTTTTCACAACCTCGATCCCATTCACCGCCATGTGATATAAAAATGTCGCGTGCAGCAGGTCGCCGGGATGCGGATAAATGCCTAGCTCTTCGGCCACGGCCATTGGGGTGTCATACGTATCCACCGCGTTGACCGGCACGATCACCCGCCGCTGCAACTGGCGGGCGTTGGCATCCAGACGCAAGTGCATCGCCAGCTGATACACGCACAGGTCGGTGCAGTCGCCCACCACGATGCAGGTTTGGATCTGCGGGCGCTCCGCCAGCCAGGCATCCAGCCCGGTATTCAGTCCGGAATCAATTGAATTCTTTTCAATGATCGTCAATTGGTCAAAGAAAGGCAGGGCCGCGATCGCATCCACCGTCTCGGCTTCTTCTGTGCCGCGGATGCAGTGCGGCGGAAAGCCGCCAAACTCCACCGCATCCGGCTCGTGGCTGTCCTGGGTCAGAACGATATGGCGCACGCCCTCATCCCAGGCGGTTTGCATCAGGGACACCACCGGAGTCACAATATCCGCCACACGCGGGCTGGACAACGGACCCATGTTGCAAAAGCCCTTGATCACATCCACCGAGAAAATCGCGATCTCGTCGGGGTCAGCAGCTGCCTCGCTGAGTATCAGTTCAGGTCGTTCTGCCAGCCAGCCTTCCAGCCAGGGCAGAAAAAGATTTGCTTGTTCTTGAATTGGTTTCATTTTATCCATCCTTGTTAGTGTATTTTATACACTATTAGTGTATCCTGTTTTGAGGAATTGTCAAGATCTTCACCACCCCTTGGAAAGGCTGACCTCAAACCAATCCCTCGGACGAAAAAAGCTGCTTGGCTAAACTTCTGGCAGGCAATTTCACCCTTTTCAAGGTTGAATGGAATTCATCCCAAAGCAGTTTATACATAACCTTTTGTTGTGGTTTTTGCGGCTTTGCGTGAGAAAAATAATCTGACCCGCTCTACAAGTACCGGGAATCCCATCCTTTTCAAGGTCCCCTGAAAAATCATGCCAGCCAGCCAGGATTCTCGTATAATTAAACCAGAAAAGGATTGACAACATGGCATTGAAAAACTCACCGTTTGACCAGCAGGCGCATTGGAACGATCTCTACACCCGCTTTAGCGGACAGGAACACAATTCGGGCCGTTCCAGCGCCTTCGCACAGCATTTTGGTACCTTGCTGAAAGAATATTCGCCCGGCCGCTTACTGGAACTCGGCTGCGGTGCTGGAGAAGACTGCCAGCTCTTTGCGGCTGCCGGCATGCATTCTGTCGGGCTGGATTTCTCGCGCAGCGCCTTGAACGCCGCCCGGCACAGGCTGGCCGGGCAGGCGCAGTTTGTCCAGCAGCACCTGCCGCAAGGGCTGCCGTTCGCAGACCAGTCGTTTTCAGCCGTCTTTGCCCATCTCTCCCTGCATTATTTTGATGACGCAACCACAGCTTTCATCTTTTCGGAAATCCATCGTGTGATACGATTAAATGGCCGGTTTGCCCTGCGGGTCAAATCAGTAGAGAATGAGTTTTACGGTCAGGGGAAGCAGCTTGGAAGGGATATGTATTTCTGTCACGGGCATGTGCGGCGTTTTTTCAGTTCCACCTTTCTGGATGCCCTGGTTGCTGAAAATACCTGGCGCAGGCTGAACCCATCGCAAGAACAGCATCGACCAGGCTATCTCACGGCAGTGCTGCAAAAAACAGCATAAGGAAAACAAGCGATGAATCAAAAATGGTCACGAGAATCTCTCAAGAATGTGCAGGTAGCGGTATGGATGATCGGCCTGGGCGTCCTTTTTTTGCTGGATGCCTTCTGGCCCGGAATTTTGATCCTGATCGGACTCAGCCTGCTGATCCAATCCCTGATGCCGGAGGAACAGGAACAACCCGCACCAGAATTGAATGAAGACATCAAACCGGATGTTCCCGATCAACCAGAGGAAAAAACCTCCCCGGATGAGAATATATCTCCTCACAAAGGCACCCCTGATCTGATACCTCCACCGCTGGAACCGCTGCAGGTGGCTGCCAGCGGCCTGCCCACAGAATGCCCGGCCTGCGGCGGTCCGGTTGCCGAGAACGCCCAGGCGGTAAAGTCCGTTGGCGAGGGAGTCGTGTTATGCCCGTTTTGCGATGCAAGGATTATGATGGAGTAAAACGATGATGCGCAAGGTCATCAGGGGATTCAGTCCCATCCTGTTGCTGTGCCTGCTGCTTTTCAGTAATCTTCCCGCCGCGGGGGCACAATATGAGACGCCGACAAACATGCCTGTCCCCAATCCCTACGAACTGATTCAGCGCGTCAACGAACTGCGCAATGGCAACGGCTATGCCGCCCTGGTGATTGATCCTGTGCTGATGGCCAGTGCCCAGGCTGTGGCGGAAGGATGGGCGTACAATTCATACCTTGACCATTCCGGCAACACCCGCGAAAAGCTCATCGCGGCCGGATATGGCGCTGGTGATGTACCCTGGGGGACAGAAAATGTGGCAGCAGGGCCGAATTTAACGATCGATGCGGTCTTGAGTGGTCCATGGAACGACGTGATTCATAGTATCCCCTGGGTCAGTCCCAATTACCGGCATATCGGTGCGGCTATCGTTGAATATGATGGGAAGTTCTTTTACATCCTGCATGCCGGATATACCTCCAACGGGATTTATGAGCCAGGCAAAATCACGCCCCCCGACCCGAATGCCACCCCGGACCCGGCCGGCACGCCCACTCCCGCGGCAGTCTCGCAATTGGTTATTGCGGTATGGACAGCCGTACCGGATGCGGAGGGACGGGTGGTGCACGAAGTCCGTCCGGGTCAAACCCTGTGGACGATCGCCGATGCCTACGGCTCATCTGTGGCCGACCTGGCAGCAATCAATGGTCTGTCGGCAGAAAACCCGATCCTGTACGTGGGACAAAAACTGCACATCCGTGTCGTCAACCCGGCATTGACCGGCACAACCACACCCACCAGGATCCAATCCAGCGAAACACCGAAGCCCGCGCCCACCCTGACCGGTTTGCCAACCGTAGAACAAACCATTTCGCCAACTGCCGCAATCACCCAGACCGAATATGAATCCCGCGAGCGCTGGTGGCTGTTTGGTATTCTGGCGATGCTCGGCATCGGGCTGATGCTGGTCACGCTGGGCAATTTTGGTTCGAAAAATTAGAGAACTTTCCATAGTTGCGGATGGAAAGAAAAAAGAATTCTTTCATGGAGGCGGACGGCGTCCCATAGGCATACGCTAAGGCAAAACTCCCCTTGGAAAGGTTGGCGTACTCAGCATTTTGCTTGCCAAACTCCGCCGCTCTTAAGCGTTAATGGCATGCGAACCGACCCTTTTCAAGGTTGTTTTCGCATAACCTTGAAAAGGGGAGCCTTGCTGACTGATTGATGGCACGCCTTGCAAGGTTTGGCGTCAAACTACTTGGAAATCCAACCTTTCCACATCGTACCCGTAGGGTAAGGGACGGTTTTGGCGTTTTTGTTGATTACCAACGCTTTAGGGGCATGCCATGCGCCCTCTACAAAGTCATCAAAATTTTTGATACCTTTTAAACAAGAACAAGAACGGTTAGACCTTCCAGGGAGAGTCGCATGACCTCATTTCATCAAACCGTAAAAAAGCTGGCTGAGCAAATCGAAAGCCGCATGATTGCCGACCGGCGTGATTTTCATCGCTATGCCGAAGCCGGCTGGACGGAATTTCGCACCGCCTCGCTCGTTGCCCGGCGGTTAACCGACCTGGGCTATCAGGTCTCGCTGGGGCGCGACGTGCTGGCCGATGCAGAACGCATGGGGCTGCCTGACGAAACTGACCTCGAAGCGCATTATCAGCGCGCAGTTGCCCAGGGCGGCGACCCTGCCTTCCTGCCTGCCCTGCGGGGCGGCTTCACCGGCGTGGTGGGCACACTGAAGAACGGCAAAGGCCCCACCCTGGGCATGCGCTTTGAAATGGACGCGCTCGACATTCCTGAAAGCGGCGCGCCGGATCACCGCCCGCAGCGCGAGGGATTTGCCTCGGTCAACCCGGGGGTGATGCACGCCTGCGGGCATGATGCCCACACCGCAGTGGGCCTGGGCATTGCCCAGGTGCTGTCCAGGGTGCAGGAGGATTGGCAGGGCACGCTCAAACTGATCTTCCAGCCCGCCGAAGAAGGCGTGCGCGGCGCCAAAGCAATGACCGCCGCCGGGGTGGTGGATGATGTCGATCTGCTGGTTGATTTCCACTTTTTCAGCGGCTGGGCGACCGATGAAATCACCCCTGGCATGGATGGTTTTTCTGCCACCCGTAAATTTGATGTCTTCTTCTACGGCCAGCCGTCCCATGCCGGGGGCAGCCCGCAGGCGGGCAAGAATGCCCTGCTGGCTGCGGCCACCGCCGTGTTAAACCTGTACGCCATTCCCCGTCACAGCAGCGGACACACCCGGATCAATGTCGGCAAGCTGTCTGCTGGCAGCGGGCGCAACATTATCCCCGCCGAAGCGCACCTGGTGATGGAAACCCGCGGAGAAAACACTGCCCTGAGCGAATATATGTTTGCGCAGGCGCAGCGCGTGCTGCACGCGGCAGCAGAGATGTACGACTGCCGCCTGGAGATACGCCCGATGGGCGCCGCACAAAGCGCCAGCAGTGACCGGGCACTTTCCAAACGGGTTGAGGCGGCAGCCCGGGAAGCAGGTGATTTTCACATTCTGCCCACCTGCAAAAGCGGGGGCAGCGAAGACGTCACCTATATGATGCAGCGCGTGCAGAAAAATGACGGACTGGCTGTTTCCGTTGGCCTGGGCGCAGACATTTCCGGCATCCGTTCTACGGACATGGAAAATAACGATCAGGTGCTGCGGGCACACACCCCCAGATATGACATCCACGAAGGTGCGCTGAAAAAAGCTGTGGTTTTGTTCAGTATGCTCGCCGGACAGTGTCTGGGCGCAGAGGAAAACAATTTTGACAAAACGGAATAAAAACCTTAACATAAAACTAATCCATTTGCTGTCATAATGAAGTATCGTGACCCTGCGGTCAGTCGTCATCACCAATCTGTGTATTCAGATTATGGAAAAGGAGACTCTAATGAAACCCATTGCGACATTTTCAATCGTTGGCTATGATGCGAACAAAAAGGAATGGGGGGTAGCCGTGCAATCCAAATTTATGGCCGTTGGTTCAGTGGTCTCCTGGGCCAAAGCCGGCGCCGGAGCAGTCGCCACGCAATCCTACGCCAACCTGATGTTCGGCCCGATGGGGCTGGAACGCATGGCCGCCGGCAGTTCTGCGCAAACCGCTATTGATACCCTCATCGCCGAGGACGAGAAACGCGCTCTGCGCCAGGTGGGCATGGTCGATGCCTCCGGTCAGGCCGCAGCCTACACCGGCGGGAAATGCCACGACTGGGCTGGTCATATCATCGGAGAAAACTATGCCTGCCAGGGCAACATCCTCGTGCCCGGCACGGTGGAGGCCATGTCCGCCAAATTTGAAACGGTGCGCGGCAAAGGAGGAGAACTGGCAGACTGGCTGGTAGCAGCCCTCGCAGCGGGGCAGGAAGCCGGCGGCGACAAACGCGGACGCCAGTCGGCTGCCGTGTTAGTGGTACGCGAAGGCGGCGGGTACGGCGGCAACAATGACCGTTACCTCGACCTGCGCGTGGACGACCACCCCACCCCGATCAAGGAATTGAAGCGTCTGCTGGCAATGCACCACCTCTATTTTGGCGAAGTGGACCAATCCACCGCCGTGTCCCTGAATCGGGTAGCAACTGAAATACAGGAAATATTGTGCCGCACCGGCCATTATCATGGCCCGATCAACGGCGACTTTGACCAGGAGACCCGTAACGCCCTGCGCAGTCTGGTGGGCATCGAAAACCTGGAGGAGCGCTGGACGGGCACGGAAGCGGTCATTGACATTGCGGTATTGGAATATTTGCGGGAAAAGTTCGGGGGCCGTGCTTAATACTTGTAAGGCGTGGTCGTGACACCTCTTATTTGTAAGGCACGCCCGCTTTGCGCCCTTCCCTCAACGCGTTGGCGTACCATTCCAGTTCATCCAGGAATCGCTGGACGCGGCGGTCATAAGCGGGGTCCAGGGCATTTCCATCTTCGTCAAAAGCTTCTTTGATTTTTATCACGGGAAAGGTTGAGGGAATGCTCACCAGGCCAACTTCGCCCAGCATATCACGCAGGTGACTGGCCGCACGTACGCCGCCAAAAGAACCGTTGGAATAACTGACAATCGCAGCTGGGCGCCAAAAGTATTCATTCATAAAATAGTTGATCAGGTTGGTTAATGCGGGTGGCATAACATGGTTATACTCCCCGGTGACGAACACAAAAGCATCTGTCCTGCGAAACACCTCGGCAATTTTTTCCAGGTCAAAGGGGGCTTCCCCTTGAGGATATTCCTTATACATCTTGTCGAGCAAGGGCAGGTCATATTCCAAAGGATCAATGAACACCACCTCATGCCCGCGGGCTTCGATCTGGTTAATGATAAATCGGGCCGCCTTAATGCCTTGCCGCTCACTGCGTACCGATCCATATACTACTGTGTAATTCATACTCATCCTGTTCTCCTTATGCGATGAAATCGCGTTGACTTGTTATCTTCCTGATGTGGTCTGTCAGGCAGTCCTTACATATATTAAACAATATCTAATATCATCAGAAACGCAGGTGGAAAAACATCCTTTCCAAAACAACAAATTCCCCATAAGCGTTTGGCTTATGGGGAATTATTCTTATCAGCCAGTCGCGCCGCTGAAAATCAGCTCACTTTCAGTGCGTTTTTCTTGAGCTGTTTGACCAGCATCTCGACCAGTGAAACACCATCCATCACCAAAGCAATCCCCAGGCCGATGCGCAAACCGGTTTCTGCCAGGGGAACCAGATTTTTGCTGGGCCAGGCAGCGAGGGCTTCCGGTGAGGTGGCAAACAGCGGGCCGCCAAAGATCAACGCAGCCAGGAAGACCATTTCCAGTACATCAATCCCGGCCCGGATCCAGCGCGTGGCCGGTTCCCATACCCGCCGCCAGAGGAGGACGATGCTGAACAGGATTTCCAGTGACCACAAGGTGGTCAACCAGGGAATGAAGCGTAAAAAGTTGGCATCCAGAAGTTGGAAAGTCTGCACCTGGCCGCCGCTGAAGCTGACCCCGCGCACAAGCTGCGGAAAGAAATTGAAGATGATCACCCCGATGGTGGCAAAAACCATCCCGATCATCACCTCAACCCGTTTGATCTTGTCCTGATCGGGGACGCGTTCCATTTTGCGGGGATCCCAGTCTTGATCGTCCTTCTCGCTCTCCGGCAAAACGCGTTCGAGAATGGCGAAGGCGATCACAATCCAGGCAAATGTCATTAGCATGCCATTGACCATTTCCAGCATGTTTCTGCCAACAATTCGCAGGCCATTCGCAAAACTTTCTGCCTGCGAAGCGGCAATACCCAGACCAATCAGCCCCAGAATAATGAGCACGGTAAGGACGATCTTCAATACCAGCAGGAATAATGAAAAAAGCTTGGGGCCAACCAGATATCGGTCCGGTGCATACTGCACAGCCATTTTATATGGTGATCCAAATTCTTCCAGCAGGACAGCCACCATCTCAACATCAGCTTCTCCGCCAGTCTCGCGCAGGCGGTCTTCCAGTGTATCCTCCAGCAGGGAGCGGATCTCGGTCTGGATGTCGCCTCGCTGGCGCAGCGGCAGTTGGCTGCCAACTTCTTCCACGTAGCTATCGATCAAATAGCGCCCATCTTGATTTGCTTTCATTGCAATAATCCTTTCATCACTTCTGTTAACTGATTCCATTCTTCGATCAGCAGGGGCAGCACTTCTGCTCCTTTGGCGCTGATCGTGTAGTAGCGGCGCGGCCGGGATTCTTCTACCCGCCAGTGGCTTTCCAGCAATTCCCGTGACTCCAGTCGGCGCAGCAAGGGGTACAGTGTCCCCTGGTCAATCTCCAGCCCTCTCTCGGTCAGCTTGCTCATCAGCGAGTAGCCATACTGTTCTTCGTCGAGCTGGCTGAGAACGGCCAGGATGATGACGCCGCGGCGCAGTTCCAGGGTCAGGTTTTCCGGGAGGCTGCGTGGGGTTTCTTTTTTTACCATCATCCATTCCTTTCACTTTATTTTATTGTGTTACACGGCAATCTGTGTTGTGTATTTTATTATTGACCACATTATACTGTATATCACACAGTAATGTCAAGAAATTAATGATGTGAATTTCTCTCAATAAATTGCCGGTTTCCTACTGGCAGCAGATGCCGGTAATGGTATACTAACTGCGCTGGAAATACGGCGGGCTGCTGCACATGGTTGTTTTTGCAGACCGCCGGATAACATTCGTCCAAGGGAATTCCACATGCTTCAAGCTGACCTGTTTGCTGCCCACCCCCCCTCTGCGCTGACCGTCACCGACCTGACGCGCTACATTCGCGAGGTGCTCGAAGAAGACCCCGTGCTGATGAACGTACGCGTCACCGGCGAAGTTTCCAACCTGTCCCGACCGCGCTCCGGCCACATCTACTTCACCCTCAAGGACGCCGGCGCAGCCTTGCGCTGCGTCATCTGGCGCAGCAACGCCGCCCGCATTCCCCACGACCTGCAAGACGGCATGGCGATGGAAGCCCACGGTTCGATTGGCGTGTACGAAGTCAGCGGACAGTACCAGCTGTATGTGCGCAGTGTGCAGCCCGCCGGAGAAGGCCGCCTGTATCAGGAATTTCTGCGCCTCAAGGCCAAACTGGAGGCCGAAGGCCTGTTTGACCCCCAGCTAAAACAGCCCATCCCGGAGCAGCCGCACAAGATCGGTGTCGTCACCTCGACCAACGCCGCCGCCTTGCAGGATATGCTCAATACCCTGCAAAACCGCTACCCGCTGGTGGAAGTCGTGCTGGCCCCTGCTTCGGTGCAGGGCGCCGCTGCCCCGCCCGAGATCGTGCGCGCCATTCGCGCCCTCAACCGCCGGGATGATATTGACGTGATCCTCGTCGCCCGCGGCGGCGGCTCACTCGAAGACCTGTGGTGCTTCAACGATGAGCGCGTTGTGCGCGCCATCGCTGCTTCGGCCATCCCTGTCATCACCGGCGTGGGACACGAAACTGACTTCACCCTGTCCGACTTTGCCGCTGACCTGCGCGCCCCCACCCCCACCGCTGCTGCCGTGGAGGCTACGCCGGATGTGCGCGACCTGTACGAAATTCTGCAAGGCAGCCTTTACCGCCTCCAGTATACCTTTCAATCCATTCTGGAAACCCACACCGACCGCCTGCAAACAGTATACAACCGCCTCGAACGCGTCTCGCCCATCTATCAAATCCACAGCGATCAGCAGCGCCTTGATGAGCTGGAACAACGCTCCACCCGCGCCCTGCGCCACATCCTCAATCTGCAGCGCACGCAAAGCCAGAGCCTCAGTCAGCGCCTGGGTGCCCTCAACCCGCAGGCCGTGCTGCAGCGCGGCTATGCCATCGTCAGCCTGGATGACGGCAGCCTCGTGCGCAGCATCCAGCAGGTACAGGCCGGTGACACCGTCCACATCCAGCTCAGTGATGGCAAAATCGACGCCCGCACGCTGGAAAATAAGCGCAATGTACAGGTATGAGCAAGGCTTTTCCCTATCCAATATGCAGGTTGGGCTATAATTCACCTTAAGGAAACTACCATGACAGAGAAGATCAAACCAGTAGAACAATTAAGTTATGAAAAAGCCTTCGCTGAACTGGAAGATATCGTCAATCAGTTGGAAGGCGAGCAGCCCCCGCTGGAAGAGTCCCTTAAGCTATACGAAAGAGGCCAGGCCCTCACCCGCCGCTGCGCAGACCTGCTCGAAAATGCCGAACTGAAACTGCAGCAGCTTGCCGACAGAGAACTGGATGATGCCGATACAGATCAGGATGGATAATGTTCTTTCGCCAAATTTTCAGTAATCAGGTGCTGGTGTGCGGTCTGGTCGGCTGGTGGCTGGCCCAGGCCCTCAAAGTACCCATCCACTGGTTCTTCACCCGCGAGCTGGATTTCGGCCAGTGGTTCGCCAGCGGCGGCATGCCCAGCTCACACTCGTCGCTGGTGGTCGGCACCACCGTTGCCATCGGGCTGTATGAAGGCTTTGATACCTCCCTGTTTGCCCTCGCCATGGCGATCTCCATGATCGTCACCTATGACGCCAGCGGAGTGCGCCGTCAGGCGGGCTTCCACGCCGCCCGCATCAATGACATGCGCAAGCAGTTTGAAATGTTCACCAATAATTTTAATGAATTCATCAATCAGTTTGATGACTTCCTGGCCGGCAAACCCCTCATTGAAAATGAGGATCTCGAAGAACGGCTTAAGGAAGTCATCGGCCACACCCCCGCCCAGGTGTATGGGGGCACCCTCCTCGGCATTGTGACCACCATCATCATCTGGCTCATCTGGCCCTAGTTTAAAATACTATTCCGTTGTCATAACCTTAAGGTCAGTCGTTATTCCAGCACCGTTTTATCCTTTCATGCTGTACGGCTCCCGCCTAAACCGCCCAACGAGAAATCCCCTTACTGCCATTCAATCCAGTAGTATAATCAAACGCGCATCTTCTACTCCATCACGGAGATATTTTCCATCATGTCTATCCCTAAAAAATCATCCATCTGGTATACCCTCTTCATCCCGATCGTACTGGCCATCAGCATGGCCGCTTGCAGCCCGGCGCCCGCCGCCGCAATGGAAGTTGAAGTCACCCGCATCGTCCAGGAAACCGTCGTCATTACCGAGATTGTGAAAGTGGTCGTAACTGCCACACCGGAACCAGCGCCCCCCGACCCCACCCCCACCGCCACCCCGGAGGTACTCACCCTGGCGGCAGACGGCTTCAATGCCTGGTGCCTGCCGCGCAATACCAGCTCCCTGGTCGAGCGCATCAACGTCGACGGCAGCATGCCTGAAACCGCCAAAGCGTATGCCATCGTCGAAGGCGTCCCTGAGATCACCACCCAGGTATCAAGCTGCACCTTCGCATTCAGCTTCAATGCCCCGGTCAACGAAGCAGCGGCACTTCGGTTTCTCGACAATAATGGTTTCGCCTTCCAAACCTCCCCGCTGACCACCCTGGAAGCCGCCCCCAACATGGCCTACAGTGCCGAGACGCACGAATATATCGTCAACCCGCCCTTCTGGCAAATCACCTACGACCTGCAAGTGGTCAACGCCAGCGGTGAAGTGCTGTGGACTTCCCCGGTCAGCTTCCGCCGCGGCTGGGTGCCCCGGAAGTGCTTCTACGGCGAATGGCCCGACCCGGTCACCTGCCGCTGCCCGAACCTGCCCGAATCGCATCCCGAAAATGCCTGGTGGGGCTGGTTCCCGCCCTACCCCGACGGCTGCCCGTACTAAAGACGCACACGATCCTGTGCGCGCCTTTACTGAAAACATGAAATCGCTACATATCTGGTCTACTGCATCCATTAAAAATATATAAGGTCAATTATGGTATCGAAGAATAATATTTTCAAGAATTTGCTTCACAAAGAATCTCCTGCTAAATATTGGATATTTTGTATAGCAATTTATATCTCCCTGATCTTTTCAACCGGGTTATTCTATGCGTATGGCCCGGAAGCTGTCATCACAATGGAATATTTTTTTCTCCTCCCGCAAGCATATCCCCTGAATTTCAGGAACGAAATCCCGATTTCGGAATGTTACACGAGCAAGAAATAGACTTGCTATCAGAAAATTTCTGGAAAACATCTTCTGTTTATTCAGATGCAGCCTATTACATTTTGCAAACAGAATCATTTGATTTGTCCATTGCACCATATAAATACAGATTCCTTCCCATTCTTATTGTTCGTCTGGTTCAGACAATAACTGGTTTGTCCACAGTGAAGGCTTTTATTCTAATGAATATCAGCTTAACATTGCTAACGGCACTGATATTTACCATCTACTTGATTCGCTATTTCGATTTCACAAAACAGATCGCTATGCTTGGAGGAATTCTCTTTATCACCATGTTTCCCAGCACAAGTACGATTGCATTTCCAAGTATGGAACCTGTCTCGTTATTTTTCAGCATGCTGATTTTTTATGCGGTTATCAACAAAAACGTTTTTCTGTTTTTGTTATTTGCGATTTCAGGCGTGGCAACCAAAGAAGTACTGGCTATCAGCAGTTTGTTATGGTTCGTGATGACCTTCCAACTCAAAGATAAGAAAGCACTTCTATTGAACACCCTTATCAGCAGCATTCCTGTCATCACCTTTATGCTCATAAGAAGCATTATGGGGGGAAATCCCCTTGAAGTAAATTATGGCTACAACCTTCTAAAAGGGGAATTTCCGCAAAATTATGGAGCCAGGTTATTTAATTTCTCTGGCCTTTTCAGTATCACGATAAAAACATTTTTGTCATTTTCATTTCTTTGGCTTGGATTGCTGAATATCAGGAAAAACAAAACTTTAATGAAATTCTCAATCATCATCCCCTTTGTTATTCTGGCAGCCATTCTTCTTTCCAGTCGAATTACGAGAGTATTAGGAATCATCTTTCCTGTAGTAATTCCGTTATTCTTGCTATTTTTCAATAACTTAAAATCCCACCAGATCAAAACTGCAACTGTTCAAATACCATTCAATTAACCCGGATTAAAAACAAAGAAATGTCTTCCTTCACCCCCTCCTCTCAAAACCCCACCCGCCCCCGTTGGTTATCCCTCATCGGCGTGCTGCTCATTGCCGCTCACAGCCTGTACGCCGCTGGCCTCTTTACCACCGAAATGCTCGACCTGCGCGCCAGCAAACAGCCCGGCCAGGACGACCCCGCCCTGTGGGCGGAGCGCCTCGGCCGCCTGCCCGAAGTGCTGCCTGGTTCCGGACTGGTGGGCTATTTCTCCGACCGTGACCTGGCCGGCATCTCCGACTTCGACGCCTTCCAGGAAACCCTTGAATTCATCTGGACGCAGTACGCCCTCGCCCCGCACATCCTCACCCGCAGCCTGGATGAAGACCTGGTTATCGGCAACCTTACCGCCCCCCTCAACGAGGAAGACGCCGCTGAACTCGGCCTGACCCTGAAAGAAGACCTCGGCCAGCGCATCTATCTCTATACCGGCGGCGGCCGATGACCCTCCTGAAAAGCCTGCTCGTCTTCCTGCCTTCGCTGGCTCTGGGATTGATCACTGTGTGGCACTTCTGGCCCGCCAACTGGCGCCGCGCCTGGCCGCTGATCCTCTCCGTCAGCATCCCCGTTGGTCTGGGGCTATCCTCCCTGCTCTATTTTTTCTGGTGTCTGCTGGCCGGTCCCGCCCGCCCGGGCTTCCTCATCCTCGAGCTGGTTCTGATCGCTACCGGAGGCGTTTTCTGCTGGAAAATTCATCGCAATTCAAGCCGTACCCTGAGCTTTGCACTTGCCCCTTTGGGGCCGAAGGGTACAAGCGCGCAACACCCCACTGCCTCGGCTTCAGACGCAGCGCGGGCTGAGCTTGCACATGTCCTCGTGGGGACCCACGCCGCAGTGCCCCCCAAACCCACCAAACTATCCTGGGCATTGACCGCCCTCCTCGTCCTCCTTGCTGCCACAGCCGGAGCATATTTCCTGATCTACACCCGCTACGCCCCCAACGGCAGCTTTGACGCCTACGCCTTCTGGAACCTCAAGGCGCGTTTCATCTTCCGCGACCCCGCCAACTGGCAGGCCGCTTTCTCCCCCCTGCTGAGCTGGGAATTCCACCCCGACTACCCCATCCTCCTGTCGCTGAACACGGCCCTGGGCTGGTTCCAGGTGGGGAGCGAAACGCCCTACGTGCCGGCCGTGCAGGCGGCCCTGTTCACCCTCGCCTGTGCAGGGTTATTATGGTCTGCCCTGCAAGCACTGCGCGGCTGGTCACAGGCAGCCCTGGCCGCGCTGGCCCTGCTCAGCACCCCGCTCTTCATGCTGGTCGGCGTGTGGCAATTGGCGGATGTGCCCCTCGCAACAATGGTCCTCGCTACCTGCATCCTGATCAGCCTGCATTTCCTGCACCCGGACGAAAAACGCGGTTTCCTCACCCTGGCCGGTCTCACTGCCGGGCTGGCTGCCTGGACCAAGAATGAAGGCCTGCTCTTCCTGGCACTGATCTCCCTCCTGCTGCTCGTTTTCAGCCTGCGCGGCCGGGAAGACAAACGCCAGGGGTTAAAGGAACTGCTTTCCTACGGGTTGGGCCTGCTCCTGCCGCTGGCCGCTCTGCTGATCTTAAAGCTGGCCTTTGCCCCCGCCAATGACCTGATCGGCAGCCGCAGCCCCGCCGAACTGAGCGCCCTGTTGTTTGACCCCCAACGCTGGCGACTCACCTTCAGGTTAATGGCCGCCGAAGCGGGCAGTTTCGGTCATTCCTTCTTCACCGTGTGGCTGCTGCCGCTGGCGTACCTGCTGCTGGCTGGCCGCCGCCCGTTGGAAGACAGCCACCGCCAGGTGCTGCGCTTCTGGGTCACGGCTTTCATCCTCTTGCTGGCAGGCTACTTCGTCACCTACCTGATCACCCCCCACCCGCTGGAATGGCATGTCACCCATTCCGTCGAGCGCCTCTATCTGCACATCTACCCCGCCGTGCTGTGGTTGGTCTTCCTCGTCAGCCGCGCGCCGGAGGAGTGGAAGATGTAAGGACAAATGGTCTGCACCCAGAAATCTTGTTTGAAACTCCATTTATGCCCCTCCCGCAGGTTGGACTTAATTCACCGCCCCCATGCTTGCCGTGCTTCACTCCCCTATGCCCGCGCACAGCCTGGCTTCCTGCGGGAGGTTCCCACCCCGCCAGCAAGAAACCTCCCACAGGGAAGCTTGTTGAGCGCAGGCCGCAGCGCGAAAACAAACCAGACAGAGGAGGATGTTTTCTAACCCAACTTGCGGGAGGGTAAAAAGTCACTCCCCGCACACGATGGGTTCGATGCGCATCGCCTGACTGCGCAGGCAGCCCTCCTCGATCACATAGGCCACCGAACCGTGGGTGAAGGGGCGCTCCCCATCCTCTACCTCAAACAACACCTGCCCATTCAGGGCCGCCTCCAGCTTCCCGCCGCAGGTTTCCAGCCGGAAGGCCACATTCGCTCCCGTTTTCCAGGCAAAATCTCCTTGTGCAAGCACCGTCTCCTGTCCGTCGAACATCTTCACCAGCCGCGCTTGCCCTTCCCTGTCCCGCAAGAGAGCATAATAGCGCCGCAGGCCCTGCACGCAGACGGCAACGCCGTGCGCGCGTGCCGTGGTCACGTTGATCCCGGCATGCACCGCATAGTTCGTCCATTCCTGCGTACCCTGCAAGTACAGTCCGCGCCCTTCGTTTTGCACCAGGAAGGTGGCATGGCGCTGCTTGGGGTCGGGATGCTGGTCGCGCTCTGCGGCCGAGCAGGCATTCACCCAGGCCCGCCGCCACATGCTGCCCCCGTCCCCCGGGTCGCCCAGCCAGGCACGCGGCGCACCGTCCCAGGTCAGCCAGTCCAGATAGACCGATCCCTGCTGCACCTGGTCACATTCCACCTGCATCCCCACCGCCACCACCGGACGACCGTGCAGATCCGGCACCGTCCATGCCACCTCGGCGGTGACACCTGGCGAGACCCAGTGCAGTTCGCCCACCGCCTGCTGTACCACATCATCCTTCCCGTAGAAGGATATGAACAGACTGACCCCCACTGCGCCGACATTACCGGCGTCCGCCTTCAGGCTGGCGCGGATGCGTTGACCAGGATACAGGGTCGGGCTGGCGGTCAACTCCTCGCTGGTAAGCTGGGTGGCTGTCTTGAACTCCTCCGGGATGAAGGTTGGCGTGGCGGCCCGCAGGGGCACACCGGGCTGCCGCAGGTCATAGCGCAGGGCCAGGCTGCGTTTCCCCAGTCCGCTGTTCCCGAACACATTCTCCACGTGCAGGGTTTCATCCGTTGTCTCAAAGCCCTGCACCGCGCCGGGGAATTCAAAATGAAAACGCGCGCCCTGCTTGGGTTGCAACAGCGGCTCGCCATCCAGGCGGCGGCGCAGATTGATCACCTCAATGCTCTCGCGTACCGCGTCGGTGATTGCCCGCCCACCGTCGGCAGAAGGCATGTAGAAACGGTCAGCGATCGGGCCGCGCCAGTCCACCGGACCGTCAAAAGCCGCCAACCCATTCTTGATCCCCAGAAAGCAGCCCACATTGCCGGCGTTACAGTCCGTATCCCAGCCGGAGGTATTGACGATCTTCATCGCTTCCTGAAAATCATCACCGCCATACAACAGGCTCAGGTGGATCAACCCATGATTGGGCACCACATGGCACACCCCGGGATAGCTGTCATAACCATAACCCGCTTCCAGTTTCTCGCGCGTCACCCGCCAGTCCGGCTCGACCGCGTGCCATTCGCGCAGATTCTGGATCAAGCGGTAGATATCTGAATCGCAGGGAATAAAGTCCAGCGCAGTATCCACACAGCGCGTCAGGTCAGGTTCCACAAACGCCTGGGCTTCCATCGCCGCCATCACCTGTGCGGCATAGATGGCCTCGCCGTCATGGCTCACACTGGCCGCGCGCCGCGCCAGATCAGCGGCCAGCGCAGGGTCACCACCTGCCACCATCGCAAAGCCATCGATGAAGATCTGCGAGCCCAGCTGTTCGGCAACAATACGCCCGTTCTGGGCAATGGAGCCGCTGCGCGGGGCAGGAATGCCACGCTTGAGATTCAAATAGGCGGTATGCTCGGTGGAATTGCCCAGTCCGCCCCACCAGATGAGGGTGCGCCCCTCCACCAGATAGTTGAGCCAGGTCTGGCCGATTTGTGCAGGGGTCAAATCCAGACAACACCCATAATCCGGCAGCGCCCTTAAAAAAGTAAACGTGCCGGCCAGGTCATCATCGGTCACCACCACCGGGCTATCGAATCGATGGCTGACATAACCGGTGATTTCGCCCAATTCTTCCATCACCTGCTGATACGTCCATAATTCAAAAGGATGGCCTAAAAATACCCCGATCGCCTTCCCTAAAACGCCGGCATATACCCGTTCGGCATAATTATGTGGTGATGACATGATTTCCTCCAAATACAAAATTTGTGATTTACAAATTATAAATGATAAATTTCCCGGCCTGCGATACTCAGCGCAACCAGTTATCATCGCAAAAGATCAGCATTTCCTCTTAAATACATCCAGTTTCCTTAAAATGTGTTCAAACGGGTGAGTCTGTAATTGACAGTTCCATGCGGCGGCGGTATAATTCAGCCTTGCGAAAATACACAAAATGGAGAGTGGCGTATGGAATCGAATATTCAGACTGAAAGCGGCGCCGCCGCTGAAGTCCAATCAAAAATGCAATTTACCGGTAAAGTCATCAAGACCAGCCTGGCCGGTGCAGTAGTGGACATTGGCACCGAACAGCCCGCCGTGCTGCACGTTTCCCAGGTAAACCTTGGCGAAAGCAGCGATGATAGCGCATCCAAACGCGTAGAAGACGTTCTGGCCGTTGGGCAGGAAGTCAACGTATGGGTGCGCCGCGTCAAGGAAGACCATATTGAACTGACCATGAATGAGCCTCTCGCTCTGGAATGGCGCGAGATCAAAAAAGGCATGACCGTCAAGGGCACCGTGGTGCGCCTCGAAAAGTTTGGTGCCTTCGTTGAAATCGGCGCCGAGCGCCCCGGTCTGGTTCACATCAGTGAAATGGCTCACGGCTACGTCAAAACCCCTGGCGATATGGTCAAGGTTGGTGACGAAGTCGAAGCCCAGGTGCTGGACGTTCAGCGCCGCAAAAAACAGATCAAATTGAGCATGAAGGCCACGCAGCCCGCACCCGAACCGGAACAGATTGCCGATGGGGATTTCGTCAAAACCAAAGGAAAAAAGCGCAGCGGCGGGAAACGTGGCGACAAGCGCCGCGGCGGCGAAGCCCAGGTCTACACGATCAGCGACTCCAACGAACCGCAGCCGACCGCGATGGAGCTTGCCCTGCGCAGCGCCATGGATCAGGCCAAGGAACGCGAATCTGCCGAGGAGAAAGCCGACAAGAAAAGCAAGAAGCAAAAAACCGTTTCTCAAGTTCAGGATGATATTTTGACCAGAACACTGGAAAGCAAGGAAACTTCAGAAGATTGAAGCCCTTGCGATAGAAGCTTGCCTCGATTTCTGCGCCAGATTAGAACCACCGCTTTGCACCAGCAAGGCGGTGGTTTTAGATTAACAGAATTAACCATGATCGCAAAAAAAAATAGGAGCCGGGCGAAACGCATCCCAGATGCACCGGTTATTTGTGGTAAACTCAAAACATTATTCCACGACACAAAGGCAACGGTATGGTTAGAATAAGGCAGCACACATTTGCATATCGCTAACAAAATCGCTTCAGGGAGGCGCCGATAAACGGCCCTCCCTGCTTCTTTTATTATTCTTTTTTTTTCACACATCGCTGCCCGGCAGCGCACCAGGAAAGGGAACTGCATGGAAACCAAATATATCTTCTTCACCGGCGGGGTGGTCAGCTCAGTTGGCAAAGGCGTCACCAGCGCGGCTGTCGGGCGGCTGCTCAAGGAGCGCGGCTTTTCGGTCGCCGTCCAGAAACTTGACCCCTACATCAACGTGGACCCGGGTACGATGAGCCCCTATCAGCACGGCGAAGTCTTCGTCCTGGATGACGGCGCCGAGACCGACCTGGACCTGGGCCATTATGAGCGCTTCATTGATATCCACCTCAACCGCGAATGCAACACCACTACCGGCCAGGTATATGCGGCGGTCATCTCCAAAGAACGCCATGGCGACTACCTGGGCGGCACCATCCAGGTCGTGCCCCATATCACCAACGAGCTGAAACGCCGCATCGGCATGGTCGCCAAAACGACCGGCGCCGAGATCATCCTGGTTGAAGTCGGCGGTACGGTCGGTGATATCGAAAGCCTGCCCTTTCTGGAAGCCCTGCGCCAACTACGCGGCGACCTGGGCCGAGAAAACACCCTCTACATCCACGTCACCTGGCTGCCGATGATCGGCGCGACTGGCGAATTAAAGACCAAGCCCACCCAGCACTCGGTACGGGAATTGCGCTCCATCGGCATCTCGCCGGATATGATCATGGCGCGCTCCGACACGCCGGTGGGCGAAGCCCTGCGGGACAAGATCGCCCTGCACTGCGATGTGGACCGCAGTGCTGTCATCCCGATGGTTACGGCCAATAATCTATATGAAATCCCTCTCCTGCTGGAAGAAGCGGGGGTAGGCGATTACCTGGTAAAACGCATGCAGCTCACCCCGCGCCAAAAACCGAATTGGCAGCCCTGGCAGCGCCTGGTAGACGAAATTTACAAACAAAAACCCGAAATCAAGATCGCCCTGGTGGGCAAATACGTCGAATTGCATGATGCCTACATGAGCGTGCGCGAATCATTGAGCCACGCTGCCCTGCACCTGGGCGTTGAACTTGACCTGCGCTGGATCCAATCCGGCGAACTGGAAAAGAATGGAGCCTGGGATGAAATTGCCGAAATGGACGGTGTCATCGTCCCCGGCGGCTTTGGCGAGCGCGGCATTGAAGGCAAAGTTCAGGTCGCCCGCTACGCCCGCACCGAACAATTACCCTATTTTGGTCTTTGCCTGGGCATGCAAATGCAGGTGGTCGAATTCGCCCGCTTTGTCCTCGAGGATGAAAGGATCAACTCCACCGAATTTGACCCTGCTGCACAACACCCGGTGATCGATCTGATGCCTGACCAGCGTGAAATCGTGGATATGGGCGGCACCATGCGCCTGGGGCTGTACCCCTGCAAACTGCAGCCTGGCACAATTGCCGCCGAGGCCTACAAAAGAGATATCGTACACGAACGCCACCGCCACCGTTTTGAATTCAACAATGAATACAGACAAGTGCTGGAAGCAAAAGGAATGCGTTTCTCAGGACTTTCTCCTGACGGGCGGCTGGTCGAGATCGTTGAGTTAAAGGATCACCCTTTCATGCTCGGCACACAATTCCATCCGGAATTTCTCTCCCGTCCCAACCGCCCCCATCCCCTTTTCATGGCCTTCGTGCGCGCAGCCTGCCAGCACGCGGGCATTGAGTGCCAGGTGCAGGATATTTTTCCTGAGGAGAAGCCAAAGTAGCCCTGAAAATCGGTTATACTTAATAAGTTGTGTAAACAATCCAATTCAGCGGGCGAAGTGCCCGCCGAGATCACGAAAATTTTTGATAAGAGGTAAAACCACATGTACGCTGAAATTGAATCGATATCCGCTCAAGAAATCCTGGACTCCCGCGGCAACCCGACTGTAGAAGTTGAAGTCATCCTGGCTGATGGCAACTGGGGCCGCGCGGCTGTACCCTCCGGCGCATCTACCGGTGTCCACGAAGCCCTTGAACTGCGTGATGGCGACAAGAGCCGCTATCTGGGCAAAGGCACTCTGAAGGCTGTTGAGAACGTCAACAACGACATCTGCAACCTGTTGGTCGGCTGGGACGCCACCGAACAGCGCGCCATCGACATGGCCCTGCTCGAACTGGACGGCACCCCCAACAAAGCCAAACTGGGCGCCAATGCCATCCTCGGCACCAGCCTGGCCGTTGCCAAAGCCGGCGCCGCCTCCGTTGGGCTGCCCCTGTACCGCTACATCGGCGGCGTGCATGCCCATGTGCTGCCCGTTCCGATGATGAACATCCTCAACGGCGGCAAACACACTGACTGGCAGTCCACCGACGCCCAGGAATTCATGGTCATGCCTTTCGGCGCGTCCAGCTTCGCCGAAGCCCTGCGCTGGGGTACCGAGATCTATCACGCCTTGGGCGCGGTCCTCAAGGGCTACGGCTTCACCACCCTGATCGGGGATGAAGGCGGGTACGCCCCGGCATTGGGTTCCAACGCCAAAGCCGTCGAAATGATCCTGGAAGCGATCACCAAAGCCGGCCTCAAACCTGGTGACGACGTTGCCATCGCCCTGGATCCCGCCGCCTCCGAGTTCTATGACAAAGAAGAAAAGATCTACAACCTGCGTGTGGAAGGCAAGAAACTGAACAGCGACCAGATGGTTGAGTTCTGGAAGAGCTGGGTTGACCAGTACCCGATCGTCTCAATTGAAGACGGCCTGGACGAAGATGACTGGTACGGCTTTAAAAAGATGATGGAAGTCATGGGCGACAAGGTTCAGATCGTCGGTGATGACCTGCTGGTGACCAACACCGAGCGTGTTGCCCGCGGCATCAAGGAAAAAGCAGCCAACTCCCTGCTGGTCAAGCTGAACCAGATCGGTTCCCTGACCGAAACCATCGAAGCGGTTGATATGTGCCAGCGCGCTGGCTGGACCGCCGTCACCTCCCACCGCTCCGGTGAGACCGAAGACACTACCATCGCCGACCTGGCCGTGGCCCTCAACACTGGCCAGATCAAGACCGGCGCCCCCGCCCGCTCGGACCGCGTTGCCAAGTACAACCAGCTGCTGCGCATCGAAGCCGAACTGGCCGAAACCGCCGTGTACGCTGGCTGGGATGCCCTGACCTTCCGCCGCTAGAAACACGTCGTACTCTGATATACCGCTTCCCGCAGTTTTCGCAACTGCGGGAAGTTTTTTTTACTGGAAATCTCCGGGCTAAAGAACGACGCTCCCAGCGAATCTTGATCAGGCTCCTTCTTTTTCGCATACCCGGGGAATATGCGGCAGCCGCCCCTGTTGCTGACATTCCAGGCACAAGCCGGGGATGCTGATTTCGTTCACCTCGGCATGGAAATGGTATCGCTGACAAAGCGCAGCGAAAAGTTCCTCGGCAATCTCCACATCCGCCGGGATGATCCTGCCGCAAGCCCGGCAAATCAAATGCAAATGCGGTTCCTCACTGCCCACATATTCATATAAACGCTGGCGGCCGCTGGTCTCAATCGAGGAAATCAAACCAAACTGCTGCATCAGATCCAGATTGCGGTAGACCGTAGCAATATCCAGGCTCAAGCTGCGCTTTTTCACACATTCATGGATCTCTTCAACGCTGACTGGTTTTCGGAATTGATGCATCACATCCAGCATAATTTCCCGTTGGGAGGTCAATCGAAACCCATGTTCTTTAAGCGCTTGATAATAAAATTTCTCGCAGGACATTTTCTTTCCTTTCAGGCCAGTCCATGTGCCAAAAGCAAATCAGGATCGCTCAGTAACGCTTCAATCGCCCCGTCCGCCACTATCTGCCCCCCATCCAGCACCACCAGACGCGACGCCACCTGACGGGCCATCTCCAGATCATGGGTAGCGATTAACATCGTCTGCGGAAGGGAACGCAGCAGACAGATCAATTCACGACGCCCGCGCGGGTCCAGCCCGGCGGTCGGCTCATCCAGCACCAGCAGTTCTGGACACATGCACAACACCGTAGCCAGTGCCACTCGCTTTTTTTCACCGCCGCTCAAATGATAGGGCATACGCTCTTCACAACCAGCCATCCCCACCAATTCCAGCGTTTCGGTCACACGCAAGCGGATCTCATCAGGGGGCATTCCCTGATAGACCAGTCCAAAGGCCACATCCTCATATACTGTCGGCGAAAACAACTGGTCATCGGGATCCTGAAAGACCAGCCCCACCTGTGCGCGGATCATTCCAATCGCATCGGGATGCAGCCGAATACCACCTACCACAATTTTACCCTGCCCTTGCAGCACGCCATTCAATTGTTGCAACAGGGTCGATTTACCCGAACCATTCATCCCGGCCAGCGCCACCTTTTCCCCTGGCAGCATCCGCAAATTGATATCCTGCAATACTTTTTTCGCATCCGGGTACGAAAAGGAAACATGCTGCATCTCCAGAATTGGTTCCAACCTTACCCTCCAAAAACAAAACTGACCAGCCACAAAAAGCCGAGTACAGCTACTCCCGCCGTCAATAACCACCTGTCACGTTTCTTCAGCACCTGTTTCGGGGGAAGCGGCAGCTCGCCATTATAACCGCGCGCCAACATGGCTGCATACACGCGTTCGCTGCGCTCGATCGAACGCAGTAAAAGACTGCCGGCCATTCCGCCTGTCACCCGAGCGCGCCAGATCAACGACGGTTGGTGACTCCACCCGGGTGACGCGCTGCGGCTGGCACGCGCTGCCATCAACCGTCGTGCTTCTTCCTCAAACAGGAACAAATACCGCCACATCAACCCCCCCACAGCCACCAGAATTTTTGGCAGATGAAGCTGGCGCATTGCCGACAAAAGGGAAGGAAATGAGGTAGTCACGCCCAGCAGCAGAGCTGCCTGCATCGCCAGCCAGGTCTTTAACGCAATGCTTAAAAAACGTTCCAGCCCGGCAGAATAAATCCCAACCGGAATGCCCGCCACATGCCAGGAAGCCAGCTGCGCTCCTCCGGGTTGGAAGATGAGCGGCACTGCCGCCAGAGCAAAGGCTACTGCAACCAGAGCGCGGCTGAAATAATATCGCCACCCCACACCGGAAAGGGTCTCCAGCGAGAAGACCAGTGCCGCAAACAACACATACGCCGGCCATGCCCCGGTCGGGGCGAGGCCCAGCACAAGCAGGAAAGCCAGGGTTAGGATCAGTTTTACTCTGGCATCCTGCCGGTGCAGCACTTGATCTCCCTGTTCCATCCGCTCAGTCAATTTTGGCGCTAGCACCATTCTTTTGCAGGTGCATCGCGGCAATCACCACTCCAAACACCACCGCCGCTCCGAGTATCCCGGCAGCAATCGTGGCCGCAGCCTCATTGTTAATCCCCGGCATCACATAATCCGGTACCAGATCATAAGCGGCCTCCTGCGCCCGTGATAAAAAGCCCTGCTCTTCAGCCACCCATTCCAGACCGTCGGGATGGCTGGAGGCCAACGGGGAAAGCACAACCAGCAACACGGAAATCACCAGTCCCCCCACGACCACGCCACGGCTGCTGCCTGGTTTTCCCTCACCAGCCTGCACCAGGTCCCGCCGGGCCGAGAACAGAAAGGCTAACGCTCCCCCCGTGATTAAACCTTCTCCGATGCCGATCAAGGCATGGATGACCGCCATGGCCGGTACGGCGATATCGGCCGGAGACGTACCTGACAGCGCCAGCTGCAAAGCACAGGAGAGCGAAGCGATAAAAATAGACGTCCACGCAGCCACAAACCCGCCGCCGAACAGCCCCCAGGATTTGCCCCGGGCCAACCGCTGCACCAGGCTGTACACCGCATAGGAAACCGACACCCCCACGACCGCCATATTGAACAAATTTGCGCCCAATGCAATCAAACCGCCGTCCTGAAAAACCAATGCCTGCACAGAAACCACCGCAGTCATCACCAGCATCGCCGGCCACGGTCCCAGCACAATCGTTGCCAGGGCTGCTCCCAACAGATGGCCGGATGTACCACCGGTAACCGAGAAGTTCAACATCTGTCCGGCAAAGATGGCAGCTGCCAACACGCCCATTAAGGGCACTTGACGTTCCGCCAAACTTTGCCCGGTTTTACGTAATGCGACCGCCAGAACGATGATCGAAATGATCCAGAACAAGATCCCGACGGTAACCGAAAGAAAACCATCTGGAATGTGCATTGAAACGGGTGAATATTGCATGATGTACTTCCTCCACAAAATATTGAATTGGGGTTGTGCCAGGAACGGGCAACCCTACGTAGATCAGAATGTCTAGAGCTCGCCCCATTATACTTGCAAATATTTGCAATTGCAATTAAACGCAATAAAAAAAACAAAACCATCCTCTATCGAGGATAGCTTCGTTTTCTGACAAGTTAATTTTCGGGAGCGCTGGTCTTTTGTTTTACGCCGCCAGCTTCGCCAGCACAGCCAGTGGCTCTTCTGTGCCTGGCTCTTCAAGCAGCGAAGACCCATAATACGCATAGCGAATCACGCCGGTCTTGTCCACCACAAACACAGTGGGCGTGCCCATCGCGAAGAATTTCCTGGTCTGAAAATATTGTCCCGCTACTTTGGAACCTTTATCGCTCAAAATGGGATAAGGCGTCTCATGATTTCCCGCATAGCGGGCGATCATCTTGGGGCCATTCGGCACCATCACCATCACCTCGCCCTTCAAAGCCTGAATTTTTGCATAGTCATGACGCAACTGCGCCATATGATTGGTGCAATGCGGTCAGGAAAAACCAATATTGAAAACCAGAATGACATTCTTCCTGCGATACACATCAGACAAGGTGATTATTTCGCCGTCTGCGCCAGGGAGAGAAAAATCCGGTGCGTGGTCGCCAGCTTTTAATTTTTCCATGTATTCCTCCGAATCGATATTTCTGCCTCGAATGCCTTTGATAATAACATCTTTCTTCTCCTTGTGCAGAAAACATCCTAATGCGATACGCCCACTCGCGCCAAAAATGGCTCCACCGCATCCAGAAACGCTTCTGGACACTCTTCGTTGGGCACATGCCCGCAGTCCGGGAAGACCGCCAACTGCGCCCCAGGGATATCCTCTGCCGCCTGCACACTTTCTTCGGTCGGCACCACCTGGTCATCCTCTCCGGTAACCACCAGCACCGGCAGGTCAAGCTCCTCCAAACGATTTCCAACAACCGCATCCCCCGCCACCTTGCTATACTCCCACAGGGCACGGTCCCAGCTTGCCAGTTGCAGCGGCTCCTTGTAGGCAGCAATCACATCCTCCGTAACCAAAGCAGGGTTATGCCAGGCGCGATAGATGATTTCAACGCCCCGCTCCTGGATCGAGCGCACCAGAAACGGCGCCAGACGGTCCACCTGCGGAATGCCGCTGAGCACCTGCAGCCAGCCTGGAGACATTTCGCCATACAGGGCAGGATCCACCAGTACCAGTGCAGAAACCCGCTCGGGATAGGACAAGGCGGTCAACACAGCCGCCCGCCCGCCCGCCGAATGCCCCACCAGAATCGCCTGTTCAATACCCAGTTCGTCCATCAGCCCCACCAGCAAGTCCGGCTGGGAAGAACCGCGGTATGGATTGGCTTTCCCTTTCCACGCCGCCGGCAGCGGCCGCTCGGTGAAACCAAAAGCCGGGCGGTCATAGGCAATCACCGTGCCGTACTCCGCCAACGGGGGCATCACCCTCCGCCAGGAATACACACTGGCCCCATAGCCATGCAGCAGGATGATCACGGGCTCGCCTTCACCCACCTGCTCGGTATACACCGTCAGGTCACCAACCTCCACAAAGCTGCCGTTTTCGGCGGCCAGTTCTGCCGCCGAGGCCGTACCCCGCGCACCGCTGACCGGCAGAAAAAACGGCCCAATCAGCAGCACCGCCAGCAGCCCCGACACCACATACCCCAGAATTTTGAGTCCCTGCTTCATCCCAGATCCCCGCTGTCGTCCAGCAGATCCCTGGCCTGTGACCAGATGGCGGCGAACATCTCTTCCGTCAACCGGCCGGTCTGGGTATTCTGCCGGCTGGGATGATACGACGACAACAGCCAGGGAAGACCCTCACCAAGCTGGTAAAAAACACCGTGTCCAAATTTCAAAGAGGGAACTTCATAACCATGCTGACGATACAGACGCAGCACATTATCAAAACCGATCTTGCCCAGCGCAACGATCCCTGCCAGGCGCGGCAGGCGTTCCATCTCCGCCCACAGGTACGGCAGGCAGTTGTCCATCTCCTCGCGGTTGGGCTTATTCCCTGGCGGCGCGCAGCGGCATACGGCGGTAATGAACAGATCGTGCAGAGTCAGATCGTCCCCGCGGTTTTCCGCCAGCGGTTGGCTGGCAAAACCGGCTTTATGCAATGCCGGGAAAAGAAAATCCCCCGAGGCATCACCGGTGAACATGCGTCCCGTCCGGTTTGACCCATGCGCCCCCGGCGCCAGCCCCACCACCAGCACCCGCGCCTGTGGATCACCGAAGCCGGGGACGGGCTTGCCCCAGTATTCACAATCCCGGTATGCCCGCCGTTTGGTGCGCGCCACCTCCTCCCGCCAAGCCACCAGCCGCGGGCAGCGCCGGCATTTAATGATCTCATCTTCCAATTGCCGCAAATTCATGTCTGTCATCGCTTCTTTCCTATTCTCTCATTTTTTCTTAAACAAGCGTTTCAAGCCCAACCCAATCTTGAGAAGATAGTAGCCAAAAGCCGATACACTCATATTCAACAAGGCAATGCTCAGAGCTTTTACCGGCAGGGCGCGTCTCGACCGCGGCAATCCTGGCAAATACGCTGCCAGCCTGGCTATTTCACTCCTCAGCCGTCTGCCAGGAATATTCGCAATGAACTGCCGGTAGACCTTGATTCTCGAAATGGAAGTTTGACCCAATTGAAGCGCCAGTACTGTTTCATAACACTGGACTGTTTTTTCCATCACCAATGACCAATCCAGCATCGATACCCGTTGGTAAGCATTCTGACATAATTCTTCATACACTACCGGTGAGCTTTCGCACACACTGCGGATTGCCGCCGCAAAATCCTTAGCACTGGAATCGTGAGGCAGACACACCCCATTGGAGTCATCCACCAGCTCATCTACTGTTTCATTGCCCAGGCCAACCACAGGGGTGCCAGAAGCCAGCGCCTCAATGATCGCCAGGCTTTGCACCTCCATTTTGGAGGCCGAAACAAAAACATGCGTCTTCGCCAATACCCCCGCCACCTCCTGCTGCGAGAGCTGCCCCATGAAACTGACTTTCACGCCCAATGTTTCGGCCTGTTCCCTGAAATGTTTCTCGTTCGACACATCCAGCGCCAGGCCCACCAATTGCAGGTGATAATTCTCCGGCAGATATTGCATCGCCTCAATCAAAAATTCCTGGTTCTTGCGCTTTCCGAGCGCTCCAACAAAGGTCAACCGCTTTTCATCTTCTGTGATGTCAGCATGTCCATTACGATGGTACATGTTCAAATCGCGCCCGTTGGGAATCTGGAAAATGCGCCCGCGGTAACCGAAATTCCGGATTTTTGTCGCCGTGATCTGGTTCAACCCAATCACAGCGTCACACTGCTGGTAAAAATTGAGCAAATAACGTCTGACCAATTGGTCATTAATCGGTGTGTCCAACAGGCGGGAAATTTCGGTGGCACCAAAGTCGAGGGCGCGGTCGGGCAGGATATGCGCCGTATAGAACACCGGCACGCGCGAATATTTCGCCCACAATTGGCCAATTACGTTCAACAGGGCCGGGTCGTGCATATGAATCACATCCGGCTTGAATTTTTCCAGAAAATCATAAATGCGTTTGACTTCAATCGCATTCAATAAAGAGAGATATAAATTCTTTTCCCCGGAGCTGCGCACATGGAACTCTTTAAAGCCTGATTCATCCTCAACCAGCCCTGTTCTTTCTCCCGGGCAAAGCATCACCACATCGTAATGTTTCGAGAACCAGCGCGCCATTTCATACGCCACGCGCCCTTCTCCACCGCCATACCCTTCTTTGAATATGGAAATGAATAGGATTTTTTCGACCATTGATCCATCCTTCAGAACATAACGTTCTGGCTTTATCTTTTGTACACAAACAGCCTATCACATATCTATTCTATTTATAACTTAACTGAGGCATCAAAACAGAACCCTTTTTATAAAGGTTTGTTAAGAATGTATACGGATGACAGTAGAAATAGTTGCGAAAATATCCTCCCGCAGGTTTCGCATTGTTCCCTTTAGGGGGGAGGCATCACCAAGCCCATACTTTCAATCTCATGGCTTCTAACCATACCTATCAAATTCATCCCTGCGGGAGAAGCTACATCAACAGCATCGCATCGCCAAAGGAGAAGAAGCGGTATCCCTCAGCCTTCGCCTCTTCGTATGCTGCCAGGATGCGCTCGCGGCCCACAAAGGCACTCACCAGCATCAGCAGGGTCGAACGCGGCAAATGAAAATTGGTGATCATCACATCCACGGCCTTGAAGCTGTAGCCGGGCAGGATATAAATGCTGGTCGGACCGGAAAATGGCGCCACCACATCCCCGGGTGCGGCTGTTTGCGCCGCTGTTTCCAGCGTACGCACGCTGGTCGTGCCCACAGCAATGATCCGCCCGCCGGCGCGTTTGGCCGCGTTGATCTGCTCCGCCACATCCGGGCTTAGCTCGCACCACTCAGTATGGATCTGGTGCTCTTCGGGATCATCCTCGGTTACCGGGGCGAAAGTATCCAGACCAACATGCAGGGTCACGTCCGCAAAGCCAACCCCCTTCTCTTTCAGGCGTTCCATCAACTCCGGCGTGAAATGCAATCCGGCCGTGGGTGCAGCCGCCGAACCAGGCGTTTGCGAATACACGGTCTGGTAACGTTCGGGGTCCTGCAAAGGGATGTGGATATAGGGCGGCAGGGGCATCTGCCCTACCTGCGGCAAAAACGGCTCCACCGGCGCATCAAAGCGCACCAGGCGGCGCGGGCCGTCCAGCACAGCCACGATCTCGGCGCCAGGGCCATTCTCAATCTGGATGCGGCGGCCTTCGTTCAACCGCTTGCCGCCCACCATCGCTTCCCAGGTATATGCATCCTCACGACGCAAAAGGAGTACCTCAATCTTGCCGCCGGTATCCTTGCGGGCATGAATGCGCGCGGGGATGACCCGCGTGCGGTTGATCACCAGCAAGTCTCCGGGGTTCAGATATTCGTCAATTTCCCAAAAATGGCGATGTTCCAGCGCGCCGCCGTCGCGGGGCAGCACGCACAGGCGCGAATGATGCCGCGGCTCCACCGGCGTTTGGGCGATGAAAGCCTCAGGCAGGTCGTAATAAAAATCGTCTGTTCTCATGAGTTAAATAAAGTTGGCTGCGGAGCCGAATCCTCTGGCGGAGTCAAACCAAGATGCTGATACGCCCCGCGGGTTGCCATGCGTCCCTGCTGGGTGCGCTCCAGAAAGCCAAGCTGCATCAAATACGGTTCCACCACGTCCATGATCGTATCCGGTTCTTCACTGATCGAGGCGCTGATCGTGCTCAACCCCACCGGTCCCCCATTATATTTCTTGATGATCGTGTTCAACACACGCCGGTCCATGTCATCCAGACCCAGCCTGTCGACGTTCAGCAAATCCAGGGCGTCCTCGGCAACCGCGCAGTTAATAATCCCGTCCGCGCGCACCTCGGCAAAGTCTCGTGCCCGGCGCAGCAAACGCAGCGCTACGCGCGGCGTGCCGCGTGCCCGGCCGGCAACCACCTTAATGCCCTCGTCGTCCATGTGTACCCCCAGCATACCTGCTGCCCGGCGCACAATCTCTTCCATCGCATCCAGGTTGTAATAATTCAGGCGATAGACTGCGCCAAAGCGAGCGCGCAAAGGCGCTGTAACCAGCGCCAGGCGCGTGGTTGCCCCGATGACGGTGAAACGCGGCAGCTTCAGCCGGATCGAGCGTGCCGAAGGGCCTTTGCCGATGATAATATCCAGCGCAAAATCTTCCATCGCCGGGTAGAGGATCTCTTCCACAGCCCGTCCCAGGCGGTGAATTTCATCAATGAAAAGCACATCTCCGGCGTGCAGGTTGGTCAACACCGAGACCAGGTCGCCAGTGCGTTCGACTGCCGGCCCGGCGGTAATCTTGATATTCACCCCCATCTCATTTGCCAGCACATGCGCCAGGGTGGTCTTGCCCAAACCGGGCGGGCCGTAAAATAGCACATGATCCAGTGATTCGCTGCGCTGTTGAGCAGCCTGCACCAAAATCGACAGATTTTCTTTAACCTGCTCCTGCCCAATCACTTCCTGCAGCAACTTCGGACGCAGGGTCAAATCCACCCGGTCACCGGGCTTCTTTTCGGGATGAATTTCTCGTTCTTGTGGGTCACTCATGGCATAAATTATACCCTTAATCCCTCGGGCTCACTCAGGATTTCTAGAACAGAATTCTAAAAAATCCCTCCGAATGCCGACAATTTTGGCGTTTACATGAAATGCAGGAATACCCCCCCAATGTCATTGCCGGGAAGTGTTCATCCATGCGGTAACCCTCCGAACCGTGCCAGGATGCTTCGCTGCCTGGCGGCTTTGCCTGACCCACCGCGCTCCTACGCCCCATACAACGCTGTATTTCTGAAGGGGATCAACGCCAGTACAACCGCATGGGCATACAAACTTGTGCGGGTGATGACATCACCGGTCAACAGGCCCACCGCGCCGTTCTCTTGTTTGGAATTGCTGCGCTGAAAAACAACGTCATCCGCATCACCCAGTTCCATGCCCCCATACACCAGCTCGGACACCCTCGGCGGCAGCACGAAAGTGCCCGTGCAGCCTTTGCCCTGCAAGGACGCTGACCGCACGACCACCCAGGCAAAGGCATGCAGCTCGCCATTCACCTGCTCCACACCGCCCTCAATGCCCACCCAATAGTCCGCCTCGCTGCACTTCTGCCGGGCCTGCGCCACGCGGTTGACCGCTCCCTGCAAAGTCTCCTCATGGGTAAAAGGCTGGTCATCCACCCCGGAAGACACCGCCAGCCCCTGCACATCAAAAGTCTCGTCCGTAAAGAGCTGTTCAAATCCCAATCGTACTGCCTCCAATTTAACCGGATTCTTTGATGCCACAATGATCTGCTTCATTTTTTCTCCTCTGTCTGATCAAGCGAAGCCCCAAGCTTCCCTGCCTTTTGTATCAAGTCGCCAAACAAAAAAACCAGCATCATCCAAACACCGCGCAGACGATTTCGCTGCAATCACATATCCCCACATCCCCATTTCCTGATTGACAATTGTTGGATTGACGGATTGACTTTCTCCACAATTCTACTGCAATCCACATGGGATCCGCCCCGCCGGCACGATCCCGTTTTTTTCATCCCACAAAACGGTTGATTCGAGTATTATATGAATATGTAAAATTGAAAAATCATAACCATACCGCAAGGATTTCAATATGCCCGAAAAAATCGCCCCCCTCCAGGTCTTGCAGTCCGCTTTTCCAGGAATCCAGGAAAGTATCGCCCGCCAAATGACGGAAGCTGGAAAAGTCCGTGAATATCCCGAAGACACCACCCTGTGTCATGAAGGCGCCTATGAAGACGTCTTCTACATCCTCCTGGATGGCGAAGTGCAGGTCACCAAACTGATCAACGCCAGCGAAGTACACCTGTTAAAACATCTGCGCCCCGGTGATTTTTTCGGCGAGATGGCCATCATCCACGATGCGCCGCGGGCGGCTTCCATCTGCACTACCGTGCCCACCAGAGTACTCGAAATCCAGAAGTCCGACTTTAATGATCTGCTGGATCATAGCAGCATCGTCTCACGCGCCATGATCCTGGAAGTCAGCCGGCGGCTGCGGGAAAACGATGAAATGGCGATTGAAGACCTGCGTCTGAAAGCCAAAGAGCTGGCCAATGCCTACCAGCAGTTGGCCGAGCTGGAATTTGCCCGCCGCGAATTTCTCACCACCATCGCCCACGAGCTGCGCACGCCGCTGATGGCAGCCAACGGTTTTATGCAGATCATCCGCATGGGCAAGCTGAAAGGAGAAACCCTCTACTCCGCCCTGGGGACAGTCTCCAAAAATATTGAGGACATCATGACTCTCACCAATGACATCCTCTTCCTGCAGGAGATGGAACTCCTTCTGCCTGAATTCCAGTTCATCACGATCAGCGAAGTGGTCGTCACCGTTGTCGAGAAATACCAGAAAGCAGCCGAGAAAAACAAGGTCGGCCTGCGGCTGGCGATTGCCCCCGGACTGCCTGAGATCAAGGCCGATGCCAACAGCCTGGAGCGCGCGCTTTCTGCCATCCTGGACAATGCCATCAAATTCAGCCCCGATGGCGGCACCGTCCTCCTGACCGTAGGGAAAATGAATGATCGTTGGCTGGGCATCAGCGTGCAAGACCAGGGGACAGGAATCCCTGCCGACGTCCTGCCGCGCATCTATGACCGTTTCTTTCATGTGGACAAGATGGGTGAAAATCTCTTCCGCGGCGTGGGGCTGGGGCTCTCCATTGCCCGCCAGGTGATCGAACAGCACAACGGCCGCATAGAAGTGGAAAGTGAGCCCGGCAAAGGTTCCAACTTCACCATCTATCTAAAGATATGAAAAAGAAACGGGAGCAACAAAAGAGTTGCTCCGGGCAGCAATTTAAGTATTTTCTCACAGGTTTAATCTCGTTGTGAGCCGTTGGCTTTGTTTCTAATCCCCCTACCCCCTTTTGACAAGGGGCTGAATTAATCATGCCTCCTGTGGAAAGCGTTTGCCCATAAAAACACAACCCCCTGGATTCATTCCAAGATAAAAACAAGCTCGGGAAATTTTTTCTCATTATAAATTGCGCATTATCCCTTGTACATTGCCTTTCCCCCCACCTTACAAATACCTTTCCCTCCAATTAAAAGAGAATAAATTTGCTTGCATATTGGGTTCATTTCGTTTATACTGTGGATAAATGTGGGACAAAGTGGGAGAAAGTGGAGCGCCGGTGAAACCCGGCGTTCGGTGTTATAAGGAAAGGTAGGACAAATGTTCTTGGGGCAGTTCGTTCATACCATTGATGATAAGGGCCGTTTAACCATCCCCGCAGGTTTCCGCGGGCTGCTGGATGATGGCGCCTACATCACCCAGGGATTCGACCCCAACCTGATGGTGCTGACCTACCCTTCCTTCCAGACACTCTACGACCGGGTCAACAAATTGAGCATGACGGACCCCAAAGCCCGTGATCTCAAACGACTCATCTTCGCCAATGCTGCCGAGGTCAAACTCGACAATGCCGGCCGCATTCTCATTCCACAATTCCTGCGCGAAGTTGCCAGTCTTGATAACAACGCCCTCGTCGTTGGCGTCGGCAAGCATTTTGAAATCTGGTCACCAGGACTGTGGTCGCAGGAAACCCAAACGCTGCACGATCCGGCAGCCAATGCGGAACGCTTCATCGATCTGGATCTTCCTCTATAACCAAATGGATATGATCAACGCTAAACCGCAGGCTCCACATTTGCCAGTACTTTACCATGAAATTATAACCGCTTTGCACCCAACCAGCCCAGGGAAATATCTGGATGCCACCATCGGCGCAGGAGGACATGCCCGCGGCATTCTGGAGGCCAGTTCACCACGTGGCGAACTCCTCGGCATGGACCTTGATAAACAGGCGCTGGCGATCGCTGACCAGCGCCTCAAGCATTACAACGGCAGATACACGCTGGTGCAGTCTTCGTATACCCGTCTGCTGGATGCCATGCAGGACATCGGCTGGGAAGAAGTCAACGGGATCATCATCGACCTGGGTCTTTCGTCCATGCAGTTGGATACCCCTGAACGGGGTTTCTCCTTCCGGCTGGAAGGCCCGCTGGATATGCGTTTTGACCCCGAACGCGGCCTCTCCGCCGCCGACCTGATCAACCAATCCAGTGAAAAAGATCTGGCCGACATCATCTGGCGCTACGGCGAAGAAAAGCAGTCCCGCCGGATTGCCCGCGCCATCATCACTGCCCGGCCGGTGAATACCACCAGCCGCCTGGCCGAGATCATCGCTGGCGCAATCAAAGGCCAGCGCGGCAAGACCCACCCGGCTACGCGCACCTTTCAGGCGCTGCGCATCGCCGTCAACCAGGAACTGCAAGCGGTAGAAGCCTTTTTGCCGCTGGCGGTAGCAGCCCTGGCTCCGGGCGGCAGACTGGCCGTGATTTCCTTCCACTCGCTGGAAGACCGCATTGTCAAGCAATATTTCGCCCAGGAAAGCAAAGACTGCCTTTGCCCGCCCGAGCAGCCAGTTTGCACCTGTGACCACAAAGCCATTCTGGAACGCATTACCAAACGCCCGATTGTGGCCGACGAAACAGAAATAATCGAGAACCCGCGGGCACGCAGCGCGCGGCTGCGGATCGCAGCAAAAAAGATGGCATGATTTTTGCAAGTAAATAGAACATAACCGTTTATTGGACTGACTTAACCGACACAACGAGTCGAAAACACAATGCCAAAGAAAAACTCGCAAGCCCACCAGCAGGCCCCCTGGCGCATCCAGCTTCAACGGATCGGCATCTTTCTACTCGCCGTAGTGGTCATCTCGCTGGTAGCAAGTGTATATTTGTATTTCAGCGCCCAAATCGCTGACGTTGGCGTAGAAATCTGGAGAATTGAAGAAACCCGCGAAGCCGCCTATTATGACATTGAAAACCTGCAAACCGAACTGGCAAAAGAAACCGCCGTCAGCAAAATGCAGGAGCGCGCCAAAGAAATGGGTTTCGTCCGCTATTCACCACAGGAAGTGGAGTACATGGTGATCAAAGGATATTACGGGAAGCAGCCCGCCATCATTGGAGACACGACCCCGGCTGAAATTACCCCTGACGCCATCATCAAACCAGTTTATACCCAATCTTTGTGGGAATGGCTGTTGGAAAACCTGCTCAAAATGGGCAGCAAATAAACAATTATTCTTATATAAGGAAGACGAAATGTCATCCACGTTTGATCTGAGAACCTCTATCATAAAAATCATCTTCACCCTGGTGGCCTGCGCCTTCCTGGTGCAGATTGTTCATTTGCAGATCATCGGACCGAATGAAGACATCCTGCTCCACTGGGAAGGCGTTTCTGCCGGCAATGAAACTGAATTTTCCCCCACCCGCGGATTGATCTACGACCGCAACGGAAACCTTCTGGCAAGCAACTACACTATGTATACGGTCAAGATCAGCCCCGAACAGATCATCGGGAAGCGAAACGCAGATACAGTCGCCCAAACACTATCCCGCATTCTAGATATACCCTACAGTGAAGTCTATAAGCAGGCCTATACGCCCGACGGAAAAATTCCGTTAAAAAATGAAGAGGTTGCCACTTTAGTAAACCAGGAGCAGATCGACCAGCTTGCCCTCACCAAAGCAGAATTTGCGCAGCAAACCGGCACAAAAAAGAGCCCTGCCCCCAGCCTGTATGGCGTTTATTGGGATCCTTTCCTCATTCGCAACTATCCCGAAGGCAAACTGGCTGCCAATATCATCGGCGAAGTTAGTGATTACGGCAACGCATTCTCCGGCGTCGAAAAACAATACGATGAGCTCCTCTCCGGTACACCGAGCAAAAAGGTGTACACTGGTCAACCCAATGTGGTGGATGAGGGCGACTGGCCTGAAGGGGCCAGTCTGATCCTCACCATAGATCGCGAGATTCAGCGCACAGTAGAAGAAATTCTCACCAGGCATGTTGATCTCACCAATTCCCTGTCCGGTACGATCATCGTCTCTGACCCGGAGACCGGGGATATCATCGCTATGGCAACCGACATCCGCAACAAGGAAAACCTGCCGGAATCTGACTCCAGAATTGCTTTTCCTAATCCAGCCGTCCAGGATTTGTACGAACCCGGTTCGGTTTCAAAAGTTCTTACCATGGCCGCCGCCATTGACAGCGGAATGGTAACCCGCGATTCAACTTTCTTCGATGGCGGCCCCAAAACCATTAACGGGCTGTATGTCAAAAACTGGTACTACGATCCCAAGGGCACGGTCACCATGACCGAATGTATGCAGCACTCTATCAATGTCTGCATGGCCACCCTGGCAGAGCAACTCGGCCCTGTTACCTTCTACAAATATCTCGATGTGTTTGGGATCGGACACTACAGCGGTATTGATCTTGCAGGAGAAAGAATCTATCCGCTGGGAGCTGTCGAAACCAATAATTTATCCGCACATTCCTTTGGTCAGGCGATGAATGTTGCTCCCATCCAAATGATGACAGCCATCTCAGCTGTCGCCAATGATGGCGTGATCATGGCCCCGCGCGTGGTGCGAAGCGTGATCAGCAATGGGCGCCAATATGACCTGCCTCCCAAAATAATGAGCAAACCCATCACCGCGGAAACCGCCCACACCGTTACCGACATGCTGGCCGAATCACTGGAAAAAGAAGCTGACGTGAACATTACCGGGTATCGTGTTGCCGGGAAAACGGGCACTGCCCAAATTTCACCTCACCCGGAACACTGGGAATATGGACGTGCCTACCGCTCGGATGCTGCCAATGCTTCTTTTGTAGGCTGGGGACCAGTAGAAGATCCCAAATTTTTAGTGTATATCTGGCTGGAAGAGCCAGATGGTGAATGGGGATCTATCGTTGCCACGCCAGTTTTCTCGGACGTGGTGAATGAACTCGTTGTATTGATGGACATCCCCCCGGATGACGTGCGCATTCAGCTTGCCGATGACCCGATGAGGTTGAAACATAGTGTTAACACTGAATGATATTCTTGAAGCCTTAACGGGGCAGCGCCCTGCCAAAGCCTCTCTGGTAATCAGTGAGGCTTGCATCGATTCTCGGCAGGTGATCCCCGGCGCGCTGTTCATTGCCCTGGCGGGCGAAAAAATGAACGGCCATGACTTCATCGCCCAGGCTTTTCAGCGCGGTGCAGCGCTGGCGTTGGTGCAGCGGGACCTGTCGGCTCAATTCCCGGTGATTGACCTGCGTTCCGGCAGCCTGCCGCAGACCTATCAACACCCGGAAGAACCTGTCTGTCTTCGGGTAGAAAATACCCTGCAAGCCCTGCAGCAAATCGCGCGCTTCTGGCGCCGCAAACAAAACCTGCGCGTGATCGGCATCACTGGCAGCGTTGGTAAATCCACCACCAAGGAACTGGTGACGGAAGTGCTCAGATCGCGCTACCACACCCTGAAAAACATCGGCAACCTGAACAACGAAATTGGTCTGCCGCTCACCGTCCTGCGCATGGGCGAAGGATACGAACGGGCTGTGCTGGAAATGGGCTTCTTCGTCCCTGGCGAAATTAAATTATTATGCGATATTGCCCTGCCCCAGGTGGGTGTGATCACCAACATCGGCACCGTGCATGCCGAAAGAGCCGGATCGCAAGAAACCATCGCCCGTGGCAAATCAGAGCTGATCCAGGCCCTGCCCGCCGCCCCGGACGGCATCGCCATCCTCAATTACGACGACCCCTTCGTGCGCCCGATGGCAGAACTGACCGATGCAAAAATTTTTTACTATGGTCTCAACCCCGAAGCAGACCTGTGGGCGGATGAAATCGTCGGCATGGGGCTGGACGGCATCCGCTTCCGGCTGCACCATAAAAAAGAAGTCCTCCATCTGCGTGTGCCCCTGATTGGCCGCCACTCGGTGCACACTGCCCTGCGGGCAACCGCAGTGGGGCTGGTGGAAGGCTGCTCCTGGAATCAGATCATTGACGGATTACAGCAAGGCAGCAGCAGCCAGCTGCGCCTGGCGGCTGTTCACACTGCCAGCGGCGCGCTGCTGCTGGACGATACCTACAATGCCTCCCCCCAATCCACCCTGGCTGCGCTCAATCTGTTGAGCGAGATCGAAGGACGGCATATCGCTGTATTGGGCGACATGCTGGAATTAGGACCTTACGAAAGCAAGGGCCACATCATGGTCGGGGTGCGCGCCGCAGAAGTTTGCAACCAGCTCATCGCCATCGGTGAACTGAGCCGTACCACAGCCCAGGCCGCCCGCCAGGCAGGCATGCCCGCCAGAAAAATCCAGTGGTTTGCCACTGTACCGGAAGCCATCGAATATTTGCAAGGCCGCCTCCAAAAACGGGACGTTGTCCTGATCAAAGGATCGCGCGGCCTGAAAATGGAACGAATTACCGCCGCACTGGAGGCCGCCTCATGATGCAAGAGACTTCCCTCACCCTGACCATCAGCATGTTGAGCTTTATGATGGCCGTCATCTGGGGCGGGCCGTTGAAACGCGTCCTGCGTGCGCTGAAAATTGGCAAACTGATCCGCGTGGAGGGTCCTGGCCGCCACATCACCAAGATGGGTACCCCCACCATGGGCGGCGTCATGTTCATCCTGCCTGTCCTGTTGATCACTGTGCTCTTCAACGCTGCTTCCCTGTTTGGTCTCGGCCTGCAATCGCAGGAAGTCTTCCTGCCGATGATCGTCATGCTGGTGTATGGAATCCTCGGTTCGATTGATGACTGGGAAGGCGTGCGCGGCCCGCGCCGCGGGCTGGGAATGCGCGCCCGCACCAAATTCATCCTGCAAACGGCCATCGCCCTGGTAGTAGCCTACTTCCTGCGCGAGAATTTGACCGTTCCCCAACTGTTTTGGCCGGGCGTGGAAATTTCCTTCAATCTGGGCTATTTCTATATCCCGATTGCCGCCTTCATCATCGTTGGCAGCTCAAACGCAATCAATTTTACCGATGGCCTGGACGGCCTGGCTGGTCTTATTTCTGCCACTGCCTTCCTGGCGTATGGCGGCATAGCCTTGCTGCAGGGGCAGGTTTTCCTGGCCCGCTTCTGCTTCACCCTGGTAGGTGCGCTGTTCGGTTTCCTGTGGTTCAATGTACACCCGGCAGAAATGTTCATGGGCGATGCCGGCTCCCTGTCTTTGGGCGCCACCCTAGGCGTGGTAGCCCTGATGACCGGCCAATGGCTGTTATTACCGATTATCGCCATCATTCCGGTCAGCGAGACGCTCAGCGTCATCCTGCAAATCGCCTATTTCAAGCTCACCCACGGCAAGCGCCTTTTCAAAATGGCGCCCCTGCATCATCATTTCGAATTACTGGGTTGGAGTGAAACCCAGGTCGTCCAGCGTTTCTGGCTGGTTAGTCTGTTATTCGCCATGCTCGGCGTGGCAATTGTGTTGGCATAAGACATGAAGAAAAACTGGAAAGGGCAAAAAGTGTTGATCCTGGGCGCCGCCCGGCAAGGGCTGGCGCTGGCGCGCTACCTGTCTTCACAAGGCGCACAGGTGATCCTCAACGACCGCCGTCAGGCAGATCAACTGGCTGACGAGCGGGAGAAGATGTCCGCCTATCCCATTCAATGGGTGCTGGGCGAGCATCCCCTCAGCCTGCTGGACAGCACAGACCTGGTGTGCATCTCCGGCGGCGTGCCGTTGACCCTGCCCATCATCCAGGAAGCCGTCCGCCGCGGCCTGCCCCTGTCGAACGACTCGCAGATCTTCATGGAAGCCGTGCCCTGCCCGGTGATCGGGATCACCGGCTCCGCCGGAAAAACCACCACCACCACCCTGCTGGGGCGCATGGCGCAGCAAGCCGCCAATCCAGACCAGAAAGTGTGGGTGGGCGGTAACATTGGTCTGCCCCTGATCGATCGTCTGGACGAAATCGACCAGAAGGACATCGTCATCCTGGAATTCTCCTCTTTCCAGCTGGAGCAGATGACCCGCTCGCCGGCGGTTGCGGCGGTACTCAACATCACCCCCAACCACCTCGACCGGCATGGCACCCTGGCCGCCTACACCGCCGCCAAAGCCCGCATCCTCGCTTTCCAGCAAGCCGGTGATGTCGCCGTCCTCTCCCGCGAAGACCCCGGCGCCTGGGCACTGGCCGGCAGCGTCAAAGGCCGCCTGGTTTCTTTCGGCTTTGCCCAGCCCCCTATCGGGCAAACCGGCACATACCTTGCAGAAGAAGAGCTAAGACTCTTTGACGGTCAATCGTCACACGTGCTGATGCAGCGGTCTGACATTCACCTGCGCGGGGAACACAACCTGAGCAACGTACTGGCCGCCTTTGCCATTGCCCGCGCCGCCGGATGGGAGCTTTCCAACCTGTCCGCAGCCATCACCGGTTTCAATGGCGTTGAACACCGGCTGGAATACATCCGCACCCTGCGCGGCGCCCGCTGGTACAATGATTCAATTGCCACGGCACCAGAGCGCACCATCGCCGCCATCCAGTCCTTTGAGGAACCGCTTGTCCTCCTCCTCGGTGGACGGGACAAAGACCTGCCCTGGGACACCCTGGTTGAGCTGATCCGCCAGCGCGTCGACCATGTGATCGTCTTTGGGGAAGCTGCCGGAAAGATCGCCAGCGCCATTGGCCCCCTGCGAACCGGGCAGCGGCCCTGCACCCTGACGCAATATGACCGGCTGGAGGATGCCGTTCAAGGTGCAGCGCAAATCGCAGAACAAGGAGACGTCGTCCTGCTTTCACCGGGCGGCACCAGTTACGACGCGTTTAACGATTTCGTTGAACGCGGGGAGCGTTATCGACAATGGGTCAAACAACTTACGTAAAACCTGGCAAAGTCCAAAGCAAAGGGTTTCTCAAAAAAGGCAGCGCATCGGGCGTTGACCTGCCCTTCGTGTTGATCGTGATCTGTCTGGTCATCATCGGTCTGCTGGCTGTTTACTCCACCAGTTGGGTGCAAAGCAAACGGCTGGAAGGCTCTGCTCACGCCTATGCACTTCGCCAAATTGTTTGGGCCTTGCTTGGCACTGGTATAGCGTTCGCTCTTTCACATTACGATTATCACAAGCTAAAAAACTGGTCGTTAATCCTGATGGGAACCACCATCGTGCTGCTCGTCATCGTTGGGCTCGTCGGCGTTGTAGGACGTCACCTGATTGGCACATCGGTGCAGCCCTCCGAACTGGCGAAAGCGGTGATCGTCATCTACCTGGCAGTCTGGTTAACCGCCCGCAAGGATGATCTCGACAGCTTCCAACTGGGTTTCATACCGGTCTTTTCGATTGTCGGCATCGTCGGCGGTCTGATCCTGATGCACCAGGATTACAGCGCTGCACTGACCATTTTCATCCTCGGCGGCCTGATGTTCTTCTTTGGCGGCGGCAAGCTGTGGCATATCATCCTGATGGGCCTCCTCATGGGCGGCGTGGCCTTGTTATTGATCACCGTGCTGGCCCCCGACAAACTGGATCGCATCGCGGCGTTTGTGTCCAGCATTACAGACCCCAGCGCAGCCCCCGAACAAATCCAGCGCGCCATGCAGGCCATCAGCCGCGGCGGCATCTTCGGCGTGGGCATCGGCAACTCGATCACTAAATTTACGGGCCTGCAGGTTGCCTGGACGGACAGCATTTTCGCCGTGATCGTGGAAGAAACCGGATTGGTCGGCGGACTGGTAGTGATCGGGCTTTACATGCTTTTCCTGTGGCGCGGGCTGGATATCGCCAACCGCGCCCCCGATATGTTTGGGAAATTACTGGTCAGCGGTATGACAGCCTGGATCGTTGTAGAAGCATTGATCAACATGGCGGTGATGCTCTCCCTGATTCCGGTAGCCGGCAACGCCCTGCCCTTCATCAGCATGGGCGGCTCCAGCATGGTTACTTCGCTGGCTGCTGTCGGCATTATTTTGAATATTTCACGCGCTGGAAAGAAAACTACCAAAAAATCAGCGCCAGTAGAAAGGACGTCTCGTGCGGCTTCTGATATGCGCAGGCGGAACGGGCGGCGGAGTGTATCCCGCAATGTCGATTCTGCAAGCACTCGGGCAAGATAAAGACCTGACCACACTCTGGGTGGGCGGCGAAGGCGGCATGGAAGCCGATCTGGTTACGCGCGCCAATGTGGATTACAAGTCGATCCCCGCTGCCGGTGTACACGGCGTCGGGCTGCGTACCCTGCCAGGCAATCTCATCAAATTGCTGCGGGGCACGCTCGCTTCCCGGCGCATCCTGCGTGCCTTCAAGCCGGACGTCATCCTCTTCACCGGCGGCTATCTTGACGTGCCCATGGCCGTGGCAGGCTGGCGGATTCCCTCGCTGTTATACGTGCCCGACATTGAACCCGGCATGGCCCTCAAAGCCATTTCCCGCTTCGCCGCACGCATCGCCCTGACCACTAAGACGTCAGCGCAGTATTTCAACAGAAAGGACCGCCTGGTCGTCACCGGCTACCCCACCCGCGCAGACCTCATCCCCCAAAATCGGGAAGCAGCCCGCCAGCGTCTGGGACTGCACAATCAACTACCCGTAATCTTGTTCTTCGGCGGCAGCAAAGGCGCTCACACCATCAACGATGCCCTGGCAAACATTCTGCCTCAGCTGCTCACCAAAGCCCAGGTGCTGCACATCAGCGGCAAACTGGATTGGGATGAGGTCCAGGAAAACAGGCGATCACTGCCCCCCGACGCAGCACACAACTACCACCCCATGCCCTACCTGCACGAAATGGGGGATGCCTTCGCCAGCGCAGACCTGGTCGTCTCTCGGGCCGGTGCGGCCACCCTGGGAGAATATCCCCTCTTCGGACTGCCCGCCATCCTCATCCCCTACCCCTACGCCTGGCGCTACCAGCGCGTCAACGCCGAATATCTGGTGCAGCGCGATGCCGCCCTGATGATCGAGGACGAAAATATGCAGTCTGCCTTGCTCACCACCATCGAAGATCTGCTCGCTTCACCCGAAAAATTGGCCCGCATGAGCAAGGCAATGCGCAGTCTGGCACACCCACAAGCAGCCCAAAAGCTGGCTGGACTCGTCCGTGAACTGGCCGGACAGGCAGGAGAAATATCGTGATTGGATTAAACATCTTTTTCTGGTTTATGGTAATTTTATTCGCCATCATCGGCGCCATGCGCGGCTGGGCTAAGGAATTACTGGTCTTTTTCTCTGTCATCCTGAGCCTGTTTGTGATCAACGTCCTCCAGGAATTTGCCCCCTTCGTGCAAAATCTGGTAGCCGGTGATTCACTCTCCGCTTTATTCTGGCTGCGCATCGTCATCCTGACAGCCCTGGTTTTCTTTGGATATCAGGGCCCCAATCTTTCAAAATTGGCCGCTACCAACAAATTCAACCGCGAAAAATTTCAGGATGCCCTGCTGGGTGCTTTTCTAGGCGCAATTAATGGGTTTTTCATCTTTGGCGCTTTCCTGTTCTATCTGAACGAGGCCGAATACTCCGCGCTGAGCAAACTGATTATGGCCCCGGATCCATTGACCCCCACGGGTGCCGCAGTATACGATCTGATCAAAATGCTGCCGCCCACATGGCTTCTCAAGCCAGGCTCACCGTTTATCTATTTCGCCGTAGCAATCGCTTTCGCTTTCGTACTGGTGGTGTTCTTGTAATGACTGACGTACATTTGATCGGCATTGGTGGCAGCGGACTTTCCGCAATTGCCCGCCTCCTGCTGGAGAGCGGCAAAACCGTCACGGGTTCAGACCGCGTGCTTTCTTCGGAAGCACAGGCGCTCGCCCGCGATGGTGTCCACATCTCCATCGGTCACGATGCACAAAACGTGCTCGGCGCCGATCTGGTGATCCGCTCATCGGCCATCCCTGACTCCAATCCCGAAGTGCTGGCCGCCCGCAATGCCGGCATCCCCGTCCTCAAGCGCAGTGATTATCTGGGACAGTTGATGCTGAATGACCAATGTATTGCCATCGCCGGCACCCACGGCAAGACTACCACCGCCGCCATGACCGCCAGCACCCTGCATGCCCTCGACACTGACCCCTCTTACATCATCGGCGGCATTGTTAAAAACCTGGGCAGCAATGCCCATGCCGGACAGGGTGGTTACTTCGTCATCGAAGCGGATGAATATGACCGCATGTTCCACGGATTGTCCCCGCACATCGCTGTCATTACCAATATGGAGCACGACCACCCGGACTGCTTCCCCACCCCGCAGGACTACCGGGAAGCCTTTGAAATCTTCATCAGCCGCATCAAACCGGACGGCATCCTCCTGGCCTGTGCAGATGATGCCGAAACCGTTCAACTGGCTGCCAAAACCGCCGTTGACCACACCGTTTTCACCTACGGACAGCAGGAAAACGCCCACTACCAGGCGCAGGATATCCAGCCCAATGCGGCAGGCGGCTTCAGTTTCAACATCGTACACCGCTCGCAGCCTGGCGAAACCGCCGCCCCCCTGGCCGCCGTTTCGTTGAGCGTGCCCGGTTTTCACAACATCAAAAACGCCACGGCCTGTCTGGCAGTTATCCACCAGCTCGGCCTTGATCTGCCCAAAGCCGCCGCGGCATTGCAGCAGTTCAGCGGCGCTGGCCGCCGGTTTGACCTGCGCGGCACCGCCGCCGGCATCACCATTATTGATGACTATGCGCATCATCCCACCGAAATTACGGCCACCCTGGAAGCCGCCCGCACCCGCTTCCCCCAGCGCCGTTTGGTCGTTCTCTGGCAGCCGCACACCTACACCCGCAGCGAAGCCCTGCAGGATGAATTTATCCACGCCCTGGGCACTGCGAATCAAGTCCTCGTCACCAGCATCTACGCCGCCCGGGAAAAAGACACCGGTTTCTCGGCCCGCCAGATTGTGGAAAAAATGCCTGCTGCCACCATCTATGTGCCTGATCAGCAGGATGCGGCACAGCAGCTCCTCGCCATATTACAAACGGGCGACGTGCTGCTGGTACTTTCCGCCGGAGATGCCATTCAAATCAGCGAAAATATCTTTGCTGCCCTGCAAAAACAGGAGACAGAAAATGCCTGAAAAGAAAAAACGCGCTTACCCGCTGGAAACAAACGCCCTGTCGGGGATGAAACTGACCCGCGCTGGCCGTTTGGCCCCTAAAGAACATCGGGCCTTCCTCGAAATGATGGAACGCTCCGGTCTGGATGAACACCAGCAAAAAGATATGCTCGATCGTTTAATTGATCGTTTGAAAGGAATCTAAACACCGCATGACAGCTTCTGCAACCTTCGTCCCAATTCAAGCACTGCGTAACGCTTTCGGCAGTAATCTGCAGGAAAACGTGATGCTGGCCCATTACACCACTGCCCGCGTGGGTGGTGCTGCAGACGCTGTCCTCATCGTTCATTCGGCCAATGAGTTGGCAGAGACGGTACAAACGCTGTGGAACCTGCAAGCCCCCTACCGCATCCTCGGCGGCGGCTCGAATGTCCTCATCAGCGATAAGGGCCTGCGCGAAGTGATTGTGATCAACCGCGCCAACCAGGTCAAGGTAAATGCCGACACCAGCCCTCCCGCCGTGTGGGCAGAGTCAGGGGCAACCATGGTAAGCATCGGCAAACGGCTTGCCCTGCGTGGATTGGCGGGCTTCGCCTGGGGCACTTACATCCCCGGCACCCTGGGCGGCGCCATGTACGGCAATGCCGGCGCTCACGGCAGCGACATCGCCAGCCAGTTAATCCTGGCAGATATCTTGCATCCTGTATTCGGTAAGGTGCAATGGACCAGCGCACAGTTTGAATACGGCTACCGCTCAAGCATCCTCAAACGGACAGACAGCCTGGCCGTCATCCTTTCAGCCAGCCTGGAGCTTTCCCATAGCACCCGTGAAGAGGTGGAAAACTGTCTGGAAACCATCTACAACCGCCGCATAAAAATGCAGCCCCCCGGCTCCAGTCTGGGTTCCATCTTCAAGAACCCTGGAAACGATAAATCGGGACGCCTGATTGAGGCTGCCGGCTTGAAGGGAACCCGTATCGGCAATGTAGAAATCAGTCAAAAACACGCCAATTTCTTCGTTAATCACGGAGATGCCAAAGCCAAAGACATTTATTCGTTGATCCGCCTGGCACAGCAAACCGTGAAAGAGAAATTTGGCGTACAACTGGAAATGGAAATTGAATTATTGGGTGATTGGACAGAAAATGAAGAATAAGATGCAGATTGGCGTGATATTCGGGGGGCGTTCCAGCGAACATGAAGTTTCGCTGCGTTCTGCGCGTTTTATCATCTCCATGCTCTCCCCGGAAAAATATAACGTTACCTGCATTGGCATTACCAAAGACGGTCACTGGCTCTCGGGCGAAAACGTCCTCGATGCCTTTGTCAGCAATCAAACCGACAACCTGTGGCCGGTCACCATCCTGCCCGAACCAGGCAGCAACACCCTGTATGCCTTCAGGCAAAACGGAAATGACGTTGTGCTGGAACCACAGACCCAACTGGACGTGGTTTTCCCCGTTGTGCATGGCACCTTTGGCGAAGACGGCACCCTGCAAGGACTGCTGGAGATGGCCGGACTGGCCTATGTTGGCGCAGGCGTACTGGGATCAGCAGTTGGTATGGATAAAGCCCTCTTCAAAGACGTGCTGCGGGCACACAATCTGCCGGTGGTTGACACCGTCATCGCCACCATGATGGATGTACATCAACACCTGTCCGAACTGCTGGACGAAGCTGAAGAAATTGGTCCCTACCCCCTGTTCGTCAAACCGGCCAACATGGGTTCCTCGGTGGGCATCACCAAATGCCGCAGCCGTTCAGATTTGATGGAAGGCGTGCTGGACGCCCTCCGTTTTGACCGCCGCATCCTGATCGAACGGGGCATTCATGCCCGCGAAATCGAAGTCAGCGTGATGGGCAACGAAGACCCCCAGGTCTCGCTGCCTGGAGAGATCCGCCCCAAGGCAGATTTTTACACCTACGCTGCCAAATATCTGGATGACACCTCCGAGCTGATCATCCCCGCCGAACTGGACGCGGAAACCACCCAGACGACCCAGCAAATAGCCCTGCAGGTCTACAAAGCGGTTGACTGCGCCGGTCTGGCCCGTGTCGATTTTCTGATGGACAAGGACAGCGGTCAGCTCTTCGTCAATGAAATTAACACCATGCCCGGCTTTACCAGTATCAGCATGTATCCCAAATTGTGGGAGGCCAGCGGCATCCCCGGTCAGGAGCTGATTGACCGCTTGATTGAATATGCAATAGAACGCAAAACTGTGCGCGACGGGTTGGAATACCAATATGGGAGCGAAGCATGAGCAAAATAACAAGTGCAAGTACCCGTGCCGAACAAATCCGACAACGCCGGAATCAGGAAATAAAATCCGGACAGGAGAAACTACGGCGAGGGGGGCGCAGCAAAACACCAATGCAGTCCAAATACTACGAGGTGAGCGTTCCGCCCGTGGTGGTGCGTGGGAATGTAGGAACACCGATGCGGCAAAACACGGTTACGCGCAAACGCCAGCGGCGGCAGATTGCCATTCCGCTGCGCGGCAGCGGCGCCGAAATCGTCATTCCCGGCCTGCCCATCATCCACTTCAGCGCCAGATGGATTTCCGGCGCGCTGACCGCCGCCTTTTTCATACTGCTGCTTTTCATCATCACATCCAGCAGTTTTGAAGTCTCCCGGGCAGACATCTCCGGGATACACCGCGTAAACTCCAATGATGTTGAAGCTGTTCTCAATTTGAGCAACGAATCAATCTTCAGCATCAATCCTCAGGAAATCCAGCTCCAGTTGGAAGCAGCTTTCCCTGAATTAAAGAATATTCAAGTGATTGTCAGCCTGCCAGCAGAAGTTGCCATCACCGCCGAAGAAAGACAGCCCACCATCGCCTGGCACGCTGGCGATAAAGTTTACTGGAGCGATGACGAAGGCTTCCTCTTTGAACCCCGCGGCGAAGAATATGATCTGCGCGTGATCAACATTGAAGGTGACATGCCGTTCGAGGCCATCGAAACCAGCCTCACCGCAGAAACCAGCGAAATGGCCTTTGAAATGCTGGCAGCCAATCCCCGCAAGGTTGACAGCAAAGCACTCGCCACCGCCCAAAGCCTGTCCCGCGAAGTAGAAGACGGCACTGCCCTGGCATACAGCCAGGAAAATGGTCTCGGCTGGGTCAATGCCGCCGGTTGTGAAGTATTTATTGGCATGGAAACAACAAACTTGCAGGAAAAAATGGTCGTCTATCAGGCAATTTTGGAAGACTTGAACCTCACAGGGCTAACCCCTTCAAAAATCAGCGTGGCGAATGTCGATGCGCCTTTTTATCGAGTGGAGCAGTAAATATGGACGATCCCATTGTCGTTGGAATTGATATCGGAACAACAAAAATTTGCACGCTGGTAGCACGACTGGAAGCAGATCAAAATTTCCATATCCTGGGCGTGGGCATCGAGCCATCGCAAGGCATCCGCAAAGGCACGATCATTGACATTTCTGCCGCCTCCCAGGCTGTCGCCCGCTCCGTCGAGAAGGCTCAGCGTACATCGGGCATGGAAATCACCTCTGCCCTGGTCAGCCTGGCTGGATCACACGTTTCCTCCGTGAACAGCCGCGGGGTGGCCGGCATTTCTGGCCGGGTGATCGACCAGTACGACATTGATCGTGCCCTGGATGCTGCCCGGGCGATTGCCATTCCGCATGGCCGCGAGATCATCCATATCATCCAGCGCGGCTTCACCGTTGACGAACAGGACGGCATCCGCCATCCGATTGGCATGCACGGCTACCGTCTGGAAGTAGAGGCCCACATCATCACCGCCGCTGCCGCCACGGTGGCAAACCTGCGGCAATGTGTAGAACAGGCTGGCGTGCAGGTCTCCCAGTTTGTGCTCAATCCCCTCGCTTCGGGCGAGGTAGTTCTCACCGAAAACGAAGAGGAAATGGGCGTGGTCGTCTGTGATATTGGCGGCGGCACCACCGATATGGCAATCTATATCAATGGTGACGTATGGCACACCATGGTACTGGCCGTTGGCGGCAGCCATGTTACCAATGATATTGCCCACGGTCTGCGGCTGCCCGCCACCCAGGCCGAACAAATCAAGAAACAATATGCCCACGCCCTGCAGCGTGAAATTGACGAGGATGACATGTTCAACATTCACCCCTTTGGTGAAGAAGAGGCTACCCGGGTCAGCCGTAAAGTGCTGGCTCATATCGCCGAAGCCCGCATTGAAGAGATCTTTCACCTCGTCCTGCAAGAGATTAAACGATCTGGTTATGATGGATTGCTGCCCGCAGGAATGGTACTCACCGGGGGAACCGCCAACCTGCCCGGCATCCGCAATCTTGCCAGTGAGGTCACTGGTCTGCCGGTGCGCATTGCGCAACCCGAAGACCTGGTCGGTCTGGTGGATAAATTGCATGCCCCAGAATATTCCACCAGCATTGGCCTGCTCCACTGGGCCATGTACACGAATTCAGCATTGCCATTGTCCCCCCGTGGCCCTTACAAGAAAGGAGATGGACCGAATTGGGATTCTGTAAAAAACTTCTTCAAAAATCTGTTGCCGTAGAAAAATCAGATCAGGAAATCATCAGCTTCACCAATAACAAAGCAGTTCATTATTCGTAACAAGGAGGAACCCTATGGAACAACTCAATAAACCCCTCGCAGAATCATTTGCCCGCATCAAGGTAGTCGGTGTTGGCGGCGGTGGCTGCAATGCAGTCAACCGGATGATCGAAGAAGGTCTGCAAGGCATTGAATTCATTTCGGTGAATACGGATGCTCAAGCCTTGCTGCTTTCCAAAGCCCGCACACGCGTACGGATTGGCGACAAATCCACCCGCGGGCTGGGCGCCGGCGGCAACCCCGAAATGGGGCAAAAAGCCGCTGAGGAATCATCAGAAGAACTGTATCAGGTGCTGAAAGGCAGCGACATGGTCTTCGTCACCGCCGGTCTTGGCGGCGGCACAGGCACCGGCGCTGCCCCTGTGGTAGCCCAGATTGCCAAAGACTTGGGCGCCCTGACCATTGGCGTGGTCACCCGCCCGTTCACCTTTGAAGGCTCACAGCGCCAGTTGTCTGCAGAAAAAGGCATCGAGCGGCTGAAAGAACAGGCCGACACTTTGATCGCCATTCCCAACGACCGCCTGCTGCAAATCGTGGACAAGCGCGCCAGCCTGACGGACGCTTTCGGCGTAGCCGATGACGTGCTGCGCCAGGGTATTCAGGGCATTTCCGAGCTGATCACCGTTCCCGGTCTGATCAACCTCGACTTTGCCGATGTGCGCACGATCATGTCCGAAGGCGGGGCGGCATTGATGGCCGTTGGCCGCTCAACCGGCGAAGATCGCGCACGCATTGCTGCCGAAGAAGCCATTTCCAGCAAGCTGCTGGACATCACCATTGACGGCGCCCGCGGCATCCTCTTCAACGTGACCGGCGACTCCAGCCTGACCCTGTTCGAGGTCAACCAGGCTGCTGCGATCATCAAGGAAACCGCGCACCCCGATGTCAACCTTATCTTTGGCGCTGTGGTAGACCCGAATATGGGCGAAGAACTGCGTGTCACCGTGATTGCGACCGGATTCGATACCAGCAGCGGCATCCGCCACATGGAACGCACACCGCGCACCAATACTTCGGAACGCTCGCGTCAGGAACGCTCGGCTGAAATGGCTGATCAGCCTATCGTCAGCCAGTCTTCTCCGACCGAGTATCAGCGCCAAGTGTTGAATACCGACGACCTGGATATTCCCGCCTTCCTGCGCCGCCGTAACCAACACTAACCAAATCCGTTGTCCATAGGCGGGCGGGATGGCCGGCATCCACCGCCATCCCGCCCCTCCTCCCCTTCTGCAAATCACAAGAAAATGCAGGAGGCCGTTACTGGTTGTCTTGTAACAAAGCCGGTATGTGCAGCCATAGGTGTGCATACCGGCTTTTGATTAATCATCCCCCTCCCGCAGGTTTCGCTGGAATCGCCAGCCCATAAGTCAAGTAGTGAGCTTCTGTACATCCATTCAGATTCAACCCTGCGGTTCATCACCCATCAGCCCCAACCCTCCCGCAGGGAAATTCGCTGTGCGAAGGGTACAAAACCACTACCCTCCCAAGCATGCTGAAGTCAGGTCAAGTCCAACCTGCGGGAGGATGACAGTATTTTTTTCCCCCGCAGGCTGGAAATTTTCAACTTGCCCATGCTTGCATATATTTTTTTGCTAGTGTCGACACACAACTGACTTCCCTGCGGCAGGTTCCGTGCTAGCGGGAGCATGCCTCCAGCCCCCTTTTATTAAAAAAAGGACAGGTCTTTCAACCTGTCCCTGTGAAATTGACTTCGCTTTCCCCCGATCAAGTATTGCTGGATTGTAACAGCGCCCCCACCCTGGCCCACAGCTCACGAATATTGATCGGTTTGGACATATACACATCACAGCCAGCCGCTATCGCCTTCTCCGCGTCGCCACGCAGCGCATTTGCCGTGATAGCAATCACCGGGACATGCATTAAATGCTCATCCCCGCTGCTCCGCAGCCGGCGGGCCACTTCATAGCCATCGATATCCGGCAGGTTAATATCCAGTAAAATCAGGTCGGGCTTCATTTCACCAGCGGCAGCCAGACCTTCTTCCCCGGTCATTGTTCCCCGGAACTCATAGCCAGCCGCTTCAATCGCCCGCTGCACCAGAGTCAGATTATCGGGATTGTCTTCAATGTACAAAACTAAATAGCTCATGCAAACTCTCCAACCACATTTTATTACTGACGCACAGTGATTATACTGTCTTAAACTGCCTGCAAGGGGATCTCAATAATAAAGGTTGATCCCTCGCCCGCTACCCCACTGCTCTCAGCCCACAATCGACCGCCATGCATGTCTACCAAACTGCGGCTGATCGGTAATCCCAGACCAGTCCCGCCGACCTTGCGGGTAGAAGTCGTATCCACCTGACTAAACGATTCGAAAATCATATCCAGCTTGTTAGGGGTGATTCCCAGGCCAGTATCCTTGACGAGAATACGCGCAGAATCAGCAAACTTATTGACAGTAACCGTAATACCGCCTGTTTCGGTAAATTTCACCGCATTGCCCAGCACGTTAATCAGCACCTGACGCATCCGCATACGGTCTGCCAGCATCTCTACCGCTTCACCATCCTGCATCACCAGGTCCAGCGCAAGCGACTTCTCGCGTGCCAATGGGCCGACAATATCCATTGCTTCTTCAATCAGAGATTGAAGGTCAAATTTCTCCAAACTGAGCGTCATCCGGCCTGCTTCAATCTTGGACATATCCAGAACATTGTTGATCAGGCTGAGCAGATGTTTACCGTTCTTCTCCACCAGGTGCAGGTCGTTCTCCATCTGGGCAGTCACCGGGCCGTCCAGCCCCAGCAAAATCACATCCGTGAAGCCCATAATCGAGTTCAGCGGCGTGCGCAGCTCATGGCTCATGTTCGCCAGAAAATCTGACTTGAGGTGATCCAGCTCACGCAGCCGTTCCACTGTCTCGGCCTGTTCCAGGTAAAGACGGGCATTCTGCAAAGCCACCGCCACCTGAGAAGTCAGCGTCATTAAAATCTGGCGCTCAAGCCGGGAAAAGCGGTTCAAGCGTGAATCCTGCACATCAAAAACACCCAGCATCTGGTCGCCGACGATCATCGGCAGAGCAATTTCTGCCCTGGTATCCGGCAGCAGTTCATTCGACAGGAAATCCGGCTCCTGGCTGGTGTCTCCGACGACGATTTCCTTACCTGTGCGGGCCACACGGGCTACCAGCGAATGTTCAGCTGACATGGGGATCGCATGCCCTTTTGCCAACAGTTTTTCACCGGCATCACCGGAGCTGGCTGAAAGCATCAGGACATCCTGATCTTTCTCATACACATAAATTTGTGCATGGTACACACCAAACCCGGCCTGCGTCTCCTCCACCACTGTTTTCAACAATAAATCTGGATCCAGCAGACGGGAAATCGCCGTACTGATCTCGGCCACCGTTTCCATGTCGGCTGCACGGCGGGTAGCTTCTTCAAACAGGAACAGGTTATTAACCACCACCGCAGCCTGCTGGGCAAGGGTGGTATACAGGCGTTCATCCGCCTGACTGAAAATCCGTTCCTCCTCAAACTGGGCAATAATCAGGCCGATCAAACCATCGGAAGCTTTCAAAGGCAGCAGCAGGTAGCCTTTAAAATCTGCTTCAGGCTGCCCCCCTTTGACATTGGGTGAAGCAAAAACAGAAATATCAGGCGCCAAAAACACCTTATCCTGCGCAGTGCCCCAAACGCTATACCCTGGCATATCAACTGTATTAAAGCGCATCCCCAACGGCATCACATGACTACTGGAATCCTTTTCCCAATGCGCAGCCAATTCAACTTCTCCAAACGCTTTCGAGCGTTGGCCGCCAGCAACACGGAACAAGCTGCACCGTTTAGCACCTGTCGCAATGGCCGGTTGAGCAACCGCCAGCAGCGCTTCCTGCAAGCTGGCAGCCGCACTCAGCTCAGCGCTGACCGCATACAACCCTTCTACCTCGGCCAGCGAAGTTGCACGCTGTTCGTTGAGCCGCAGATTATCCAGGTGCGAACTTAACTGCTGGGTAACAGCCGCCAGCAAATTCTGTGCGTCCGTATCCAGATGATCAATCCCATTAAACTGCACTTCGCCGAGCACATTCTCACGCACGGCCAGCGGCACAGAAAGCTCAGCCTCCTCACCGGCATCTTCTGGTCTGCCCGGTTTCACCAGACTTTGATCATATACATAAATCAGGTCATCTTCCTGTTCATCCACCAGAAAGTCTTCCCACCCCTTTTGACTCATTTGCGCCAGCGCCTGTTCAGCTTCCAGACGATAGCGCTCTGCTTCATTGAGCAGGCGCAGGTTATCTACCTGCTGGGAAAGCCGGTCCGCCACTGCACTGACTACCCGGCGCTGGCTTTCTGTCCAATGCTGATTTTCATCTTCCAGCACCAGCCGGCCAAAAGTTTCTCCCGCCGTCTGCAAAGGGAAAGAAAGCGCATTCATGCCGGGCCGCTTGCTCACCCCATCCAGAGGATGTACGTCTTTAGCATCATAAACGAAACCAAACGAACGTTTTCGTCGAATGCCGTCCAGAAAATCATTCCAGGTCGCAGAAACTTTGCGGGTTGGCCGGGTATCCAGCGCCGTGTCCACCGCACCAGGTTCTGTGTTCGGTTTATCGGGGACAGCATGCGCTGGCGCAGCCGGCGCCTCTGTATTCAGCGGTTCAGCAGCAGGGGTTACCTTTGTGCTGGAAAATAACTGTTCAAGCTGGTTGTATAACCTGTCTTTCGACATAAGCCTCCAACTCCTCTGCCAATTTACGGTATTGAGCTTCCGCTCTGCTTTTTCTCTTACTGGAATACGCCGTCAGGGGTACACCGGCAAGCTGGCTGGCGCGTACTTTCGTATCAAAGCCAATCACGGTATTCATCAATGCCTTGCTGTAATGCTGACGCACATACTTAAGAATGTCCGTATGAAACCGCCCCCGTTTATCATACATGGTCACCAGCAAGCGGTAACGCAACTGTGGATTGGTTTTTGACCGGGTCATATTGATCAACTTAAAAACCACATCCAGCGCCTGCAGCGAATAAAATTCCAGCTGCGTAGGGATCAGGGCCAACTGTGCCGCGGACAAAGCCGTGATCGTCAGTGCGCCCAGAGTAGGAGGACAATCCACTACGATCCACTTATAATCATCCGAAACCCTCCGCAGAATGTCCCGCAGCAGGAACTCATAGCCTTTATAAGAGAAAAGATGGCGGGAAACCGACAACAGTTCCGAATTGGAGGGCAAAATATCCAGATTCGGAAAAGCGGTCGACTGCATCACATTCTCAAACGTTTCCTGCCCAACCAGAAGCGCAGCCACCGATTTTTCCACTTCCTCAGGATGAAGTCCCAATCCACTGGTCAAATTCCCCGAAGGATCAAGATCGATCACCAGCGTCCTGCCTGACTGCTCTGCCAGACAGGCCCCCAGGCTGGCTACCGTCGTTGACTTCCCGACGCCGCCTTTTTGATGTGTTACCCCGATCACATAAGCCATACACTTTATCCTTACCCCAAATTCGGGATCATCTTATTTCTTTCGCATTCGCTGTGCGGCATCTACACCCAGGCGGATACTGGTCTTTTCAGCACCCAGCGAGTCGCCCAGTTCGCGGATCGCCACCTGCAAGGCACTTTCCACTGAAGTGGTCGCCTGGATCTTCTGGCTGATGGCGTTGATCAAAGCTTCCTGTTCTGCCATTGAACGGCTTTCCTGCAATAATTTCTCACGCTCTGCTTCTACATTGCGCTGCTCGGTGACATCACGAATCAGGGCCACCGCCTCGCCAGCTTCATTGACAACCATACGCGCTTCAAGCGAGTCCATTCCGCCGTTTTGATTGGGCAGTTGATAATCAAATGTCTGCATTTCTCCTTCAGCTGCACCCTTTTCCAAAGCCGCTTTCGTCAAGGCGGAAACATCGGGAGGCAGCACCTCAAAATATTTTTTACCCAGGAAGACTTCCGGCGGGACAATCGTTCCCCCTTCAGCGCCCTTATAGTCCACAATCTTGCCAGCAGCATCAAAGCGGAAGATCATATCCGGCACTGCATTCACCAGGGTCTGCAAACGCGCTTCGTTTTCAGCCAGCGCTGCCTGGGCTTTTTTGATGTCCGTAATATCAATAAAGGTACCCGCCTGGAATGCTGCTTCGCCGTTTTCGTCGCGTTCAATATTCGCTCTCAAAGAGAACCATACCAGACGATCACCTGGGAACAACCCACGATATTCAAGCTCATATTCGTCAATGTTTTTCTGAAGATTACCAATCAGTGTTTCACCAACCATTTGCAGATCATCGGGATGAATGGTCTGCTCAAATGGCACACGCCCAGAAGTGAAATCTTCTGCTCCATATCCATATTGGGCCACGTTTTCTGACACATACAAGATGCGGTCAAGCATATTATCGACAATTTTGCGCCGATAAACAATCACCGGGCTCTGCTCAATAACTTTGTTCGCCTGCTGGATCACCGCGTACTGTTCTGCGTTCTGCAAAGCCACTGCCACCTGTGAAGCCAGCGTGGTCAGCACTTCTGCATCATCCTGGTCGAAACGCCGCGTACCGGCAGCCTGCACATCCAGCACACCGATGACCGTTTCTCCGGCCATCATCGGCACGGCCATCTCGGCCTTCGTTTCCGGCAGCAAGGGGTGCGGCAGGAAGTTCGGGTCGGCCATAACGTCATTCACAATGACGCCTTCTTTGGTGCGGGCGGCCCGCGCCACCAGGGACTGCTCTGCATCAAACGAAATGGTGCGTGTTTCGGCCACCATCTGATCGCCAATCTCCCCTGCACCGGACACCAGTTCCAGCGTATCGCCGGCTTCATTCAGTTGATACACATGCGCATGGTAGAAGCCGAAGCGTTCCTTGGTTAGATCCACCACCTGCTTAAGCAGGGTCAATGGGTCCGTTTGCTGGGTGACGGCGGTTGCTACCTCCGCCACCGTGTTCAGTTCCTGTGCGCGTTTGTCAATCAACGCTCGATCAGCGCGCTGCTCGGTGACATCACGGATCAACCCAACGGCCTCGCCGGTGTCAGTGGTAATAATCCGGGCTTCCAGCGTTTCCAGCTCACCCGCCTGGTTTGGCAGTTGATATTCAAAAGTTTGAATTTCCTTCTCCGCAATGCCCTTATCAATAGCTTCCTTTGTTAGCGCAGCCACGTTCGGCGGCAGCACCTCTGCATAATGCTTCCCAAGGAAAACCTCTGGCGGCACGATCGTCCCCCCTTCAGCTCCCTTATAATCGACAAACGTTCCGGCAGCATCAAAACGGAAGATCATATCCGGCACTGCATCCACCAGGTTCTGCAAACGTGCTTCGTTTTCAGCCAGCGCTTCTTCCGCCTGTTTAAGCTCGGTAATATCCTGGTTCGTACCATACAAGCCGATCGGGATACCCTGTGCATCCCGGCTCACCCGTAATCGCATCACTACATTCCGCCATTTGCCATCCCCGCCTTTCAGGCGAGCTTCCGCGGATCCTTCATAATCTGGATCAGTAGACTGCAAAGCCTCCTGAATTTTGAGGGGCACCTCGGCTCCATCATCAGGATGAACGATTTCTCCAGCGAATTTCTCCGCTGGCATCCAGTGTCCGCCAGCTTCTTCTGCCGTGGTATGCAAAATACGGCGGTAATAATCATCATTGAACAGAAAATTGCCCCTGGTAATATCAAATTCCCAATAAGCCAATTGAGCAAGATCAAGCGCCTCATCCAGTTGCGTCCGGGCTATTTGCAATTCTTCAAACTGGCGGGCATTTTGCAAAGCCACTGCCACCTGTGAAGCCAGCGTGGTCAGCACTTCTGCATCATCCTGGTCGAAACGCCGCGTACCGGCAGCCTGCACATCCAGCACACCGATGACCGTTTCTCCGGCCATCATCGGCACGGCCATCTCGGCCTTCGTTTCCGGCAGCAAGGGGTGCGGCAGGAAGTTCGGGTCGGCCATAACGTCATTCACAATGACGCCTTCTTTGGTGCGGGCGGCCCGCGCCACCAGGGACTGCTCTGCATCAAACGAAATGGTGCGTGTTTCGGCCACCATCTGATCGCCAATCTCCCCTGCACCGGACACCAGTTCCAGCGTATCGCCGGCTTCATTCAGTTGATACACATGCGCATGGTAGAAGCCGAAGCGTTCCTTGGTTAGATCCACCACCTGCTTAAGCAGGGTCAATGGGTCCGTTTGCTGGGTGACGGCGGTTGCTACCTCCGCCACCGTGTTCAGTTCCTGTGCGCGTTTGTCAATCAACGCTCGATCAGCGCGCTGCTCGGTGACATCACGGACCAACCCAACAGCCTCACCAGTTTCAGTGGTAATAATCCGGGCTTCCAGTGTTTCCAGCTCACCCGCCTGGTTTGGCAGTTGATACTCAAAGATTTGGGTTTCCTTTTCAGCAACGCCCCTTTCAAGGGCCTCTTTTGTCAACGCAGATACGTTTGGGGGCAGCACTTCGGCGTAATGTTTCCCCAGGAAGACTTCCGGCGGCACGATCGTGCCTCTTTCAGAACCTTTGTAGTCGACAAAATGCCCTTCTGCATCGAAGCGAAACAGCATATCCGGCACAGCATTCACCAAAGTACGGAAACGCTCTTCACTATCGGCCAATTCCTGTGTTGGGTCTTTTAATAAGGCCCGCTGCAAGATTTCGACCTGTGCCTGAGCCTTCGCCAGGGCTTCCAACAACTCTTCTCGTGTCAAATTATGATCTTCCATCGTCTACTTTCTCCGGGAAACAACGATATTTCAACTTAAACCTTTGATTAATTCAATTCATTCCATCGCAAATCAATACCATAAAATTACTACGCAAGCACGCCAACAAACCTTATGATGCAATTTCCATTCCCATCCACGCCTATCCTGGAATGACTTCTTATTTGATTAATTCAATTCATTCCATCGCAAATCAATACCATAAAATTACTACGCAAGCACGCCAACAAACCTTATGATGCAATTTCCATTCCCATCCACGCCTATCCTGGAATGACTTCTTAAAGGAAAATTATCAGATTCAAACCTAAAAGTCAAGATTTATAGCGGCTACCTTGCAAAACTGTAAATTCACCAGGCAAAGGAGTAAATTACGGGATCCCACATAGCCCAAAAAAAGACGTTTCAATCATCGGCTGTCCGATAAATATACGCTGGATTGAACGGGGCAAGCCAATGATTCAAACCTCTATATCATAGATACATTCTACTCTTTCCGACCTCAGCGCGCCATAAAATTTTAATGAAACATTTAAATCCAAATTTCCAAAACCCGCATATATTCATTACTGTTTCATTACTGTTCATATATTATTTTATCACCAAAAAGCGAAGGGTGTAAGCGGGAAGCTCGATTGCGAGCGGGCTGCCTCTCACGCCGTCCCCCACACCCAATTTATCGCCCCCGCTCAAACTAAACATATCTTGAGAGGCGCATAATCCAAGAGCGTTCGCATATCTGTACCGATATCGCGAACGCTCTCTGAAATGCTGCGGCTGACTGGGCGAATTGGAGTTTGGCCCAGATCACCTGTTTACAGGAAAATACAATCTTTTCTTGCTGGTGTGAACCCCATAGCCCAAAAGGCCCTCCAATAATTTCAAAGCGCAAACCACACCATCCAACACGGGGACCTGCAATTCTTTTTCTAATCTTTTATCCAGCCCACTCATTCCTGCGCATCCCAGGCAAATCACTTCTGCGCTATCTTCATCCAATGCGGCACGAGCCTCCCTCAAAATCATTGAATAGGTATCTTGATCATCCAGAGATTCCAAATTTGAGACGGCCATCCGGGTGGTTCGAATCGACGCACAGCGGCTCTGAAGCCCATAATGCTTTACCGCTTCCCACAGCAGCGGTTCCCATCTGTCATTTGTTGTCACCACACTAAATTTATGTCCCAACATGCAGCCAAAATACATCGAAGCTTCTGCAATGCCCAGCACCGGCTTGTCTGTGATCTCCCTTAACGCATATATCACGGGATGATCACTAAAGCACGCAATAACAAAAGCATCAAAATGATCCATATTCTCTTTTAAAAGCTTGAGCGTGCCCCCCACACTCAAAAGCTCGTCATAAACACCCTCTATTGACCGGGGCCCCGAATCCGGATTTTTGGCGGCTGCAATCGTCGAAGCAAGAGCATACTGCGTGACCGTATCCAGTATACGCCGCGTAAACTCTTCAGATGTATTGGGATTAACAAATAGTATTCTCATTTTATTCAATCCTGATTTCTTTCACCAAACAGCTTCCGTCTCTAATCACCAGCCCACCTGTTCATCCCGACATCTCTGGCCGCCGCGCGCAAATACATCTCCCGATAATAGGGTTCCAGTTTACTTGCCGCGGATTGTGTCTTTTGAATTTCCAGCTTGTAGGACTTCATTAATTCTCGAACCTCTGCTTTAACGTCTTCCTCGTCTACTGTCAGGACCTTCCCATTCTCATACACAATCTGTCCGCCAACCATTGTCATCAATACGGATGAGCCGTTTTCACTATAAACCAATTGACGATAAATATCATTTAACGGTGTAAAGGCGATTGAATTAAGGTCAAGCAGAATCAGATCGGCTTCATAACCAGGAACCAGCGCACCTGTCTGGCCTTCCAGCCGCATCGCCCGTGCCCCGCCCCTGGTTAATGCCCGAACGATCTCTTTGGCTTTCGGCCACTTTTGATAATCCGGGTCCGTAATGGAATGGATCAGGCCCGCCATTTTTCCTACTGCCCACATGTTGGCCGTATCATCTGAACAGGCCTCATCGCTCCCCAGACAAATGGGAATCCCATGGTCACGTAATTTTCGGAAGTTCATAATCCCGCTTCCCAGCCGCAAATTACAAACCGGGTTATGTGCAACTGCACAACCAGCCTGAGTAATCAGATCCACATCATTATCATCCACCCAAATTGAATGAATAATCATCATGCGCTCATCAAGCAGCCCCAAATCATGGACGTATTGAACCAACGATTTTCCGTATTTCTCCTCGCCCAAAACGCGCTGGAGTTTTGTTTCAAGGATATGCACATCAAAAGGAATATCAAGCTCTTTGCTGATCCGGGACAGCGCCTCAAAGTAATCCACCTTTACCCGCTGCGGCGCAGACACAGAAACACCCGCCCTAACCCGCCCGCCGCTGGTATTATGCCAATTATCAATTAAATACCTGTAACAGTCCAAAAGCTCTTCCGAAGACATTAACGGTGCGTTCGCCATTTGCCGGCGAATATCGTCAGGGAGCAGATCATACAGGAATGGATACTTTTCATATTCCACTACGTTCGGTTGATCGATCGTTGCCACGGCTCTAATGCCACTATCCGTATATCCCTGCATCAAACCATCAATTGCTTCAGGCGTAGGAACGGGGACATAGAAGGCATCATCGTGAACCGCCGTGATCCCCAATTTAAGCATCTCGATATTACCCAGCAAAGTTCGAATGTAATTCATATGGTGATCGGGGGGAGAATCACTCAACGGTGGAACTTCATAAAGCATAAATATTTCCAAAGGCAGATTATCCAAAGCACCTTTCATGAAATTGCCGGGAGAATGAATATGACCATTCACCAGACCCGGCATGACCAACTTCCCGGAAGCATCAATAACCCGCAGTTTTGGATCATTTTCTGGAACCTGCAAATCTGTCCCGATCTTCTTTATTTTTGTGCCTTCAACAAGCAGATCAGCTTTTTCAAACTCCGTAAAATCGTCATCCATTGTCAGAATATGTGCATTCTTTATCAAAGTTGCCATAATGCGTTCTCCTTCAAAATTTAATCCAGTGAATGTTTCAAAATCAAGCTGTTTTCCCGCTAAAATCAAACCGGAAATTCAGTTCGAATGACATTTACAATCCCTTTCGTGACCGCTGCCAAAATGCGTTCGCCCTTTTCCCGGCTAGCAAGGGTGGCCTTCCAGAAAACGCCAGATTCAGGCGCCGCATCTTCAGGCACAGGGAAAACATCATAGTCAAATGGCTGCGGGGGTTGACCATCTACAATCCGGGAATCATGCACCAGGTCAGGGTGCGCAGCCATCATCGCAGAAGTCTCCCAAATTGCAGCATGCTCCACAGCCCAACCCGGAAAATCTGTTCCAAATAAAAACTTTTCCAATTCAGGGTCGGATGAAACGCCTAAACCATTGGGGTTATCTATGCGAAGAATTTTCAAACCGTCAACCTGGCCTTCACTCTTTACCGCCTCATCGATTCCCTCATAGACAAAAGGAACGTTTTCCAAATGCCAGTCCAATACCACAATCCGGCGCCATCCCTGAGAAATAAATTGCTCAATAATATCCTTGACGACTTCGATCAAAGTAACCCCGCGGATACCGATGCTCCCCTTAAAATGCGGGCCGCCGCCGCTGCGCAAAAGTGATTTATACCCATAGGTCATACAAGGCGCAACAATGCCATGCACTTGATTGGCGATGCGTTCAGCGATCGCCATCGGCAAATATTCATCAACGCCCAAAGGAAGGTGGGGCCCATGCTGTTCAATCGTTCCGACACAGAAAATCAAAATCCGGTTATGGTGAATGGCCTCCTCAATCTCAGGCCACGTCATTTCCATCATACGCAAGCTTGAACTCATCAAACCCTCCAACTATTCAATGTTCAAAATCCGTTTAATATTTCCAGCAAATATCGCTTCTTTTTGAGCTGAGGTAAGATTGAGGTAATTAATCCGCTCGACTTCCAGCCGCATATCCATCCACGGAGTGTGGCTGCCAAAGATTAACCGTTCAACCCCCAGATCTTGCACTAATTTTTCCATCACAAAGGGAGCATACATCCCTGAAGTTTCCATGATGAGATTTGGACATTCATGCATGGCAATCTCAGCATCAGTCAGGGCAAATGCACTGCTGTCCAATTGCAAGCCATGTGTTCCAATTACAGTTACTTCTGGAAAACGTTTTGCTAATTCAGCAATGTCCAGTGGATGGGAAACCAGGGAATAGCCTGCCTCAACCATCACCGGCATCTGATACTGACTGGCAAGTTTCATCAAAGGATCTACGATAGGACCCGATACAGGAAACAATTCCTCCCAGGGATGTAAAATCAATCCGCAAAAGCCATATTCATCGTGTGCTTTCTTTAGTTCGTCCACGGCTGATTCTTTCTGCCATGGGTCTACCCTCGCCCAACCCAAAAATTTGGCGGGATATTGCTTCACAACTTCTTTCACCATCCGGTTAGCAGAGCACAGGGAATATGTCTTTGGTTTATTTGGAGCGAGGATAACCTGACTCACCCCACATGTATCCATTAAGCTGATCAAATCCTCAACCGATTGGTGCTGATCAAACAAGGACTCGCCAACATATACATGAGAATCGATTATTCGCATTTCAGTTCCTCCGTGTCTATGCCCATCATTTGTGCATAGTTTTTCCACATCACAAGCTGTTCTTGTTCCAATGAGAGTCCTGCCAACTCCACCTTAAGAATTTCCAGGCGAATATCACAACAAGGAGCATCAGATCCAAAAAGAACCTTCTCGGCGCCCAAATGGTCTACCGCTTTTCGAACCATATTGGGAAAAGGAATTTCACTTGTATCAACCCACACATTTGATCGGCGCGCAGCAACTTCTAATGCAGAATCGTTGGAAAAAAAGCCGCCGATATGTGCCAGAATAATTTTTGTGTCCGGCGCCTGTGCCGCCAGTCTGTCAATTTGATAGGGCAAGCACATCATCTCATCCCCACAATGGAATAAAACCGGAAGCCCAAGCTCACCGGCACGCTGTGCCAGTTTCACAGTGAGCGGGCCAAATGGGTAAAGTGTATAATGCGCCGGATGCAGCTTGACACCCCGGATTTTATAATTGCGGACTGATTCTTCCAAAGTTCGAATACACTCTTCATCAAACCAGGGATCCAATCTGGCATAACCGATCAGCCGCTTCGGGTACTTTTCGACTGCCTCACCAATCACCCTCAAATTATCAGGCTCTGGCCCAGGCGAATTCAGATAACCACTGATAACTGCCATGCTGATGCCTGCCTGGTCCATCAGCTTGATTAATTTGTCAGCCGTATCGTACCAACCTAAAGCCGGCACAACATCTACATGTGCATGAGAATCTAAAATAATATTTTGAACCATCACTATTACTCCTGCCAAGATCAAATATGAAAACTACAAAATCTGCCGCACCGTCGAATTGCATGCAGCACGGCGAATAAAACACCCATTCCCTGGCTCGCCAACAACTTCTCCATCCAGCATTAATACTTTCCCCCGGATGATTGTTGAAACCACCTTGCCCTCAATATCCCAACCCTCATAAGGTATCCAGCCGCATGAAGTATACATTTTTTCAGCCTCAAACTGATAACGCTGATTTAAATCAACGATCGTAAAATCCGCATCGGATCCCACCTGGATTGTCCCTTTGCGGGGATATAAACCATACAATCGAGCTGGATTCTCGGATAAAATCGCTGTCACTTTTTCCAGGGAAATCCATCCTTTTGCCACAGCATTTAACATTAACGGAACCATGGTTTCTGCACCGGGGATCCCAAACTGGCTTTCCCAAATATTATTTTCCCCTTTTTCTTTCAATCCTTTTTCTATCGGGCCATGATCTGATCCCATCGTGCTGATCATCCCCGATCTCAAATAATCCCACATTTTTTCTACCCGTTGTGGATCCCGCACTGGCGGAGAAAACGTTACCCAAGGGCCTTTCTCTTTTAAATGCTCGGTTGTTAAATACAAATTATGAGGACATGTCTCTACAAAGACATCCAATCCCTTTTCACGGGCGTTCTTTACCGCTGCAACTCCTTCCGGGACTGTCGTATGCAAAAAGACTCCCCGTGCGCCAGTGCCTTCAAGAAGATAAAGTGCTCGCAGAATAGCCTCGGTTTCAACTTCAGGGGGACGCCAATCCACAAAAGCCATGTAATCTTTTCGTCCCGCTTTTTGCAATTGTTCATACTTATAATTCAACATGGAATCATTTTCGGCATGCAGCAGCACTGTTCCGCCAAAACCACCAATAATCTGAAAGGCATCCTGCATTTTCCCGGTTGGCAAACCACACACCTTTGAGCCGGATTCACACATAAAGATCTTAAAAGCTGTGCAGCCTGCCTGCCACAATGCTTCCAAATTCTCAAGGTTGTCTTCCCCTACCCCCCCATGCAGAGCAAAATCAACATAAGAAGTTTGCTCGCCAATGCGCTTTTTTTGTTCAAAGACATCAACATCCAATACTTCTGGAATTGTCAGGGGATGATCAATGATCGTCGTAACGCCGCCAGCAAGTGCTGCGCGGGTCCCGTCCGCAAAATCATAATTTGCAGCAAACCCAGGCTCCCACAAATGCATGTGACTATCGATACACCCCGGAAGGATGAAATGTCCCTGGGCTGCAATGCTTTCTCGTGTATCCGCATCTGACAAATTGTCAGCAATTGCCGCAATCTTCCCTTTTCTGATGCCGATATCCGCGAGGAAGCGTCCCCGCGGATGCACAATCGTACCGCCCAGTATGGTTAAATCAAACACAATCTCACCTCCTCTTTGATATTGGCAAATAAAAAAAGAGTACGCAAAGCAGTTTGTATTTGACTATAGCAACAAAACCATAAGGAAACCATTAAGGAATCATCATAATTTCTTTAGAAGCTCATTTGCATAAAACGGGGAAAATACAAGATAATCCCGCTGTTTCAGACGAATGGCGCGTTAGAAGTTTTCAGCCTTCAAATCGATACCCCACACCCGGTTCAGTAACAATATATTTCGGTTCGAGTGAATTATCATCCAATTTTTTACGCAATTGAGAAATGAAAACGCGCAAATACTCTCGCTCATCTCCATATTCAATCCCCCAAATAGACCTTAGTATTTCGCGATGGGTAACAACCCGGCCTTGTTTTTGCGCTAAATACACAAGGATGTCATATTCTGTGGGGGTCAGACGAATGATCTCGTTATTTAGAAATACTTTCCTGCCCAGGAGATCGATCCGCAAACCGCTGAACATCAGCAGATCTTCTTCGGGTTTGTTGTCCTGTATCTGCTGGCTGTTTACGTAGTTACTCCAACGCCGGATCGATGAACGAACACGAGCCAGGAATTCTTCCATTGAAAAAGGCATCACCAAATAATCATCAGCGCCAAAATCGAATGCCTTTATTTTTCTTCTTTCTTCTCCAATTGAAGAGATGCCAATTAAGGGTGACTTGCTCTTCTCCCTGACGGATTTACAGATATCCAATCCATCAACTTCAATGGAGGTAAAATCAAGATTTAATACAAACAAATCATAATTATTCTTTGCGATGAGTTGTTCTGCCTCCACCCCGTCCAACGCAAGATCAACTTCATACCCCCTCTCCACCAAATTCCTGCGCAGCATTCTAAGCAAACCAGGTTCATCACCAATTAGTAATATGTTGTAACGCTCAGTTGGATGATGCAATATAATACTCTCTCTTATCTGCCAATCTACTTCGTATTCTTCTCAATTGCCAGTTTTACAATATTTTCACTCACATAAAGTTGCACATCTACCAAATCCAGCAACCTGCAAAAAGCATAAAGATTTAGCAAGATTAATGGCGGAACCCTGCCCTCAAAAACAGTCGTGCCCTCTGTTAATTCGATAAAAATATCTATAACCAGTTGAGGGACATTTTTTATCACAATGGAATAACTCTTATGATCCTCCTGAATCTCTACTTGAATAATCTCGCTGCTTCCTGTTTCAAGGACTGCTTCAAATAATAATATGCAAGCAATGTTGATATACTCCGAGTCGATATAGGCAAATAAATCGGTTTCAAAATAATTTATATGGACGCTTTTGCCTAAATGACTTTTTTCCAAACTTCGGTTTAACGAAATAAATAATTCTTGCAAAGAATGATAAGCAATATTTACACGAAGTTTTTTTGCTTCAATACGAGACAATATGGACAGGACAATACCGAACTTTCCAATTTGATCGATGCTTTTGTCAATTTCTTCCAATATCGCAAATTGGGTAGAATTGTCAAACAAGATATTGTGATCCATCAAACTCGTCACACCGGTTTTAGCAGCAGTTGAAAATATTTGTAAACGAGTACTAACTTGTGAAATCAACTGCCACACAAAGGTATCCGTTGTTTTTAGATTTTTTAAATCACAAAATCGATCTGGATTATTTTCCATTTTTCTCCCATTACCCGGATAAACGTCCATATTTTCTTTCTATCCAAACTGCTTTTTGATGATCAATCCATTCTGTTCCTGGGTGGTTTTTTCCAATTTTTTCAATGTCGTAATCACTACTTTTTCACCCTTTTCATGCAGAAAATCAGATGCAGATTGTAAAATTGAGGAAACGGTATTCGAATAGATGCGATTATTCTTCAGCAGATAATCCACTTCTTCCAAACTCATCTCAACCAAAGATTCTGCCGTTAATTTTTCATTATTAAATTTCGTGTCGTTCTCAATCACAAATAACAGTGTGTCAGCCCCGATCTCATTTGCGATGATCCGCGCCGCTTGAGGAGATTGGACGACCGCTTCGATGCCTTCCAGATCCCCTTTTTCATTATAATAAACCGGTATCCCCCCTCCGCCAGCAGCGATAACAATCGTTCCCGTTTCTGATAATTTCTGTATTTGATGCGCACCAATAATCTCTTTGGCCGGAAGCAAAGGCACTGTCCGGCGGAACCCGCGTCCAGGCTCCTCGGTAATCGTCCATCCCCGCATTTGTCGATATTGATTTGCCTTTACACGATCAAACCATGGACCCACGGCTTTTTCGGAAATAGGCTCTTGCTTATCAACAACCGCCTGGGTAACAATGGTAATTACATCTCTGGCAATGTTATTTTTCTTCAGCGAATTCCTTAATGCCTGATCCAGTAGATACCCGGTGGCACCCTGCGTATCTGCGCCACACACATCCAGAGGAATGGGGTGCAGGATATGACTTGCTAATTCAGCCCGAAAAAGGACGTATCCAATTTGCGGTTTGTTTCCATGAAGAATAACAATATCCAATTCTGAACTTAATATCTGGACCAAAGCATTGGCTAACTCACATGCTTTTTGCTTTTGATCCCCAATCGTAAAACCCTGATTGCTTGCTAATACTTCTCCGCCGATTGAAATAACTAGTTTTTCTCTCATTATTTCCTTCCAAGACAATATGTATTTCGATTACAAAGCAGCTGGCCCTCAATCTTCTTTACAAATAAATACCAATAAAATTTATGCCTTCATGCGATAATCCCACATCGCTTCAAATCAAACTGCAAAGGGTGAGATTTCCCACTCTAAAAGAAGATGAGCCGCTGCGAATTTCTCAGCATCAAATCAAATTGGCAACTACGCAGATACCTCGATAATGTCACTTCGAGAAGCAAGCTTTTGCGACGCGGCTGCACCTACACGGCTAGCGCAGCGAGGCACAATGCCGGCCTCCTCGCAATGACATAGCTGAGGAGTTACTCAAATCAAATAATATTGCAGCAGAAGTATTGCGCCTACCATCATTATAAGTGAAAAACGACGCCCAAGCGTTTCAGGTTGATGGAGAATCGCCTTGATTTTCCACGGCGCTGAACAAAATCGCGTGTTAACATCCATTTCACAAACAGTGAGGTGACACTTCAAAGGGTATGAAAATCCAATAATGATAGAAGTCTCAATGATTGACAGAAAAGGGAACCGCATAACCACCGGTTTTACTGGTCATTAAACCAAGCTTTGCCAACTTCTCTGCTTCCGCAACCGCACATTTTACGGGGTCCAACACCGGAACACCCAACTCAATTGTCAGGCGCTGCTCCATGCCAGCCATCACCGCCCCACCTAGTATAACCGATTCAGCATTCTTTTGTCCCACTGCAATTCTGGCTATTTTTAAGCACATCCCATAAATATCCTCGCTTTGAGAAGCTGCCTCGGACACATGCGCCTCAAATGTCTCAACGCCTGCGCAGTAGTCTTCCATGTGATAAGACCTGACCAGACGCATAAGTATCGAGTGGAATCTGTGTAAAGGCGTCAAAATACTAAAATTATGCGCAATCTGGACAGCGGTGTGCATAGCAGCTTCAGCGATTCCGATAACCGGGACATTGACAATCGAGCGGGCTGCATGCAGCCCCGGGTCACTAAAGCATGCCAACACATAAGCATCCGCCTGTTCTTTGTGCCTTGCTACTTCTTCCAAAACAGCTTTTGCTGATAAAGTCTCTGAATAATACCCTTCAATCGCCTTCGGCGCATCTTCGGGAGTTACCATAACAAGCTGTGTCTTGGAATCAATCACAGACCGGGCTGATTTTTCAATATTTTGGCTGGCTTCCAAATTAGAATTTCCGTTGATTACGACAATCTTCATGATGAATCCAGGGCCTCTTCGCTCTATTGTTTCAGTTTGTTTCGCACTTTTTCCATAAATCGTGAAATTAAATCAATATCCCAAAGGACAATTTCATCCCTCGCATCCGTCTTTTTCAAAGAGCTGCTGACAATTGCACCATCGGCATGATCCAGCGCCAGATCGACATTCTCAATTGTCACACTACCGCCAATATACAAGGGTTTATTCAGATTTTTCCCTCGCACATTATCTAAAATTTGCAGCGATTCGTTGAATGTCATCCCTGTCAACACCAGACTGTCCGCTCCTGTATTGGATGCCCATTTCGCTGCATCTTCCATCGGCACGTCTACCAAAGGGAAACCGGTCCGGTCGTGCACATCGGCCAGGATCATAATATCATTCCCGCCCAATTTATTTCTGTAATCAACAGCTTCGATACCACAACCCTCTTGAACACCGGAAGACTTCAACATGGCCCCCACAAACACCTTAATTCGAACAAACGAAAGTCCGGCAGCACGGGCGACAGCGATCGGCGTATAGGGGTCATGCGATTCAATGATCACGCCCAGCTCCAAAGACGGGAATTCTTTTTTCGCCAGTCTTGCCAAGGATGCCATTAAGGCAACTGTCTCAATCCGGGCAAGGCCTTTATTGCGGGACTCATCCTGAAGAATAACTGCGGGGATGCCGCCACGCTGAAATACATCTAAATTCTGGCACATATAATCTTCGATTTCAGCAACGGAGTACTTCTCGCCTTCCAGTAAAGCTGGTAAATGCAAAGCTGCAATGATGGGGGGGATGTTTTTCATATTAGTATTTATTCTCCTCTGTACAAATAAGTTTTAGTTTTGATCGAACAATTTTTCATCCATGGTCATGCGACCATGACCCCAGAAATTCTTTGGCAATTTTGTGAATCGATGTAAGTCAGCCCTTTCTATCAAGGCGAGCGCTTCTTCATTGGCTGCATCAATAATTTGATCTTCATCAATCCCCAACACTTCCCGGTCTTTCATCAATATCTTTCCATTTACCACCACGTCGGCCACATCATTCCCAACCGTCTCGTAAACAATCCGGTGAACCGGCATAAAATTCGGTGTCAAATGCGGCTGGCGCATATCTATGGTAATAATATCTGCTTTTTTACCTTTCTCCAAAGAGCCGATTTGATCGTCCCAGCCTAATGCACGAGCAGCGTCTATGGTAATCATCTCCAATAACTTGCCCGCCGGCAGATAATAGGGATCCCGAAAATGATACTGGTGGATCAATTGAGCCATCCGTGCCATTTGAAATAGATCAAATGGGCGCTTGGGCGCTGTGCCATCCGTAGTAACCGCAACCGTGACCCCTGCTTTGATCAATTCAGGAACGGGGGTACGGGCAATGGCATGGGAAGAAGATGCGACATGGCCTACTCGGGTATCCGTCTTGGCCAGGATCTCAATCTCATCTAACGACAGGCCATTGCAATGCTGCAAGGAGACGTCTGGCCCCAGCAAACCATTGGGATCACGGCTTGCAAGGCTTACCATCCCGCCAAACGCATCCGAATGAATACGGGTATTGTATTTCGCCGCCAATTCCCGTACAGCTTTTGTCATCATTAGATCATCTTCGGTTAATACCGGCGCCAAATCGGGCGGGGTAGGCCCTTTGGACCCCATGCTGGCAACCATCAAAAAAGGGGTGACAAATACACGAATTCGATCATCCGCTTTATGGTTCCACTCCTGGATCACCTCTTCAGTCGCTGCCATTAGTTGATCAAAGCTGGCCGTTTTCTGAATTTGCTTTCCATCTTTCCAGCGGCTGACCTTAACAGGCCAGGGCGGACTACATGGCCCAACCGCAACCGCTTCCCGAATGCCAAGTTCAGCGTATGCCTTGGCATGGTTTGAAGCAAATACTTTGTCATCACTTCTCGGTTGAGACCCAATCACACTTAACCCGCAGGTGATACCAGCCTTCAATCGTTCAAGTGCCGATAACCTGCCCTCAACATACCAAAATTCATCTGTTGTGTAATGAAAATAAGTATTAGTTACCAGTTCGCTCCAGAATGATGGGGTGTCAGATGCAATCGTTTTGATCAAACCATGCCCGGCATGACCATGCGCATCAACCAGACCAGGAAGCACAATTTTATCTTTTGCAGAGATGTGTTCCTTCGCCGGGTATTTTTGACAGATCACTTCTGTCACATCAATATCGAGAATTCTTCCATCATTTATCGCAATGGAATATCCTTCAAGTATTTCACGTTCAGGATTGATTGTAATTATCGTCCCGCCATCAATAATAAGGTCTATCATTTTCCTCGCCTTTCCCAAATCATTTCTTGTCTACTGCGCTGACTTGGCACCATAAATTTTCACAACGCTGCTGAACTTCTTTTTCTAATGCTTTTTCATCAACATTCACAAGTTGGCCTTGATCCACAACCAGCTTTCCATCCACAAAGACGGTTTCCACATCGCTGCCCAGGCCATTGAAAACCAGATTAGCAACCGGATCCACAATGGGAACGTTATGGAGGGCATTCATGTTGATGATCACAATATCTGCCTTTTTCCCCACTTTCAAGGAGCCAATCTCTTCTTCCATTTGAAGTGCCTTTGCGCCATTGATGGTCGCCATTTTGAGCACATCCATTGCCCGCAATGCCTGATAATCTCTGGTCAGCATTCGGGCCGTACATACAGCCATCTTCATTGTCTCAATCATATTGCCTGTCATATTATCTGTACCGAGGCAGATAGAAACACCCCGGTCTTGAAGTTCATTTACAGGCGCCATCATCCCGTTTTTCGCATTGCTGTCGCTTAAGTGCGATACATGTGCCTGGCCTTGAGATAATAACACCATGTCCTGTTGGGATACATAGATACAATGTCCCGCAATCAAACGCTGGTTTAACAACCCCGAACGGGACAAATATTCCGTGGGAGAACATCCTTCACGTTCCTGGATGTGGTTCATTTCCCTTTGGCTTTGAGAATTATGAATCACAACCCCAAGATCATACTGTTCTGACAGCTCACGGATCTGCTTCAGATAATCAGCAGAACAGGTATCCGGGGCGTGCGGTCCAAAACGGCATCGGATCCTGCCTTCTTCTGCACCTTCCCATTTTTCAATAAAATCAACCGCCCTTTGCAAGGCAGCTTGCCCGATCTGCTCGCTAAACTCGTACCTGTTTTCAGGGATCTTAAACAAATCAGCATTGTGAAGCCGTTCGCTTAATACAGCCCGTATCCCCAGTTTTTTCGAAGCCTGGGCAGTTTGTTCGATATACAAATAATTATCGACAATTGTCGTCGAACCAAATAATAGTGCTTCACCAGCGCCCAAAAGTGAAAAATGATAACAATCGGCATCAGACATAAAGACACCTTGAGGAACCTTCGGGCTATATGCAGGCGCCAAACCAATATCATCCCCAACCCCGCGCAAGACCGAGAGGGCCGCATGCGTATGTGAATTTACAAAGCCCGGAAGAACCAGTTTGCCGGCAGCATCAATAGAATCGAATGTTTCATAGCACGAAGGAAGTTGAGCAGCAGCTCCGATCCAATCAATCCGATCCTCGACAATGACCAATGCACCATCCTTCCATTGCATTGCATCATCTTCCATCGTAATAACCCAGGCATTTTTAATCACGTACGCCATAAATTTGTCCTTATTTCATCCCGAAACCAATCCCGGGAATAAATCGACCAAAGCCTCTTCCCTGTGGAAATGCGCCATCTTCATAGACTATTCTTCCGCGCACAATCGTCATCACATTTTTACCCTCCAGGTTCCATTGATCAAACGGGCTCCATTTATTCTTCGTATAAAGGGATTCGCTCTGCACCTGCCACACTTTGTTTGGATCAAACAACGCCAGGTCTGCATCAGCGCCGATTCCAATTCTGCCTTTATTCGGATACAGATTAAATAGTTTTGCGGTATTGGTCGACATTAGTTCTGCCAGGCGCTGCAACCCTTTCGCATCCTTCCGAACAAACGCTTGATAAAGCAGAGACATCCCCAATTCAAGCCCATTGATCCCTGGAGGTGCTTGAGAAAAATCGACTTTCCCCAAATCCTTGTCTGCCAGCGTATAGGGTGAATGATCACTTACGATACAATCAATTTGATCCGTCAATACCGCCTTCCAAAGGTTTTCCCTGTTAGCCTCTTCCCGGATAGGCGGGTTACACTTCGCATAAGGGCCAAATTTTTGGTAAGCCTGATTATTCAGGATTAAATAATGTGGACAGGTTTCAACGGTAACATTGACACCGCGTAATTTAGCACGCTGAATACACGCAGCCCCTTTCGCAGAAGAAAGGTGCAGAATATGTAATTGTGTTCCCGCGTGCTCCGCTAATGTGATCACCCGTTGTATGGCTTCAATCTCTGCAATTTCAGGACGTGTCAAATGATAGTACTGCGGAGACTCAATCACCCGTGCCATATTCAGCCTGGAAAATGTATTGATCATAAATTGATTCTCACAATGAATAGCCAGCATCATGCCCAAAGAAGCGAGCTTCTTCATTGCCAGAAATAATTCGCCATCTTCAATCATTGGATAATACGGATCAGAAGAACAAACAAACGCCTTAAACGCACAAGCGCCTAACTGCGCCAACGCATTAATTTGATCGAGATTTGAAGGAATGACACCTGCCCACAAACCGAAGTCCACATAGCTTTTCTCTTGTACGTCTTTTAATTTGGCGCTAAATATTTCAGGCGTCGTCGTTGGCGGTGTATCAACAGGATGCTCTAAAATGGTAGTTACCCCGCCTGAGGCAGCGGCCATTGTGCCGGTAGCAAAATCCTCTTCTTCTGTTGGTCCGGGTTCACGAAAATGAACATGGGGGTCAATTAAACCCGGAAAAACAACTTGATCAGAAGCATCAACAACCCTGGTGTCACCCAACTCCCCTTCCAGTTTACCAATCCAGGAAATTTTTTCCCCGGTGATCCCAATATCTGTATTGAGGACGCCTTCTTCCGTAATAACCGTTCCATTTTTTACAATCAAATCAAATTTCATTTTCCAACCGCTCCAACCGGTCTAAAGCCATATCCCGCGTAAACGCCGCCATAGATTGATAACTCTCTCTTTCAATTACCAAAGAAGCGGAAATTGTGCCATACTTGGCTGCAAGAATTGGATCTCCCGTATCAACCATACCAGCTAAAAACCCTCCGCAGTAGGCATCTCCAGCGCCATTCAAATTTCTCGGAAAGGATCGGTATGCAGGAACATGCACAATTTTCCCTGTACTTCGATCGAATATCTTCGAACCTTTTTCACCCAACTTCACGCCCATAACCTGTGAGGGATAATCGGCCAGGTGCATTAAGGATTGCTCCGGGTTCAAATGGGGAAATAAAGTGTTCAGTTCAACTTCACTGGGTAAAAATGCATCCACATTTTCAAGCAATAAACGCAGCTGAACATCAGAGATATTCCTCAAGTAAAGTGCAGGATCAAGGGTAATAAAAATATTCGGATTGATTTCTTTGATCCGTTTTGCAAACGACAAATGAACTTCATAAGCATTGGTTGCCAAATGACAACCCTCGATCGGGCTAAAATCCACACCATCCAACCGGTCAATGGTCAGTGGAAAAAGTTTAACAAGATCACCAAAAGAAAAGGTTGGGGGACGGCCCTTGCAATTCGTCACCACCAATTCGATTTGCTGCATTTCCTGTTCTGAAAGAAACGCCCCGTTTTTCTTGTTTTTTACAATTTCCGAAGAAGCAAACAAACCATCTTTTCTACTGCCATCCTTTGAATAGAAAAACCATTCTTCCGTCGGAACAATTTTATTTCTCGTGATGAGATACCGCAGATCCAGGCCTTGCTGCTCAAGAAATTCCAGTAACTCTGCCGGATAATTTTCAGGAATTTGACTAAGCACTCCCACGCCATTTCGCCAAATCGAAGCACCGATTGCAGAATAGACACTGTTCCCGCCTAACTGTCTTAAGAGCAGCCGCCGCTCTGGCGTAATAATATTATCAAGCGTGAAATTTCCAATAAATAATAAATTCATGAAAAAATGATCATCCATTCACCAATCACTACAAAATTCGTCCAATTCACACCCACTGAAACTTTTATCGTAACTGCTCAGCGCTGTTTTGTTCAAACCTCACGTAGGGTGCGTTCGAAGTTGAACGCACCAAAGATCATCTCGCGGTTGGAAAAGATCCGCCTTGGAGCCTGCTGACTGGTGCGTTGCGAACATTGTACCTGAAAGGTAAAGCACGCTAACGCACCCTGCAACTATTTACCTGAGCAGTTTTATCTAAAATTGCCACTCATCACGCTACTTCCTGAGGAAAGGCTGGGATAAAACCAAGTCCAAGGTCGAACTTCGCTTTTGCCAGGTGATATGCAAAGAAGTGCAATGGAACACAATACACAATTGGGGCAATAAAATCGCTCATCTGTGGCAATTTGTACACCCAATGCGCAACACCTGTTATTTCCTCTTCATCCTCGGAGACTAACGCAAAGATCAGCCCGCCATCATACCGGCCAACCTCGGCAGTATCCACCGCTCGCTGGTGACTTGCCTTATCCGGTGCAACGATAAACAGGGGATCGCCTGGCTTTAAAGAACGATAATGGTGGAATTCTTCCAGGGGCAGTGTGGCTGCATGGATCGGACACAATTCTTTTACCTTTGCGCCCCCCATCGCCGCCGCCGCCAAATTTGAACCTCCGCCAGTGAAAAATAAAAATCGGGCATAAGCCAATTTTCGAGCCAGTTTTTCCATTAGGGAATCTGATGAGGGTGTGATCATCTCGATCAATTGAGGCAATTTTTCCAACCCCTCTTCAAGCTCTGCCACGCCTTCCGCCTTGTTGATCCTGCCCAACGCCAGGGTCAATTTACAAATCAAGGCCATTGTGGCCGTACTGGCCTGGGTAGGCCACCCTTTTCGGGTGGCATGAATAATAAGAGATCCATCAAAGGCTTCAGTGATCACACTGCCGGGAGAGTTGGTAAGCCCCAAACAAAATGCACCTCTTGCGTGTGCTTCTTTCATCCCGTCAATCACAGCTGGCGTGCTTCCACCTGAGCTAATCCCTATCACAAGGGTATGCTCATTCACATTTTTATGATAATAAAGGGTGAAATCCAGTGCCTGCATTGGTTCAACCGGGATTCCCAATATTTGTTCCATTGTATAGCGGACCCCATTCCCGACATGCCAGGAATCCCCGCACCCCACAATATAGACTCGATCAAGGTTTCGCTGGTGTATCCGGGAAGCCAGCGCCAATATCTTTTCCTCCTCCAATGTCAGTGTTTCTCTGATCGCATCGGCCTGTTTTAAGGCCTCGGTCCTCGTTTTTTCGACTCTGTTCAGGCGATTTTGGTCACCAGGCTGGTCGGTTGAGGGTTCTTTCGCCCTTGCTTCTGGTCGTTCCAACGTAATTTGATTAAATTTGATTTCCATTTTTTTATCCTTATCTTAATGACGACGATGTATAAGTTCATAAATATTCTGAACTAATTCAGAGCTGCCATGCTCACTCCAAACTCGTTCCCCAAACATGACACCAGCCCCACCTGCCTCCACCACCTCCCGCACCGTTGATAGTGTTCCTTCTCTGCTAACGGGGTAAGGGCTTTCTTCTACCACAATTGGGATGGGACTGTTTGAAACAACATACTGAAAACTCTCTACCGAACCCGAATAATCCGTTTTAACAATATCGGCTCCCAGTTCAAAAGCGACCCGACATACATACGCCAGTTGTTCATGATCAAACTCAAAATCAGGAGAAGGATTTGCCATCGCAACAAGGGGCACGCCCCATTGGTCGCAAGCCTTCGATATTTCATAAAACTGTTCCAGCATCCTGATCTCTTCGGACACCCCGACATACAGGTTTGCGGCTACTGCCGAACAGCCTAATGATACAGCTCTCTCAACATCATCCACTTGAAACCGATTGGTGCGGTCTTTCGCAAAACTGGTTGTGGTGGTAAGTTTTAAGATGATTGGAATGCGCTGCCTGGCAATCAGCGTTCCATACTTCTTCAAAGGGCCGGAATGCATGAGCAGCGCATCAAATTTGTATTCAAATAAATGGCTCAACAATTCTTCATAAGCACTTAAAGCTGTATTTAATCCCCTGGGAATCACCTGGTCAATGGCAATGATAAAGGTTCGCTTATCCCTCGCCAGGATTTGATGCTGCCTGATCGCTTTCCCTGTCTCCATATTTTCTTTCCTTTTCAAACTCGCAGGATCGAGAAACGAAACTACTGAACGAGCGTTTGCATGAACCCATTAACGCAGCGATTGAATAATCGCATATCCTTTTCAGCCATTAAGTTGTGCTTGCTAATTCTATCAACGTATTGGCGAATACCGCTGTCCCATCAGCAATATCCTCAGGAGAAACAAACTCCTCAGGGCAATGACTGCGGCCATCTAAACAACGCACGAAAATCATTCCCACATCGGTAACCTTTGAAAGCGCTAAAGCATCATGTACCGCCCAACTAACCAGATCCATCTGATCGAGGCCTGATTTTTCAATGCCCTTCTCAATCGCCTTCCGCATCCTGGTTGCCGTAATGACTGCCGGAGAGTCTGATAAAACCTGAATATCATATTTCAGTTGATGTTTTTCACTTAATTTCGAGACAAGAGAACGTATCTCACTTTCCACCGTTTTCGCAGTCTCAACATCAGCGGACCGTGTGTCGATATTAAAAACCGTTTCTCCCGCAACAACATTTGTCATCCCGGGGATCACCTCTATCTTTGCAACCGTTATCCGTGCTGTGGAAGGGAAAAGTTCCAATCCAATTCTTCTCAATGCAGTAATCATCTCTGCGGCGGCCAACAACGTATCCCGCCGGTCGGCATAAGCGGTACTGCCTGCATGATCCGCCTGTCCAATCAAATCAACCCTGAAGACCTTCAACCCCGCTATACTGGTAACAAGACCTACTGATTTTTGATTCGTCTCTAACAATCTCGCTTGTTCAAGATGCAATTCTAAATAAGACTCCACATTTTCATGCAGCGTCTTTTCAGGTTCAACAGGGTAGGGGAACTGTATCTTCTTTAAGATATCCAAGAAGGCTTCGCCCTCCTCATTTTGCAATCCGCTAATTTCCTGCTTGCTAATTTGGCCTGTTGCCAGCAAACTTCCCAGCAGCAATTTTTGAAAAACATTCCCTTCTTCTTCGATAAAAGCAACGATCTCAATATCTTTAGCCAGTTCGATGCCAGCCTGTTTGATTAACCGAACAGCTTCAAGTGCAGACAAAACCCCTAACAGCCCGTCAAAATTTCCGCCGTTTTGGACACTATCCAAATGAGAACCAGCAAGTATGGATGAACCGCCCCCGGCACATGCATACCGCCCATACAAATTTCCCCAACGATCAAAACGAACCTCTAATCCGATCTCATTCATCCAACCAGCCACAAGGGACATTGACGCAAGAAAGGCAGGATTAAATGTGCAGCGCGTTACACCACCGTCAGGTGAACTGCTGACACTGGAAATCTCACTTAATTGTCCCAGCATCCTGCCCATATCGATGTCTTCAGGATGGAACATCAGAATTATCCTTCACTTTTCCAAATGACCAAAATGTTTCTTATAAGAAACAAATCTCCATGGAATAGGTTAACACACTACGCCATGGAGTGAAAACAAATATCATCTATTCGTCCGCCGCAAACAGCGCTCTCCATTCATTGCCTGTTTTTTCCATTTCGGATGCTGCGCCAGTTCTGCGCATTCTATGTAAATGCGGCATGCCCAGCTGCCATTCCTGCATCCAATTGGCTGCAAAATCGCCCTTTTCTGTTTCTTCAAATATCTTTTCTATCTCTTCCCGGTTAATCACACGTGGGCCGCTTTTTCTTACAGCAAATTCACAGGTTCGGCTGCTCCGCTCAGATATATAAGCCTCAATACCAATTTTATCCATAACATCAACAACAGATCGGAGAGAACGGATCGCTTTTGCATAAGCAAAATATGGCGGGTATCCATTTTCAACCATCACTTCAAAGACGGCACGCATCAAATGGATCGTACCGCCATACAATGCCTGCTCTTCGAAATTATCCCCTTCCGTCTCCGTTTGAAAAGAGACCTCAACCACACCCACTCGAGTACTGCCCACAGATTTTGCAATTGCCAAAACAATCTCTTTGGCATCACCAGTAACATTCTGCTCTACCGCAATCGCCCCATAAATCCCGGAACCAGCCAGATATTTTTCCCGAACCAAATGACCTGGCGAATTGGGCACAAACAGAACCACATTCACATTTTTCGGGGGAACGATAGCACCATAAAGTACATTGAATCCATGAGCAAAACTCAACGTACTATTGGGCTTTAGATTTTCATGGATCGATTCATAATAAACAGAAGGTTGAGCAGGATCAGCTGACAGGAAATGAACGACATCAGCCTTTCTGACAGCCTCCGCAATGGACATCACTTCAAAGCCATCCTCAGTCGCCTTATCCCAGGTGGGAGATATTTCACGAGGACGCGCTCCAATAATCACGTTTAATCCACTATCACGCATACAAAGTGCTTGAGGCCGCCCTTGAATGCCATAACCAACAAGCGCGATGACCTTATCTTTAAGCACTTCTAAATTGACATCTTCATCCCGATAAACACTATTCATTGCCATTCGTAATACCTCATTATAAAGAATTTTAATTAACTGCTCAGGCACCTTGACGATGTCACAGCGGAGAGCATCCTTTTGCGACGTGGCCGCGGAGCGTCCCAGACAGTCTGTGACGCTCCGCGGCCGCATCGGCCTTATCTACACTGCTGCCGCAGTGCGGTACACGTACCGGCCTCCTCGCAATGACATGCCTGAATAGTTAAAATTTTAATTACTTAAGCTTCAAGTCTCTGTTAACATCCTTGTAGAGCAAATACGCCGCCTTATCCCAACCCAATGTGAAGAAGAATTGCGGGCAATAGGGGGCCATATAGATAAAAGCATCTTTCTCAACTTCTATGTAATCCTGGTTTAGCCAATAAATCCCATTCCCATAAAGCATGTATAAACCGTGCTCCATGATATGCGATTCCACAAAACTGAAATATGAACCGGGGTCAAATTTTTGAATATTGATGCCCATGTCGAACCCCAGGTCTTCATAAGGAGTAAGATGCTGCTCCATATACGTATCAACAGGTTCGGCAGCAACATCCTTCTCATTTGAAATGATTGCATCTGGAATTTTGATCCCTGGAACTTCTTCGTAAAGACGACGAATCCAGATAAATTCGCTCGTGTCATTATCTTTATTCAAGAACCGAAAGGAGGAATGCGGCGGGAGCCAACAAAATCCACCCTCTTTCATTTGATGTTTTTTATTCTGATACTCTAACGTAAGTCCGCCTTTATTAATGAAGATGAATTGCTCGTATTCTTGCTCAAGCCAGGTTTCTGTACCGCCATTTTCGTGGAGGTTTACTTTATATTGAATAAAATTGGCTCCGATTTGAGGGCCTGCCAATACTTCTGTTTCTGCGCCCACCAATCCCGGGATATTCGAAAAAACCCGGTTTCCTGGCGGCAAAATAGTATATTCACCAGGTTTATGAATTGCACGACACGAAGCGGTAATATCAGCCCTGCTTACGATTATTTTTTTCTCTTGCATTATTTTCCTCAACTTTATTGTGATGTGAACCGGCTATTCATACAAAATACTGGTAATCAACGCCATCCGAAGCGAAACACTATACGCAATGGCCTCAAAATACAATTGATGTTCTGAATCATCGATTCGAAGATCCATTTCGCCAGCACGACGCGGCAATGTATGCGTAACCGAAATGGTTCGCCCTTCTTCCAACTTTATCTTGTTCAGCGTATCGAAACTGACGTAATAATCATCCATGATTTTCTTGAATTTATCCGCTTCAGGTCCTTTAGGAGCACTGCATCCTGGAAGATACACCATATCCATCCCTGAAATAAATTCGTTAAAAGACTTCTGGGAAAAATCATATTTCTCATCCACTTTTTCGCCCAGATCCTCGATTTTTGAAACAACCTCCCTCGGTATGCACTTATCCTTTAGACTGGCTAAACTCACTTTTGCACCCAACCGAGCCAATCCATAAGCCATGGAATGACCTGTCCGTGCTTCAACCAGATCAGGGCTGGCAATGCAAACCTTTAACCCTTCAACCTTGCCATAAGTACGCCAGATGGTATACAAATCCAACAGCGCCTGGGTGGGGTGTTCCCAATGACCAAACCCGCCATTAATGATCGGGGATTCACTGAATTTAACAGCTTCTCGTGCAGAAATATCATCAAAATGCCGCATCACAATGATATTGGCATATTTGGAAATCACCTTCAACGAGTCGCCCAAACTTTCTTCCTTTGCAGCGGAAGAGGTAACCAACGGGTTCGCTTCACTGATTACGAGTCCGCCCAGGCGATGCATTGCTGTTTCAAAGCTCATTCTTGTCCGTGTACTGGGTTGGAAAAACAGCGTCGACATCACTTTGTCGTCAAGCAAATTAACCCTGGAACGGTTCCAGGGTTCCAACATCAAGGCTAATTCAAACAAATTATAGATTTGGTCATTACTCAAATCATTAATGGACAGCAAACTTTTGCCACGAAAATCAACCGCATTCACCAATTTCTTAATTGTTTTAAGATTATTATTCATAGATAATTCCTTTGACCATTCCTTTTAACCTGTATGTGTGTTCATTTTATAATAATGTCGATAAGGTTCACCTAAAGAAAACATAAAGATACAATTAATAAAGCCCATCAATTTTCTTGCGAAGCGTTTCAAACCTTAATGCAGCCTGTCTCCGGGTGGATTCAAACAGAGACTTTGTGCCAAACCCTTCGATCGCAATGGAAGCAGAGGCGGCTCCTGCACATGCGGCCAATGACAAATCCCCGCTTTGAATAAATTTGGACATAAAGGCACCACTAAAAGAATCACCCGCTCCCGTTGAGTCAATCGGGTCAACCGGGAATATCGGTATTTCCATAAAACACTTCGTTTTATGGTCATAGACCAGCGCCCCCTGCTTATCCAGCTTTACCACCACAACCTCAGGCCCCAACTCGGCAAATTTTTTCGCAGCAGCATAATAATCATCTGTTCCCAGTAACCGATATACTTCTTCACGACTTGGCAAAAAGATATCGACATGCTTCAAAAGGCTCAAAACCCGCTCTTTATTTCCAGTAATGTAATCTTCCTGAGGATCATATCCAATAAGCGCCGCAGTGTTCTGCTTAAGCTTTGGGAGAATGTCTTCCGTGGCGCGCAAATCGATCGCAAGCACCAAAAAAGATTTTGCCGTTTTATATTCTGCGGGCACATCGCTATATAATGGAGAAAGCTCATAGAAGACATCTTCCGTATTGCGCGGGATCCATGTCCGCCTTCCATCAAATTCGTATACAACCCAATTATGGAGCGCAGGGTAATCCTTGGAAATCAACCCTTGCAGATCAAAGTCCCTTTGGCGAAGAAGGTCTACATTTTTCTTTGGAAAATCACTGCCCAGAGGCGCTAAGACGCCAACTTGATCACACCAGTGAGAAGCCGCCAACCCGGCATAGACAGCATCCCCGCCAAAAGTCCCCATATATGTCGTACCGTCCGGTAAAACAACATCATCAATTGTGGTATTTCCAACGCATACGCAATCCATCACCATGCTCCTTATTCATACCGCAATCGGGGATCAAAATAATCGCGAAGCCAATCACCAAATAAATTGAGACCCAATACAGTAAATAAAATTGCTAACCCCGGGAAAGTCGCTATCCACCAGGAATCTTGCAAATAATTACGACCATCGCCGAGCATTCCACCCCAGGCAGGAATCTCAGGACTTACTCCTAAACCCAGGAAACTTAGCGAGGCCTCAGAAAGAATTACAGATGCAACTGTAAATGTAGCCACAACAATCACTGGCGAGATCGCATTTGGCAGAATATACTTCCACATTAGACCGAAGTTTCCTACACCAATTACTTTTCCAGCGTCCACATACTCCTTTTCTTTCACAGTAAGCACTTGCCCGCGTATCACTCTGGCATAAGAGACCCACGATCCCCATGCCAAAACAAGCACAAGTTTTTCAAGCCCGCTGCCAAATACCGCTAAAATAAAAATGGCTAGCAGTGTAAATGGGAACGCTAATTGAACATTTATCATCCATGAAATAATAGAATCCAGCTTGCCCCGATAAAAAGCGGCCAGCGTACCCAACAAGATACCCACCGTCCCACCCAGAACAGATGCAGTAATGCCAAGGATTAATGAAATTCGGCTCCCATAAACAATTCTGCTGAATAAATCTCTTCCAATAGAATCCGTCCCCATAATATGCGGGATTTCTCCCTTCTCCGAAATTGAAAGCGTAGGCTGTTGTAACCGGTTTTTTAAATTCATTTCATACGGATCATATGGCGCGACAAATGGAGCAAATAGTGCCACTAAAATTACTACGATGACAATAAGAAAACCCAGAAACCCTGACTTGCTTCTGATAAGTGACCACCAGAAACGCCCCCCTTTTTTCTTTCCTGGCTTTGTTTTAGTATTAAGCTCAATTTTTTTCATCGTTGGCTCACCACCTAGTCAACCCGAATTCGGGGGTCTAAGACTGTATAAATTACGTCTACAAACAAATTTACTAAAACAAATATTGTAGAACTGACAATAATAACTCCCTGAATTACCGGGAAATCTCTTTGAAAAAGAGCATTTACGCCCAGACGCCCAATACCCGGCCAAGCAAATACCATTTCGATTACAAATGCACCACTTAAGACGGTTCCAAAAGACATTCCCATCACAGTAACAACCGGGATAAGAGCATTTTTCAATCCATGAATACCAATAACGGTTCTTTCTTTGAGGCCTTTTGAACGCGCCGTACGAATATAATCCTGTCCCAATACTTCCAGCATTGAAGAACGCACTATTCTCGTGAAATATCCTATCGAGCTTAAAGATAGCGTAAAAGCCGGAAGGATTATATGCTTATAGGATCCCGTCCCAGAGATTGGTAACCATCGAAGCTTTACCGAGAAAATCAACATCAAAATCAATGCCACCCAAAAATTCGGCGCAGCCTGACCAATCAGCGCAAAAGTACTACACAGCAAATCCCCTATGCCATTCCTATATAAAGCAGCAAATATTCCTAATGGTATGGCTACGATGACACTGATCAATATGGACACAAAAGCCAGTTTTAATGTCGCGGGCATTCGCTCAAAAACTAAATCAGCAACATCCGCTTTCTGATAATAGGATTGCCCTAAATCCCCCTGCACCAGGTCTCCGACAAAACCAAAATACTGCTCATACAATGGCTTATCCAATCCCAATTGCTGTCGCACAGCCTCTCGTGTTTCTTGTGGTGCGGTTTCAGGAACCAAAAGCCTTACAGGATCTCCTGTCATTCTCCCCATTACAAACACCAATATGGAAACACCAAAAAATGTTAAAATGCCTTCAAATAATCGTTTTAAGATGTACGATAACATAGGGTTGTTATACTCCAATAATTTGCCGGGAATATGCAGCTTGCCAATTGGGTTCTGGTAAATTTCAAATTCAGACAGGCTCATCTATTTTTTGCTTGAGAAAAAGCACCCAACCCAAAATCATATTCGTATTCATTTTGGTATTGAATGGGAAAGAAATGTTTCCCATTCAATACCTTTCATGCTAAAGATTTAATTAGTTTGCGGGGGCAGCTTCCCAAGTGTTAATGTATCCATCATTGCGGGGTTCCCATTCAATCCGATTGCTGACGCCGAACAGAACCGGTAACTTCCACAGGAAAATCCAGGGAGCATCATCCCAAACAAGCTCTTGCATTTGCAGAACCAACTCCTGACGCGCTTCAGGATCCAGCGTAACAGAAGCCTCATCATACAGAGCGTCTAAATCGGGATTGCAGTAACTAGAGCCATTATCAATATGCCCACAGGTAAGAATAAGATTCTCAACCAACGGATTAACCAAGGCGGCCCAACCAACGAACGCCAATCCCTTGAACTCTTTATTGTCCAGAGCTTCATAGAATTGTCCCTGTTCAACGAATTCAATTTTTGAACTAACACCTACTGCCTGCAGATAATCAGCTACTGCGAGGACAATTTCTTTATCCAAACCATAGGTATTGGGACGTGCCTGAATCGTAACTTCAAAACCATCCGCATATCCTGCTTCAGCAAGCAGCTGCTTCGCCAATTCAGGATTATACGAATAGGGTTCCAGATCCGGATTATTGTTCGGCGGGTTGACATAGCTTTGAAGCGGGCTCGTGAAACCAGACAAAATGGTTTCCGTAATCGTTGCCTTGTCCACAGCGTAGTTCAGAGCTTGACGAACTTTCTTGTCTTTCAAAGCTTCCTGCGTTCCAGTCTGCGAAATCTGGAAATTCATTTTTCGCAAGCCTTCCATTGCAATTAACCGTGAGACATCGCTTTCAACCATCCCTGCTTGATCCAGAGAAACTGAAGGGGCAATATCAATGTTCCCTGCAAGCAATTCATTCAAACGAGCACTCTGTTCCGGAATTACCCGGAAAGTGATCTTGTCAACAGCAGCTGCGTCTCCCCAATAATTTTCATTCCGTTCCAGTGTTATGTGGTCATCTTTCACCCATTCCGTGAACACATATGGGCCTGATCCAACCGGTGCTTCAGCAACTTCGTCAACCGAGAGAGAAGAATAATAATCTTTTGGGATAATCAGAGCTTCAGCTACCCAGAATGGCATTGTTAAGCTGGGCTCTTCGGTGACAAACTGGAAAGTGTAATCATCAATAATTTTCACTTCTTTCAACGTAGTTTGCGAAGGAAGCTGATAGAAATTATTGAACTGCGGATCTTGAGCACGTTCCATGGAATACGCCACATCTTCAGAAGTCAAAGCTTCACCATTTGAAAAAGTGATTCCTTCTTTTAATTTAAACTCCCAAACAGTTGGTTCAACCTGTTCCCAGGATTCTGCAAGGTCTGGCTGCGTTACACCACTTTTATCACGACGCCCCAAGAAATCGAATATGTGCATTAAAACACTCATATCCAAACGATTATTGGAAAGCATAGGATCCAATGTCTTGACATCGTATGGTGCACCATAAACAAGCTCAAAAGGCTCTTCTGCCTCTTCAACTTCTTCTACCGGTTCAGCTTCTTCTGCAGGAGCCGCTTCCTCTTCAGTCGCAGGTTGAGCTTCCTCTACAGGGCTAGCATCACTTGGAACTTCTGCCGTTTTTGGAGCACAGGCAGCCAGTGAAGCAACAAACATACACACCAACAGAATAGTACTGACTACTTTTTTAGCCATATTTACTTTTCCTCCATGTTAAGTCTAATTATCCATATAACGATCGAAATTCTTGAAATCTCTTTTGTTTTTTTACCTCCTTACAAACAAAATTTGCCAGAAATATCAAGCTGTCTTAATTGGGAAGCTTGAGGGGAACAGCGTTTCTGGCCCCCGGTGCTGATAATCTCGTTCCGTATAGCTATTTTTTAAGCGATCGAAATAATTCTGGGCTTTTTTGCGATAGTCCTGGTAATCAACACCGGGGATCATTCCATTTTCCATCACCAAACGTCCATCAATGAATACCATGCGGGTATCACTACCGAATCCATTCAAAACCATGGTTCGAATGGGATCATCGATTTGCCCCATATGGAACGAATCCAGATCAATAACGATCACATCTGCTTTTGCGCCCGGCGTCAAACGTCCTAAATCCGGTCTGTTCAGTGCATCTGCCCCCCCGATCGTCGCTGCCCGATACATGTCTGCGGTAGAGCAGGCAAATTGGGAATTTTCAGCGATCCTGCCCATTAGAATGCCCATTCGCATGGAAATAATTAGATCAGCCGGATAGCAATCCGTACCCAGAGCTAACCGGATGCCATACTGATTGAATTTTGAAAAAGATTCAAACAACACGCCACTACGCGAAATTACAAAAGGACAATGGACAATCACAGCCTGGCTTTCGCGCAATAAGTCGAGATCCGGCCCATCCTCAATTTGTTCGTAGGAATAACCATTCACATAAATTCCGTGTGGAATGAGCACCTTATCCGACAAGAAACCGATATCGGAAAGATACTGAACCGGGGTTTTCTGATACCATTCTTTTATTAAGCGAAATTCCCGCATTGATTGCGTAGCGTGCAATCGAATTGGACAATCTAATTCATCACTATAAAACCTGGTTTGTTCAAGCAGATCCTTTTTACAAGTATCGATGGTTGAAGGAACCAGCAACCCCTTAATACGGCTGTTATTTAACTGGTTCAACGTGTTGATAAACTGAACAGCACCTTTTAACCCCTTTTTCCCTTTTTCTTCGTCCCAATGCAAGCCAGGGTTTCCGGCAGCATCACGATAATGAACCCCCGAACGATAGCTAGGCCCCATATAAACCCGCAGTCCCAGCTCATCCACAACATCAATATACTGCTCAAATTCCTCTTCTGTCTCTGCCCAGGCTCGATATTGAAGTCCTGTGACAGGCAGGGCAGTCGTAATGCCATTTCTGAGCAAATGGGTAAGCGCATAGCGGAACTTAAATACCTCGTCCTGCAAACTGCCAATATCATGCGGCCCGCGATCGATATATTCTTCAGACCAGGATAGTCCCGACGTATTTTCCTCTTGCACATCAAAAGTCAGCGGGGTATTATCAATATCCGCAAGAGCATTCAAATCGACAAAACCAGGACCCACAAGGGCATTGCCCGCATCTATTTCTTGATCAACGTCGCCAGGGTATGAATGTCCCACGAATAAAACTTGATCATCCTGAAAGACCACTTCTCCATCTTTATAGATGACATGGTCCCCATTTTCGTATCCGACTACATAAGCCCCTTTAATCTTTGTTATCATCCTGTTCTCCTTTTTATTAGTAGAAATCAATTATTCTCTGCGGCAAGGAATTTTTTCATCGCCAGATGATAGGCGAACAACTGCACTGGAAGAGAATACAAAATGGGAGACATCGATTCCTCAACTTTGGGCAAAAAGATAATTTGATCGGATGATCCCTGGAGCGTCAGATTCCCTTCTGTCACCACACTGTAAATTTTTCCTCCCCAGGCCTTCCCTTGCTTTGCAGTATCCAATGCCCTCGGAATACTTAAGCCATCGGGAGCAATTAAGAACATGGGATCATTTACTTTTTGTGAGTTGTAATGATGAAACTCCTCCAAAGGAATCGCAAGTGCATGATCGGGCGTGCATTCTTTCACCTTCGCTGCGCCAAATAAACTACACGCATAAGCCGGCCCGCCGCTTGCAAAAAGATAAATTGGCTTATTGATTTCCTTTTCAGCAATCTCTTCTATTTCATCTGTAATATTTTCCAGCACCGACAAAACCTTCTCAGGCGTTTTGTATAGTTCGGCTTCCGATCCAGAAAAATCAACACCCGCCCTGTTCACCAGCTTTCCCCACTCAATGCCAAGTTTATATAATAAAACCATTGCAGCAGTACTCGATTGTGTTGGCCACCCTTTTCTTTGAGCATGAATTAGGATCCCGCGATCAGACTCTTCCATCAAGGGCGAACCAGGCGTATTGCTTAAAGTTAATGAAACAGCTCCCTTCGCCCGCGCCAGCAGCATCGCTTCCACTGTCCTTACCGTCGATCCACTTGAACTCAAGGTAATGATCAAGGTGTTTTTATCAACAGGATAATGATAATAATATGTGAAATCCAGGGCTTGAATGGCCTCACATCTAATTCCCAACGCTCTTTCGAAGAATGAGCGTACAGCTGCCAGCGAAGCCATCGAGTCTCCGCAGCCTGTCAAATAAACTTTGTTAATATCCTGTTTTGCGAGAAAAGCCGCAATTTCAGTAATCTTGGCGCTTTCCAATTCCAGATTATTTTTTAATACATCGGGCTGTTCCCAAATTTCTGTCCAGGTAAATTCCACCCGCATTCGGCGTTTGCGATCCAGCGGATCATCCGATGGCAGAGCTGCCATTTTCTGCATTTCCTCTTCATAAATCTTTTCAACAAGATTTTTTGAATGCTCATCTAACGGAGAATCAGGAGCAACCAACGGAGTTGTATAAATATTTGACATTTTTTCCTCTCATTATTTCAAAATCAATTAAGTTTTTATCAAACGAAATGACAGGCAACCCAATGCCCATCACCAACTTCACGCCATTTTGGAGTGTCTCTTTGGCAACAATCTTCAGCCATTGGACAACGGGGGTGAAAACTACATCCTTGCGGCACATCAATAGGACTGGCGACATCGCCCTCCAAAATGACCCGTTTTCTTTTTCTCGCTACTGCTGGATCAGGTATTGGAGCGGCGGACAATAAAGCTTTTGTATAGGGATGTAATGGGTTTTCATATAAATTCTTGCAATCTGCCAATTCCACAATCTTTCCCAGATACATCACCCCAACTCGATGACTGATATGCCGAACGACGGACAAATCGTGAGCAATAAATAAATAGGCTACTCCCAAATCCTCTTGTAACGATTGAAGTAAATTAATAATTTGTGCCTGAATAGAAACATCTAAAGCTGAAATAGGTTCATCACAGACGATTAACTCTGGCTGTAAAGCCAATGCCCTCGCAATTCCCACCCTTTGGCGTTGCCCACCCGAAAACTCATGTGGATAACGAGACATAAAATTCGGATTAAGTTGAACCGTTTCCAAAAGATGTGCCACTCTGTCTCGAATTTGTGTGCTTTCACAAATATGATGTAATCTAAGCGGCTCACTGATGAATTCCTGAATCGTCATTCTTGGATTCAAGCTTGCATAAGGATCTTGAAATATCATTTGCATATGCGGGCGGATGGGACGCAGTTCTCTTTCAGGCAGGTTTGTAATATCTCGATCCATGAAGATTATTTTTCCATCAGTAGGTTCATATAACCGGATAATGGTTCTGCCCAAAGTAGATTTTCCACACCCGGACTCGCCAACCAGTCCAAATGTCTCGCGTTTTTTAATAGAAAGAGAAACGCCATCAACAGCATGAACATCTCCAACATGACGGCGCAGAATCCCTTTATAGATCGGAAATTTTTTTTCCAATTCAATAATATCGACCAGATTTTCTTGAGATTTACCCATATCTTTACCTTGCATCGGCCAACCAACAAGCCACTTTATGATTCTCATTTACCGCAATCAAAGGTGGTTTAACATTGCATCGGTCGTGTTTAAATTGACAGCGATTCATAAACGGACAACTTTTAGGTTCGTCATAAAGTACCGGGGGATTTCCTGAAATAGAATACAGCTTGCTTTTCTCTTCTCTGTCAAGACGTGGCAGACAGTTTAGCAAACCAATTGTATAGGGATGAATGGGCTGGTTATAGATTTCATCAACAACGGCTTCCTCAATTACCCCTCCCGCATACATAACAATCACTCTTTGTGCCAAACCAGCAACCACACCAAGATCATGAGTAATCCACACGATGGAAGCTCCAACATCATCCTGGAGGTTCTGAACGAGGTCAACAATTTGTGCTTGAATAGTTACATCAAGCGCTGTTGTCGGCTCATCCGCAATGATGATATCGGGGCTGCATGAAAGTGCGATGGCAATCATCACGCGTTGGCGCATCCCGCCAGAAAATTGATGGGGGTATTGCTTTATCCGTTTTCGGGGTTCAGGAATCCCAACCTGATTCAATAAATCTACCGCTTTATCAAAAGCTTCCTGTCTTGAAATATGCTTGTGCTCCATCATCGGCTCAATCAATTGTCGTTCTATCTTTAATACAGGGTTCAATGAAGTCATTGGATCCTGAAACACCATCCCTATCTTTCTTCCACGGATCGACCGCAACGCTTCATTTGATATTTTTAATAAATCCTTACCCATAAAACAGGCGGTACCACTCATAATTTCAGCGGGAGGTTGTGGAATTAACCCCAAAATTGACAGCATGGTTACACTCTTTCCACAACCGCTTTCTCCCACAACGGCTATTGTCTCCCCCTTGTTTAGGTGAAAGCTCACACCATTGACCGCATGGATGATGCCTTCAGGTGTGTGAAATTGCGTAACAAGATTTTCAACCTTTAAGATGGGTTTATCTTTATCCATAAATTTCAACTCCCGCGGTGCTAAACCTGGAACACTATTCGTATAAACCTAACCTGGTTGATTTCTTTTATGTAATTTGCGGATGGCTTTTCCAAAACCGGGTTTTGCTACCACTTCACCCTGCTGATAAACCAAATTCCCCCGAACAAATGTCTTTTCAACATAGCCTTTAAATTTTTCTCCCACATATGCAGAATGCTTATTTTTAGACAAGAGTGCATCTGCTTCCAATGTCCATTCTTTATCCAGGTCAACGATGATAAAATCTGCATCGGTTCCGGGAATCAGGCTGCCTTTTTCTGGATAAACGCCATACGTTTTCGCTGGATGGATCGACATCATCTGAACCACCTGCAACAGGGACAAGCTCCGTTTATGAACCCCTTCCGTCAATATTGCCGGCAGCATGGTTTGAATACCTGTGATCCCCCCCCATGCCTGCCAGATATTATCAGAACCTTGCAATTTGTCGCTTTCAAGACAGGGGGAATGGTCTGAAGCAATAATGTCAACAACACCATCTTTCACCAGACTCCACATCTCCTCTACCATCGCTCGAGAACGTAATGGCGGTGCACATTTTGCTTCCGGCCCAATCCGTTTAAAATCTTCCTGATCGAAGAAAAGATAATGTGGGCAAGTTTCAGACGTAACATGAACGCCCCTTTGTTTGGCCTGGGCAATGATCCTGATCCCGTCTGGAGTTGAAATATGAGCAACATTTGAATACCCTTTGGTTAATTCAGTAAGCAAACAAACTCGATGAATTGCTTCGATCTCCGTTTCAGGCGGCCGCGCTTCATACCAGGCAGATCGATCCACTCGCCCTTCTGCTTTTAGCTTATCCGTCAGGTAATTAATAATGAATTCATTTTCTGAATGAATGCTGATCATGTTCCCCAAACTGCTGATTTTTTTAAGCCCCTCAAACAACAAATCATCATCTATTCTTTCAAAATCAACACCACTGTTGCTCAAGAAAGTTTTATAACCAATCACACCCTCTGCTTCTAAAGCATCAATTTCTTCAATGTTGTTGTCAACCACCCCCCCATAATGGGCAATATCAATAATTGAATCCGACTCAACCAGTTTACGTTTTCTGTTTAATTCAAATGTATTGATCGTGGGCGGCGTACTATTCAAGGGCATTTCAAAGACGGTAGTTACCCCGCCCGCGGCAGCCGCAAAACTTCCTGTCCGAATCCCCTCCCAATCCGTGCGTCCCGGTTCATTGAAATGGCAATGAGCATCCACCAAGCCTGGCAACAGGTATTTATTCCGGGCATCAATCACCAAATCGGCAGATATTTCCGGGTCACCATATACTAACGCCTGAATTTTCTCACCTTCAACAAATATTCCCCCGGTAAAAATGGTGGTGCCAGTTACAATCTTTGCATTCTTAACGTAAAGAGACATTTAAATTCTCCAATTGATTGAATGGGTATTTATCTAACGGATAATTTGAGTTTAAATACGCCCAGATTTTAAAAAAGACATCAGGAATTGAAACAATACTTAAACAATTACCCTATAAATAATTATAGGGTTCCGCCGTTAAGTATCCATAAAGAACATATAAGGGCAAAGTAAGGGAAGTTCCTCTCGTCCTGATATTACGCTGCCAAAATAATCAACAACATCCCCAATCCAATCATCCCCAGGTCGAACCATGCAAAAATCAAATGATCATGGATCAAAGCGTTGTATAACAAAAAAGGCATCACCATCAATAAAATAAGCGCCGCTACCATGATTTTGAATTGATTTGCCTTGCGCCAGGCACCAGAGAAGCGTTTGTGTTTTGTTTTCATAATGTAGACCCCGATAAAACCAGCACTGTAGTCACCACAGCCATCAGCAGCAGAAGCAGCACACCATAGATCAACATGCGGCCGATTACTTCTCCCTCACGGTCATTCAAACCAACTGTGCTGCAGCCTACAATCACCTTGGCAGGAGCCATGATACTCCCCAGAGACCCGCCGGCAGTTTGAGCTGCCAGAACGAGGGTGGTGCTCAAGCCGAGAAGCTGGGCGGTGTTCATCTGAAGCACACCAAACAGCACATTGGCATTGTTATTGCTGCCCGTAATAAAGGCGCCCAATGCCCCGATGAAAGGAGCCACCACTGGATAGAGAGTCTGCCCAAAGCTTTTACTTAACCCCTGCGCCAGGATATAGGTCATACCGCTGTGAGACATCATCAATGCCATCCCGACCATTGCCAGGATCCCCAGGCTGGATTTGACGGCACTGCGCCCCATTTTCTGCAAAATACGCGTTGGTGCGCCAGGTTTGTAATATCCCGATCGGGCATAAACAAAATAAGCGATCAAAGAAGTGTATAGAAGTACTGCACCTGGATGTCCAAAGATATTGATTTCGCGTCCGACTTCTGCCGGTGTTACCCACCCCAAGGCAGTAGTAATTTCAGGAAATTTCAAAGCAATTTGTACTTGTCCCAGGAAGTCCTCGACAGCTGGAACCAGTTTGGTAAGGAAGGTCAAAACAATCAAAAAGAGATAGGCAGATATCGAGATGAACAACGAAGGCTGACCATTTGCACTTTCTGTTTTGCCATCAGATCCCACGATATTTCCGTGATACAGCGGCAGACGGGTGATCAACACACTCACGATCAATCCCGTCAAGCCCGCCCCGGTGGCGCCCAGCGTCCACATACCATTGGTCACCAACAGATATTGCACCACACTCATGCTGCTGCCCAGGATGAATACCGCGGGCAAACTATGCCACAGCCCTTTCCAGCCCGCCCCCACATAGGCGACCAGTATTCCGCAGCCGAAGGATGCGATCCCCAGCAGGACTGCTGCCGCGGGAGCCAGCAATTCGCCCGGCAAGCCGGTCACCGCCAACAGGGACTGAAATGAAGTTGCCAGTGAGCCAAAATTGACCGCCCAGCCATGCCCCACGGAAGCCATGATCACCGACTGTACCGGGCTGAACCCCAACCCCACCAACAGCGGCGCCACAATCGCTACCGGAACGCCAAACCCTCCCATGCCTTGCAGAAAGGAAGCAAATACCCACCCCAACAGTAGCCCTTGCATGACCCGATCTGCTGTCAGGCGGGGTAAGGATTGGCCGATCACTTTAACCGCACCAGCCTCATCAGCGACATGGAACAACAAGAGCGCCATCCAGATAATGTACATCACGTCCAGAGCCAACAATAAGGACTTGATCTGGGCGAATGCCAACAGTTTCATGTTCGCACCAAAGAAAAGAACGGCGATAGCGATGGCGGTGAACCAGCCCGCTGCCCCGGCTTTGCTGCCGCCCCATTTGAAGGACACCATCAAAACCAGGATAACAGCTATCGGCAGGACAGCCAATAACCAGTTCCAGATTGTTAAATGCATTCTTTAATCACCTTTTCACCGGGCTGACTTTCGAGCATCCTTGTCCAATCAATTTAAGATCGGCAACAAATCTGACAGAACCTTAATTACAGGGCAGGTTGCCTCAGGGAATAAAGTGCGCGGATCAATTAATATAGGCTGAATTTTGGCGTTTTCAGCACCTTTAATATCTACCCAATAATTATCCCCAACATACACGATTTCATCGGGGCGTTTTCCAAATTCTTCTAAATATAAATGGAAGATCCGGGCATCTGGTTTCATTGCCCCAAGCTGTCCGGCTGAATAAGAACAACTGATATATTCTGAAAGATTATAATACTGAACAACATCAGCAACGGGAGAATAGCGATTTGATAAAACGCCCAATTTATATCCTCTTGCTAAAAGAGTCGTCAAAACATCTCGCGTATCCTCCGCGAGATACTCACTTCTTTCATTTACTTCTATAATTTCGGCAATTTCAACAGCGATATCCGCAATTTCGTGAAATGAAATATCCAAAGACTGGCAGTAATACTGAATAAAATTAACCCAAAATTCCGTACCCTTGCTCCGGTCATGATTCGTTGGATCATTATTGTAATTAACCGGATCTTCCCAAAACTTAAGGGATAACCGCTGAGCTTCCTTGCTCTGCTCCGAGTCAATAACCAATCCTCTTTGTTCAAATGACTGTTGAATAAAATCCTCAAGTTTTGGTTCCTTGTGGACCAGAGTTCCATCCAGGTCGAACACAATTCCTGAGTACTGCTCAAGCTTTAATTCTCGCATTTCAAACTCTCCCATAATATATCAATCATCGATCATCATTCTCAAAGTAAGCAGCCATCCAATAAATTGTCTTCGCAAGATTGACAATATCGGAAAGGGCAACAGTTGGATAGCCGGTATCAAAATGGCGGTTTACAGTTGGATACCCAACAGAAATGACGTTACGGGTTACCTCTAAACACGCAATATCATCACCTCTTGAGACCCTGTCGTGATTCTCAAAAATCTGAACCCCCTGTTTTTGCATTTCCTTTACCAGGAATTTCTGTTTAACAAAAAGATCGGGAGGGGTCAGGGTTGCTAATCCACCGCCCGTTTTTTCAGCAAATGAAGCCCCGCTGCCGAGCATTTTGTCATCCTGACCGCCATGCCCATCAACAACGATGCATACATCCGGTGTGTCCATTTTCCTGAACAGCCTTCGGGCGCCACGGGCAAAGAATGCAGGTACACTTGCCGGTCCCTCTTCTTCATCCGTGAAAACAAACCCGGCATTGGAATTTGGAAAGGATTTAAATAATGCCTTTGCAGCGAGCAAACAAGCCGTTACCCCGGCAGCATTATCCGTAATCCCCTGCACAAACCCATCCTGATAGTGAGCAGGCACATGATAAACAATCCGATCCCCTGTCTGCAATTCACCATGATCTGACAAGTAATACGGCACAGCTTCATCATTCTGTGTTTTAGAAAAAATCTGTCCAGTGGATACTTGCTTGTAACAATCATCCTGCAAATCATACCGAAGGCCAACCGCCGCAACCTGAATGGTAGAAAGGTGCTTGCAAAAAGGAATGATCCGCCACAAATTTTCACTTTCCTTCCTATCAACAAAATAACTGATCTGGTCTGCATGGGCCATCATCATAATCTTTGGATCGCGGTCACTGGTATGGAAAATGCTGTTTCCAGTACCATGAAAATCAGGATCAAAATTGCTGTTTTCCAAATCAAACTCTTTGATGATTTCATTAATCACAACAGCACGGGTATACTGAACCGTTTGACTGGGCGCATGCGTGTTTGCAATCTTCTCGAACATTTCAAAAGCCGAATCGTCAGCAAACAATGTTTCAACCGCTTTATATGATTTGATAAGTGAATTAACCATTCTTGCCAAACCTCCTTTTAATCTTGTAATTCCAAATTCATTCGCCCTTCTTCAAGGCGTTTATCCCTTTCTGTCCACATATCAGCATTGAATCTACAAACGCCAAACTGTTCCATGGTAAAACTGGCACTCACCGCACCCATTAATGCTGATTCGATAAAACTTTTCCCTTCACAAAGGCCAACCATTAAACCACCTAAATACGCATTTCCGGCACCGGTAACATCAATGATCGTTTTTTTAATGGCAGGTATTTTTTGATAGGAACCTGTCTCGCTGCCAAGTATAGACCCTTTCTCCCCCATTCTCAGAGAAACTCGCCGGGCACCCCATGACAACAATGCATCAATGATCCTGTGGGGGTCTTTCTCTCCCGTGATTTTTTCACCCTCCAGCAAGTTTGGTGAAAAAAGATCGACTTCTGGCAGGATTTTAATATATTTTTCTTTCGCCCAAAGAACCTGATAAATGGAAGGCTCCATAATGATTTTCATTGAAGGGTTGAGTTTTCTCAGCAAACGGATATTCTCAAGTGATTCTTCATATGAACCGGAGAAATAAAAATGACAACCTTTTATCAATTTATACTCTTCTGGCAAATCAAATAATGTCAAATTTAATTGAGAAACTTTAATTTTCTCATCCCGAAAAATTTCAACCCGCCGCTCGTCTGGCTGAAAGATCTGCCATGCCCGCGTGGTTTTGTCCTGCAAAACTTTTAACATGGAAAGATCAAAGTTTAATTCATTTAGAATTTCGAGATGTTCTTGTTGAAAATCTTTACCGACACTTGCCAAAAGACCTATACGATCCGACCAAACCCTCGCTCCTGCCATGGCATGGACACCAGCACCTCCTAACACATTCAAAAACATCCTGTCATCCCAAAATAGAATATCATCAATGAAAACATTCGAGAGACTTATATAATCTGGCATGGTTCTGTTTTCCTTTCTAATTTCAAGTCATGAATCTGCTTGCGCGTATTGACGCAAAGATTTTTGAATTAAAATAAAGCCTATTATCCCAAAACCGATATTTAACCACCAAACCGACCGAATACCAAGCCATTCATACGTCATTCCCGCCAGCAGCAATCCCAGGCCAGATCCAATCCCCCCCATCGCAGCCGAATACAATGCCTGTCCGGAAGCACGCCACTCTTTCTCAATGTTTTTATCAATGAAGGAAACACCTACTACCATAAAACTTACAATGGCGACGCTATGTAAAATCTGGGTAGGAAGAACCCAAACCGGATTTTGAATAAACGTATACAATATCCAGCGAATGGGTAAAGCGAGTGCACCGAATAATATCAATTTATTTTCAGAAAATTTTCTTAGGAGAAAAGGCGTCATCAGCATTAGAGGGACTTCAAATAACGCTTGTAAAGATGAATTGAATCCGATTATCCAGGGCTGGGCGCCCAATGATTGCAGGAATACTGACATATAATTCATTGCAATCCCTAAACTTGCACCAACAAACACACTGCCGAAAATAAAACTGAAATATTTTTCACGGCCAGGAAGAAACTTTGCGCTCCCCAAATGATTATCCACATCAAGAGGTTTTTCATCTTTAGGCAGCCATAGACAAATAATTGCCAAGATGAAATATAAAACCCCCAAAATTACAGTGAAGTATGTCCCTAAGTATTGCAGCAAAAGACTACCAAAAATCAAACTGGAAATAGCAAAGCTTAAAGAACCCCAGGAACGCAAGGGGCCATAACCAGAACGATCTCCGTTTTTTTCTAAATGATCCAGGATCATCGCATTAATGATTGGATGGATAGTAACGTTGCTGATCGCCCATAAAATGGAAAAACCAAAAACCAAATTAAAGGTATTGCTCAAGCCAATCCCAATAATGGAAATACACATACTCAAACAGCTGATGATTAAAATTGACCGTCGCGAATGCAGCACATCGCTCAAATATCCGCCTAAAGGCTGGAGAAGAAGCGCAGCGATCGGCATGCTTCCCAGCAGAAAACCGACCTGAATCCCGGAAAAATCCTCCTGATACAGGTAGAGCGCAAAATATGGCCCCATAATGCCAACAGATAAATATTGAACAAAGAAAAATAACTTAAATTTAAAATTCATTGGTAACGACCTTGCACTACACTTATTAATGGTGAAACAATGAAAGGCTATGCCGTACCACAAGTACATGTTTTCCCCTGCACTTGGAATGAAAGTGCAGGGGGAAACACATCGGCAGCGATATCAGACAATGCCACTCAATCATTGGATCTGGATTATTGGTGTGATGCTGAATACGACAGGATCAAGATGCTGCCTGAGAATCATGTATCAGGGCAAATAAATCCTCATCCGGTGAATATTCCTGATAACGGTAATTTTACAAAGAAGCACAGGATGATTTTTTTTAACCGTATTTACACCACTTAATAAAATTTTGTCAGCTGATCAGCCAGCATTGTCGCTTTATGAAGTCTTCTTAATATCCTGCAAGGTCACAATGCTGGAATTGCGAATATCATCATTTTTCTGATACGCCTCAACATCAGAGCAGAAAAATGAAGCGCCGGTGGCATCTGCCAGATAAGCACCAAACAAATTACCAGCTACCTGGTACACAAAAGGCGAAATGATTTCACTGATTTTCCCGACAACAGGGAGATGGTAATCCGCGTGCGGAGCAACGGACGTATCATTTTCAGGTGTAATTGCAATCACGATCCGGCCAACGCGCTTCATCGGTGGGATGATCTCAGCTAATAAATTGTGTCCGCGATAACCAGGAGAGATGACAAAAGTAGGAATATCAGAATCTACTGAAGTAAAATATTCAAGGTGAACCCATTCCTCTGTATCCTGCCCTGCCGCATAACGGCCAGAACTTTCAATCACTTTTGCTGCACTGAATAAGGCAGTGCCATAATTAGGGCCATCCCCAACAAAATGGAAGTTGTGATGGGTTTTTAGTGTTTCGGATAACTCTTTAATTATCGGTGCGTTCTTTTCAATCGTCGCTTCGATTAAATCCGCTGACCCTTTCAACTCGGCCCTTAATTTGTCCGCCTCCTGCATGGTCATTTGCTCCCGCACTTCTGCAAAATGGAGGGCGATCAAATAAAGAGAAAGCAGTGAGATTTGATAAGAAAGCACGCCCGGCGCAGGATTATAACTGGGAATTGAACAATCAATCGTTTTATTTGCTGCCTTTGCCAATTTCGACGAAACATTTCCAGTTAAAGCCACTGTCATGGCGCCCATTTCATTGGCAATATTAATTGCTTCAATGGTTCGTGAAACTCCGCCAGACGTGGAAATTCCAATAACCATTGGATTATTCGGGAAACCAGCCAACTCAGCAGGCAGTTCATATCTGGCAGCGGGTAAGGAAGAAGCCACTTCGATGGGCAGTCTGGCCCACGTTTTGAAGGCTAGTTTTGCCGCCAAACCTGCAAAATAAGAATCTCCACAACCTGTAATCACAATCTTTTTTGTTGACAGGATTTCATTGAAATCAAACGTATTTCTGATTTTCGAATCCAAATCATCAAACTCATTACGAATTAAATCTGGCAAGCTCATAATCTGTTCAGTCATATTGTTAGACATGTTCATCTCCCTTTGTTTTGTTTGTATGGATAAATTTTTCAACATCCGCAGCGGTTGGCATTGTTGTCCGAGTGCCAACAGAACTAATCACAAGCGCTGCCGCAGCTGATGAAAACATTAAGGATTCTCGCAGTGACTTTCCCTTGAGCGTACTGAAAAGAAAGGCTGCATTAAAAGTATCTCCCGCCCCTGTTGTGTCTTTCACCGGCACATTAAAAGCGGGCTGATCGACACATTCCTGCTTTTGAATGCCAACAACCCCCCGGTTTCCTCTTGTCACCAAAACAGTTTCAGGGCCGTGATCCAATAGCTCGCGAGCCGATTCAACACGAAATTCTTTTCCAGTCGAATATTCAAACCCGGCCTCATTAAATGAAGCAATGTCGGTATAAGAAAGCACCTCAAACAGTTCTTTGCCTTTCAGGTCTGCTGTTGCTTCAATATCCACCATTACTTTAACGCCATAACCTTTTGCCAGAGACGCGATTTCGACAAACAGCCGGGTATCATTCGGAAACAAATAGATATACTTTGTTTTTGACAATGCCGCTTTGAGGTTTGTCGTATCGATCATTTCGGGCAGCCGGGGAACGATAACTGCCTTCTCGCCACAATCGTCAACTTCCACAATCACAAATGGCGTGGTATATCCCTTTTTTATGGTGACAAAGGAAGTATCCACTTGATTTTTCTGGAAATCCTCGATCAGCGTCCTGCCGCCATCATCATCGCCGACAGTGCAATAAGCGGCAACCCGGCTTCCCAGATGACTACCGATGCAGGCAAAGTTGCCAACCGGTCCTCCCGGGAAAAGACCGACCAACTCCGCAGACACCTTCTCATCGTAAGAAGGTAATTTTTTCATCTGAAAAAGCCAGTCAATATCAATGCCGCCAAACGCAATGACATCAAAAGCTTGCGGTGATTTTTCGTTCGTCAATGGGTCCCTTTTGCTTTCAAAACCTGCATTTGTCCGTTAAACCTGATACCAGGGTCTTTCATACCCACGGGCCACACGGCACTCTGTTAAGGCAATACTGAATTGGTGCAGTGGCAGCATGGTCAACAAAGAGTGCATCGGAACAGGAACATCAGGGATCTGTACAACCGTATTTGCCATGCTTGCAATTTGTTCGTCCCCTTCGGTGACGATGGCAATTAAGTACCCGCCCCAGTTTTTTACAGCTTGGGCGGTATCAAGATACCGCTGATAAGCTTGATCCCGCGGGGCGATCAAAAACAGGGGCATCCCCAGATCCAAAGTGTTGATCCGCAAAGAATGATGAAATTCTTCAACATATAACGGCAGACCTACTCGCTGAGGCCCCTCCGCCATCAACGCAGCGCCAACGTTTGCAACCCCATAACCCGGCCCACTTCCCACAAAACAGATTGTTTTCGCATCAATTACTTTGTGAGCCACTTGCAGCATTGGTTCACTTGATTCATCCAGAACAATGCTCATTTGCTGGAGCACGCGATTCAAGTCTTCAAAAGACTCACCCGCCTGCGAATTTGAAATAACAGCTTTACTTTTCCCTATTTGTATCGCCAGGTCAATCAATAATGCGATGGTAGCTGTGGTCGTTTGGGTAGGCCAGCCATCCTTAATCGCGCCCGGCACCAATTTATAGTCCGGTTCAGAATAAAATGGATTGTCTTCTGCGGCACGATCGGTTATACCGATGACAAGACCAGGAGATTTTAACGCGCGATCGAGTGCATTCCTGGTTGTAGAGATCCTGCCGCTGGAGCTGACCACAATGATTGCTGAGCGTCCATCGACACCTTCTTGACCAAATGCTGCATATTCATACGCCTGAATAACCTCTAAAGGTATTCTTGCATAAGACTGGAAGGCTTCTTTTACACACAAACCGGCAAACATCGAGTCCCCGGAACCTGCCAAATAAATCTTATCAATTCCCTTTTTTACAATCTCGTTTGCAAGGGCAGTAATATCGGAATGATTCGTCTCAAGAGAGGCTGCAACAACTTTGGGTTGATGATCAACTTCCTTCCTGGTTTCTTGCAATGGCATTAATTCCTGGCGAATGGTCATCATCTAACTCCCGTTAATCCATTATTTTGTTTTTTCCGCGCAGCCCAAATCGGATTACTAAGCACACGCATCGTCGAATAATCGCGCCAAATAATGCCGGTATACGGCTTATTGACCACAACATCATGCAGCTCGATCCGGTAATAATCGTTCTCTTTCGGATTTTCATCTGTAAAGGCTATTTTTTGCCAATCTTTAATATCTTCGTTGGAATAAAAGACATCAAAGATCATGCCATTTTTTATCACAAACATCACCAGCGGCTTATCCCATTGAAATTCAGCTTCAAATGTAATTGGCGTATCAACCGGCAAGGATTCCCACATTTCTGCTTTAAGGCCTGATTCATTAAACGCCGTGAACCGCATTTGAGGGCCTCTACTGATATATACGATCCCCCGTTTTATCCCCTCCACAATCCCCCGTTCACTTAACTCATCGGCATATACATAAGTATGAACCTGACCAAACTCATGCAGCCCCTCGAATGGATTATGGCTATCGGTTCCCGCCACACCAACGATACGATATCCCGAACCCAAATGATGATCCCACAAAGCAAGCTGATGACTATTGTTGGCGCCTTCCAGGTTATGGTAAATTTCTTCCATATCCACAAGATTCCAATCCAAATCAAAATCCCGCCAACTTAAGTAACCACTAAAAGCATGATTGATGCAAAAAAGGCCGCCCTGTCGATGAACTTCTTCAGCAGCTTGATTCACACTCCAACCCTCTTTATCAATGTACACGTTGACCCAATCAGAAATACCATGAATGTTCGCGTGACCAACATGACTTGTGATCTCCAAAGAGCGTATCAGGGCAATGGGCATATCGATTAATTTTCCTAATTTATGCCATTGACTGCTGGTCGTATGATCAGTCAAGGAGAAGAAATCAAGGCCATAATCAACCGCCGCCTTTACAACCTCCTCAACAGGAAATTTCCCATCACTTTCAGTTGAATGTGCATGCAGTTCGCCCTTGTACCAACCACTTTCAGGCTTTACCACCCGATCATCAGGGTATTTGCTCTCACTGGCAGGGACGACATCACCTTCTTCAATATAGATTTGCAAACCATAATCCGCGTCCCCTTTTAAGGCACGAATATCAATTTGTGCCCGCCACTGTCCTGAAGGCAAGGCCCCGGGAATGGCACCCTCACTTGACGAATTTGGCGCCGCCCACAATTCCAGGACAACATCGCCTCGTCCCCCTGGATTCATCCGATGTCCTCTAAAGCCATTTGGATCATGTAAAGAGACAAACATCACTGCCTTATTAGGATTGGTCTCGGAAAATTCATTACGATAAGTAAGCGTCAATCCTACTTTGGATGCATTATCTGGAACATCAAAAAAATACTCAATATATTTTTTCTCAAAATTTGATTTCAGGCTTTCCTGATCATCAAGCAGTAATTTTCTCTGAATTTTTTCACTCATTTTATTTGTCCAATCAAAAATATAATTACAGGCAGATGCTAATTTTATTTTTAGCGAAATATAAATTTTCAATTCTTTGATGAAACTTCCATGAGAGAGCAAGCAGCCAATCATAAGCTGCCTGCTCTCTTCTTGAGGAAAGTTGCCTTAAATTTTCTTCACTTATTAAGGCTTATTTGATGAGCTCTTCCGGTGCAATGCTGTCAATCGTCATATTCAATTGTTCAGCGGCTTCATCAAGTACAGTTTTTGCATCTTCATTATTGAGAATAATCCGGTCCATTGCGGCCTGGATCACAGGCTGCCATTCGGGGGCATTAAACACACCGCATGCGGTCGGCTCTACATAATCCAGCTGATCGACACTTACCAACCAGGTGGGATGATCCACATAATATGCTTGCGCTTCTGGCAACTCCATAACGCTGTAACGGGTCGGCATGTAACCGGTTTCCATATGGAACCAGGCAGAATTTTCTGCATTTGTCGCAAATTTCACAAATTCCCAGGCGGCTGCTTTTTCTTCCGGTGTGTAATTGGCAGCAATGGCAATATTTGCGCCACCACTGGTAACCGCAGGTGTGCCGCCTTCAGCATACGGGAACTTTGTAAATCCCCAGTCGAAGTCGACTCTTTCTTCCATACTGCCCTGCAAAGCGGTGGAGCTTCTGGTGAACAGCACTTTGCCCTGAACCCATTCAAAAGACACTTCATCAAAGTTCCCTACCGGGTTTGCACCAATCAGGAACAGGTCGGTGTCGTAAATGTTCTTCTGCAGGAACTCTGCAACTTCAACGCCGCCTTCTTCATTAAAAACGAATCGGCAGTTCTCATCACTAATTCTGCCGCCGAATTGGTAAACCAGCGGTTCAAACATCCATTGTGCGTTAGATTCTTTCCCGTAAGTGACATAGTAATCATCGCCCAGAGCCTTGACGGCTTCCCCAATTTCAACCATTTCTGCCCAGGTCTCAGGAGGAGCTTCAGGATCCAATCCAACTTCTCGCATCAGGTCCTTGTTATAGAACATACCCTGGGTGCTGCGGTTAAAGGGAATGGCATACACTTGACCTTTATAGGTTAAGTCTGTCAACAAACCGGGGATGTAATCAGCCAAGTCTTCCTCAGAGGCCAGATTATTAATCGGCTCGAAGGCGCCGTTCTTTGCATAAAAAGGCACATACTTGTAATCCACCATCGTGATGGGAGGGGGATCGCCCGCTGCAAGGGAAGCAAGCAGCTTTTGCTGCAGATCATCATAGCCGCCTTGTTGTTCATAAATAATCACAATGCCATCCTGGCTGGCATTGAAATCATCCACCAGTTTTTGGATGCGGTCTCCATTGGAGCCGCCCAGCAAAGTCCAGAAAGCAAGTTCGATAACTTCTCCATCAGATTCCGCAGCGCTATCAGGCGCCGCTGGCTCTGATTCGGATCCTGCTGATGGTGCTTCGGCCGGCGTTGCGGCTTGTTGGCATGCACTCAACAAGAGGGCAAAAGCCACAAACAAACCAAGAATATATTTATACTTTTTCATTTCTCTGCTCCTTATGAACTGAAACGCTGATTTGAACTTTTTACTACTGATCGTATTTTTTGCATCCATGCAATTTTTCGTAAGCGGCACCACCTCCTTTTCTTTATTATCCCTTCAAACCTGATCGAGCAACCCCTTCAACAAAATGCCGCTGGAAGAGTACAAAGATCAGCATAATTGGAATAATAACCAAAACAGTCGCTGCCATAATAATTTGCCACTGTGAAGCCCCTTCCGGCCCCATGCGCATGCCGACCAAACCAACTGGCAGGGTCCGCATAACAGTGGAGTTGGTCATGATCAATACCCAGAAATAATTATTCCAACGCCAATTGAAACTCAACAACGCAAACGTTAAGATCATTGGTTTATTCAAAGGGATCATGATATTTTTTAAAATCTGGAGATGACTGGCCCCGTCAACGATAGCGGCATCCACCAAGTCCTGGGGAATGGACAAAAAAGCCTGCCGGATTAGAAAAGTGCCAAACGCTGTGGCAGACAAGGGGATAATCAGTGCCCAGTAGGTATCCAGCCACTTCAAGCGGGACAGTACAATATAGCTCGGAATAACGGTTACTTGTCCCGGCACCATCAACACAGCCAGGAAAAACAAGAAAATGAAATCGCGTCCGGGGAATTTGATCCAGGAGAACACATAACCACTCAGACAAGCATTGATAACCTGCAAGGTTGTCGCGCTTAATGCAACAATAATACTGTTTTTTAAGTAAATATTAAACGGAGCAGAAGTCCATGCGGTTATATAATTCCGCCATGTTGGCGGGTCAGGAATCCAGTTCGGGGGAATTTGTAAAACACTTTTCAGATCAGGCTGTAAACTCGTCACAAACATCCACACAAAAGGGATCAAAACAAATACAGCGGTGATGACAAGCAAAATTGTAGATATGGTTCCCCAGATTCTCTTTGAGATTTGTTGACTCATAACGCGCCTCATAAACAAGCCTCTCTTTTTCTAAGAAAATATTAGCTTCACCTGAAAATCAAATTTCAATGTAGAAAATCAGACGTCAATGCCCGAAAAAAGATGTCCTTTGCCAATTCTCCCTTTTCGGTCGAAAACTTCCAATCAATGACCTGGTTTAATAATGCACCCAGCGGCGGGAGAACCGGGTCTGGAAAATTGTAATTACCAACAGGATCAGAAACAAAACTGTCGAAGCTGCCGACGCGTAACCAGCCCGAAAACTGACAAAAGCTTCCTGATATATGAAGTAATTCATCACCGTTGTTGCGCCAGCCGGGCCACCTTTGGTCATTACTGCTACCTGATCAAAAGTATTAAAATTATTGAGTAATGTCGTCACCATAATGAAAAATGTGGTGGGCGAAAGCAAAGGCAATGTGATGTTTAAAAATTTCTTCCAGCCGTCAGCCCCATCGATTGCCGCCGCCTCATAGAGTGTTCGGTCAATGCCCTGCAAACCAGCAAGGAAAATCACCATCACATATCCCGTGTTTTGCCACACATTCATGATAATCAATGCTGGCATAGCCCATCTTGTATCGGAAAGCCAGCTTGGCCCGTCGATGCCAATCAAATTCAAAGCAAAATTGAATAAACCAAAGTCCGGTTGAAAAATCCAAACCCAAAGCAAAGATATGGCAGCAGTTGTGGTTACATACGGGGAAAAAATAACTGTGCGGAATAAACCGCGCGCAGGAATTTTTTGATTAAGTAAAATTGCCAGGAAAAGGCCAATAATCAACGAAATGGTTACGGAAGCAAAGGCAAAATAGGCCGTATTTCTTAGCGCTTCCCAAAATACTTTGCTGGAGAAAAGGCGGGCGTAATTGTCAAATCCAATAAATTCCTTTGTTTTTGACAAAAAATTCCACGACGTAAAACTGAGATAGACATTAAAGCCCAAAGCATAATAAACAAAAACACCGAAAATGATCAACGAAGGCAGCAGAAACAAAATTGCGGTTAGTAAATTTTTTCGACGCGATGGAACCAAAGCCCACTTCAATAAATCTGGTTTTTGCATTGTATTGAAATCCCTTCTGGTTTATTAGTTATGCCTTTGATGATTGCAAAACTTTTTTATTTATCTCGCGGAGGAAATTTGCAAAAAGATAAGCAGCGCTATAAACAATTCGTAATTTTCTGGTGTAACGCCATCATGTTGTCGTGTGGTACCTACCAATATTCAGTATTATAATAATTTCCTCCACCCTTGTCAAGGTGCAAATTTTTTTGCCGCAAACTTATGCGATCTGTACAGACTGGTGGTGATTGTCGTGTAAGTTCAGGGGCCGAGCTTATTTAAAATCAGAACACCATGTTCAGCAGCAAATAAGCCAATGCCGCGACCGCTCCCGTTGCAGGGATGGTCAATAACCACGCCACCGCGATGTTCCCCATTACCCCCCAGCGCACCTTACTCATCCGCTCCGCTGCCCCCACCCCCGCAATCGTAGAACTGACCACCTGCGTCGAGCTGACCGGACCGCCCAGCAATGCCGCCGCAAGCAAAACCGATGCCGACGCCAGCTGAGCGCTAAAGCCATTGACCGGACGAATCTTGTAAAATTTCCCCCCCAGGGTGCGGATCATCCCCCACCCGCCGGTAGCGGTGCCAGCAGCCAAAGCGCCCGCACTAAGCGCCACCACCCACAGCGGCACCTCAAAGGATGGCAGCATCCCGGAGGCCACCAAACCCAGCGCAATAACCCCCATCGCCTTTTGGGCATCATTTGTGCCCTGGCTCAGCGCCAGCCCTAAACCGGTCAACAATTGCGCATTCTTGAAAAACCAGTTGATCCGCAAGCTGGCGCCACGCGAAAGAAAGTAGATCAGTCTGGTAAAGATGAAACCAACGATCATCCCCACCAGCGGCGAGGCAAATAACGCAATCAATACCGTTGCCAACCCCGAAGGAATCACATGCGACCACCCGCCGCCCACCACGACTGCCCCCAGAATGCCGCCCACCAGCGCATGAGATGAACTGCTGGGGATGCCAAACACCCAGGTGATAATATTCCACACAATCGCACCCACCAGCGCAGCCATAATCACGGGCAAAGTCACCGCTTCCTGCGCTACCAGTCCCTGCCCAATGGTTTTGGCAACCGCCACACCGAACATAAAAGGCCCGATAAACTCGGCAACCGCCGTCATAATCAGGGCTTTGGTGGGGGATAATGAACGTGAGGAAATCATCGTAGAAACCACATTGCTGGCATCATGCACGCCATTCAGGAATGCAAAAATGATTGCCAGCGCAATCGTAATGATAAGAGCTGCCATTTTATCTCAACCTCAAGTCAATTTCATGATGATATCAGCAACAACATTCGCCGCCTGATCTTCCATATCCGCCGCATTGCTCAAATGCCGGTAGATTTCCCGTACCTTGAGAATCGTCATCACATCTTTCATCGTCTTCGGCCCACGGAACAGATCCGCCAACGCCTCGCGATAAACTGCCTCAACCCGATTTTCCAGCGCCTTGGCCCGCTGCACGTGGTTGGAGGCAGTTGAAGGATGTTTGCTTTGTAATCGCTCCACCGCCAGCCCCAGCTCCACCGCCGCATCATGCAGCAGCGAAGCCATCCGGCGCATGAAAACCGTCGGTTTGACCTTCAGGATTTCCATTTCATCCACCGTTGTATTGGCGTAATCCAGAATATCATCAATTTCACGGGACAGGCTGAAGATGTCTTCCCGATCAAATGGTGTCACAAAAGTGCGCATCAATTCTTCAATCAGGATGCGGCGCACCTCATCCGCTTTTTTCTCGGTTGCTGATATGCGCTTGGCAACCACCGAATCGCGCTTCTTGAGATACACATTCAACAATTCCAAACCCTCAACCGTCAGGGTGGTTTGCTCTAAAAGCAAAGTCACAAACTTGTTCGGTTTGCGCTTAAAAAGATCGCGAAGTTTTGTCATCATTCTCCTCGTCTGTCAATTGACAGGAAATCCCCTCTTCCAGTGCACCTGTTTGTGAGAAAAAGGGGGTTTCATAATACCTGATTTTTTATCGTTTGGAAGCACTAAAAAGTTGAAAAATCACACAAACGTTGATTTACACCACCAAAACGGTGACGGACATCATCACCAAATACGCCAAGCACAAAAAACCAATAACGCTTTCCTCACCGATCAGCCTTACCAAATTGAAATATTTAGCGATGCTGAACACAATCAGAGATAAACTGTTCCTGTCCAAAACTGGCTTTTGAAGCTTAAACCATTAACATTCTTTTGAAGGCCATTGGGCAACAAATGACTTGGCAGTCATACAACCTTTAGTCGCTGGCAATGATTTTCACAAATACCTGTCTGTTTCTGGGGCCATCAAATTCCCAAAACATAATCCCCTGCGATCCCCCGATTTGCAATTTCCCCTGGTCAATGATGATTGTGTACTGCCCACCAATCAAGCTGGCTTTGATGTGTCCTGCCGCATCGGATGGTGTATCAAAAACATGCACAAAATCTGTCCGGGTGGGCACCAAACGATCAATTTCTTTCACTAAATCCACTGCTGTTGCCGGATCTAAATATGAGTTAATTGTCAATGCAGCTGTGGTATGCGGGCAGAACAAAACACAAATTCCACTTTTCACATCCAGATCATTTACTACCTGTTGAATTTGATCTGTTAAAACGATTAATTCTTGGCGTTTGGTTGTCTTAATTTCTAATTTTTGAAACATAACATCGCTCCTTATCAAATGTTTTAGATGTAAAAGAAAGAACAGAATACTTGAAAGCTTTATCGATTTAAGTGTACAAAATATTTATATCGGTCTGCGCGATACAAAACTTTCACAAATTCCATAGGATATCGAGCCTGAGACCATACAGTACGTTCAATTAGCAATAAAGGGCTGCCTGTATTTACCTCCAACAATTGCGCTTCATAAGCATCCGCAATGGTTGCCTCAAGCGTTTCATCTGCTTCAGTTGCGATCAGGTTAAATTTCTCCTGCAGCAAATTATACAGAGAGCCATATTCTTCGACTTCGTCAACCGTGATAGTTTGACCAGGGTTCAGCGGAAGATAAGAAACATGAATCCCGATTGGAATGCCATCAGCGAAACGCAAACGTTCAAGCATAAAGACTGTTTCAGCAGATTCTGGAAGCTCTAATTGCGTCCGCACGTTTTTTGATGGTTCTACATATTTAAGGTTGAGAATTCTGTGGCTGGGTTTTAATCCACGTTCTTTCATGTCATCAGAAAAACTGGTCAGCACATGTAAACTATTTTGCAATTTGGGAGGGGTCACAAAAGTGCCTCTCCCTAATTCTCGATAAATATACCCATGATCCTGGAGCATGGAAAGTGCTTGACGGATCGTTGTACGGCTGACGTTATAAAGTTTTTCAAGCTCCCTTTCTGGTGGAATAGGAGATTTTGGCTGCCACTCACCATTTTCAATTTTCGTACGCAAAATGGTAAACATCTGATGATATTTAGGCACATAGGAATAAGGATCAATAAATTTATTTTTCGTGGTCATATTCCACCCCATGAAAATTCAGGTTTATGGTTGTGTGGTCATTACCACTATAGTCTAATGGCTTTTCATTTTCTTGTCAATGTGGGAAATATGGTTATTCGACAACCCTTTCCACTTTATAACAACACCTCCGTAACACCATGTTCATACAGATCGTCTAGTACCCGCCAAGGGTGTCATCGTTGAAATTTTCCGCTGTCAGGTTTGGATTGAGTAGCAGGTACACCGGCTTGTTCCAAAAAAAATCTGACACAGGTATAACCCCGACTGCTGAATCCTGATCCGTTCAACCATTGCCAATACCCT